>NZ_DATMHS010000075.1:0-59326 GCF_035554825.1 Ramlibacter sp. | reverse complement strand
CAACTTCGCCGCCGAGTACAAGGACCGCGTCTTCGCCGAATTCCTGCGCGAATACCAGGCCGGGCGCACACCCAACCCCGACGTGCTGTGCAACGCCGAGATCAAGTTCAAGGCCTTCCTGGATCACGCGATGCGCCTGGGCGCCGACAAGATCGGCACCGGGCATTACGCGCGGGTGCGCCGGCAACCAGCCGACCCGGCCAGCCCCCCGGCGCAGGACGGGGCGGCGCCCCCGGACGGCGCCCGCTTCGAGCTGCTCAAGGGCCTGGATCCGGCCAAGGACCAGAGCTATTTCCTGCACCGGCTGAACCAGGCGCAGCTGGCCAAGACGCTGTTCCCGGTCGGCGAGCTGCGCAAGACCGAGGTGCGGCGCATCGCCGAGGAGATCGGGTTGCCCAACGCGAAGAAGAAGGACTCGACGGGGATCTGCTTCATCGGCGAGCGCCCCTTCCGCGAGTTCCTCAACCGCTACATCTCGAAGGAGCCGGGGCCGATCAAGGATCCGCGCGGCCGCGTGCTCGGCCGGCACCAGGGCCTGAGCTTCTACACGCTGGGCCAGCGGCAGGGACTGGGCATCGGCGGCGTCCGCGAACGCGGCGCGCAGCGCGGCGGCGGCGAGCACGCCCCCTGGTTCGTCGCCCGCAAGGACCTCGAGCACAACACCTTGTGGGTGGTGCAGGGCCACGACCATCCCTGGCTGCAGTCGCTCGCGCTGGACGCCGCCGACGCGAGCTGGGTCGCCGGCCGGCCGCCGGCGGCTGGCCGCTATGCCGCCAAGACCCGCTACCGGCAGGCCGATGCGCCCTGCGCGATGCCCGGCGCCACGGCGCGCGAATTCCATCTCGATTTTGACGAGCCGCAGTGGGCGGTGACCCCGGGCCAGTCGGCCGTGCTGTACGACGGCGAGGTGTGCCTCGGCGGCGGCGTGATCGCCGCCTTCGCCTGACCTGTGCGCACTCCTGTCCCAGATCATGGCGCCCGGCGCGATCCCGAGGCACCATGGCCGGACAGACAGTGCGAGGTCAGCTATGAATTCCCGTTGGCAAGATGAACTGCTGGCCCTGGTGACACGCTACGGCGAAGCGTGTGCCCAGGTGGCCGCCGAGCGCGAGAGCGGCCGGCGCGAACAACCGGCGGCCGACCGCTCCGGCGCCTGGCGCGCGATCCTGTCGCACCTGTCGCAACAGGCCCCGCCGGCAGGCGAGCCGGCCGGCGGCGCTGGCGGCGGGCCGGCAGCGGCGATGACGGCGCCGACCTAGAACGGAATGTCGTCGTCCATGTCGTCGAAGCCGGTCGACGGCTTCGACGGGGCGGCCGGACGCTGCGGCGCGGCCGCCGGACGCTGGGGCGGCGCGGCACGGCGCTGAGCGCCGCCACCGCCGCCTTCCTCGTCGGACGGGCCGCCCATGCCCTCGCGGCCCCCGAGCAGCTGCAGCTCGGTCGCGATGATGTCGACGGTGTTCTTCTCGACCCCGTCCTGGCCGGTGTACTTGCCGTACTTCAGGCGGCCCTCGACATAGATCGGACGTCCCTTCTTCACGTACTCGCCGGCGATCTCGGCCAGCCGGTCATAGAACGTGATGCGGTGCCACTGGGTGTCTTCCACCATCTCGCCGGTGTTCTTGTCCTTGCGCCGGCTGGAGGTGGCCAGGCTGACATTGGCCACCGCCTGGCCCGAGGGCAGGTAGCGGATCTCGGGATCGCGGCCGCAGTTGCCGACCAGAATGACTTTGTTGACGGATGCCATGGCGTGTTTTTCCTCTGAACAGTTCTGACGATTATGGTGTCGCCTGGGCGTCGTCGGCCAGCACTTCCTCGGCCGACTTCGGTCGTGGCGCGCGCATGGGCCATGCGGCGGCGAACCAGACCAGCATCAGCCCGGCGCAGGTCGCGAACAGCCCCGCAGGTCCAACGTTCTTGGTGAGCCAGCCGCCGACCGCCCCGCCCGCGAAGAAACCCAGGGATTGCAGCGTGTTGTAGACGCCCAGTGCCGAGCCGCGGGCGTGCGGCGGCGCCAGCCGCGAGGCCAGGCTCGGCTGGCTGGCCTCCAGCACGTTGAAGCCGCAAAAGAACAGGAACAGCAGCACGCTCAGCGTCAGGACCGTCGGCTGGTCGGCCACGAACAGCAGGCCAAGCTGCACCAGCGCGACCAGGCCCACCGCGCCCAGGAACACCGCGCGCAGGTGGCCGCGCCGCTCCAGCGGGAACAGCGTGCCGCCCATCACGAAGAACGAAGCGAGCACCGCCGGCAGGTAGACGTGCCAGTGCCGGTCCTTGGGCAAGCCGGCCTGCACCAGCAGCGCCGGGATCGCCACCCACATCGCCAGCTGCACGGCATGCAGGATGAACACGCCGATGTCCAGCCGCAGCAGGCCGCCGTGGCTCAGCACCTCGGACAGGCGGCCGCGCGGCGTGTCCTTGTGCAGCACCGGTTCGCGCGGGGTCCACCAGAGCACGACGGCGATGCACGCCAGCGCCAGCACGCAGGTGACGCCGAACAGCCCGGCCAGCCCGATGCGGGCCCCCAGCAATGGCGCGGCCACCAGCGACACGGCGAACATCAGGCCGATGCTGGCGCCGACCATCGCCATCGCCTTGGTGCGGACCTCGTCGCGGGTCTGGTCGGCCAGCAGCGCAGTGACGGCGGCCGACACGGCGCCCGCGCCCTGCAGCGCCCGGCCGACGATCAGCCCTTCCAGCGTGTGGGCGATCGCGGCGACGAAGCTGCCGAGCGCGAACACCAGCAGCCCCAGGACGATCACCCGCTTCCGGCCGAACCGGTCCGATGCCATGCCGTACGGATATTGCAGCAGGCCCTGCGTCAGGCCGTAGATGCCCATCGCCATGCCGACCCGGCTGGGGTCGTCGCCGCCGGGATAGCGGGCCGCTTCCAGGGCGAACACCGGCAGCACCAGGAACAGGCCCAGCATCCGGGCGGCGAAGATCAGCGCCAGCGAGCCGCTGGCGCGGCGCTCGGCCGGCGTCATGCGGCTGGAAATGTTGGGGGGATTGGTATTCACGGTCAAACGGACGAGCCGGACGGGGCCGGGAACCCGCCATTCTCCGGCATTCCGGCTGACTCCCCGCTGCGCGCCCATCCTTGCCGGTCTATCATGTTGGGTTTTCCCGGCCCACCCCCGACCTTGACGACCGAGACCGACGGCCCGTTGCCCGAGCCTCGCGCGAGCGGCGCCGCCGCCGCGACGCAGGCCCAGCGGATCAGCATCCGCGGGGCGCGCACCCACAACCTCAAGAACATCGACCTCGACATCCCGCGCAACCAGCTGGTGGTGATCACCGGGCTGTCGGGGTCGGGCAAGTCGTCGCTCGCCTTCGACACCTTGTACGCCGAGGGCCAGCGCCGGTATGTCGAGAGCCTTTCGGCCTATGCCCGCCAGTTCCTGCAGCTGATGGACAAGCCCGACGTCGACGTGATCGAGGGCCTGTCGCCCGCGATCTCGATCGAGCAGAAGGCGACCTCGCACAACCCGCGCTCGACGGTCGGCACCGTGACCGAGATCCACGACTACCTGCGGCTGCTGTTCGCCCGCGCCGGCACGCCTTACTGCCCCGAGCACGGGGTGCCGCTGCAGTCGCAGACCGTGTCGCAGATGGTGGACGCGGCGCTGGCCCTGCCGGCCGAGTCGCGGCTGATGATCGTGGCGCCGGTGGTGCGCGACCGCAAGGGCGAATTCGCCGAGCTGTTCGCCGAGATGCAGTCGCGCGGCTACGTGCGCTTTCGCATCGACGGCCAGGCGTACGAGGTGGACGCGCTGCCGAAGCTGAAGAAGGCCGAGAAGCACGACATCGACGTCGTGATCGACCGGCTGCGCGTGCGCCCGGACGTGCAGCAGCGGCTGGCCGAAAGCTTCGAGGCGGCGCTGCGGCTGGCCGACGGCCGCGCCGTCGCGGTGGAGATGGACCCGCCGCCGCCGGAGCGCGCGGCCGCGCCGGCGCCGGCCCACTCGCCGCCCGGCGAGCACTGGTTCAACGCCAAGTTCGCCTGCCCGATCTGCAACTATTCGATCGCCGAACTCGAACCGCGGCTGTTCTCCTTCAATTCGCCGGTCGGGGCCTGCCCCGCCTGCGACGGGCTGGGCCACCGCGAGTTCTTCGATCCGGCCCGGGTCGTCGCCTTCCCGTCGCTGTCGCTGGCCAGCGGCGCGATCCGCGGCTGGGACCGGCGCAACGGCTACTACTTCGCGCTGATCGAGAGCCTGGCCAGGCATTACGGCTTCGACGTCGACACCCCGTTCGAGGAACTGCCGCAGCCGGTGCGCGAGGCGATCCTGCGGGGCTCGGGCGAGGACGAGATCCGGTTCACCTACACGCTGGAGTCCGGCGCCTCGGCCGGCCGCAAGGTCACCAAGAAGCACCCGTTCGAGGGGGTGCTGCCGAACATGGAGCGCCGCTACCGCGAGACCGACTCGGCGATGGTGCGCGAGGAACTGGCCCGCTACCGCAGCCTGCAGCCGTGCCCCGAGTGCCAGGGCACGCGGCTGCGCAGCGAAGCGCGCCACGTCAAGGTGGGCGAAGGCGAGCAGGCCCGGGCGATCTTCGAGATCAGCCATGCCACGCTGCGCGAGAGCCTGGATTACTTTTCGCACCTGAAGCTGCACGGCGCCAAGGGCGAGATTGCCGACAAGGTGGTGCGCGAGATCGGCTTGCGGCTGAAGTTCCTCAACGACGTCGGCCTGAACTACCTCAGCCTGGACCGCAGCGCCGAGACGCTCTCCGGCGGCGAGGCGCAGCGCATCCGGCTGGCCTCGCAGATCGGCTCGGGCCTGACCGGCGTGATGTACGTGCTCGACGAGCCCAGCATCGGCCTGCACCAGCGCGACAACGACCGGCTGATCGAGACCCTCAAGCACCTGCGCGACATCGGCAACAGCGTCCTGGTGGTCGAGCACGACGAGGACATGATCCGCGCCGCCGACCATGTGATCGACCTCGGCCCCGGCGCCGGCATCCACGGCGGGCAGGTGATGGCGCAAGGCAGCTACCAGGAAGTGCAGGCCACGCCCGGCTCCCTGACCGGCCAGTACCTGTCCGGCGCCAGGTCGATCGCGGTGCCGCCGCGCCGCACCCCCTGGCTGCCGGCGGTGGCGGCGCCGGCGCGCGAGGCCCGGCCGGCCCCGCGCTTTCCGCCCAGCCCGGCGGCGAGCCGCCGCGCCGAGCGCGAGGCAGCGCATCGGGCGACGCAGGGCCCGCTGCAGGAAATCCGCGTGGTCGGCGCCACCGGCAACAACCTCAAGCGCGTGACCGTCGCGTTCCCGGTGGGGCTGCTGACCTGCGTCACCGGCGTCTCCGGGTCGGGCAAGTCCACGCTGGTCAACGACACCCTGTATGCGGCGGTGGCGCGCACCTTGTACCGGGCGCACGAGGAGCCGGCGCCGCACGAGGCGATCGAGGGCATCGAGTATTTCGACAAGGTGATCAACGTCGACCAGTCGCCGATCGGCCGCACGCCGCGCAGCAACCCGGCCACCTATACCGGGCTGTTCACGCCGATCCGCGAGCTGATGGCCGACACCACGACGGCCAAGGAGCGCGGCTACGGCCCCGGCCGCTTCAGCTTCAACGTGGCCGGCGGCCGCTGCGAGGCCTGCCAGGGCGACGGCGTGGTCAAGGTGGAGATGCATTTCCTGCCCGACGTCTACGTGCCCTGCGACGTCTGCCACGGCCAGCGCTACAACCGCGAAACCCTGGAAGTGCAGTGGAAGGGCCGCAACATCGCGCAGATCCTGGACATGACGGTGGAGGACGCGCACCTGTTCCTGAAGCCGGTGCCGGCCATTGCCCGCAAGCTGCAGACGCTGCTCGACGTGGGCCTGTCGTACGTCAAGCTGGGCCAGGCGGCGACGACGCTGTCGGGCGGCGAGGCGCAGCGCGTCAAGCTGGCGCTGGAGCTGTCCAAGCGCGACACCGGCCGCACGCTGTACATCCTGGACGAGCCCACCACCGGCCTGCACTTCGCCGACATCGACCTGCTGCTGAAGGTGCTGCACCAGTTGCGCGACGCCGGCAACACCATCGTCGTGATCGAACACAACCTCGACGTGATCAAGACCGCCGACTGGGTGATCGACATGGGGCCGGAAGGCGGCGCCGGCGGCGGCGAGCTGGTCGGCGTCGGCACGCCGGAAGCCATCGCCGCCAATGCCGCCAGCCACACCGGCCGCTACCTGAAACGCCTGCTCTGAGCGCAACGCGAGCGTGCCGTAACGCGGCGCTGCGGACACTTGCGTTCGGCAACCATGGTCGAGCTTCCCCGGCACGCCACCATCGGGCGATGCCGGACAACCTGCTGAGCCACACCAACGAACTGCGTCCCGAGGCCGCTGCTGCCGCCGGCGGCGTCCCTCATCCGCCGCGGGCATCGCAGCCGCTGGCGCGCCGGCTGGCGCGCGCCGGGCTCGCCGCGGCCGATGCCATCTGCGCGGCCCTGACGCCGGGCTGGGTCCGCGACACGCCGGGCTTGGTGGTGCTGGCGCTGCATTCGCTGTGCCGCAGCCGCGCCGAACTGCACGACCCCGCGCTGGCGCCCAACCAGAACGTCTGCGTCGAAGATTTCCGGGCGCTGGTCGAGGCGATGCTGGAGTGCGGCTATGTGGCCGTGACGCCCGAGCAGGTGGCGGCGGGGCTGGCCCCCGGCGGCAAGTACGTGCTGTTCACCTTCGACGACGGCTACTTCAACAACACGCTGGCGCTCGACGTGCTCGAGTCCTGCCGCGTGCCCGCGGCCTTCTTCATTTCGTCCAACCACGTGCTCGAAGGGCGCGGCTTCTGGTGGGATGTCGTCCACCGCGAACTGGCAGCAGCCGGGCTCTCGACCTCGGCGCGCAATGCGCAGGTGCGGCGGTTCAAGGCCTTGCTGCCCGGCCAGATCGAGCGGGTGCTGCGCGCCCGTCACGGCCCGGCGGCGCTGCGCCCGCGCGGCGACGGCGACCGCCCGTTCGCGCCGGCCGAGCTGGCGGACTTCGCGCGCAACCGCTGGGTGCACCTGGGCAACCACACGGCCGACCACGGCATCCTCACCCGCTGCACGCCCGACGAGGCGCGCCGGCAGATCGAGCAGTGCCAGGCGGCGCTGCGGTCGATCACCGGCACGGCGCCGGTGGCGATCGCCTATCCCAACGGCAACCACTCGCCGGCCGTGGCGGCGGCCGCGCGCGCGGCCGGTCTGCGCATCGGGCTGACGGTGCAGCCCGCCCGCAATCCGCTGGCGGCGGCCGACGACCAGCGGCTGATGCGGCTGGGCCGCTTCTACTTCCACGGCCGCCCGGACGTCGATCTCGAGTTCCGCGGCTACCGCGGCGGCTTCGTGCCCAGCCGGCTGGTGCACCGCATGCTGCAAGCCGCCTGACGACGCCGGCCGCCGGGCAGCGCGGTGCGGCGGCCGCAGGCGTATGCTGTCCAGGCGCGCCGTCCGGCGCCGCCCAGGAGTTCGTTCATGCGCCATGTCCCGCTCGGCCGCACCGGCCTGTTCGTTTCGCAGCTGTGCCTCGGCACGATGACGTTCGGCGGCAGCAGCGGCATGTGGGCCCAGATCGGCCAGCTGCAGCAGGCCGAGGCCGAGCGGCTGGTGGGCCAGGCGCTGGACGCCGGCATCAACTTCATCGACACCGCCGACATCTATGCCGAAGGGCGGTCCGAGCAGATCACCGGCCAGGCGCTGCGCAACCTGAAGGTGCCGCGCGAGCAGGTCGTGCTCGCCACCAAGGTCTTCGGCGAGACCGGCCCCGGCGCCAACATGCGCGGCAACTCGCGCGGCCACATCATGGACGGCGTGAAGGCCAGCCTGCGGCGGCTGCAGGTCGACCACATCGACCTGTACCAGATCCACGGCTTCGACCCGGCGACGCCGATCGAGGAGACCGTTCGGGCGCTCGACCAGCTGGTGCGGCAGGGGCACGTGCGCTACGTCGGCGTGTCCAACTGGGCCGCCTGGCAGATCATGAAGGCGCTCGGCATCTCCGAGCGGCTGGGCCTGGCGCGCTTCGAGTCGCTGCAGGCCTACTACACGGTGGCCGGGCGCGACCTGGAGCGCGAGCTGGTGCCGCTGCTGCGCAGCGAAGGGCTGGGCCTCATGGTGTGGAGCCCGCTGGCCGGCGGGCTGCTGAGCGGCAAGTACGACCGGCAGCAGCAGGCCGAGGCCGGCAGCCGCCGGATCGCCTTCGATTTTCCGCCGGTGGACAAGGACCGCGCCTGGGACTGCGTCGATGCGATGCGCGGCATCGCCCACGCGCACGGCGTCTCGGTGGCGCAGGTGGCGCTCGCGTGGCTGCTGCAGCAGCCGGCGGTGACGACGGTGATCGTCGGCGCGAAGCGGCAGGAGCAGCTCGCCGACAACATCGCCGCGACGCAGGTGCGGCTGGCGCCCGAGGAGCTGGCGCAGCTCGACGCGGTCAGCCGCCTGCCTTCGGAATACCCGGCCTGGATGCTCGAACGCCAGGGCGGGCACCGCCAGCAGCAGCTGGCCGACGCGCAACGGCCGTAGGGAGCCAACCAGGAGCCGCGGCGAACGCCATGCCGCGGCCCGAACGTCAGATGGAGGTGTCCATGTCCCACCTGGCAGCCGCCGGGACCCGGCGCCACGGCTTGGCCCGGTCCGGCCGCCCGCTGCTCGCCGCCTTGGCGATCGGCTCGGTCGCTGCGTTGTCCGCCTGCGACCAGTTCGACGACACGGCCGTGGCGAGCCGTTGCGTGGCGTCGGCGATGAAGTCGGCCGAGCCCTTCGGCAACGACCAGGAGCGGCGCGAGACCGAAGCGCAATTGCGCCGCTTCTGCCTGGTCGCCGCCCGCGGCCGATCGGCAAGCGCCGAGTAGATCGGGTCGCGCGCGGCTGGCGTGTCCGGCGCTTGCCTCCGCCTCAGGGGCGCGCCGCCGCCAGCAGGTCGCGCGTCTTCACGGCCTCGCGCCGCGCCGCGTCGGCAAAGTCGTCGCCGCCGGACGCATAGAGGATCGCGCGCGAGGAGTTGACGACGATCGGCGCATCCGCGCGCCAGCCCGCCTTCACGGTCGCGGCCGCGTCGCCGCCTTGCGCGCCGACGCCGGGAATCAGCAGCGGCACCGTCGGCGCGACCTGGCGCACGCGCTCGATTTCCGCCGGATAGGTCGCGCCGACCACCAGGCCGAGCTGGCCGTTGACGTTCCACGGCCCCTGCGCCAGCCTGGCCACGTGCTCGTACAGCAGCGGCTGGCCGTCCACGGACGCCAGCCGCTGGTTCTGCAGGTCGTCGCCGCCGGGATTGGAGGTGCGGCACAACAGGAACGCGCCCTTGCCCTCGTATTGCAGGTACGGCTGCACCGAGTCGAAGCCCATGAACGGCGACAGGGTGACGGCGTCGGCCCCATAGCGCTCGAACGCCTCGCGCGCGTACTGCTCCGCGGTCGAGCCGATGTCGCCGCGCTTGGCATCCAGGATCACCGGCACGTGCGGCGCCGCGCGGCGCATGTGGTGGATCAGGTGCTCCAGCTGGAGCTCGGCGCGATGGGCCGCGAAATACGCGATCTGCGGCTTGAACGCGATCGCCAGATCGGCGGTCGCATCGACGATCGCCGCGCAGAAGTCGTAGATGCGGCTGGCGTCGCCCTTGAGCGCGGCCGGGAAGCGCGCCGGATCCGGGTCCAGGCCGACGCACAGCATGGAGCCGTTGCGCTGCTGCGCGTCCTGGAGCATGTCGATGAAGGTCATGCGCCAAATTGTAGTGAGGGGGGGTGGCGAGCGATGGCGGACAATCGCGCTGCCATGCAGCGTCTCAGCCGACAACAGCTCGTCACCCTCGTCCTCCTCACCCTCACGTGGGGCCTGAACTGGCCGGTGATGAAGCTGGGCGTCAGCAACTTCCCGGCCCTGAGCTTTCGCGCCGTGACGGTGCTGGCCGGCCTGCCGGTGCTGGCCGCGGTGCTGCTGGCGCTGAAGGTGCCGTTCCGCGTGCCGCGCCGGTCGTGGGGCGAGCTGTTCTGGCTGGCGCTGACCAACATGGTGGTGTGGAACGTCTGCATGATCCTGGCGCTGCGCTCGCTCTCCAGCGGCCGCGCGGCGATCCTGGCCTACACCATGCCGATCTTCTCCGCGGTGTTCGGCGCGCTGCTGTTCCACACCAGGCTGGCCGCGCGCGGCTGGCTGGGCGTCGGGGCGGCGGCCGTGGGCGTGGCCTTGCTGCTCTGGCACGAGTTCACCGTGCTGGCCGGCCGCCCCTGGGGCGTCGCGCTGGCGCTGTTCTCGGCCGCCGTCTGGGCGCTGGGCACGCAGCTGCTGCGGCGCAGCCGCATCGAGGTGCCGACGCTGACGCTGTCGTTCTGGATGACGGCGCTGTCGGGCGTCGTCGCCACCGTGCTCGCCGTCGCTTTCGAGCGCCAGCAATGGCAGCTGCCGGGGCCGGCCGCTTGGGGCGCCATTGCCTACAACGCGATCCTGATCTTCGGCTTCTCGCAGGCGGCCTGGCTGTCGCTGGCGCGCAACCTGCCGCCGGTGGCGTCCACGCTCAGCGTGATGTTCATCCCGGTGCTGGGCGTGTTCGTCGGCGCGCTGTGGCTCGGCGAGGTGCTGCACTGGCAGGACTGGGCCGCCGTGCTGCTGATGGTGGTGGCGATCGCGTCGGTGCTGTGGCCGGGCCGGCCGGCGCCGGCCGCTGCCTAGCCCCCGGCGGCGCCGGCCAGGACCACCGTCAGGCTGCGGATGCCCTGGGCGCCGCGCACCAGCACCCCTTCGATGTCCGCCGTCGCCGACGGGCCCGTGAGCAGGGTGCCGTAGCGGACCTCGCGCCACCAGGGCTGCCGGTAGGCGGTCGCCAGGTCGGCCAGGATGGCGGCCGGATCGAGCAGCACCACCAGATGCTGCGACAGGAAGCCCAGCGCGTTGACCCCGAATTCCCGTTCGCTGAGCGCGACCGAGCCGGTTTCCGCCACCCCGAACGCGGCGCGCACCACGCCGACGTCGACGTCGCTCAGCTCGCGCGGGTCCTGCACCGAGGCGACGTCGCGGCTGCCGCGAACCTGCGGCGTGGCCGAACAGACGTTCGCGGCCCCCGGAAACAGGCTCGCCACGACCTCATCCAGCGACTGACCGCCGGCCGGGACCGCCAGCCGTCCGCCCATCGCCGCCAGCGCGTCGCCGAACGCGACCGGCAGGTCGACCGGCGGCCGCTCGAAGCGCGGCACCGCCGGCAGCGCGGCCGCCGGCGGCTGGCGCCGCCGGACGTTGGCCAGGATGAATTCGCGCGAGCTCATGGCGGACCGCCGCGGTGCTTCAGGTACCACTCGCGAAAGGTGAGCGGCGGCGTGGCCGGCAGTTCGCGCTGCTTGCCCCAGGCGTTGAACGGGTTGTAGATCATGAAGCGCGGCAGGTGGTCGAGTCCGGCCGCGGCGGCGCGCACCGCGGCGCGGTACAGGCGCGGGCTGCCGAGGATGCGCCCGGCGACCCGCATCGCCTCCTTCTTGGCCAGCGGCAGCTGGCGCCGCTCGGCGATCACCTGGCGCCAGCGGAAGATCTGCTCGTGGATGTTGATCTTCACGGGACAGACGTTGCTGCAGCTGCCGTTCATGGTGGACGCGTACGGCAGCGCGCTGTACTTGCGCAGGTTGAAGGTCGGGTCGACGATGACCCCGATCGGGCCCGAGTAGGTGGCGCCGTAGCTGAGCCCGCCGCTGCGCCGGTAGACCGGGCAGGTGTTCATGCAGGCGCCGCAGCGGATGCACTTGAGCGAGGTCCAGAAGTCGGCCATGCCGAGCCGCTCGGAGCGGCCGTTGTCGACCAGCACCACGTGCAGTTCCGTGCCGGGGCGCGGCGCGCGGAAGTGCGACGTGATCTGGGTGATCGGCGAGCCGAGCGCGCTGCGCGACAGCATGCGGATGAAGACGCCCAGGTGCTCCACGCTGGGAATCAGCTTCTCGATGCCGATCGACGCGATGTGCAGGCGCGGGACGTTGGCGCTGAGGTCGGCGTTGCCTTCGTTGGTGCACACCACGAACGAGCCGGTCTCGGCGATGGCGAAGTTGGCGCCGGTCATGCCGGCCACGTTGTCCTTCAGGTAGTACGGCCGCGTGTGCTGGCGCTGGCCCTCGGCCAGGTAGAACACGTCGCTGTTGGCCGGATCCGTGCCGATGGTGCGGCCGAACACTTCGGCCACGTCGCCGCGCAGCTTGTGCACGGCGGGCATGACGATGTGGCTGGGCGGCTCGTCGTCGAGCTGCTGGATCCGCTCGCCCAGGTCGGTCTCGACCACCTCGATCCCGCGGCGGGCGAGGAACGGCCGCAGCTCGCATTCGTCGGTGAGCATCGACTTGCTCTTGACCAGCGTGGTGATGCCGCGCAGGCCCAGCAGCTGATGCACGATCTGGTTGTGCTCGGCCGCGTCGCGCGCCCAGTGCACGGCGACGCCGTTGGCCGCGGCGTTGCGCTCGAACTGCTCCAGGTACTGCGACAGGTGCGTCAGCGTGTGCTCCTTGATCGCCGACGCGAGCGAGCGCAGCTGTTCCCACTCCGCGATCGCCTGGCACTGGGCGTCGCGCTTGCGGCGGATCTCCCACAGCCGCCGGTCGTGGAACTCGACATGCGGCGGCGAGGCGATGAAGGCCGACGAGGCCTGCGCATGGTCGATGCGGGGGCCGCTGGCGCCCGGCAGCGTCATTCGCGCGCTCCGTTGAGCACCTGGGCGATGTGCATGAACCTGATGCCCAGCCCCAGCCGCTGTGCGCAGCCCTGCTGGTGCATCAGGCACGACATGTCGGGCGAGACGATGTAGCGGGCGCCGGCCGCTGCGTGGTCGCGCACCTTGTCCTGGCCCATGCGCGCGGAAACCGGCTCCTCGAACACCGAGAAGGTGCCGCCGAAGCCGCAGCACTCGTCGACGCGCTGCGGCTGCACGAACTCGATGCCCTTCACCGCCGAGAGCAGCGCCCGCGGCTTGTTGAAGGCCGGACCGGCGATCTCCGAGGTGCTGGCCTGGTTCAGGCCGCGCAGCGTGGAGCAGCCGATGTGCAGGCCCACCTTGTGCGGGAACTCGGCCCACGGAAATTCGCGCACCTGCAGCACGTCGTGCAGGAACTCCACCAGCTCGTAGGTGTTGCGGCGCACCGCCCGCACCGCCGGCGTCTGCTCGATCGCGGTCAGGTGCTCGCGCACGTGGTGGCAGCAGCTGCCCGACGGCGTGACGATGTGCTCGTAGGGCGCGAAGTTCCTGGCGAACAGCGCCTCCGCCGCCAGCGCGTCGTCCTGGCAGCCGGCGTTGGCCATCGGCTGGCCGCAGCAGGTCTGCTCCAGCGGGTACACGACCTCGCAGCCGACGCGCTCCAGCAGCTCCAGGGTCGCGATTCCCACCGCCGGGAAGAACGCGTCCACATAGCAGGGTATGAAGAGCGCGACCTTCATGCGGCGCGGGCGTTCAGATCGACTCGGGCACCATCTCGATCGCGCCGCACGGGCATTCGGAGGCGCACACGCCGCAGCCCTTGCAGTAGTCGAGGTTGAACCGGAACCGGTTGCCGGGGCCCAGCTTGATCACGGCGTTGTCGGGGCACACGCCGTAGCAGTTGTCGCACTCGAAGCAGTTGCCGCACGACAGGCAGCGGCGCGCCTCGAACAGCGCGTTCTCCTCGGTCAGGCTGCCCTGCACCTCGTCGAAGCTGCTCGACCGGCGGCCGGCGTCGAGCTGCGGCCGCATGGTCTTGGGCGCATCGCTGTAGTACCAGGGGTTCAGCCGCTCGAAGGTGGCCAGCGGATGCTTGGGCGCCGGCTCCAGCGCGACGTCGCGCAGCCAGGCGTCGATCTGGCGCGCCGCCTTCTTGCCGTGGCCGACGGCCACGGTGACGTTGCGGTCCGCGGGCACCATGTCGCCGCCGGCGAACAGGCCGGGATAGCCGGTCATCATCGTCTTCGGGTCGACCTGCACCACGCCGTCCTTGACCTGCAGCCCGGGCACGCCCTCGAGCAGCGAGAGGTCGACGTCCTGGCCGAGCGCCAGCACCAGCGAATCGGCCTCCAGCGTCTCGAACTCGCCGGTCGGCTGCGGGTTGCCCTTGTCGTCGAGCTTCATTTTCTCGATCGTGAGCGCGCCCTCGCCGGCCTGCTTGATGGTGGAGAGCCACTTGACCATCACGCCCTCGGCCAGCGCTTCCTCGCACTCGAAGTCGTGCGCCGGCATCTTCTCGCGGTTGCGGCGGTAGACGATCACGGCCTCGGTCGCGCCCAGCCGCTTGGCGGTGCGCGCGACGTCGAACGCCGTGTTGCCGCCGCCGTAGACCACCACCCGGCGGCCCAGCATCGGCTTGTCCTCGCCTTCCATCGAGCGCAGCACCGCGACCGCGTCGAGGATGCGCGACGAATCCTTGGCCGGAATGAAGGCGCGCTTGGCGATGTGGGCGCCCACGGCCAGGAAGGCGGCATCGAACCTGCCGGCCTTCATCTCGTCCTCGATGCGGGCCACCTTCGCGTTCAGTTCGACCTGCACGCCCATGGCGACGATGCGCTGCATCTCGGCGTCGAGCACGTCGCGCGGCAACCGGTATTTCGGGATGCCGAAGCGCATCATGCCGCCCATCAGCGGGCCGGCCTCCTTGACGGTGACGCGGTGGCCCAGGCGCCGCAGGTGGTAGGCGGCCGACATGCCGGAGGGGCCGGCGCCGACGATCAGCACGTGCTTGCCCGATTCCTGCGCCGGCGGCTCGAACGCCCAGCCGCGCTTGAGCGCCTCGTCGCCCAGGAAGTGCTCCACCGAGTTGATGCCGACGGCCTGGTCGAGCTTGCCGCGGTTGCAGGCGCCTTCGCAGGTGTGGTAGCAGACGCGCCCCATGATCGCCGGGAACGGGTTCTCGCGCGTCAGGTGCCGCCAGGCTTGTTCGTAGTCGCCGCTTTCGGCGTGGAACAGCCAGCCCTGGATGTCCTCGCCGGCCGGGCACTGGGCGTTGCAGGGCGGCAGCCGGTCGACGTAGACCGGCCGTTCGGTGCGCCACGAGCCGGTCTTGTTGGCCAGGGACGAACCGACGTCGAGCGTGATGGCAAAAGGTTTCTGCATGGTCATTCCGCGGCCTCGTCGAGCAGGCCGAACCGGCGGATGTTGCGGTCGGCGTCGGCCTGGATCCGCGCGAGCATCTCGGGATGGCCGGGCGTGCCGAACAGGTGCGCAAACCGCTTCTGGGGCTTCAGGTACTCCTCCACCGGCACCCGGCGGCGGATCTTGGTGACCGCGGTGACTTCGCCGCGCTCGGCTTCGAACACCGGGAAGATGCCGGTCTCGCGCGCCAGCCGCGCCAGCTTGACGGAGCCGTTGCTGGCCGAGCCCCAGCCCAGCGGGCAGGGCACCAGCACGTGCAGGTAGCGGGCGCCGCGGATGGCCATCGCCCTGGTCACCTTGTCCTCCAGGTCGTGCAGGTCGGCCACGGTGGCGGTGGCGACATAGGGGATCTCGTGCGCCATCGCGATCAGCGGCACGTTCTTGCCCTGGCCGAAGTTCGCGCCGGGCTGCTCGCCGACGGCCATGGTGGTCGCGGTGCGCGCCCCCGGCGGGGTCGCCGAGCTGCGCTGCACGCCGGTGTTCATGTACGCCTCGTTGTCGTAGCAGATGTACAGCACGTCGTCGTTGCGCTCGAACATGCCCGACAGGCAGCCGAAGCCGATGTCGGTGGTGCCGCCGTCGCCGCCCTGGGCGATGACGCGGACGTTGTTCCTGCCCTTGACCTTGAGCGCCGCGGCGATGCCGGTGCCGACGGCGGCCGCGTTGCCGAACAGCGAATGGATCCACGGCAGTTGCCACGAGGTTTCCGGATAGGGCGTCGAGAACACCTCGAGGCAGCCGGTGGCGTTCGCGGCGATGAGCTGGTTGTCGGTCGCGCGCATCGCGGCGTCGACCGCATAGCGCGCGCCCAGCGCCTCGCCGCAGCCCTGGCAGGCGCGGTGGCCGGAGTTCAGCGAGTTGCTGCGTTCCAGCGAAGCCTGCACCGTGCGCTGCTCCGGCGCCAGCAGCCGGTTGCCGACGGTGAAGGTGCCGGTCTGGTAGAACTTGATCGGGGCGTTCATCACATCACCTTCGAGGCCACGGTGCCGACGTCGCGCAGCAGGTTTTCGGCGATCGGCCCGCTGCGCCGGGTGGCGGCTTCGCGTTCGAGCTGCCGGTTGACGATGCGCCAGTCGAGGTCCATGAACGTGAGCGGCGGCAGCGTGCCGTCCGCCGCCTCCTTGAAGGTGCGCGCCAGCGAGGCCTTGGTGATCGCGCGGCCGCCGAGGCCGGCGATCACGGTGAAGCACTGGGTCGGCAGGCCGGCCAGCGCCATGCGCACGTCGGTGGAGACCACCCCGCCGAGCCCGACCGAGAAGCTCTTTTCCAGCACCACCACCCGCTTGGCCTCGTGCAGGAAGGAGCGCACCGCGATCAGCGGGAACGGCCGGAACGACTGGATGCCCAGCACTCCGATCTTGATGCCCGCGTCGCGCAGTTCGTCGACCGTGTCCTTGATCGTGCCCAGCACCGAGCCGAGCGCCACCACGATGGTCTCGGCGTCGTTGCAGCGGTAGCAGCGGGCCAGTCCGCCGGCGTTGCGGCCGAAGCGGGCCTCGAACTCGTCAGCGATCTGCGGAATGCGCTCCAGCGCCATCGTCTGCTTGGCGTGGGCGAGGTAGCGCACTTCCATGAACGCCTCGGGCCCGACCATCGCGCCCATCGACACCGGGTCGGCCGGGTCGAGCACCTGGCGCGGCTCGTAGGGCGGCAGGAAGGCGTCGACGTCGGCCTGGCTGGGCAGGTTGACCCGCTCGTAGGCGTGGGTCAGGATGAAGCCGTCCATGCACACCATCACCGGCATCGAGAGCTCCTCGGCCAGCTTGAACGCCTGGATGTGCAGGTCCAGCGCCTCCTGGTTGCTCTCGGCGAACAGCTGGATCCAGCCGCAATCGCGCTGGCTCATCGAGTCGCTGTGGTCGTTCCAGATGTTGATCGGCGCGCCGATCGCGCGGTTGGCCACCGTCATCACGATCGGCAGCCCGAGCCCCGACGCGTTGTAGACCGCTTCCACCATGTACAGCAGCCCCTGGCTCGCGGTCGCCGTGTAGGTGCGGGCGCCGGCGGCGCTGGAGCCGATCGCCACGCTCATCGCGGCGAACTCGCTCTCCACGTTGATGAATTCGCACGGCTGCAGCGAGCCGTCCTTCACCAGTTCGCCGAGCCCCTCGACGATGTGGGTCTGCGGCGAGATCGGATAGGCGCAGATCACCTCGGGCCGGGCCAGTGCCACGGCTTCGGCGACCGCCTGGGAGCCTTCAATTTGCTTGAGCATGGGTGTTCAATTGCTCCAGTTCGCGCCGCACGGCGGCACCGGCCTCGGTCGCCGCGGCCACGTTGGCCTCGGCGATGCGGGTGGGAAACTTGCGCCGGATCGCGTGCGCCACCGCCTCCAGCGTGACCAGCCCCGACAGCGCGGCGAAGCCGCCGAGCAGCACGGCGTTGGGCAGCGGCCGGCCGAGGTGCTTCAGCGCGATCTCGGTCGCCGGCACGGTCAGCAGCCGCTCGCGCCGGAACCGCTGCGCGATCTCGCCCAAGCCCAGCTCGTCGAAGCTGCGCTTGCTGTTGATCAGCACGTAGCCGTCGGGCCTGAGGCCCTGGAACACGTCGACCTGGTACAGCAGCGTGGGGTCCTGCACGATCAGCACGTCGGGCTCGAGGATCGGCTCGCGCAGCCGGATCTCGCGGTCGTCGATCCGGCAGAACGCCACCACCGGCGCCCCGGTGCGCTCGGAACCGAAGCTCGGGAACGCCTGGGCGTGCCGCCCCTGCTCGAACGCGGCGATCGAGAGCATTTCAGCCGCGGTGACCACCCCCTGGCCGCCCCGTCCGTGAATGCGAATTTGCAGCATGTGAAATCACTTCCCACAATCTTGTATGGGCGATTCTTTGTGTTTCGCCGCCCGGCCCATTGACGTGGGTCAAGCGCGATTCACCACCGGCCCGCGGCCCCTGGCGGGGCGCTGCCGCGGCCGACTGCCCGGCTCGGCGCGGGGCGCGAATCGCCCAGCATCGCCCTCGGGAATGGGCGGCGCGGGGAAGCCCCCGCGAGCGCCAAGCGCCCCGGCCCCAGTGGTTGGGCCGGCGCTCCCGCTGCGCGTCGCTCAGCTCGGCGGACGGCGGGTCGCCGTCACGGCGCCTCGGGATCCTGCGCCGCGCCGAGCGTGAAGAAGAAGGTCGCGCCCTCGCCTTCGACGCTCTCCGCCCAGACCCGGCCGCCATGGCGGCCGATGATGCGCCGGACGTTGGCCAGGCCAATGCCCGTGCCGGGGAAGTCGGCGCCCGCATGCAGGCGCTGGAAGGTGCCGAACAGCCGGTGCGCCTGCCCCGCGTGGAAGCCGGCCCCGTTGTCCCGCACGAAGTACACGGTCTGGCCGCCGTCGGTGCGCGCGCCGAAGCTGATTTCGGCCACCGCGCGCCGGCTGGTGAACTTCCAGGCGTTCGCCAGCAGGTTCTCCAGCGCCATCTGCAGCAGCCGCGCGTCGCCGTCGACCAGCAGCCCCGGCTGCACCTGCCAGGCGACCGTGCGGCCGGGGTCGTGCTCCTGCAGGGCCGCCAGCACGCCCTGCGCCAGCGCCGCGAGATCGACACGGCCCCAGGCGAGCGGCGCCTGCGACACGCGGGCCAGCGAGAGCAGCGCCTGGGTGAAGTCCTCCATCTGCCGCGCCGCGGCCCGGATGCGCCTCAGGTACTCGCCGTCGCTGGCCGAGCCGCCACGTTCCAGCGAGCCGGCGAGGATGGCGGCGAACCGTTCCACGGTCGCGATCAGCGCCCGCAGATCGTGCGCCAGCGAATGGGCGAAGGCCTTGAGTTCGGTATTGGCCGATTCGAGCTGCGCGGTGCGCACCCGCACCCGGTCGGCCAGGTCCGCGTTGAGCGCCTCGATCTGCCGCCGCGCCCGCAGCCGTTCGGTCTGGTCGCGGATGATCACGTAGCTGCGGGTTTCGCCACCGCCGGTCTGGTAGTCGACGGCGGTGATCTCGGCCTCGAAGCGCGAACCGTCGCCGCGCACCATGGTGAGGTCGCCCTTGCAGACGCCGGTGCGGCGCCGCTGGGCGCGCAGCGCGTCGATGCGGCGGTCCTCGGCGGCGACCAGGCCGCTGCGGCCGACCCGGCGGAACTGCGCCTGCGTCATGCCGAACAGGGCGCAGGCCGCCGGATTGGCCTGCTCGACGGCGCCGTCGGGGCGGGCGTTCAGGATCGCGTCGATGCTGGTCTCGAACAGCATGCGGTGCTGGTCCTCGGTGTCGCTCAAGGCGCGCCGCATCCGGTGCTCCTGCGTGACGTCGCGCAGGTAGACCGCCAGCCCGAGTGGCGAGGGAAACGCCTTCACCTGCGCCCACAGGTCCAGCGGCGCGAAATGCGATTCGAATTCCACGGCGCGGTAGGTGGCCAGCGCGCGTTCGTACTCGCGGTGGAACGCCGACTCGAGCGCCTCCGGGAAGGCGTCCCACAGCACCTGGCCGACCAGTTGCTCGCGCGGCCGGCGCAGCAGCCGCTCGGCCTCGCGGTTGACGTACGTGAAGCGCCACTCGCGGTCGATCGTGAAGAACGCGTCGCTGATGCTCTCCAGCGTCGCGACCAGCCGCTCGCTGGTCTCGTGCGCCCGCTGCGCGGTCGCCTTCGGCTCGGTGATGTCCTGCACGGCGCCCCGGATGCGCACGATGTGGCCCTGGGCATCGCGCTCGGCCTCGCCGATCAGGCGCATCCAGACCGCCCGCTGTTGGCTGCGGGCCAGGGCTTCCACCTCGAACGCGGTGCCGTGGCTCAGGCAGGCCTGCAGGGCCTGCTCGACGCTCGAGCGGTACTGGGGATCGATCGCCGAGAGCAGCACTTCGATCGTGAGCGGCCCGTGCCGGCGGGCGTCGTAGCCGTGCATGGCCAGCGCCTCGCTGGACCAGTGCAGCCGCATCTGCGGAAGGTCGAGGGTCCAGGCGCTGAGGCGGCCAAGGCGCATCGCCATGCCCAGCACGGCGCCGTCGGCGGCCTCCGGCGCCGCCCCGCCGGCGCCCGGCCGGCTCGACAGGTAAGACTTCATGAGTGGCGCTCCCTGCGCAGCGCAGGGCGTCGCGCTTGGCCGCGCCGCGCCTTGAGCTGCTTCACGTCACAGTTGTTTGGAGCGCAGTCTCGCGCAGCCGGGCAGGGGCCGCCGTAAGTCGATTGCCTAACCAATTCGGGCCACCCCGAAGCCGCGGTCGTCGCTGAAGGCAGGCGCCGGGGCCCGCCGGTGCGCGCTCAGCGCCGCGCGATCGCCTGCTGGTACAGCCCGCGCACGCGCGGCACGTTTTCCTGCAGGCGGCGCATGCGTTCCGGGCCGCTCGGGTGGGTCGACAGGAAGGCCGGGCCGGCGTTGCCGCCCTGCGCCTGCGCCATCTTCTGCCACAGGCGCAGCGACGCATTGGGATCGAAGCCGGCGCGCGCCGCCAGCTCCAGCCCCACCAGGTCGGCGTCGATCTCGTCCTCGCGGCTGAAGCGCAAGGTCAGCAACTGGGTGCCGATGTTCGCCGCGATGTCGCCGATCTGGCCCAGGCCGAGGATCTGGGCGCCCAGCGACAGCAGCGTGCCGGTGCCCTGGCTCTTGGCGATGCGCTCGCGCGCATGTTCGCGCAGCGCATGGGCCATCTCGTGGCCCACCACCATCGCGGTTTCGTCCTCGCTCAAATGCAGCTGGTTCAGCAAGCCGGTGAACACCGCGATCTTGCCGCCGGGCATGCAGAAGGCGTTGATCTGCTTGCTGCCGATCAGGTTGACCTCCCAGCGCCAGGAGCGGGCCCGGTCATTCCAGCGCGCGCTCTGCTCGATCAGCCGCCCGGCGACCGAGCGCAGCGCCTGCAACTGGGGATGGCTCTCGGGCGCCAGCGCGCCCTGCTGGCGCGCCTGTGCCAGCAGCTTGGCGTATTCCTGGGTCGCCGCCAGTTCCAGTTCGTCCGCCGGCACCAGCGTGCGCAGGCGCGACGCCGGGCCGACCTGCACCTGCGCCAGCACCGGCGCAGCCGCGCCCGCGGCCAGCGCCGTCAGGAAGCCGCGGCGCGGCAGCGAGGACCTGGCGTAGCACTGGAGGCACATGCGGCCATGATAATGACGCACCATTGCAGCCATGTCGGACAACACCCCCACTGCCCCTCAGACCGAGCCACGTCCAAGCTGGGGCCAGACGCTGGCGGTGTACCTCGAGCCGGCCACCCTGCGCATGCTGTTTCTCGGCTTCTCCGCCGGGCTGCCGCTGCTGCTGGTGCTGGGCACCTTGAGCTTTCGCCTGCGCGAAGCCGGCGTCGATCGCGCCACCATCGGCTTCCTGAGCTGGGTGGGGCTGGCGTACGCCTTCAAGTGGCTGTGGGCGCCGCTGGTCGACCGGCTGCCGATCCCGCTGCTGTCGCGCGCCCTGGGACAGCGGCGCGCGTGGCTGCTGGTCGCGCAGGCGGTGGTGATGGCGGGACTGGTCGGCATGGCGGTGGCGGACCCGCGCGCCGGCCTGCAGACGATCATCTGGTGCGCGATCGCCGTCGCCTTCGGCTCGGCCACCCAGGACATCGCGCTCGACGCGTTCCGCATCGAGTCGGCCGGCAGCGACCGGCAGGCGGCGCTGGCGGCCACCTACCAGACCGGCTACCGGCTGGCAATGATCTGGGCCGGCGCCGGGGTGTTGTGGATCGCGGCGGGGGCCGAGGTCGCGGGCCTGCAGGCCTACCAGCAGGACGCCTGGCGCACCGCCTACCTGGCCATGGCCGGCTCGATGCTGGTGGGCGTGCTCACCGTGTTCGTCTCGCGCGAGCCGCGGCCGCGCGACGCCCGGGCCGACCGGTCGCTGCGGCGCGACCTCGCAGGGCAACTGGCGCGCGACGGGCTGTCGATCGGCTGGCCGCAGGCGCTGGTCGGCGCCGGACTGCTCGGGCTGATGACGGCGATGGTGCGCGCGCCGCTGGGCGCGATCGGCTGGCCCGAGGCCGTGCTGCACGCGCTGGCGCTGGCGCTGGGCGCGGTCGGACTGTGGGCCGGCTGGGGCGCCGGCCGCACGCTGAAGGTGCGGGTGCCGCCCGGGCTGGCCCCCGCCGCCGCATGGCTGCAGCTGGTGGTGGTCGAGCCGTTCGCCGAATTCCTGCGCCGCTACGGCTGGCAGGCGGTGCTGATCCTGATGCTGATCTCGGTGTACCGCATCAGCGACATCGTCATGGGGATCATGGCCAACCCGTTCTACGTCGACATGGGCTACACCAAGAGCGAAGTGGCCGCTGTCACCAAGGTGTTCGGCGTGATCATGACGCTGGCCGGGGCCTTCGTCGGCGGCGTGCTGTCGCTGCGCTACGGGGTGATGCGCATCCTGATGCTGGGCGCCGTGCTGAGCGCCGCCAGCAACCTGCTGTTCGCCTGGCTCGGCACCCGCGGCCACGATTTCGGCGCGCTGATCGCGATCGTGTCGGCCGACAACCTCTCCAGCGGGATCGCCTCGGCGGCGTTCGTGGCCTATCTCTCCAGCCTCACCAACGTCGGCTATTCGGCGACGCAGTACGCGCTGTTCTCCTCGGTCATGCTGCTGCTGCCGAAGTACCTCGCCGGCTTCTCCGGCGAATACGTGAACGCCTACGGCTACGTCAATTTCTTCACGTCGACGGCGCTGCTCGGCCTGCCGGTGCTGCTGCTGGTCTGGCTGGCCTCGCGCGTGACGACGGTCAAGGCCCGGTAGCGCGGCGCGTTGACTGGGCCGCGGCGCGGGCCGCTCGCATCGCATCGACGCGGCCATTTACCTAACTTTACCGCCGCTTCAAGCGGCGCGTCGGCTGCGCCGCCACCATGGCTGCTCGGCGTTTCCCGAGCGTGCAGCGATTCATTACCATCCGGCCATGCAGCAACTGTTGATCATCGAGGACGACGCCCGCCTGGCACAGATGGTGGGCGAGTACCTGGAGCGTTCCGGCTTCGGCATCACCCATGCGATCGACGCCAAGGCCGGCCTCGCCCTGTTGCAGGAACCGGGGGCCGGCGCCGCGCCCGACCTGGTGATCCTGGACCTGATGCTGCCGGACATGGACGGGCTGGAGGTGTGCCGCCGCATCCGCGCGCTGCCGGGCGACCGCGGCCAGGTGCCGGTGCTGATGCTCACCGCCAAGGGCGATCCGATGGACCGCATCGTCGGCCTCGAGCTGGGCGCCGACGACTACGTGCCCAAGCCCTTCGAGCCGCGCGAACTGCTGGCACGGATCCGCGCCATCCTGCGGCGGCGCAGCGGCGGCCCGGAGCCCGCCGCGAAGGTGATGCGCTTCGGCTCGCTGGAGATCGACCGCGACGCGCGCACCGTCACGGTCGGCGGCAAGCCCTGCGAGCTCACCTCGTACCAGTTCGACCTGCTGATCACGCTGGCCGAGCGCGCCGGCCGGGTCCTGACCCGCGACCAGATCATGGAAGCCGTGCGCGGCCGCGAACTGGAGGCGTTCGACCGCTCGATCGACGTCCACATGGGCCGCATCCGCGCGGCGATCGAAGCCGATCCCAAGAACCCGAAGCGCATCCTCACCGTGCGCGGCGTCGGCTACGTGTTCGCCAAGCAGCAGGACTGAAGGAGCCGCTCGCGATGGCGCCCTGGCGGGACCGGTTCCGTTTTCCCCTCTACCTGCGGCTGTGGCTGGCGGTCGTGCTGGCGGTGGTCGCCGTCACGCTGGCCTTCGGCTGGCTGTGGCGCGTCAACGCGCAGCAGGCGCCGGCGCGCGAAGTGATCATCCGCAACGAAGGCGGCGAGATCATCGGCCGCGTGACGCAGCGCGCGGCCTGGGTGCCGGGCCAGGGCCTGGAGTTCCAGGTGACCATGAATGACGGCAGCACCCAGTTCGTGCAGCTGCCGCCGCGCGCGCGCGGTCCCGGCGAGGGCCCCTCGACGCGGCCCTGGCTGCGCACCTCCAACAACCTGCTGTGGATCCTGGGCATCACCGCGCTGGCGGTGGCCATCGGCGCCTACCCGATCGTGCGGCGGCTGACGCAGCGGCTCGACGACATGCGGCGCGGCGTCGAGCGCTGGGGCGAGGGCGACCTGTCGGTGCGGATCAACGAGGCCGGCTCCGACGAGCTCGCCTTCGTCGCCCAGCGCTTCAACCACGCGGCCGAGCGGCTCGAGGCCCTGCTCAAGACCCACAAGTCGCTGCTGGCCAATGCGTCGCACGAGCTGCGCTCGCCGCTGGCGCGCATCCGCATGGGGCTGGAACTGATGGGGCCGGACGCCTCCGAGTCGTTCAAGGACGAGATCCGCCGCAACATCGCCGAGCTCGACCAGTTGATCGACGAGATCCTGCTGGCAAGCCGGCTCGATGCCCGGGAGACCGACATCGGCAGCTTCGAGGCGGTCGACCTCACCGGCCTGGCGGCCGAGGAATGCGCGCGCACCGCCGCCGAACTGCTGCCGGCGGCGGACGGGCAGGCGGTGGTGGCGCGCGGCGTGGTCAAGCTGCTGCGGCGCGCCATCCGCAACCTGCTGGAGAACGCCCGCCGCTACAGCAGCGGGCCGGTCACCACCGAGCTGGCGCGCGAAGGCCGCGAGGTCGTGCTGCGGGTGCGCGACCGCGGTCCCGGCGTGCCGCCCGCCGAGCGCGAGCGCATCTTCGAGCCGTTCTACCGGCTGCCGGGCGCCAGCGAAGTCCATGGCGGCGTCGGCCTGGGCCTGGCGCTGGTGCGCTCGATCGCGCAGCGCCACCACGGCAGCGTGGCCTGCGAAGACCAGGACGGCGGCGGCGCCTGCTTCGTGCTGCGGCTGCCCGCCGCGCCGGGCTGAGCGAGGCCGATTCCCCGCGGCCGGGTCCGGTCGTTGGGCGCCGGGCAGGCACGCCGCCGGGCGTTCGCCGCCACAATCCGGCCATGAACCTTGCCCTCGCCTCCCGCTTCAGCCGCCGCTTCGATCTGGCTTCTCCGATCGCGCTGGCGCCCATGGCCCTGGCTTCCGGCGGCGCCCTGGCCGCGGCCTGCGCGCGCGCCGGCACGCTCGGCCTGGTCGGCGGCGGCTACGGCGACCTGGCCTGGACCAGCCGCGAATACGGACTCGCCCAGGAACTGGCCGGCGGCACCGGCCGCATCGGCTGCGGCTTCATCGTGTGGAAGCTCGATCAGGACGCCTCCGCGCTCGACTGGGTGCTGGAGCGCCGGCCGCGCGCGATCATGCTGTCGTTCGGGGACCCGCAGCGCTACGCCGCGCGCATCCAGGCAAGCGGCGCCGAGCTGATCTTCCAGGTGCAGCGCCTGGAGGAGCTGCCGCGCGCGGTCGACGCGGGCGCCACGGTGGTCGCGGTGCAAGGCGGCGAGGCCGGCGGCCACTGCGTCGACTCGCTCAACAGCCGGGCCATCATCTCGTTCGTGCCGGAGGCGGCGGACTGGCTGGCAGCGCATGCGCCCGACACCATGCTGCTGGCCGCCGGCGGCATTGCCGACGGCCGCACGCTGGCGGCCGCCCGCGTGCTCGGCGCCGACGGCGCGCTGGTCGGCTCGCGGCTGTGGGCGTCGGCCGAAAGCCTCGCCGCCCCGGGCGCCAAGCAGCAGGCGCTGGCGACCACGGGGGACGGCACCGCGCGCAGCCGCATCTTCGACGTCCTGCGCGGCAAGGACTGGCCGCAGCCCTACGACTTCCGCTGCATCCGCAACGACCTGCACCGGCGCTGGGAGCACCGCCTGCCGGAGCTGCTGGCGGACCCCGGGCCGGCGCGGGCCGAATACGAAGCCGGTCTGCAGGCCGGCGATTTCACCCGGGCCCATGCGACCGTGGGCGAGGCGGTGGGGCTGATCAACGACCTGCCGACCGCGGCCGACATCGTCCAGCGGATGACGCGGCAGGCGCAGGCGATCCTGGGTTAGCGCGGCGCGCCGGCGGCTGCGGGCCTCGCGCCCGGCCCTTCAAGTGCCCGCCGAGCGCAGCAGTTCCAGCACCCGCTGCGGCGTGATGTCGAACAGGCAGCGCTGGTGGCCCAGCGGGCACTCGCGCTCGAAGCACGGCGCGCAGTCCAGCGGCGGCTGGTAGCCGGGATCCTGCTTCAGCCAGACGACCTGCGCGTGCTGGTTCAAGGGCGGCGTGTGCAGCGGACTGGACGAGCCGAACAGGGCCACCTGGGGCACGGCGAACGCCGCCGCCACGTGCATCAGCCCGGAGTCGTTGCTGACCACCGAACGGGCCGCCGCGATGATCGCGAAGGCCTCGACCAGCGAGGTCCGACCGGCCAGGTCGATGCAGCGGGCGGCGCCGGCCTCCCGCGCGATCTCGGCGCACAGCGGCGCCTCCTTGGCCGACCCGAGCAGCACGCTGGGCCGGTCCAGCGCGCGGGCCAGTTCGGCGAAGTGGATCGGCGGCCAGCGCTTGGCCGGTCCATACTCCGCGCCCGGCGCGAATACCACGTAGCCTTGCCGCTGCAGCCCGTGCGTGCCGAGCGCCGCCGTCACGGTGGCGGCGTCCAGCTGCAGCCGCGGCCGGTCGGCCTCGAGGCCCTCGGTCTCGCCGCTCAGGGCCGAGTAGAACGCCACCATCGGCGGCTTGTTCCTGGGATTCTTCAGGCGCTCGGTCAGCAGGCCGACGCGCGCCTCGCCGAGGTAGCCGACGCGCCTGGGGATGCCGCAGAGAAAGGGCAGCAGCGCGCTCTTGAGCGAGTTCGGCAGCACGTAGGCGACGTCGAAGCGGCCCGAGAGCTCGCGGGCGATGGCGCGCCGGGCCCGCAGCTGCAGGCCGCCGTGCTGGAACGGGAACTCGACGACGTGGTCGACCTCGGGCATGGCCCGGTACACCGGCGCCACCCATGGCAGCGCGCCGACGGTGAGCCGCTCGCCGCGGGCCCGCAGCCGCGCCAGCAGCGGCTGCGTCATCACGGCGTCACCGATCCACTGCGGGGCGACGATGAGGGTTTGGGTCACGTGTCGTCATCCCGGGCTGGACCGGGACGCCGCGGCGCCAGGCGCAGTCGCGGCGGGCGGATCGCAAGCCGCGGCCGCCGGCGACCGGCGCTCAGTGGCCGCCGCCGAAATGCTCGCCGGCCTTGAGCTTGTACACGGTGCCGCAATAGGCGCACATCGCCTGGCCGGTGCTGGCCACGTCGAGGTAGATCCGGGGATGGCTGTTCCAGAGCTTCATGTCGGCCTTGGGGCTGGGGCAGAACACCCCGCCGTTGGCGTTCAGGTCGGAAGTCAGGAGCTCCACGACCGCCTCTTTCTTCACTGCCTTGTCCATGATCAGACCTTGGTGAGCCAGTTGGCGTACTTCGGATTGCGGCCGTTGACGATCTCGAAGAAGGCGCTCTGGATCTTCTCGGTGATCGGGCCGCGCGAGCCGGCGCCGATCTCCAGGCGGTCGAGCTCGCGGATCGGCGTCACTTCGGCGGCGGTGCCGCTGAAGAAGGCCTCGTCGGCGATGTAGACCTCGTCGCGCGTGATGCGCTTCTGCACGATCTCGATGCCCAGGTCGCGGCAGATCGCGAACACGGTGTTGCGGGTGATGCCGTTCAGGGCGCCGGCCGACAGGTCGGGCGTGTAGATCACGCCGTTCTTGACGATGAAGACGTTCTCGCCAGCGCCCTCGCTGACGAAGCCCGAGCTGTCCAGCAGCAGCGCCTCGTCGTAGCCGTCGTCCAGCGCCTCCATGTTGGCCAGGATCGAGTTGCTGTAGTTGCTCACCGCCTTGGCCTGCGTCATCGTGATGTTGACGTGGTGGCGCGAGTAGCTGGAGGTCTTGACGCGGATGCCGCGCTTCATGCCTTCCTCGCCCAGGTAGGCGCCCCAGGCCCAGGCCGCGCACATGACGTGGATCTGGTTGCCCTTGGGGCTGACGCCCAGCTTCTGCGAGCCGATCCAGACCAGCGGCCGGATGTAGCAGGACTCCAGCTTGTTGGCGCGGACCACGGCGCGCTGCGCCTCGTTGACCTGCTCCTTGCTGAACGGGATCTGCATGCGCAGGATCTTGGCGCTGTTGAACAGGCGGTCGGTGTGCTCCTGCAGGCGGAACACGGCGGTGCCGTCGACGGTGTTGTAGGCCCGGACCCCCTCGAAGACGCCGCAACCGTAGTGCAGCGTGTGGGTCAGCACGTGGATCTTGGCGTCGCGCCAGTCCACCATCTCGCCGTCCATCCAGATCTTGCCGTCGCGGTCGGCCATCGAGGGAGCGATCATGAGCCTTGTCCTTTTTCCGTCAGGGGTAAAACCTGCAGATTTTAAGCGCCCCGTCCGGGCGCCGCCCGGCCGGCCACCAGGGCATCCACCTTGGTCACGGGCAGGCGGCGGCGCTCGGGCGTGACGGCGGCCAGCGGCGCCACTTCGCGCATCGAGGCCAGGCTGCGCACGGTGAGCTCCTGGTAGACCTCGGTGCCGGCGCGCTTGCCGGCCACTTCGTCGTCGCTGAGCTCCCGGCGCACCTTGGCCGGGATGCCCGCGACCAGGGTCCGCGGCGGCACCTTCATCGCCGCCGGAACGAAGGCGCAGGCCGCGACCATCGCTTCGGCGCCGATCTCGGCTTCGTCCAGCACCACCGCGTTCATGCCCACCAGCGCGTCGCGGCGCACGATGCAGCAATGCAGGACGGCGCCGTGGCCGATGTGCCCGTTCTCCTCGATCAGCGTGTCCTGCCTGGGAAAGCCGTGGACGACGCAGGTGTCCTGCACGTTCGCGCCGCGCCGCAGCACGATGCGGCCGAAATCGCCCCGCAGCACGGCGGCCGGCCCGACGAAGCAGTCGGGGCCGACGATCACGTCGCCGATCAGGACCGCCGTGGGATGGACGTAGGCGCTCGGGTCGACCACCGGCACCACGTCGTCGATCGCGTAGCAAGGCATTGCTGTCTCCTGGGGTTCTCGCGGGCCATTATGGGGTCGGCCGTATAGTGGATCCGAGGAGACCTTGACCATGACCGTCTCGCCCACCCCGGCCACCCTGGCGCCGACGGCGCTGATCGACAGCGACCACCCGGCGGTGCGCGAATTGGCCGCGCGCGCCCACGGCGCCACGCCCCGGGACCGGGCGGTCGACCTCTACTACCTGGTGCGCGACGAATTCCGCTACGACCCCTACCGCGTCGACCTGAGCGTGGCCGGCCTGCGGGCCAGCCGGGTGATCGAATGCGGCTACGGCTGGTGCGTGCCGAAGGCGGCGCTGCTGGCCGCGGCCGCCCGCGCCGCCGGCATTCCGGCGCGGGTCGGCTACGCCGACGTGCGCAACCATCTCTCCACCGAGCGGCTGCGCAAGATCCTGCAGACCGACCTGTACGTCTGGCACGGCTACACCGAGCTGTGGCTGGAGGGCGCCTGGGTGAAGGCGACGCCGGCGTTCAACCTGGCGCTGTGCGAGCGCTTCGGCATCCACCCGCTGGATTGGGACGGCCGCACCGATTCGCTGTACCACCCCTACGACAAGGAAGGACGGCGCCACATGGAGTACGTCAACCAGCGCGGCAGCTTCGACGACGTGCCGGCGGCGCGGATCGCCGCGGACTTCGCGGCGCTGTATCCCGGCTGGGCCAAGCCGCCCGAAGCGGAGGCGGACTTCGCCGCCGATGCGGCGCGGGAAGCGCGCTGAGTCCGTTTCGGCCGTGTGGTGTTCAGCGGCTCATGCCGGCGGCGCTGCTTCCGGCTGCTCGGGCCGCGACAGCGTCCACTTCGCCAGCCGGCCCTTGACGAACTCGCAGGTGACGCTGGACGCCGTGCCGTCGGTCCAGCGGTAGATCTCCGGCTCCTCGTGCTCCGCCGACAGCCGCTCGCCCATCGCCTCGGTCATTGCGATCACGTGCAGCAGGTTCACGCCCGGCTTGAGCTTGGCGTTGAGCATCACCGCGCTGCCGACGTACCCCATCGGCCGGTCGGCGGTCTTGCCGAGCACCCGCGTCAGGCGCGTGAAGTGCAGCAGCATCCACATCACGATGCCGCTGAGCACCAGCGCGACGCCGGCCCAGCCGTAGGCGCGCCAGGCGGCGGCAACCAGGACCACGCCCAGGATGGGCGCCAGGATCTTCTGCAGGTTCATGAGTCGATTGTCATTGGTTTGGCGGCCGCCGGCACTGCGGCCACTGCGTACCGGCTCAGTCGAGGCCGCGCACCACGTCCATCGCTTCCTCGATCCGGTCCACCGGGTGGATGGCGAGCCCTTCGATCTCGCGGCTGCCCTTGCGCGGCGCGTTCGCCTTCGGCACGACGGCCACCGAGAAGCCCAGTTTCGCCGCTTCGCGCAGCCGCTCCTGGCCGCGCGGCGCCGGCCGCACCTCGCCGGCCAGCCCGACCTCGCCGAAGGCGATGAAGCCCTTGGGCAGCGGCCGGCCGCGCAGGCTGGAGGTGATCGCCAGCATCACGGCCAGGTCGGCCGCCGGCTCGCTGATGCGCACGCCGCCGACGGCGTTGACGAACACGTCCTGGTCCATGCAGGCCACGCCCGCGTGCCGGTGCAGCACCGCCAGCAGCATCGCCAGCCGGTCGCGGTCCAGGCCGACCGACAGCCGGCGCGGGCTCGGGCCGCCGCTGTCCACCAGCGCCTGGATCTCCACCAGCATCGGCCGCGTGCCTTCCAGCGTCACCAGCACGCAGCTGCCCGGCACCGGCTCGCTGTGCTGCGACAGGAAGATCGCGCTCGGATTGGCCACGCCCTTCAGGCCCTTCTCGGTCATGGCGAAGACGCCGATCTCGTTGACGGCGCCGAAGCGGTTCTTGATCGCGCGCACCAGCCGGAAGCTGGAGTGGGTGTCGCCCTCGAAATAGAGCACCGTGTCGACCATGTGCTCCAGCACCCGCGGCCCGGCCAGGGCGCCCTCCTTGGTGACGTGGCCGACCAGCACGATGCTGGTGGCGCCGGCCTTGGCGGCGCGCGTCAGGTGGGCGGCGCACTCGCGCACCTGGGCCACCGAGCCGGGCGCGGAGGTGAGCTGGTCGGAATAGACGGTCTGGATCGAGTCGATCACCGCCACCGCCGGCTGCGTCGACGCGATCGTCGCCAGGATCTTCTCCAGCTGGATCTCGGCGAGCACCTTGACCTGCGAGTTGTCCAGGCCGAGCCGGCGCGAGCGCAGCGCCACCTGGGCACCGCTTTCCTCGCCCGTCACGTACAGCGTGGGCACCTCCGCCCGCTGCAGCGCGTCGAGCGCCTGCAGCAGCAGCGTCGACTTGCCGATGCCCGGGTCGCCGCCGATCAGCACGACGCCGCCCTCGACGATGCCGCCGCCCAGCACCCGGTCGAGTTCGCCGATCCCGGTCGGCGCCCGCTCGACGTCGCTGGCCTCGATGTCGGCCAGGGCGGTCACCGCCGCCGTCTTGGCCAGCGAGGCGAACCGGTTGCGGCCGGGGGCCGCCGACTCCGGCACCGTTTCGATCAGCGTGTTCCAGGCCTCGCAATGCGGGCACTTGCCCAGCCAGCGCGGGCTGGCGCCGCCGCACTCGGTGCAGGTGTAGCTGGTTTTTTCCTTCGCCATTGCCGCGCGACTATAGCCGCCTGGCCACCGGCGCCCGGGCGAGGAGGTATTCTGCGAACCGGGCCCCGTGACGGGGGGGCCATGGCGGGGCCGCAACCCGCCAGCGACCGAGACCCCGGCCCGCAGCCGCACGAGAGGAGCTTCGAATGAGCAGCACACTCACCGCCGCGGTGGCGCAGACCGCCACCGTCCTGCTGGACACGCCGGCCACGCTGGAACGCGCGCTGGCGCTCATGGCCGAAGCCGCGGCGCGCGGCGTGCAGCTGCTGGTGTTCCCCGAAGCCTTCCTCGGCGGCTACCCGAAGGGCGCCGACTTCCACATCTACCTGGGCGGGCGCACGCCGGAGGGCCGCGCCGAATTCCGGCGCTACCACGAGGCGGCGGTCACGGTGGACGGTCCGGAGATCGCGCAACTGGCCAAGGCGGCGGCGCGGCATCAGATGTATGCCGTGGTGGGCATCATCGAGCGCGACGGCGGCACGCTGTACTGCACCGCGGTGTACCTCGGCCCGGACGGTCGGGTGCTGGGCAAGCACCGCAAGCTGATGCCGACCGCGCTGGAACGGCTGGTCTGGGGCTTCGGCGACGGCTCGACGCTGGCGGCCGTGGACACGCCGTTCGGCCGGCTCGGCGCCGTGATCTGCTGGGAGAACTACATGCCGGCGCTGCGCATGGCGATGTACCAGCAGCGGGTGGCGCTCTATTGCGCGCCGACCGCCGACGACCGCGACACCTGGGCCGCCAGCATGCAGCACATCGCGCTGGAAGGCCGCTGCTTCGTGCTCTCGGCCTGCCAGCACCTGCGGCGCTCGCAGTTCCCCGACGCGATCGCCAACCGCCTGCCCGGCGCCGCCGACACCGTGCTGATGCGCGGCGGCAGCGTCATCGTCAACCCCCTGGGCCAGCTGCTCGCCGGCCCGGTGTTCAACGAGGACGCGCTGCTGACGGCGGAGCTGGACCTGGGGCTGATTCCGATGGCGCAGATGGACTTCGACGCGGTCGGCCACTACGCGCGGCCCGACGTGTTCTCGCTGCACGTGAACACGGCGCCGCAGCACGCCGTGTGCATGGACGGCGGCCCGTCCGGGGAATAATCGCAGGCCGACCGCCGTCACCGACCGCCCATGCCGCACCTCGTCGTCCTCTACACCCCCAACCTTGAACCGCAGGCCGACCTGACGGCACTGTGCCGCGCGCTGTGCGACACCATGCTCGCGGTGCGCGACGAAGCGGGCCGGCCGGTCTTTCCGACCGGCGGCACCCGGGTGCTGGCCTATCCGGCGGCCCACTGCGCCGTGGCGGACGGCCAGGGCGACTATGCCTTCATGTACCTCAACCTGCGGATGGCCGCCGGCCGCACCGACGCCGTGAAGCGGCAGGTCGGCGACAGCCTGCTCGAATGCGCCAGGGCCCGGCTCGCGCCGCTGTTCGCGCAGCGCCCGTTCGGCATGACGCTGCAGATCGACGAGAGCCCGGGGCAGGTCTACGACGGCAAGCACAGCACCTTGCATCCGCTGTTCAACACGTAGCCGCAGCCGCGATCGCCATCCCTTTCATCCAGGAAGCCGACATGCACTCTCCCGTCAATCCCTTCAAGCAGGCGCTGCGCGAGCGGCGCGCCCAGATCGGCCTGTGGCTCGGCCTGGCCGACCACTACACCACGGAGATCTGCGCCGGCGCCGGCTTCGACTGGCTGCTGATCGACGGCGAGCACTCGCCCAACGACCTGCGCAGCATCCTGCAGCAGGCGCAGGTGATCGCCGGCTACCCGGACAGCCATGCGATCGCGCGCGTGCCGGTGGGCCACGGCGTCGGCGGCACCGCGATCATCAAGCAGTTCCTCGACCTGGGCATCCAGACGCTCCTGGTGCCGATGGTCGACACGCCGCAGCAGGCGCAGGAGCTGGTGCGGGCGATGCGCTACCCGCCGCAGGGCATCCGCGGCGTGGGCGGCGCCCGCGCGTCGCGCTGGGGACGGTTCGCAGACTACCCGAACGAAGCCAACGAGCAGGTCTGCCTGCTGGTGCAGGCCGAGACCGGCGCCGCGCTGGACAACATCGAAGCCATGGCGGCCATCGACGGCGTCGACGGCATCTTCATCGGCCCGTCCGACCTCGCCGCATCGCTGGGACACCTGGGCCGTTCCGGCCATCCCGAGGTCCAGCGGGCGATCGAGGACGCGATCGTCCGCATCGTCAGGACCGGCAAGGCGGCGGGCATCCTGACGCCCGACGAGGCGCTGGCGCGGCGCTACCTCGAACTGGGCGCGACCTTCGTCGCCGTCGGCCTGGACAACAACCTGCTGGCCAGGGCGACCAGCCAGCTGGCGGCACAATTCAAGCCGGCCGCGCGCTGAGCCGGCGGCCGGCCGCCGCCGGCAGGGGCGGCCACGACAACCACCAATGCAGGAGACACCCCATGGCCCGCGGACCGCACCGAGCGCAACCGGCAGCAGCCAGGACGTGATGAAGATCGCGATCGTCGGCGCCGGCGCCATCGGCGGCTGGCTGGGGGCGAGGCTGGCGCAGGCCGGTTGCGACGTCAGCGTGCTCGCGCGCGGCGCCACGCTGGCCGCGCTGCGCGCGCACGGGCTGCGGCTGCACGAGCCGGACGGCACGACCACGGCGGCGGTGCGCGCCAGCGACGACGCGGCCCGGCTCGGCGCCCAGGACCTGGTGGTGATCGCCGTCAAGGCGCCGGCGCTGGCCGGCGTCGCCGCGCAGCTGGCGCCGCTGCTGGGCCCCTCGACCGTCGTGCTCACGGCGATGAACGGCGTGCCGTGGTGGTTCTTCCAGGGCTTCGGCGGCCGCTACGCCGGCACGCGGCTGCAGGCGGTCGACCGCGACGGCGCGATCGAACGCGCCATTCCCGCGCGCCATGTGGTCGGCTGCGTGGTCCATGCCAGCTGCTCGCTGGCCGGCCCCGGCGAGCCGCGCCGCCACTTCGGCGACAAGCTGATCGTCGGCGAGCCCTCGGGCGCGCGGTCCGAGCGGGTGCAGCAGCTGGCCGCCCTGCTCCAGCGCGCCGGCTTCGAGACGGTGCTGTCCGAGCGGATCCAGCAGGACATCTGGTTCAAGCTGTGGGGCAACATGACCATCAACCCGGTGAGCGCGCTGACCGGCGCCACCAGCGACCTGATCCTGCAGGACGAGCTGGTGCGCGGCTTCGTCAGCAGCGTGATGCTGGAAGCCAGGGAGATCGGCACGCGCATCGGGCTGCCGATCGAGCAGCGGCCCGAGGACCGGCACCAGGTCACGCGCAAGCTCGGCAAGTTCAAGACCTCGATGCTGCAGGACCTCGAGGCCGGCCGGCCGGTGGAACTGGACGCGCTGGTCACCGTGGTCAGGGAGCTGGGCGCGCTGACCGGCGTGGCCACGCCGTTCACCGACGCCCTGCTGGGACTGGCGCGGCTGCAGGCGCAGGTGCGCGGGCTCTACTGATGCAGGGCCGCGCCCTCAGCACGACGGCGTTCGCCACGCTCCTGCTCATCGCCCTGATGATGGGCGCCAACCACGTCGCCGCCCGCGTCGCTTTCAACAACGGCGTCGACGTCGCCACCGCGGTCGTGTTCCGCAGCACGATCACCGCGGCCGTGCTGATGGTGCTGATCGCGCTGCAGGGCGTGCCGGTGGCCTTCACGGCGCGCCACAAGCGGATGCTGCCGCTGATCGGCCTGCTGGTCGGCGTGCAGAGCCTGTGCCTGTATTCCGCGGTCGCGCGGCTGCCGGTGGCGCTGGCGCTGCTGGCGTTCAACACCTACCCGATCTGGACCGCGTTCTGGGCCGCCGTCATCTACCGCCACCCGGCCGAGCGGCCGCTGCTGATCGCGATGCCGGTGATCCTGGCCGGACTGGCGCTGGCGCTCGACGTGTTCGGCGCCGCCTCGGGCCTGGGCGCGGCCGGCCAGTGGGCGCGCATCGGCGCCGGGGTCGGCTTCGCGCTGGCCGCGGCCGGCACCTTCGGCCTGGCGCTGGTGATCACGCAGCACGAGGCGGCCGACGTCGACGGCCGCGTCCGCACCGCCGCCACCATGACGCTGGCCGGCGCGGTCGCCCTGGGCACCGTGGCGCTGCAAGGCGGCTTCCACCTGCCGACGGCCAGCCCCGGCTGGTGGGGCATCGCGACGCTGACCTTGCTCTACGGGACGGCGTTCACCATCATGTTCACCGTCCTGCCCAAGCTCGGCGTGGTCGGCAACTCCGCCATCATGAACGTCGAGCCGGTGTTCGCCCTGGTCCTCGGCTGGCTGCTGCTGGGGCAGGCGATCGCGCCGCAGCAGGTGGTCGGCGCGCTGATCGTGGTCGGCGCCGTGATGGCGCTGGGGATGCGCAAGCGGCCGTGAAAAGCCCGACAGCCGAACGCAGCGGACGCAAAGGCACGCCAAGGACGCAGAAGAATTCAGGAACTATGAACGCAAGAAAGAAAAAGAGGCGCGGGCTTCTTCATCCATCTTGCTGTCTGCTCTGCGTCCTCTGCGTCTCCTTCGCGTCCGCTGCGTTCGGCTGTTGGGTTTGGCCCTCGAGCGAATCCACCGCCACCGGCACCCGCTGCGCCAGCGCGCACATCAGCTCGTAGCCCAGCGTGCCGGCGGCCTGCGCCGGCTCGTCGATGGGCAGCAGGGCGCCGTTGCCGGCGCGGCCCCACAGCGTCACTTCGCTGCCGAAGCCGGCGTCCGGCACCGGCGACAGGTCCACCGACAGCATGTCCATGCTGACGCGGCCGATGATGCGGGTGCGCACGCCGTCGACCAGGACCGGCGTGCCGGTGCCGCAGTGGCGCGGGTAACCGTCGGCGTAGCCGCAGGCGACCACGCCGATGCGCAGCGGCCCGGCGGCCCGGAACGTGGAGCCGTAGCCCACCGCGTCGCCGGCCTGCAGCTGCTGGGTGCCGATCACACGGGAGGCCAGCGTCATCGTCGGCCGCAGCTCCCAGTGGCCGATGTCGTGCGTGGGGAAGTCGGGCGCGCTGCCGTACACGGCGATCCCCGGCCGGATCCAGTCGGCGCGCGCTGCCGGATCGCCGCCGCAGCGCAGCGCCGCGGCGCTGTTGGACAGGGTGCGTTCGCCGGGCAGGTCGCGCGTGGCCTGCGCGAACACCTGCAGCTGCCGCTCGATGCCGCCCTCGACGTCGGCGTCGCTGAAGTGGGTGACCATCGAGATCTCCTCCACCTGCGGCAGCGCCGCCAGCCGGGTCCAGGCGGCGCGATACCGCTGCGGCGTGAAGCCCAGCCGGTTCATGCCCGAATTGAGCTTCAGGAACACCCGGTGCGGCTGGTGGGTCTTGTGCATGGCCAGCATGTCGATCTGCTCGTCGCAATGCACCGCGTGCCAGAGGTTCAGGCGCGAGCAGGTCTCCAGGTCGCGCGGCTCGAACACGCCCTCCAGCAGCAGGATCGGGCCGCGCCAGCCCAGCGCCCGCACCCGCTCGGCTTCCTCGAGGTCCAGCAAGGCGAAGCCGTCGGCCCCGCGCAGCCCCTCGAACACGCGCTCGATGCCGTGGCCGTAGGCGTTGGCCTTGACCACGGCCCAGACCTTGGCGTCGGGCGCGGCCCGGCGCATGCGGGCGAGGTTGTGGCGCAGCGCGTCGGTGTGGATGGTGGCGTGGATGGGACGGGGCATGGAAAACGGTCGGCGGGCGGGTGGGAGTGGCGAGATTTTGGCACTCAGCCGCGTGATATAACCTTTGCCGGCTTCAACCCGACCACAAAGACTCGCCCCCCAATGCTCGCCCGCCACGCGGCCGCTGCGCGCCCATAGCCCGATGAAGCGCGGTTTCTACACGATCATGTCGGCGCAGTTCTTTTCGTCGTTGGCCGACAACGCGTTGTTCGTGGCCGCGGTGGAACTGCTGCGAACCGGCGGCGCGGCCGAGTGGCAACGGGCGGCGCTGGTGCCGATGTTCGCCCTGTTCTACGTGGTGCTGGCGCCCTTCGTCGGCGCCTTCGCGGATTCCATGCCCAAGGGCAAGGTGATGTTCATCAGCAATGCCATCAAGGTGATGGGCTGCGTGCTGATGCTGGTCGGGCTGCATCCGCTGATGGCCTATGCCGTGGTGGGGCTCGGGGCCGCGGCCTACTCGCCGGCCAAGTACGGCATCCTGACCGAACTGCTGCCGGCATCGCAGCTGGTCAAGGCCAACGGCTGGATCGAGGGCCTGACCATCGCCTCCATCATCCTGGGCATCCTGCTGGGTGGGCAGCTGGTCGGCCAGGCGGTGGCCAGCCGCATGCTGGCGTTCGACTTCCCGGTGCTGGACACCGGCATCGACACCGCGCCCGAGGCCGCCATCTTCATCATGATCTTCATCTACGCGCTGGCCGCCTGGTTCAACCTGCGCATCCCGCACACCGGCGTCGAGATGCGAGCCATGCCGGCCAATCCGCTGCAGCTGGTGCCGGACTTCTGGACCTGCAACTCCCGGCTGTGGCGCGACAAGCTGGGCCAGATCTCGCTGGCGACCACCACGCTGATCTGGGGCGTGAGCGGCAACCTGCGCTACATCATCCTGGCCTGGAGCGCCGCGGCGCTGAGCTACAGCACGACCCAGGCTTCCTCCCTCTCGGGCGTGGTGGCGCTGGGCACCGCGGTCGGCGCCGCCGTGGCCTCGATGCGGATGCGGCTGGACATGGCCACCAGCGTCATGCCGCTGGGCATCGCCATGGGCCTGCTGGTGATCCTGATGAACTTCATCGGCAACGTCTGGGTGGCCGCGCCGTTCCTGATCATGCTGGGCGCGATCGCCGGCTTCATGGTGGTGCCGATGAACGCGCTGCTGCAGCACCGCGGGCACAACCTGATGGGCGCCGGCCGCTCGATCGCCGTGCAGAACTTCAACGAGCAGGCCTGCATCCTCGGCCTGGGCGCCTTCTACAGCCTGTCGGCCGGCATGGGCCTGTCGGCGTTCGGCGCCATCACCGCCTTCGGGCTGGTGGTGGCCAGCGTGATGTGGCTGATCCAGCGCTGGCACCGCAGCAACTGCGTGCAGTACCGGGACGAGGTCGAACACCTGCTGAAGATCGCGCGCCACGACAATCCGCATGGCTGAGGCGGCGCCGCCGGCCGGCGAGCGCCCGCGCAGCGTGCTGCCGGCGCTGGCGCTGGTGCTCAACGGCTTCATCTGGGGCATCTCCTGGTGGCCGTTCCGCCAGCTGCAGGCGCAGGGGCTGCATCCGCTGCTCGCCACCGCGTTCGTCTACCTGCTGTCGGTGGTCTTGCTGATCGCGGCGCGGCCCGGCGCCGCCCGGACCATGGCCCGCCATCCGGCGCTGTGGCTGCTGGCCGCCGCCGCCGGCATGACCAACGTCGGCTTCAACTGGGCGGTCACCGTCGGCGACGTGGTCCGGGTGGTGCTGCTGTTCTACCTGATGCCCGCATGGACCGTGCTGCTGGCCTGGCTGGTGCTGGGCGAGCGGCCCACCGGGCCATCGCTGCTGCGGATGGCGCTGGCGATGGCCGGCGTGGCGATCGTGCTGAAGACCGGCGACGCCGCCTGGCCGGTGCCGCACAGCCTGGCCGACTGGCTGGCGCTGGCCGGCGGCATCAGCTTCGCCCTGAACAACGTGCTGCTGCGCAAGCTCAATCACGTCGATGCCGCCGGCCGGGTGCTGGCGATGTTCCTGGGTGGCGCGATCATGGCCGGGGGGGCGGCCGCGCTCGGGCTGGCCGGCGGCTTCGTGGCCGCGCCGGCCGTGCTCGACAGCGGTTGGGTGATCGGCCTGGCGCTGAGCCTGGGCTTTCTGGGCAGCAACATGGCGCTGCAGTACGGCGCCGCCCGCCTGACGGCCCACACCACGGCGCTGATCATGTTGTCCGAGGTGGTGTTCGCCAGCCTCTCGTCGGTGGTGCTCGGGGCGGCCGAGCTGACGGCCCGCACGGTGGCCGGCGGGGGCCTCATTCTGGTGGCCGCGGCCTGGTCGGCCTGGCCCGTGGGCGAGCCGCGCGGCGCACAATAGCCGCATGGCCGGCATCTACGACTTCGAAGCCCGGCGCATCGACGGCGAGCCGCTGCGGCTGGACCAGTTCCGCGGCCGGCCGCTGCTGATCGTGAACACCGCCAGCGCCTGCGGCTTCACGCCGCAGTTCGCGGGGCTGGAACAGCTGCACCAGACCTACGGCGGCCGCGGACTGGTGGTGCTCGGTTTTCCGTGCAACCAGTTCGGCGCCCAGGACCCGGGCAGCGACGGCGAGATCGCGCAGTTCTGCCAGCGCAATTACGGCGTCGGTTTTCCCATGATGTCGAAGATCGACGTCAACGGCGATGCCGCGCATCCGCTGTACCGGTGGTTGACGGCGCAGGCGCCGGGGCTGCTGGGCACCAAGGCGATCAAGTGGAACTTCACCAAGTTCCTGGTCGGCCGCGACGGCCGGGTGATCAAGCGCTATGCGCCGCAGGACAAGCCGGAGTCGCTGGCGCGGGACATCGAGGCCGCGCTGGCGACGTAAGGCGGCACAGCCAACAGCCGAACGCAGGGGGTTTCGCCCCTACGCAGGGGCCAACGCCGCGTCCAGCACCTCGACCCAATGCCGCACCGGCGTGGCGGTGCCGCTCTGCAGGTGGGTGATGCATCCCATGTTGGCCGAGATGATCGCCTGCGGGCGCAGCTCGCCGAGGTGGCCGAGCTTGCGATCGCGCAGCTCGGTGGCGAGCTTGGGTTGCAGCACCGAATAGGTCCCGGCCGATCCGCAGCACAGGTGCGATTCGGCGTTCGCCACCCGGACCTGGAAGCCCAGTTCGCCCAGGTGCTGCTCCACGCCGCCGCGCAGCTTCATCCCGTGCTGGAGGCTGCACGGCGGATGGAAGGCCAGCAGGCCGGCGGCCGGGCGTACCCGGCCGCGCAGCGCCGGCACCAGCTGCGGCAGCAGTTCGCTCAGGTCCCGGGTCAGCTCGCTGACGCGGCGCGCCTTGGCCGCGTACACCGGGTCGCGCTGCAGGTGATGGCCGTATTCGCGCACCGTCACGCCGCAGCCCGAGGCGTTCATCACGATCGCCTCGACCGCGCCGTTCTCGATCCACGGCCACCAGGCGTCGATGTTGGCGCGCATCTGCGCCAGTCCGCCGGCCTGGTCGTTGAGGTGGAACTTCACCGCGCCGCAGCAGCCGGCTTCGGGCGCGACGATGGTCTGGATGCCGGCGGCGTCCAGCACCCGTGCCGTGGCCGTGTTGATGTTGGGCGCCATCGACGGCTGCACGCAGCCGGCCAGCAGCAGCACCTTGCGCGGATGTTCGCGCGCCGGCCAGCGCCCGGCGTCGCGCGCCGCCGGCACCTTGGCCCGCAGCGCCTTGGGCAACAGCGGCCGCAGGGCCTGCCCCAGCTTCATCGCCGGCCCGAACAGCGGCGCGCTCAGGCCTTCCTTGAGCGCCCAGCGCAGCGCGTTGTCGCCGGGCTCGCGCGGCACCTTCTCTTCGACGATCCGGCGCCCGATGTCGACCAGGTGTCCATACTCGACGCCGCTCGGGCAGGTGCTCTCGCAGTTGCGGCAGGTCAGGCAGCGATCCAGGTGCAGCTGGGTGCGGCGGGTCGGCGCCTGGCCCTCCAGCACCTGCTTGATCAGGTAGATGCGGCCGCGCGGGCCATCGAGCTCGTCGCCCAGCAGCTGGTAGGTCGGGCAGGTGGCCGTGCAGAAGCCGCAGTGCACGCAGCGGCGCAGGATGGCTTCGGCCGCGCGCCCGTCGGGCGTGTCGGCGTATTCGGGGCTGAGGTGGGTCTGCATGCGAGCTCAGAGATCGGGGTACAGGCGGCCGCGGTTGAAGATCCCCGCCGGATCGAACTGGCGCTTGAGTTCCCGATGAATCTGTTGCAGCGGCGACGACAATGGCGCCAACCGGCCGCGGGCCGGCTCGGTCCGCCCCGCGGCCGGCCGGAACAGCGTCGCGTGACCGCCGGCCGCCGCCGCGGCCCGCCGCAGCGGCTCGTCCTGGCCCGGCGCCGCGCCGACCCAGCGCAGGCCGCCGTGCCATTCGACCAGCGGCGGCTCGGGCAGATCGAGCACCGGCGCCGTCTGCGGCAGCGACAGCCGCCACAGGTCGCGGTCGCGGCGGGCCTCGAACCAGGGCAGGCGCTGGTCGCGGCACAGCTGCCAGTCGCCGCGCACCTGCGCATTGTCCTGCCGCTCGCCGCCCAACGAGCGGCAGGCCGCTTCGACGGCGGCCACCGCGCCGCGCAGCCGCAGGTACAGGGTGCCGACACCGTCGTCCTCGACCCAGCAGCTGGCGTTCAGCGGCAACGGTTGGCCGCCCCAGGTGTTCAGGCGCCGCAGCGCCTCGTCCTGCCCCAGCTCGAACCTGAGCGTCGCCTCGCCGGGCGGCACCGGCAGCACCTTGAGGCTCGCTTCGACGATCAGCCCCAGCGTGCCGAGCGAGCCGGCCAGCAGGCGCGAGACGTCGTAGCCGGCCACGTTCTTCATCACCTGGCCACCAAAAGTGAGAACCTCGCCGCGGCCGTTCACCATGGTCAGGCCCAGCACGTAATCGCGCACCGCGCCGGCGCTGGCGCGCGCCGGGCCGCTCAGCCCGGCGGCCACCATGCCGCCCACCGTGGCGCCGCCGCCGAAGTGCGGCGGCTCGAACGGCAGGCACTGGCCGCGTTCGGCCAGCGCCGCCTCGAGCTGCGCCAGCGGCGTGCCGGCGAGCGCCGTCACCACCAGTTCGGTCGGCTCGTAGCTGGTGATGCCGGCCAGCGGCGCCGTCTCCAGCAGCTCGCCCTCGAGGCGCTCGCCGTAGAAATCCTTGCTGCCGCCGCCGCGGATGCGCAGCGGCGTGCCGTGCCCGGCGGCGGCGCGAATGCGGGCGACGAGCGGATCGAGGAGGCTCTCCATGCCCGGATGGTAGCGGGGCGGTCAGTCCCGCACGAAATCGACCGGCCGGCCGGGCACCTCGACCCGGCGCGCGAAGACGCAGCCGGCCTGCGGCTGCTCGCGCAGCTCCTGCGCCGGCCGCGAATGGCGGGCGCTGGTGACGTACAGGGTCTGGAGGTCGGCGCCGCCGAAGCACGGCATCGTCGGGCAGCGCACCGGCAGCGGCAGTTCGCGCAGCAGCTCGCCGCTGGCGGCGAACTGCAGCACCCGCCCCCCTTCGAACATCGCCACCCAGTAGTTGCCGGCCGCATCGACCGCCGCGCCGTCGGGCCGGCCGCCGTAACCGGGCTGCCCGGGCTGCCAGCCCGCGGGCTTGCGCGGGAACTGCCGGAACACCCGGCGGTGGCGCATCGCGTTGGTCGCCGCGTCCCAGTCCCAGGCCCACACCGTGTGGCTGGTGGTGTCGGCCCAGTACAGCGTGCTGGCGTCGGGCGACCAGGCGAGGCCGTTGGCGACCGTCGCCCGATCGGCTTTCACTTCCGGCGCGGCCGGCGCGCCGCGCAGGTCGAAGCAGTACAGATGCGCGTTCGGCGGGTCGCGCGGCTCGTACAGGCTGCCGGCCCAGAAGCGGCCGGCCGGGTCGGCCTTGCCGTCGTTGAAGCGCGCGGTGGCGGGATCGTAGGGCGCGCGCGCCAGCAGCCGCAGCGGGCCGCCCCAGGCATCGGCGCGATAGACCCCGTCGCGCAGGGCGATGACCAGGCCGCCGCGCTCGCGCGGCGCGATGCAGCCGGGATGCGTCGGCATGGCCCACGACTCCAGCGTGCCGTCGCGCGGATCGAGCCGGCGCAGCTGCCGCTGCTCGATGTCGACCCAGTAGAGCCGTTGCTCGCGCGGATGCCAGAACGGCGATTCGCCCAGCTGGTCCGGCTGCGGCGTGGCGAGGTCCCAGCCGCTCATCATGCGCGCTCGACTTCGATCGTCATCTGCGCACTGCACGACTCGCCCGGCTGCAGGATGACCAGGCCCAGCTGCTGCGCATCGGCGCCGGCCGCGACCAGGTTCATCGCGTTGTTGACGTGGCTCACCGGCTCGATCGCGACGAACTCGCGGGCGCCATTGGTGAACACCACCAGCCGGCGCAGGCTGGAGGTGAGCGTCACGCGCAGCAGCGGGTCGCGCAGCTGCGCGATGCCGGACCAGCCGTCGAAGCAGTGGTCGACCTCCAGCGAGGCGCAATCGGCGTCGAGGCCGGCATCCGCCCGGCGCTCGGTCGGCAACTTGTCGGCGCTCATCTCCCAGCGGCCGGTGGCCTCGAAGCGGATGCGGCTGCCGGGACGCTTGACGAAGTACGGATGCCAGCCGAGGCCGGCGGGCGCCGGCTGCCGCGACTGGTTGGTGACCGACAGCGTGAGCGAAAGCGCGCCGTCGCGCAGCTGCATCGTCTGCGAGCTGTCGAAGGCGAACGGCCACGCCGAGTCGGGCCGGTGCTCGTACGCGAGCAGCGCCGACTGCGCGTCGCTTTCCAGCACCGCCCATGGCCGCTGCCAGCCGACACCGTGGATCGCATGGGGCTCGGCGCCGTTGTTGCGCACCAGCGGATGCTGCGTGCCCTGCCATTGCAGGCGGGCCCCGCCGATGCGATTGGAAAACGGCACCAGCGGGTAGCTGCCGGCCTGCCGCGACGAGGTGAGCTGCGCCGCCGGCGTCGAGCGCAGCACCGGCAGCTCGCCCAGCCACAGCCCGGCAATGCAGCCACCCAGCCTGGGTTCGATCTCGCACGCGAGCGCGCCTGCCTGGAGTCGGATCATGGAGTCGATTGTGCCCGGCCGGACCGCCGGCCGGGGGCGGAAAAAAGCCCGCCGCGCACGAGCGGGCGGGCCAAGTCCACGCGGAGACACTGGCGGAAACCGGCGGCGGCCGCCGGGGCCGCCCCCTCAGCGGCTGTAGGCCGCCTCGCCGTGCGAGGTGATGTCCAGGCCCTCGCGCTCCGCCTCTTCCGTGACGCGCAGGCCGAGCACCAGGTCGACGATCTTGTAGGCGACGAACGCCACCACCGCCGACCACACGATGGTGGTCAGCACCGCCTGGAACTGGACCCAGACCTGGTTGGCGATCGAGTAGTCGGCCGCCACCTTGTTGGCGACGTAGTCGTAGATGCCGGTGCCGCCCAGGGCCGGCGAGGCGAACACGCCGGTGAGCAGGGCGCCGGCGATGCCGCCGACGCCGTGGACGCCGAAGACGTCGAGCGCGTCGTCGGCGCCCAGCAGCCGCTTCAGGCCGTTGACGCCCCACAGGCACAGCAGCCCGGCGAGCAGGCCGATCACGATCGCGCCGAAGGGGCCGACGAAGCCGCAGGCCGGCGTGATCGCCACCAGCCCGGACACGGCGCCCGAGGCGGCGCCCAGCATCGAGGCCTTGCCCTTGCTCAGCGCTTCGCCGCCGATCCAGGCCAGCGTCGCCGCCGCCGTCGCCACCAGCGTGTTCATGAAGGCCAGGGCGGCCGTGCCGTTGGCTTCCAGGTTGGAGCCGGCGTTGAAACCGAACCAGCCGACCCACAGCAGCGAGGCGCCGACCATGGTGAGCGTCAGGTTGTGCGGCGCCAGCGATTCGCGGCCGTAGCCGATGCGCTTGCCCAGCACGTAGGCGCCGACCAGGCCGGCGACGCCGGCGTTGATGTGCACCACGGTGCCGCCGGCGAAGTCGAGCGCGCCCTTGGCCCACAGCCAGCCGGCGGCGGCCGTGACCTTCTCGAGCGAGGCGGCGTCGGTGATGGCGTCCGGGCCGTCCCAGTACCAGACCATGTGGGCGATCGGCAGGTAGCTGAAGGTGAACCACAGCGCCATGAACAGCAGCACCGAGGCAAAGCGGATGCGCTCGGCGAAGGCGCCGACGATCAGGGCGCAGGTGATGGCGGCGAAGGTGGCCTGGAAGCCGGCGAACGTGAGCTCCGGAATCACCACGCCCTTGCTGAAGGTGGCGGCCACCGAATCCGGCGTGATGCCCTTGAGCATGGCCTTGCCCAGGCCGCCGATGAAGGGACTGCCGCCGCTGAAGGCCGCGCTGTAGCCATAGAGCACCCACAGCACGTAGATCAGCGCCGTCACCACGAACACCTGCATCAGCACCGACAGCATGTTCTTGCTGCGCACCAGGCCGCCGTAGAAGAGCGCCAGTCCCGGCAGCGTCATCAGGATCACCAGCAGCGTCGCCACCGTCATCCAGGCCGTGTCGCCCTTGTTCGGCGCCGGCGCAGCGACAGCGGCTGCGGTGGCGGCTGGGGCGGCGGCTGGGGCGGCGGCTGGGGCGGCGGCTGGCGTGGCAGGAGCTGCCGGCGGCGCGCTGGCGGCCGGGGCGGCGGCCGCCGCGTCCGGCGCCCCGGGTGCCTGGGCCCGGGCGGCGCCGGCGAACAAGGCCAGGCCCAGGGCCAGCGAGGCGACGAGGATCTTGATCATGCGGTCTCCCGAAAATGCAGTGGCGTGCTTCACAGGGCCTCCTTGCCGGTCTCGCCGGTGCGGATGCGGATCACCTGCTCGAGGTCGTACACGAAGATCTTGCCGTCGCCGATCTTGCCGGTGCGGGCCGCGCCTTCGATCGCGTCGATCACCTGTTCGACCAGGGCGTCGTCGACGGCCGCTTCGATCTTGACCTTGGGCAGGAAGTCGACGACGTATTCGGCGCCGCGATAGAGCTCGGTGTGGCCCTTCTGCCGGCCGAAGCCCTTGACCTCGGTGACCGTGATGCCCTGCACGCCGATCGCCGACAGCGCCTCACGCGCTTCGTCCAGCTTGAACGGCTTGATGATGGCCGTGACCAGTTTCATGGGGGTTCTCCTTGCGGGTGGCGGGTCAGAACGAGTACTTGACGCCCGCGACCAGCCCGCGCTTGCCGGTGAACTTGCCGGCCGGCGTGACGTACAACGTGCGGGCGGCGTCGGTGCCGACGGCGGCCAGGCTCACGGCCAGGCCGTTGCCGAAGTCCTTGGCCAGCGTCAGCGCGTAGTCGGTGTACGAATACGCCGAGTTGTGCTTGACCTTCTGGTGGCCGACGTGCGGCGCCAGCGACCAGCCGTTGCCGATGTCGAAGCTGGCGCCGAGCTCGAGGTAGCCGCTGTTCTTGCTGTCGGCGAATCCGAACAGGTTGGTGACGGCATGCGAGTACTTCAGCGTCGCCGGCCCCACCGTGCCGGCGAGATACAGCTCGCTGGTGTTGGGGCTGACCGCGAGGTCGTGGCCCGGGTACTGGTAGCGCAGCGCCCCGACGTCGTAGCCGACCGCCCCGGCGGTGCCCTTGTAGCCGCCGTAGAAGTCGAGCTCGACCGGCGCGTCGCCGCCGGCGTCCTTGATCCACTTGATCGTCGAGCCCCAGGTGCCGAGGTAGAAGCCGCTCTTGTGGGCGACGTCGATGCCGCCCTGCAGCGCCGGCTTCAGCCGCGACTGCGAGATGCCGCGATAGCGGTAGTCGGTGACCGCTCCCACGTTGTACGAGAAGCTGTAGTCGGGCTCGGCCTTGGCCTGCGCCCAGGCGCCGCCGGCGGCGGCGAGGAGGGCGAGGACGATGGTCGTTTGCGATGTGACGCGCACTGGGTGGCTCCTGAAGTGACTGGAAACGGACTCCGCAACCTCAAAGCAGGGACCGTGCCAGCGTTTGCCGCCGCCCATCGTGCACGGGGCCGGCCACTGGAGCGTTATCCGGGAGCAGGACAGCGCCGCGTCGCACTCCGATGGTGCGACGCGGTTTTCGCCACCCGCCATCCGCACCTGGATGGGGAGCCTTGAAGATGAGCTTGTCGCTGGTGCAAAGCCGCGCCTTGGTCGGCCTGCATGCCGCCGCGGTCGCCGTCGAAGTGCACCTGGCCAATGGCCTGCCGAGCTTCACGCTGGTCGGTCTGGCCGAGGTCGAAGTGAAGGAGGCGCGCGAGCGGGTGCGCTGCGCCATCCTCAATTGCGGCCTCGAATTTCCGCACAACAGGCGGATCACCGTGAACCTCGCGCCGGCCGACCTGCCGAAGGACTCGGGCCGCTTCGACCTGGCCATCGCCCTGGGGATCCTGGCCGCCAGCGGGCAGGTCGACGCGGCCGGGCTGGCCGGCTACGAGTTCGCCGGCGAGCTGTCGCTGTCGGGCGAGTTGCGGCCCGTGCGCGGTGCGCTGGCGCTGAGCCTGGCGCTGCACGCCGCTGGTGCAAGCGCCCGGCTGGTGCTGCCGCCGGGCAGCGCCGAGGAGGCCGCACTGGTGCCGCAGGCGCAGGTCTACCGGGCCGGGCATCTGCTCGACGTCGTGCGCCAGTTCGCCGCCCGGGCCGGCGGCGCGCCCGCCGCGCCCGAGTGGTCGCCGCTGGTGGTGCAGCCGGCCGGCCCGCCGGCGGCCTACGCCGACCTCGCCGACGTCAAGGGGCAGGCCGCGGCCAAACGGGCGCTCGAAATCGCCGCGGCCGGCGGGCACGGCGTGCTGATGCAGGGCCCGCCGGGCTCGGGCAAGTCGATGCTGGCGCAACGCTTCGCCGGCCTGCTGCCGGCGATGACCGTGCAGGAAGCGCTGCAGAGCGCCGCGATCGCCAGCCTGGCCGGCCGCTTCTCGCTGGAACGCTGGGCGCTGCGGCCGACCTGCAGCCCCCACCACACGGCCAGCGCCGTGGCCCTGGTGGGCGGGGGCTCGCCGCCGCGGCCCGGCGAAATCTCGCTGGCGCATCACGGGGTGCTGTTTCTCGATGAGCTGCCGGAGTTCCCCCGGAGTGCCCTGGAGGCCCTGCGCGAGCCGCTGGAGACCGGCCGCATCACGATCTCGCGGGCGGCGCAGCGGGCCGAATTCCCGGCGCGCTTCCAGTTCGTCGGCGCGATGAACCCCTGCCCCTGCGGCTGGCTGGGCGCCGCCCACCGGGCCTGCCGCTGCACGCCCGACCAGGTGGCCCGCTACCAGGGCCGGCTCAGCGGCCCCTTGCTCGATCGCATCGACCTGCACGTGGAGGTGCCGGCGCTCGCGGCGCAGGAGCTGCTCACCGCGCCCGCCGGCGAATCGACCGCCGCGATCCGGGCGCGCGCCAGCGCGGCGCGCCAGCGGGCCCAGGCCCGCCAGGGCAAGCCCAACCAGGACCTGCAGGGCCAGGAGATCGACCGGCACGCCGGCCTCGACGACAGCGCCGCGCGCTTCCTGCACGTCGCCGCGGCGCGCCTGGGTTGGAGCGCGCGCTCGACCCACCGCGCGCTGAAGGTCGCCCGCACGATCGCCGACCTGGCGGGCGCCGCCTCGACGCAGGTGGAGCATGTCGCCGAGGCGGTGCAGTACCGCCGCGGGCTGAGCCTGGCCTGAGCCGCCTACTGGAGCGCTTCGCGCGCGCCGATGGCTGGCGTCCTGACGCCGGCGGGGCGGCGCAGGCGGATCGCCAGCACGGCGCCGCCGACGATCCCGGCCACCGCCAACAGCGCGCCGGCCGACAGCAGCGCCAGGCCCGTCAGCCCCTGGCCGACCGAGCAGCCCAGCGCCGTCACCCCGCCGAAGCCCATCAGAACCGAACCGGCGAGGTAGCGGGCCAGCTCGCGCGGATCCTGGAACGACTGCAGCCGGAAGTCGCCGCGCAGCCTGGCACTGGCGAAGCTGCCGGCCAGCACACCGACGACCAGCAGCACGCCGAAGGTGGCGACCGTCGCCTTGTCGGTCCACATGGTGAGCAGGTCGAGCGAATTGGCCAGCGGCGCCACGAAGCTCAGGCCCTCCGGACGGTGCGACTGCGTGCCCAGCCAGGCGGGCTCCAGCGTCTCCGGATGTTCGGGAACGAAGCCGAGCGCGCCGGTGAGCAGGAATGCCGCCGGCACCAGCAGGCCGACGGCCAGGCCGCCGAGCCAGTGCCCGCGGTCCATCTGCGCCCGCTGGCGCCACGCGGCGGCGCCGGCCAGCGCCAGCACCGCCACCACCAGCACCCAGCGCAGCGTCGACGGGGCCAGCGGCAGCGCCGTCGCCGCGATCGAGCCGAGGTCCTGCGGCGTCGCCAGCGGCAGGCTCCAGCGATCGAGCAGGTCGACGCGCCAGGGAGCGAAGGCGCCGCGCAGCGTCATCAGCGCCGCGACCGCGGTCACCACCAGCGTGACGACCGACTTCAGGTCACCGCTGCCGGCCTTCACCAGGCTGCGTTGCGGGCAGCCGCCGGCCAGGATCATGCCGAAGCCGAAGATCGCCCCGCCCACCAGGTAGGAAGCCCAGACGAAGTTGGCGCTCCAGGCGATCGTCTTGCGCGCGTCGAACAGGTGCAGCGAAACCAGGGCCTGCACGAACAGCGCGGCGATGGCCACGGCGAGCAGCCACGACAGCAGCCGGCCAGGGCGGCGCAGCGTCAGCAGGTCGTCGATCGCCCCGCGCACGCAAAAGCGCGATGCCTGTCCGGCGGCGCCGAGCACCAGCCCGAGCAACAGGCCTCCCCAGGTCACGTAGTGCACGGCGGTGGCCGGATCCAGAGGCGTCTTCATGGTGTGGTACTGCGGCGCGAAAAACCTGCGATTGTCTCCGATCGGCCACGCCGGCCGCGCCCCGCGCCCAAGCTTCCCCACCCGCCATGAGGCTTCGCCCACCGGCGCTTGGCGGCAGCGCGGCCGGTCCAGGCCACAATCGGCGCCATGCCCACCGGCCCGTCCTCGCCGTCGCCCTACGACCGCCGCCTGGTCGGCTGGCTGTCGCTGGCGCAGCTGATCGCCTGGGGCAGCGTGTTCTACACCTTCGCCCTGTTCGTCGAACCGGTGGAGCGGGAGCTGGGGCTGACCCGGGCCCAGTCCTCGCTCGCCTTCAGCCTGGCGCTGCTGGCCGAGGGGCTGCTGGCCTACCCGGTGGGGCGGCTGATCGACCGCGGCCATGAGCGGGCGGTGATGACCGGCGGCTCGCTGCTGGTGGCGGCCTGCCTGTGGTGGCACAGCACGATCCAGGGGCTCGCCGGCTTCTACCTGGTGTGGGCGGCGCTCGGGGCGGGCCTGGCCGCCACCTTGTACAACCCGGTCTTCGCCGTCGTCACGCGCCGCTTTCCGCTGGATTTCCGGCGGGCGATCATCACCCTGACCTTTCTCGGCGGGCTGGCCAGCACCGTCTTCATCCCGTTCACCGCCTGGCTGATCCACGCGCTCGGCTGGCGCCACGCGCTGTGGGTGCTGGCCGCGATCAACCTGCTGGTCTGCGCGCCGCTGCATGCGATCCAGCTGCGCGGCGCGCCGCCGCCGACAGCGCCCGCGCCGGGTGGGCCCACCCGCTCGCCGGCGGTCTACCTGCGCAGCGCGCCGTTCCTGCTGATCGCCGTGTTCGTGGTGTGCACGATGGCCGTCGCCGCCGCCCTGCCGGCGCACATGATCGCGCTGCTGCGCGGCAACGGCCTGGCCGAGGCGTGGGTGATCGCGATCCCGGCGAGCATCGGCGTGATCCAGGTCGCCGGCCGGCTGCTGCTGTTCTTCTTCGAGCATCGCTTCGACCAGCACGCCGCCAACCGGCTGATTCCGGTGCTGATTCCGCTGGGGCTGGTCGCGCTGATCGCCGGCGCCGGCCATCCGGCCGCCGCGCTGCTGTTCGTCCTGCTGTACGGCCTGGGCAACGGCATGCTCACCATCGTCAAGGGCACGGCGATCGCGCAATACGTCAATCGCGACCATGTGGCCTCGCTCAACGGCGCGCTGGGCCTGCCCACCGCGCTGGCGCGGGCCCTGGCGCCGCTGCTGCTCGGCCTGCTGTGGCGCGAGGATTCGGGCTACGCGCCCGGGCTGTGGGTGCTGCTGGTGATCAGCGCCACGGCGGTGGTCGCGCTGCTGCTGGCGCAGCGGCGCTCACTGGTGCCGCTCACGCCAGCGGCGTAGGCCCGGCCCGGGCGCCGCGCGCGGTGGGCAGCCCTCGTGCTCGTGCCGCAGCCGCGTCTCCTCCACCGCCTTGGCGCAGCCGGCGCCGAACAGCAGCACGGCGGCCGAGAAATAGATCCACATCAGCAGCACCACCAGCGAGCCGGCCGCGCCATAGGCCGACACCACGGCCGCGCCGGAGAGATAGGCCGCCAGCACCTGCCGGCCGGCGGTGAACAGCGTCGCGCCGACCACCGCGCCGAACCACAGGCTGCGGGTGCGCGGCTTGGGCCCCGAGGACAGGCGCATGAAGCCGTAGAACAGCGCGGCGCAGATGGCGAAGGCGATCACCTCGCTCAGCACCCGCACCCCCTGTTCCAGCGCGAACCAGCGGCCGGCCCAGCCCGCCGCGATGTTCAGGAACGTGGAGATCAGCAGCGACACCAGCAGCAGGAACCCGAACGCCAGCACATAGGCGATGCCGCGCAGCCGCAGCGACACGCCGTGCCACCAATGCTGGTGCGGCGCGCGGCCCGTGCCGCTGAGCCACAGCCGCTCGAACGCCGACTGCAGCTCGCCGAAGACGCCGGTGGCGCCGGACACCAGCACCACGAAGCCGGCCGCCGAGGCGATCAGTCCCTCCGCGGGGGCCTTGGCGCTGTCCAGGGCATGCCGGATCAGCGCGCTGCCCTGCTCGCCGACGATCGCGCCGACCTGCGTGATCAGCCCGCGCTCCAGCAGCGCCCGGTCGACCCACCACCCGAGCAGTCCGACCAGCAGCAACAGCAGCGGCGCCAGGCTGAGCATCCCGTAGAACGAGATCGCGGCGCTCATGCGGGCGCCCTCGACTTCGCTCCACAGCCGCATGGCCCGCTCGAACGGCGCGAACGGCCGGGCGGCATGGCGCAGCCAGGCGGGGATCGGGACGCTCCAGGACCTCATGCGGCCAGCGTACGGTCCGGCGCCGGCGGCGCTATCGGCGCGCTGAGCTGGCCGCCGTAGGAGCCAGCCGACGGTGGGCGGGCGGTGCCAGCGTTCCCGCCCGGGCGCGAGCGGCCCGCGGCGCCGCCGTGCTTCCAGTGGTCCTAGAGGCTGGAGGCCAGCAGCCGCTGCACCTGGGCCAGGTCGGCGCCGCGCCGGCGCGCGAGGTCGGCCAGCTGGTCCTCGCCGACCCGCCCGACGTTGAAGTAGGTGCTGGCCGGATGGCTGAAATAGAAGCCGCTGACGCTCGCCGGCGGCGTCATCGCCATGCTCTCGGTCAGCTCGATGCCGGCCTCGCCGGCCTGCAGCAGGCGGAACAGGTCGCGCTTGACGCTGTGGTCGGGGCAGGCGGGATAGCCCGGCGCCGGCCGGATGCCGCGGTACTGCTCGGCGATCTCGTCGTCCAGCGACAGCGTCTCGCCGGCGGCATACCCCCACAGGTCACGCCGCACGCGCTCGTGCAGGGCCTCGGCGAAGGCCTCGGCCAGGCGGTCGGCCAGCGCCTTCAGCGTGATCGCCGAGTAGTCGTCGTGGTCGTCGAGAAAGTAGCGCTCCTTCTTGTCGGAGCCGATGCCGGCCGTCACCGCGAACATGCCGATGTAGTCGGGCGCCACGCCGCGGGGCGCGATGAAATCGGCCAGGCAGCGGCTGGGGCGCTGCTGGCCCTGCACCACCTCCTTGACGGTCTGCTGGCGCAGCCCGTACCAGGTCATCGCCACCTGGCTGCGCGACTCGTCGGTGTACAGCTCGATGTCGTCGTCGTTCACCGTGTTGGCCGGCCAGAAGCCCACCACGGCGTTCGCCGTGAGCCAGCGGCCCTCGATCAGGCGCTTGAGCATCCGCTGGCCGTCGGCGTAGACGCGCACCGCCTCGGCCCCGACCACCTCGTCCTTCAGGATGGCGGGGAAACGGCCGGCCAGGTCCCAGGTCTGGAAGAACGGCCCCCAGTCGATGTACTTCGCCAGTTCCGCCAGGTCGAAATTGCGGAACAGGCGGCGGCCGATGAATTTCGGCCGCGGCGGCGCGTAGCCGGACCAGTCGATCGCGGTCTTGTTGGCGCGCGCCTGCGCCAGCGGCCACAGCGGCACCTGCTTCTTGTTCGCGTGCTGGGTGCGCACCTTGTCGTAGTCGGCCTCGATCTCGGCGATGTATTTCGCGGCCTGGTCCGACAGCAGCCCCTGCGCGGCGTTCACGCTGCGCGAGGCATCGGGCACGTACACCACCGGCCCCTCGTAGTGGGGCGCGATCTTGACGGCCGTGTGCACCCGGCTGGTGGTGGCGCCGCCGATCAGCAGCGGGATCTTGCGGACGCGGAAATGGTCGTCCTTCTGCATCTCCCCGGCGACGTACTGCATCTCTTCGAGCGAGGGCGTGATCAGGCCGGACAGGCCGACGATGTCCGCGCCTTCGACCTTGGCCCGCGCCAGGATCTCGTGGCACGGCACCATCACCCCCATGTTCACCACCTCGAAGTTGTTGCACTGGAGCACGACGGTGACGATGTTCTTGCCGATGTCGTGCACGTCGCCCTTGACGGTCGCGATGACGATCTTGCCCTTGGTGCGCACTTCCTCGCCGGCCGCCGCCTGCTGCTTTTTTTCTTCCTCGATGTAGGGAATCAGGTGCGCGACCGCCTGCTTCATCACCCGGGCCGACTTCACCACCTGCGGCAGGAACATCTTGCCCTGTCCGAACAGGTCGCCGACGACGTTCATGCCGTCCATCAGCGGGCCTTCGATCACCTCCAGCGCGCGGCCGCCGCGGCCGATCACGGCCCGGTAGGCCTCCTCGGTGTCGGGCACGATGAAGTCGGTGATGCCCGAGACCAGCGCGTGCGACAGCCGCTGCTGCACGCTGCCGGCGCGCCACTCGTTCTTCCTGGCATCGTCCTTGGACGCGCCCTTGGCCGACTCGGCGATCTCCACCAGCCGCTCGCCGGCGTCGGCGCGGCGATTGAGCACCACGTCCTCGACCCGCTCGCGCAGCTGCGGGTCGAGCTCGTCGTAGACGCCGACCATGCCGGCGTTGACGATGCCCATGTCCAGCCCCGCCTTGATCGCGTGGTACAGGAACACGGTGTGGATCGCCTCGCGCACCGGATCGTTGCCGCGGAACGAGAAGCTGACGTTGGAGACCCCGCCCGACACCTTGGCGCCCGGCAGGTGCGCCTTGATCCAGCGGGTGGCGTCGATGAAATCGACGGCGTAGTTGTTGTGCTCCTCGATGCCGGTGGCGATCGCGAAGATGTTGGGATCGAAGATGATGTCCTCGGGCGGGAAGTCGAGTTCCTCGGTGAGGATCCGGTAGGCCCGCTCGCAGATCTCGATCTTGCGCTGGAAGGTGTCGGCCTGGCCCTGCTCGTCGAAGGCCATCACGACGGCGGCCGCGCCGTAGCGGCGCACCAGCTTGGCCTGCTGCTTGAAGGCTTCGACGCCTTCCTTCATCGAGATCGAATTGACGATCGCCTTGCCCTGGATGCAGCGCAGCCCGGCCTCGACCACCTCCCATTTGGACGAGTCGACCATGATCGGCACCCGCGCGATGTCGGGCTCGCTGGCGATCAGGTTGAGGAAGCGGACCATCGCGGCCTTGCTGTCCAGCATGGCCTCGTCCATGTTGATGTCGATGACCTGGGCGCCGTTTTCGACCTGCTGGCGCGCGACGGCCAGCGCTTCCTCGAAGCGGCCGTTCAGGATCATGCGGGCGAACGCCTTGGAACCGGTGACGTTGGTGCGCTCGCCGACGTTGACGAACAGGCTGCCGGGGCCGATCGTGACCGGCTCCAGGCCGGCCAGCTTCATGGGGGGAACGGGTGGGGCCAGCGTCATGGCTCATCCTGCAAAAAGACCGGCCGCGGCCGGGGTTGATGGAGGTGAGCGCCGTTGAGATCTCAAGCCTGGCGACGCCGGCTGCCGCCACGCCGCTGCAACGCTCCTTGAGCAGGCGTCGATTCTAGCGGCGGCGGCATGCCCGGGCCGCCCGCAGGCCCGAATCCCTGCTGCTCGTGGCCGGCTGCCTTTTGCCACAATGGCGCCTTTCGTTTTTTGCCCGCCCAACTTCAGGAGTGCGACCCATGGTCTTTCCCCGCTGGATCCGCGCGTTGCGCGCCGTCGGCCTCAGCCTCGCGCTGGGCGCCTCGCTGCTGGGCGGGACGGCGCACGCGCAAGGCAGCAGCCCGGTCCGCATCCTGGTCGGCTTCCCGCCCGGCGGCGGCACCGACGCGATCGCCCGCTTGCTCGGCGAGAAGCTGAAGGACCAGCTGGGGCAGAACGTCGTCGTCGACAACAAGGCCGGCGCCGGCGGCCAGATCGCGGCCCAGGCGCTCAAGGCCGCCGCGCCCGACGGCCACACCTTCTTCATCAGCCACGACCACACGATCTCGATCCTGCCGCTGGTGACCAGGAATCCCGGCTTCGACCCGGCGCGCGACTTCGTGCCGGTGGCCGGGTTCGCCACTTTCGTCAATGCCTTCGCCGTGTCCGGCGGCACCCCGGCGCGGTCGATGTCCGAATACATCACCTGGGTGCGCCAGCACGGCGGCAAAGGCAACGTCGGGGTGCCGGCGCCGGCGTCGGTGCCCGAGTTCCTGGTCAAGCTGATCGGCCAGAAGTACGGGCTGGACCTGGCCGCCGCGCCGTACCGCGGCAGCGCGCCGATGATGGCCGACATGCTGGGCAACCAGATCGGCGCCGGCGTCGGCTCGATCCCGGACTTCATCGAGAACCACAAGGCCGGCAAGATCCGCGTCGTCGCCGTGATGGGCAGCCAGCGGCAGGCGGCCGTGCCCGAGGCCCCGACTTTCGCCGAGCTGGGCCTCGCGGGGTTCGAGGACGTGCCCTACTACGGCTTCTTCGCGCCGGCCGGCACGCCGCAGGCCGCCGTCGACCGGTTCTCCGCCGCCCTGCAGAAGGTGCTGGCCGAGCCCGAAGTGCGCCAGCAGCTGACCGGCCTGGGACTCACCGTGGGCTTCATGCCGCAGCAGCAGCTCGCCAGCCGCGAGCGCGCCTATTCGGCGACCTGGGCCAGGCTGATCAGGAACCTCGGGTTCCAGCCGCAATAAGGCCGGCATCATCCACGCAGGAACGTCCCTGGCGGGGCGTGTTCACTGGGGCGCGCCGTTCGCGTCAGGCGGCTTCGCGATAGAAGAATTCGCGCTGCACGGCCCGCGCCGGCAGCGGGCCGAGCGCCTGGTGGATCGCGCCGATGTGCTCGGGCGTCGTGCCGCAGCAGCCGCCCACGATGTTGACCAGGCCCTCGGCCGCGAACTCGCGCAGCAGCCGCGAGGTGACTTCCGGCGTCTCGTCGAAGCCGGTCTCGCTCATCGGATTGGGCAGGCCGGCGTTGGGGTAGCAGCTGATGTAGGTGTCGGGGGCGGCGCGCGCCAGCTCCTGCAGATAGGGACGCATCAGCGCCGCACCCAGCGCGCAATTCAGGCCCACCGCCAGCGGCCGGGCATGGCGCACGCTGTACCAGAACGCCGTGACGGTCTGGCCGCTCAGGATGCGGCCGGAGGCATCGGTGACGGTGCCGCTGATGATCAGCGGCAGCCGCTGGCCCGACTGCTCGAAGTACTCGTCGATCGCGAACAGCGCCGCCTTGGCATTGAGCGTGTCGAAGATGGTCTCGATCAGCAGCAGGTCGACGCCGCCCTGCACCAGCGCTTCCGTCTGCTCGTAGTACGAAGCGCGCAGGTGCTCGAAATCGACGTTGCGCGCGCCCGGATCGTTCACGTCCGGGCTGATGCTGGCCGTGCGCGGGGTGGGGCCCAGCGCGCCGGCGACGAACTTGGGCGCACCGGGCCGGGCGTACTTGTCGGCCGCCTCGCGGGCGAGGCGGGCCGACGCGAGGTTCATTTCGGCGGCCAGCCCGCCCAGGCCGTAGTCGTCCTGCGCGATCCGGGTGGCGCCGAAGGTGTTGGTCTCCACGATGTCGGCGCCGGCGGCGAAATAGGCCTCGTGGATGTCGCGGATCAGCTCCGGCCGCGTCAGGCTCAGCAGATCGCCGTCGTTCTTCAGGTCCTTGGGATGGTCCTTGAAGCGCTCGCCGCGGTAGTCGGCCTCGGTCAGTCGCAGCCGCTGCGTCATCGTGCCCATGGCGCCGTCGAGGATGACGATGCGCTGCGCCAGCAGGTCGGCCAGCGCTTGACCACGGGTGTACACGAGGGGTTTCATGCCGGCGATTGTAGAAACTGCGCCTTTTCCCCGGACAATACCGGCCATCTTGCCGGCTTCCACCGCGGCGCCTGCCGCCATCCTCCACGACATCTTCGGCTACGAGCGCTTCCGCGGCGCGCAGGCGGCCGTCGTCGACCATGTGATCGGCGGCGGCGACGCGCTGGTGCTGATGCCCACCGGCGGCGGCAAGTCGCTGTGCTATCAGATCCCCGCCATCGCCCGCCAGCGCGCCGGCCAGGGCGTCACCATCGTGGTGTCGCCGCTGATCGCCCTGATGCACGACCAGGTCGGCGCGCTGCACGAGGCCGGCGTCGAGGCCGAGTTCCTGAACTCGACCCTCACCGGCGAGCAGGCCGGCGCGATCGAGCAGCGCCTGCTGCGCGGCGAGATCACGCTGCTGTACGCCGCGCCGGAGCGGGTGACCAACCCGCGCTTCCTGGCGCAGCTCGACGCGCTGCACGGGCGCGGCCAGCTCGGCCTGTTCGCCATCGACGAGGCGCACTGCGTGAGCCAGTGGGGGCACGACTTCCGGCCGGAGTACCGGGCGCTCTCCATCCTGCATGAACGCTATGCGTCGGTGCCGCGGATCGCCCTGACGGCCACCGCCGACGCGATCACGCGCGAGGACATCGTCGAGCGGCTGCAGCTGCAGCAGGCGCGGCAGTTCATCAGCAGCTTCGACCGCCCCAACATCCGCTACACGATCGTCGAGAAGAAGGACGCCACCACCCAGCTGCTGCGCTTCATCGAAGGCGAGCACGCCGGCGACGCCGGCATCGTCTACTGCCAGTCGCGCAAGCGGGTCGAGGAGATCGCCCGGACGCTGCAGGACCAGGGCATCGAGGCGCTGCCGTACCACGCCGGGCTCGACGCCGCGGTGCGCCAGCGCAACCAGGACCGGTTCCTGCGCGAGGACGGCATCGTGATGGTGGCGACGATCGCCTTCGGCATGGGCATCGACAAGCCCGACGTGCGCTTCGTCGCCCACCTGGACCTGCCCAAGAACATCGAAGGCTATTACCAGGAGACCGGCCGCGCCGGCCGCGACGGGCTGCCGGCGCAGGCCTGGATGGCGTACGGCCTGCAGGACGTGGTGAACCAGCGCCGGATGATCGACGAGAGTCCGGCCGGCGAGGATTTCAAGCAGGTGATGCGCGGCAAGCTCGACGCCCTGCTGGCGCTGGCCGAGGCGACCGACTGCCGCCGGGTGCGGCTGCTGGCGTACTTCGGTGAGGACGACGCAGCGGCCCCGCCCGCCGCCAGGCTGCTCCAAGGCGGGCGGCGCCCCCTCGGGGGGCAGGGCGCAGCACCGGCTCCGGCCGTGGGGGCCGCCTGCGGCAACTGCGACAACTGCCTGCAGCCGCCGGCGGTCTGGGACGGCACCGACGCGGCGCGCAAGCTGCTCTCCACGATCTACCGTGTGCAGCAGGCCAGCGGCATCGCCTTCGGCGCCGGCCACGTCATGGACATCGTGCGCGGCAAGAAGACCGAGAAGGTCGCGCAGTTCGGCCATGACGCGCTCAGCACGTTCGGCATCGCCGCCGACCTCGGCGAGGCGCAGTTGCGCGGCGTGCTGCGGCAGCTGATCGCCACCGGCGCGCTGGCGGTGGACACCCAGGCCTACAACACCCTGCAGCTGACGCCGGCTTCGCGCGCGGTGCTGCGCGGCGAGACGCCGGTGCGGCTGCGCGAGTCGGTGTCGCTGCCGGCGGCCCGCTCGCGGCGGCGGGGCGCGGGCGACAAGGCGCCGCCGGCGGTCGCGGCGGGGCTCAGCGCGGACGGCCAGGCCCGTTTCGCCGCGCTCAAGGCCTGGCGGGCGGAAGTCGCGCGCGAGCACAACCTGCCGGCCTACGTGATCTTCCACGACGCCACGCTGGCCGCGATCGCGGCGCTGGCGCCTTCCTCCCTGTCGCAACTGCAGGGCGTGAGCGGCATCGGCGCCCGCAAGCTGGAGGCGTACGGCCCCGACGTGCTGCGCGTCGTGGCCGGCGCCTGAGCAGCGAGCGCCGGCTGCAGCGTGCGCGACCGCCCGATGCCAACCGACCTGCCCGCGGACGACGGGGCGCTGCGCGAGCGCTTCCTGCGCGACGTGTTGGCCAATCCCGCCAATGCGGCCATCCTCGGCCGCTGGAACGAACTGGCGCTGCCCGACGGCTGGCTGGTCGCCGGCTGCCTGTTCCAGACCGTGTGGAACCT
>NZ_DATMHS010000074.1:0-3575 GCF_035554825.1 Ramlibacter sp. | reverse complement strand
CGCCCTCGAGCGCCGCGGCCTGCGGTTCGAGCCGTTCGACGTGACCCGGGCCGCCTTCAGCAACACCGAAGCGCCCCGGGCCCGCCTCTACTTCAACCAGGCGAGCCCCAGCGCCTACGTGCGGGGCAACACGCGCGCGGTGCCGCTGGCGCTGGCCTACATGCGCATGCTCGAGCGCTCCGGCGCCCGCGTGCTCAACGGCGCGGATGTGTTCGCGCTGGAGCTCAGCAAGAGCGTGCAGGCGACCCTGCTGCAGACGCTGGGCATCGACACGCCGCGGTCGATCACGTTCAACGATCCCGGCGCGCTGCGCGGGTACGCCGACCGCATCGCCTGGCCGGCCCTGCTCAAGCCCGACCAGGGTGGCAGCGGCGCGCGCATCCAGGTCGTGGAGTCGGTGGAGCAGGTCGAGGCGATCTTCCGGCGCGACCCGTCGGTATGGCTGCCCGACAACCTCTTCCTGCTGCAGGAATACCTGCCGCACGACCCCGAGCAGGGGATCGTGCGGCTCGAGTTCCTGGGCGGCGAACTGCTGTACGCCATGCGGGTCCAGACCCACGGTCGCTTCAACCTGTGTCCCTCGCCGGTATGCAATCCGGACGACGGCAGCGGCCTGTGCGAACTGCCCGCGGCCGAGGCGGCGCCGGCGCCGCCCGTGGAGTTCCATCCCTATCCCGAGGTGCCGCGAGCGGCGGTCGAGGCGGCCCGCCGCATCGTCCAGGCCGCGCGGCTCGACGTCGGCGGCATCGAATACCTGGAAACGCCGGACGGCCGCCGCGTGTTCTACGACATCAATGCCAACTCCAACCTCCGCCCCTCGGTGGCCGCGGCGTTCGGCTTCGACCCGTTCGAGCGCGTGGTCGACTTCCTGCAGGCGCAGCTGCGCTCGGAGCGGGCTGGCCCGTCCAGGCAATGAGCACGAGCCAGGCATTCTCTGTTCTGCTGCTGCTGGCGCTGGCCGGCTGCGCCGGCGTGCCCCGCGGCCGCGACGCCGCGTCCGCGTGCGCGGCGAGCGAGGCGTCCTACGAGTGCCAGGTCCAGCGCTACCACGACGTCGCCGCGGACTGAAGCCGCGAGGCGTGCCGTGCCGGGGGCGCCGGCGCGCTTGAGCGATGATCCGGGGATGACGAGCGCCGCCCACGCCCTGTCGCACGACGCGCCGCGCGTGCCTGCGGGCGAGCGCGCCTGGAGTTTCCGATGCGCATCCTCATTCTCGGCGGCGCCGGCCTGACCGGCCCGCACCAGATCCGCTACGCCCTCGCGCGCGGCCATTCGGTCACGCTCTTCAACCGCGGCCGCACCCTCCTGCCCGCCGACCTGGCCGGGGTCGAGGTCCTGCACGGCGATCGCGCCGCGGGCGAACTGCGCGCGTTGCAGGGGCGCAGGTGGGACGTCTGCATCGACAACCCGACGACGCTGCCCGCCTGGGCGCGCGATGCCGCGCAGCAGCTGGCCGGCAGCGTCGACCGGTTCATCTTCATCTCGACCATCTCGGTGTATGCCGACATGCGCCTGCCGGTGACCGAGGACGCGCCGCTGCTGCCGTACCTGGGGCTCGACCGGTACGCGGAGACCATCGACTCGGTGCGGGCGTCGGGGTTTCGCCTGTACGGCCCGCTCAAGGCCTGTTCCGAGCACGAAATCCTGCGGCAGTTCCCGGGGCGGGCGGCGATCGTGCGCCCCGGGCTGATCGTGGGTCCGGGCGATGCGAGCGACCGTTTCACCTCCTGGCTCCTGCGGGTGCGCCGCGGCGGCGAGGTGCTGGCCCCGGGCACCGGGCGGGACCCGGTGCAGGTGATCGATGCCCGGGACCTGGCGGAGTGGACCATCCGTCTCGCCGAACAGGGCACGACCGGCGTGTTCAACGCCGCCGGCCCGGCCCAGCCGCTGGCCTTCGCCGCCTTGCTGGAGACCATCCGCGGCGCGCTCGACGCCGCGGCGACCTTCACCTGGATTCCGGCGTCGTTCCTGGCGGCGCAGCAGGTCGCGCCCTGGTCCGACCTGCCGGCCTGGATGCCGGGCGACGGCGATGCGGCCGGCATGATGCGGGCCGACATCGGCCGCGCGCTGGCGGCCGGACTCGGCTTCCGGCCGCTGGTGCAGACCGTCCGCGACACGCTCGCCTGGTTCGATGCGCTGCCGGCGCCGCGCCGGGCGGCGGTGCGCGCCGGCCTCGCGCCCGAGCGCGAGCAGGCCGTGCTGGCGGCGTGGCGGGCTGCCCGCCAGGGCGTAGCGTAGCCGCGCGGTCGCGAGGTCCGAGGCCGAGGCGCGGGCGCTCTGGTTCAGCGCCGCGCCGGCGCATGGCCGGCCGCGGGCGGCCTCACTCCGCCTTGATGTTGGCTTCCTTGATGATGCGCGCGTTGGCGGCGTGGTCCTTCTCGATCACCGCCGTGAACTGCTGCGGCGTGCCGGTGCTCACGACGTTGTCGAGCTTGCGCAACTGGTCCTGCACATCCTTGTCGGCGAGCACCCGGTTGACGTCGGCGTTCAGGCGCCGTACCACCTCGGGCGGCGTCGCCGCCGGCGCGTAGAAGCCGAAGAGCGAAGTGAGGTTGGCCTCCGGATGGCCCAGCTCCGCCAGCGTCGGCACCTGCGGCAGGTGGGCCAGGCGGCGCGGTCCGGTCACGGCCAGCACCCGCAGCTTGCCTTCCTCGATCAGGCTGTTGATCGGGCCGAACGGGTTGGCGACGAGCAGGTCGAACTGCGCCCCGGCGGCGTCGGTGATCAGCTGGCTGCCGCCCTTGTACGGGACGTGCGTGAGATCGGCGCCCGACTTGCGGCGGATCTGCTCGATCATGATGTGGCCGAGCGTGCCATAGCCCGAACTCGCGATGCTCACCTTGCCCGGCTGGGCCCTGGCCGCGGCGATCGCGTCTTCGAAGCTCCTGCCCTTGAAGCGCGCCGTCGCCAGCACGTACACCGGCGAATACATCACCGACGCGACCGGCACGAAGTCCTTCATCGGGTCGTACTGCACCTTCATGACGTGCGGGTTCAGCGTCAGCGGGCTGATGGCGGCGAAGGCCAGCGTGTGCCCGTCGTTCGACTTGGCGACGGCGTCCATGCCGATCGTGCCGCCGGCGCCCGCGCGGTTGTCCACCAGGACCGGCTGGCCGAGCAGCGGACGCAGCCGTTCGGCGAGCATGCGGGCCACCACGTCGTTGACGCCGCCCGGCGGGTAGGGCACGACGATCTTCACCGGCCGGCTCGGCCAGGCGGACTGGGCGCGCGCGGCCAGCGGTACGGCGGCGGCCGCCAGCGAGCCCAGGCCCAGTGCGAGGGCGGTTCGGCGAGATGTCATGAGCGCAGTTCCTGTTCCGTTCGTTGCTGTTGTTCGAACCACTGACGCGCCAGCCGGTCCCAGAAGCTCGCGCCCAGGCCGAGGATGTCGTCGTTGAAATCGTAGCCGGCGTTGTGCAGGTTGATGCCCGGCCGGCCGCCGGCGCCATTGCCGATGAAGCCGTAGGCGCCGGGCACCTGTTCCAGCATGAAGCCGAAGTCTTCCGCCGTCATCGCCGGCAGCACGTCGTCGTGCGCGTTGTCGTCGCCCGCCACCGAGCGCATCGCCTGCGCCA
>NZ_DATMHS010000073.1:0-56653 GCF_035554825.1 Ramlibacter sp. | reverse complement strand
TCTTCGGCCACAATCCGCCCATGCGCGCCCAGGCCGACCTCCTCCAGACACTGCAGCTGGCCTTCGGGCTGGCCCCGGTCGGGCTGTGCGTCTCGCGGGACCGCGTGGTGGCGGTCTGCAACGAAGCTTTCGCGGCGATGTTCGGCTATGAGCCGGGCGAACTGGTGGGACAGCCGCTGGCGCCGCTGTACCCTTCGCCGGACGAGTTCGACCACGTGGGGAACCTCGGCCTGCCCGTGATGCGCGACACCGGCGTCTACAGCGACGAGCGGATCATGCGGCGCAAGGACGGCTCCCTGTTCTGGTGCCATGTGGCGGGCCGCGCGCTGGACCGGCTCAACCCGTTCGCCTGCGCGGTCTGGATGTTCGAGGACATCTCGCGCCGCCGGCCGGTGACCGCCAGCCTGACGCTGCGCGAGCGCGAGATCGCGCAGCAGCTGGCGACCGGCGCCACCAGCAAGCAGATCGCCCGCGCGCTCGGCATCAGCCCGCGCACCGTGGAGGCGCACCGGGCTCGCCTGATGAAGAAATTCGCCGCCGCGACCAACGGCGAGCTGGTGGCCCGGCTGGTCGGCGGCGGCTGAGGGGGGCGGCCGCTATCGCGGGATGGCGATCGTGCCTGCCGTGGCGGTGATCGCGTTGCCGGCGGCGGGCGCGGCCGCGATCGGCGGCACGTTGGCGCTGGTGATGGCCGGCGCGGCACCGGGCGCGCCGCCCCGGGGCGTCGTGCGCACCACCTGGCTCGGCGGCAGGGCCGCGCCGCTCTTCAGGCGGGCCCACATCAGGTCCATCGCCTTGACGAAGTAGGCGTGGACCGGCACGAACAGCGTGTCGTACCCTTGCACCCCGCCGCCGGTGGCGTTGGGCAGGAAGGCGTCGAAATGCTGGCCGTTCTCGATCTCGTAGTAGCGCAGGTTGCTGGCGGCACCTTCCACCTTGGAGTTGAAGGCCACATAGGCGCGCGACGAATGGTTCACCGGCACCAGGGTGTCGCTGCGTCCGGCGACGATGACGACCGGCTTGCGGTGCAGGTCGCCCGTCAGCAGCACCTCGCGCATGCCCGACTGGACCCGCTGGCTGGCGGCCTGGACCGCGGCCGGGAGCGCGGCCCCGGTGACGGTGTCGACGCCGGTGACCAGGTTGCGCAGGCACAGCATGCCGTCCAGCGCGCCGTCCATCCGGTTGGTCGACGGCGACACGCCCAGGTGGTAGAGCCTGGCGCCGCCGACCGAGTCGTTGTAAATCACGTCGCCGCCGGAGTTCAGGCCGTTGCTGGTGGCGAACAGGATGTTCCTGGAGGCCGCCTGCGGCGCCACGTTGCCGGCGGCGTCGACGTTGGCGAGGCTGAAGCCGCAGACGTTGTCGGCGACCGAGAACCTGCCGTACGCCGCCACGTAGCCGTAAGCGACGTACACGTCGGCCAGCCGGTAGTGCGAAGCGTGCAGGGCGTTGCCCAGCGGATCCGTCCAGCCGTAGGCCTGCAGCTTGGCCAGCGCGGCGTCGGCCTGCTGGGCCGTCGTCGTTCCGCCGACCAGGCCCTTGTCCGCCAGGCTCTGGCACCGGTTGGCCGCGATCGTTTGCAGTTCCTGGCCGCCGACCTGGGTCAGCGCGCTGCCCAGCGGCGCGGTGCCGAAGCCGAACCAGCCGGGGCGGGTGCCGTTCGGCGCCTGGGCGTTGACCGAGATCGCCGCGCACGGCTCGTAGAGCATCCGGTAGGTGAAGTAGTCGATCAGCGGCTTGCCGGCATTGGCCACCGGCGCGCCGGCGAACTGCACGCTCACGCCGGCCATGCTGTTCGGTTGCGCGCTCGGCTCGGCGACCGCCACCGCGTCGATCAGCCCTTCCTGGTCCTGCTCCGCCGCCTGCAGCGACTCCGCGCCGCCGTTCGAGATCGACGAGGCGATCACCAGCGTGTTGTCGGCGGTGAAGGTCCTGAGCTTGCGGCCGCTGTCGCCATAGGCGGCGCCATGTTGCTCGTTGAGTGCCCACAAGGCGAAGCGGACGCTGTCCAGCACATTCCGGCCCCAGTCCTTCTCCGGGTTCTGCTGGGAGTGCACGTGCTTGTAGGCGATCCGGTTGGGGAACGCGCTGTTGAAGGCCGCCAGCGCCGCGCCGGCCAGGTCGGAGGCGAACGACGCCAGGCTGCCGGCCGCCGAGCGCGCCACCAGGCGGCCGTCCATCAGGTTCACCTGGTCGGCCGCCAGGTCGTGGTACCCGGTGCCCTTGCCGGCGTCGGTGTAGGCGACGGCGCAGCCGCGCTTGAGGCCCCATTCGCCGGCCGAGCCGATGGCGCCGTAGACGCCGCGCGACCCGGAAGACGGCGCCGTGATGATGCACGGGCTGTTGCGGTCGAAGCTGTCCGGAATCTGGACCATCAGCGTGACGTTCTTCCTGCCGCTGCCGTCGTCGGCATAGGCCAGGTATTCCTTGCCCGCGATCTTGCCCTCCGAGGCCGTCACGGTGCCGTCGACGGCGACGTTGGGGCCGTACAGCGTGCCGTAGCCACCGGCGGCGGTGATGTCCAGCACCGCGCGGTAGTTGGTGTAGATCGCGCGCCGGCGCAGCTCGGCGGCGGTCGGATTGGCGGGGTCGGCGAAGCCCGGTGCGGCCCCGGCCAGGCCGCTCTTGCCCAGTCCGGCGGTGAGGAGGTCGTTCGTCGCGCCGTCGTAGCTGGCCGGGCCGGCCACGCTGCCGATGCCCGGGGGCAGCTCGTTCAACGCGGGCGAGCCGCCCCCGCCGCCGCAGCCGGTCGCCAGCAGCACGGCGGCGCCGGCGGCGACTGTCACTTTGCTCTTCCAGAGTCGTCTCATCCTTGTCTCCCATGTCGCCCGGACTGTCCCGGAACCTGGCCGACGCGGCCGAGCGCCAGGGTAGTGAGGGCGCGCCGCGGCGCCATCGGGAAAAGCGAGCGCGTGCTTCTACGCTATGGCACCGGACCCGGCCGGCCGCTATCGTCCGGGACGTCCCAATTCCCGTTCCGCGTGCGATGAATCTCGCGCATTCTCTCCAGCGCATCGCGCTGTGCGATCCCCGCCGGCCGGCGCTCTTCGAAGGCGAGCGGCAGCTGCGCGACTACGGGGCCCTGGCCGACCGGGTCGCCCGGCTCGCCGCCGCGTTCCGCCAGCACGGCCTGGCGCCCGGCGACCGCATCGCCATCTTCATGCACAACCATCCCACCTATCTGGAGCTGCTCTACGGCGCCTGGTGGGCCGGCCTGGCGGTGGTGCCCGTGAACGCCAAGCTGCACCTGCGCGAGGCGCAGTGGATCGTGGACCATGCGCAGGCGAGCTGGGCCTTCGTCACGCCCGACATCGGCGCCGGCCTGACGGCCCCCGGGCGGGTGATCGACGCGACCGGTCCGGCCTACGAGTCGCTCCTTGCCGCCGCGCCGTGCGAGATCGTCGACCGCGCGGGCGAGGACCTGGCCTGGCTGTTCTATACCAGCGGCACCACCGGCCGGCCCAAGGGCGTGATGCTCAGCCATCGCAATCTGATGACGATGGGCCTGACCTATTTCGTCGACGTCGACCCGGTCGCGGCCGGCGACGCCATCCTCTATGCCGCCCCGATGTCCCACGGCGCCGGCATCTACGCCATCCCGCACATGATGGCGGGCGCGCGCCACGTGGTGCCGGCGTCGGGCGCCTTCGATCCGGCGGAAATCTTCGGCCTGGCCGCCAGCGTCGGGAGGCTGTGCTTCTTCGCGGCGCCGACCATCGTCAACCGACTGGTGGCGCACGCGCAGGCCACCGGCGCGGACTGCAGCGGCTTCAAGACCATCGTCTACGGCGGCGCCCCCATGTACACCGCGGACGTCGAGCGGGCGATCCAGGTGATGGGTCCGCGCTTCGTCCAGATCTACGGCCAGGGCGAGAGCCCGATGGTGATCACGGCCCTGGCCCGATCGCAGCTGCTGGACCGCGCGCACCCGCGGCACGCGCAGCGGCTGGCGTCGGTGGGCGTGGCGCAGACGCCGGTGCAGGTGCGCGTGACCGACACCGAGGGCCACCCCTTGCCGGTGGGCGAAGTCGGCGAAGTGCTGGTGCGCGGCGACACCGTGATGACCGGTTACTGGCGCGACCCGGCAGCGACGGCGGCCGCGATCCGCGACGGCTGGCTGTTCACCGGCGACATGGGCGCGCTCGACGCGGACGGCTTTCTGACGCTGAAGGATCGCAGCAAGGATGTCCTGATCAGCGGCGGCTCCAACATCTACCCGCGCGAGGTGGAGGAGGTGCTGCTGCTGGCCCCGGGCGTGGCCGAGGTCGCGGTGGTCGGCGCGCCCGATCCCGAATGGGGCGAGGTGGTGGTGGCGTTCGTCGTGCCGCAGGCCGGCCACCCGCCGGACCCGGCGGCGCTCGATGCGGTCTGCCTGGACCACATCGGCCGCTTCAAGCGGCCCAAACGCTACGTCTTTGTCGACGCGCTGCCGAAGAACAACTACGGCAAGGTGCTGAAGGCGACGCTGCGCGAGCAGCTGAAAGGAGAACCACGATGAGTGAGGCGAGCTTGCAGGGCCGGCGCGCGCTGGTCACCGGTTCGGTCCAGGGGATCGGCCTGGCCATCGCCCAGGCGCTGGGCCGGCAGGGCTGCAGCGTCGCGCTGCACGGCCTGGCCACTCCCGCGCAGGCCCAACAGGCCCGGGCCAGCGTGCTCGCCAGCGGCGCGCCGGCAGTCGAGGTGTTCACGCACGACCTGCGTGAGGCCAGCGCCGTGCAGCAGCTGATGGAGGCGGTGCTCGCCGCGCCGCTGGACATCCTGGTCAACAACGCCGGCATCCAGCACACCGCCGCGCTGGCCGACATGCCGCGCGCCCGCTGGGACGACATCATCGCCATCAACCTGTCGGCCGCCTTCGACACCATGCGGCTGGCCCTGCCGAAGATGGCGCAGCAGGGGTACGGGCGCGTCGTCAACATCGCCTCGGTGCACGGGCTGGTGGCGTCGGTGAACAAGGCGCCGTACGTGGCGGCCAAGTTCGGGCTGGTCGGCATGAGCCGGGTCGCCGCGCTCGAGTACGCCAGCACCGGCAGCCGCGCCAGCGGCGGCGTCACCGTCAACTGCATCTGCCCGGGCTGGACCGAGACGGCCATCATCCAGCCGCAGATCGATGCCCGGGCCGCCGCGCTCGGCGTCGGCCGCGAGGACGCGGTGCGCGATCTGCTCAAGGAGAAGCAGCCGAGCCTGCGCACTTCGCTGCCCGACGAGATCGCACGGGTCGTGTGCTGGCTGTGCGAGCCGGCGGCCCACAACCTCACCGGCGCCGCGATCCCGGTCGACGGCGGCTGGACGGCGCAGTAGGGCTGGCGATCGCCCCCGGCGGGCCGACCGCGGCGGGGCGGCCCGATCGCAACCTCGGACGGACGGGGCTCGAACGGCGCGGGCCGAAGGCTGCGGCGGCGCCGGTGCGCGCTTTTGCGCGCGCGGACGGTGCGGGTACATTCACTGACCGTGCCAAGCTTCGATACCCCTGCCGCGACCGCCGCCGCGGCGCCTGACGGCCTGCCCGCCCCGGCCCGCTACTGGGCGATGCTCGTGATCATCCTGGGCATCACGCTCACGGTGCTCGATGCCTCGATGATCAACCTGGCGCTGCCCGGCATCGCCCGCGATCTGCGGGCGGCGCCCTCGGATTCGATCCTGGTCGTCAACGCCTACCAGATCGCCACGCTGGCCCTGCTGCTGCCGTGCGCCGCGCTCGGCGACCGGTTGAGTTACCGGCGGGTCTATCTGGTCGGCATGGCGGTCTACGCCGCCGGCTCGCTGGCGTCCATGCTGGCGCCCTCGCTGCCGGTGCTGATCGCGGCGCGCGCGCTGCAAGGTCTGGGCGCCGCCGGCATCATGGCCGTCAACCCGGCGCTGGTGCGCCTCACCTATCCGGCCCGCATGCTGGGGCGCGGCATCGCGCTGAATTCCGTGGTCGTCGCCACGTCGGCGGTGGCCGGGCCGTCGGTGGCGGCGGGCGTGCTGTCGATCGCGAGCTGGCACTGGCTGTTCGCCCTGAACATCCCGCTCGGACTGCTGCTGCTCGCGCTCGGCACCCGGGCCCTGCCGCGCAATGTCGCCCGCGCCGCGGCGCCGGCGCGGCTGCGCATCCCGGACGTCGTGCTCAACGTCCTGTTCTTCGCGCTGATGTTCGTGGGCATGAACATGCTCAGCGGCAGCCCGGGCCAGTCCTCGCACAGCGCGCCGCCGCTGGCGGGACTGGCGGTGCTCGCGCTGGGCCTGGCGATCGGCGCGTTCTACGTGCAGCGCCAACGCAAGGAGGCGCTGCCGCTGTTCCCGGTCGACCTGCTGCGCATCCGGGTCTTCGGCCTGTCGATGCTGACGTCGATCTCGGCGTTCGGGGCCCAGGTGCTCACCTTCATCGCGCTGCCGTTCCTGATGCTGGACGTGTGGCACCTGAGCGCGCTGCACGCCGGGCTGCTGCTCACGGCGTGGCCGTGCGGCGTCGTGATCGCGGCGCCGCTGGCGGCGACGCTGATCGGCCGCTACCACGGCGGCGCGCTGGCCGGCGCCGGCCTGGCGCTGCTCTGCGTGGGGCTGGCGTTGCTGGCCCTGATGGCCGGCGCACCGTCCACCGCGCAGATCGCCTGGCGCCTGCTGGTGTGCGGCTTCGGCTTCGGGCTGTTCCAGTCGCCCAACAACCACACCATCGTCACCAGCGCCCCGCTGCATCGCGCCGGCGCCGCCAGCGGCATGCTGGCGACGGCGCGCATCGCCGGCCAGACCACCGGCGCGGTGCTGGTGACGCTGATCTTCTCGCTGGCCGGCACGGCCGGCGGCCGCGGCCCCCGCGCGGCGATCGGCCTGGCCGCGCTGCTGGCGGCCGTCTCCGCGGTCTTCAGCGCGGCGCGGGCGCGCAAACCCCAGCCCCAAGGAGCGGCATGAACCAGTCCGACCTCGTCACCATCCGCAAGGCGCAGGCGCGCGATGCCGACGCCATCGCCGAATTCAACCGGGCCATGGCGCTCGAAACCGAAGGCAAGGCGCTGCTTCCCGAACTGGTCGGCGCCGGCGTGCGGCGGCTGCTGGCGGACGCTTCGCTCGGCTTCTACGCCGTCGCCGAGCACGAAGGGCGGGTGATCGGCTGCCTGATGGTCACCAACGAGTGGAGCGACTGGCGCAACGGCCTGTTCTGGTGGATCCAGAGCGTGTACATCGTCGCCGGGTGGCGCCGGCGCGGCGTCTACCGGCGCCTGTACGACTTCATCCGCGACCTCGCGAGCCGCGAGCCCGGCATCTGCGGCTTCCGGCTGTACGTGGAACGCGAGAACATGGTGGCGCAGCACACGTACGCCGCGCTGGGCATGGCGCCGACCGACTACCTCATCTACGAGGAACTGAAGCCCGGCGTGCGCTACTTCGACGACCGCGGCTGAGGCGGCTGAGGCGGCTGCGCCGGTGGCGCGCCGCCTGGCGGGCGGCTCCCATCCGCCTGCGTTCGGCTAGGGACTAACCCGAGCCCCCCTGTCGGAGGCCGGTCCCAGGCCGATAACAGGGGTTCAGGGGCGGGCAGGGGCAAAAATACCTAACCCGGGTTACGCAACGACGCACAACGGACGCAGGGGCCTTTCCGGCACCTGACTTTCCCTGCGCCGCTTCCTGACGCACGCCACCGCGTGCGCAAGTCGTTCCTGTTCGCGCCCGCCGTCGGCGGCGCGAACAGGCAGCAGGAAGGGGACCGCGGCGGCAGCGAGCTGCGCCGCCGCGCAAGGAGGAAGACATGAACAACTGGAAGATTGGCACCCGGGTGGGCGCCGGATTCGCGCTCGTCCTGGCCTTGCTGGCGCTGCTGGCGGCCACGGGCGTGTTCGGATTGCAGCGCGTGGGCACGGCCACGCAGGACATGACGGCGCACGCCCTGGTCAAGGAGCGGCTGGCGCACGACTGGCTGCTGGGCACGACGTCCAACAGCGTGCGGACGGTGGCGCTGGTCAAGAGCGACGCGGCCGCGCTGCAGGGCTACCTGCAAAAAGAGATAGACAAGACCTCGGCCAGCATTTCGCAGACGCAGAAGAAGCTCGAGGCCCTCATCGACTCGGCGCAGGAGCAGGCGCTGCTGGCGACCATCGGCGAGCGGCGCCAGCGCTACGTCGCCGCGCGCAATGCCATCCTGAAGCTGAAGACGGCCGGCAACGACGCCGAGGCGGCGCAGCAGACGGAGAAGCTGATCCCGCTGCTGGACGCCTACGTGAACAGCATCGAGCAGATGCGCGACCTGCAGAAGTCCAGCATCGACGCGACGGCGCAGGCGATCGGCGAGACCTTCCATGCCGGGCGGACCCAGATCGTCGGGCTCGCCGTGCTGGCGCTGCTGGCCGGCGTGGCGCTGGCATGGCGGCTGACGCGCGGCATCACGCGTCCGCTGCGGCAGGCCGTCCAGCTGGCCGAGGCGGTGGCGGCCGGCGATCTGACCAGCCAGGTGCAGGTCCAGTCGCGCGACGAGGTCGGGCAGCTGATGCAGGCACTGCAGCACATGAACGGCAACCTCGCCAGCCTGGTGCGGCAGGTGCGGGGCGGCACCGACGCGATTGCCACCGCCTCGGGCCAGATCGCGACGGGCAACCAGGACCTGTCGCAGCGCACCGAGGAGCAGGCCAGCTCGCTGGAAGAGACGGCGGCTTCGATGGAGGAGCTGACCGGCACCGTCAAGCAGAACGCCGACAACGCGCGCCAGGCCAACCAGCTGGCGCAGTCGGCCTCGGAAGTCGCGGTGGCGGGCGGCTCGCTGGTGGAGCAGGTGGTCGGCACGATGGGGGCGATCGAGCAGTCGTCGCGCAGGATCGTCGAGATCACCAGCGTGATCGACGGCATCGCGTTCCAGACCAACATCCTGGCGCTCAACGCCGCGGTGGAAGCGGCCCGGGCCGGCGAGCAGGGCCGGGGCTTCGCGGTGGTGGCGGCCGAGGTGCGCAGCCTGGCGCAGCGCTCGGCGGCGGCGGCCAAGGAGATCAAGGCGCTGATCGACGACTCGGTCGGCAAGGTCGGCGCCGGCACGGAACTCGTCGGCCAGGCCGGGCAGACGATGCAGGCGGTGGTCAGCAGCATCAAGCGCGTCACCGACATCATGGGCGAGATCGCCGCGGCCAGCCAGGAACAGACCTCGGGCATCGAACAGGTCAACCAGGCGGTCACCCAGATGGACCAGGTCACGCAGCAGAACGCCGCGCTGGTGGAGGAGGCGGCCGCGGCCGCCCAGGCCATGCGCGAGCAGGCCTCCAGCCTGGTGGCGGCGGTCAGCGCGTTCCGGCTCGACGCCGATCTGCAGGCCGCGCAGGCGATCGGGCAGGCGCAGGCGGCGACCAGGCGCGGGCAGCCGCCCCGCCTGCCGCAGCCGGGCCAGCCGGCCAAGCCCGGCGCGCGCCACCAGCGGCAGGTCGCGGCCGCGGACGCGGACTGGGCCGCGTTCTGAGCGGCCCCGCGGCTGCACCAGCGTTGACGCTCGACGGTCCGTGCTGGCGCCGGTGAGCGTGCGCTGCCGGCCGGCGCCGATGCCACAATGGCCGGCGCGGCATCCCGGCCGCGCCGAGAGAACGCCATGCCGAACACCGCCGCCGACCAGTACCAGGAGATCCGCGACGCCGTGCGGGCCTTGTGCGCCGAGTTCCCGCCGGAGTACCACCGCCGCATCGACCAGCAGCGCGCCTACCCGGAGGCGTTCGTCGCCGCGCTGACCAAGGCCGGCTGGCTGGCCGCGCTGATCCCCACCGAGTACGGCGGCTCCGGGCTCGGGCTGGCCGAGGCGTCGGTGATCATGGAAGAGATCAACCGCAGCGGCGGCAACGCCGGCGCCTGCCACGGCCAGATGTACAACATGGGCACGCTGCTGCGCCACGGCTCCCCGGCCCAGAAGGCGCTGTATCTGCCCAAGATCGCCTCGGGCGAATGGCGGCTGCAGGCTATGGGCGTGACCGAGCCGACCACCGGCACCGACACCACCAGGATCAAGACCAGCGCGGTGCGCCGGGGCGACCGCTACGTGGTCAACGGCCAGAAGGTCTGGATCTCGCGCGTCCAGCATTCCGAATGGATGATCCTGCTGGCGCGCACCACGCCGCTGGCCGAGGTGACGAAGAAGTCGGAAGGCATGTCGATCTTCCTGGTCGACCTGCGGCAGGCCGAGCGCAGCGGCATGACGGTGCGGCCGATCGCCAACATGGTCAACCACGAGACCAACGAGCTGTTCTTCGAGAACCTGGAGATCCCGGCCGAGAACCTGATCGGCCAGGAGGGCCAGGGCTTCCGGTACATCCTGGACGGCCTCAACGCCGAGCGCACCCTGATCGCCGCCGAATGCATCGGCGACGGCCACTGGTTCATCGACAAGGTGAGCGCCTACGCCCGCGAACGGGTGGTGTTCGGCCGGCCGATCGGGCAGAACCAGGGGGTGCAGTTCCCCATCGCCGAGAGCTACATCGAGGTCGAGGCGGCCAACCTGATGCGCTTCAGGGCCTGCGAGCTGTTCGATGCGCACCGGCTCTGCGGCGCCGAGGCCAACATGGCCAAGTACCTCGCGGCCAAGGCCTCGTGGGAGGCGGCCAACGCCTGCATCCAGTTCCACGGCGGCTTCGGCTTCGCGCACGAGTACGACGTCGAGCGCAAGTTCCGGGAGACGCGGCTGTACCAGGTCGCGCCGGTGTCCACCAACATGATCCTGAGCTACGTGGCCGAGCACCTGCTCGGCCTGCCGCGCTCCTTCTGACCGCCTCCATGACCGCCAGCCAGACCCGGCCGCTCGACGGCCTCCTCGTGGTTTCGCTCGAACACGCCATCGCCGCGCCGTTCTGCACCCGCCAGCTCGCCGACCTCGGCGCCCGCGTGATCAAGGTCGAGCGGCCCGGCGCCGGCGACTTCGCGCGCGGCTACGACGCGCGCGTGAAGGGCCTGGCTTCGCATTTCGTGTGGACCAACCGCTCCAAGGAGAGCCTCACGCTCGATCTCAAGCAGCCGCAGGCACTGGCCGTGCTGGGCGAGCTGCTGGCGAAGGCCGACGTGCTGGTGCAGAACCTGGCGCCCGGCGCGGCCGCGCGCATGGGGCTGGGCTACGCCAGCCTGCACCCGCGGCATCCGCGGCTGGTGGTGTGCGACATCTCGGGCTACGGCGAGGACGGCCCGTACCGCGACAAGAAGGCCTACGACCTGTTGATCCAGAGCGAGGCGGGCTTCCTGTCGATCACCGGCACGCCGCAGGCGCCGAGCAAGGCCGGGATCTCGGTGGCCGACATCGCCGCCGGCATGTACGCATACAGCAGCATCCTGTCGGCGCTGCTGCTGCGCGGGCGCACCGGCGAAGGCAGCCACATCGACGTGTCGATGCTGGAGGCCCTGGCCGAGTGGATGAACTACCCGCTGTACTACGCCTTCGAGGGCGCGGCGCCGCCGCCGCGCACCGGCGCCGCGCACGCCGCCATCTACCCCTACGGGCCGTTCGCCGCCAACGACGGCGGCACCGTGGTGCTGGGGCTGCAGAACGAGCGCGAGTGGAAGATGTTCTGCGAGGTGGTGCTGCAGGACGCGGCGCTGGCGGCCGACCCGCGCTTCGACAGCAACGCCGGCCGCAACCAGCACCGGGACCAGCTCGGCGCGATCGTGCGCGAGGCGCTGGCGGCGCTGTCGACCGCCGAACTGGTGGCCCGGCTGGACCGGGCCCAGATCGCCAACGCCCGCATGAACGACATGGCCGGCCTGTGGGCGCACCCGCAGCTGGCCGCCCGCCAGCGCTGGTCGACCGTCGGCACGCCGGCCGGGCCGGTGCCGGCGCTGCTGCCGCCCGGGCGCGTCAGCAGCTTCGACTACCGGATGGACCCGGTGCCCGCCGTCGGCGAGCACACGCGCGACATCCTGCGCGAGCTGGGACGAAGCGACCTGCAGATCGCGCAGCTGCGGGCCGGCGGGGCGATCTGAAGGCCCCGCCGCGGGCGTCACGGGCCGCGCTGGTTCGCGCCCGGCGTCGCCGGCGCGCCGTGCTGCCCGCTCCAGTAGGTCTCCAGCCGAAAGCGCTCGGCCGCGTACAGGTTGGCCGACAGGGCCAGCACCCGGCCCTGGCGGTCCAGATACGAGCGGCGCATGTGCAGCGCCGGACTGCGCGCCGGCACTCCCAGCAGCCGGGCGGCGGCGGCCGGCATCAGCGTGGCCTCGATCCGCTGGCGCACGGCGTCGATCTTCTGGGCGTGGTGCTGTTCCAGCATCGAGTAGATGCTCATGTGGCGGCCGCGCAGCCGCATCACGATGTCGGCGAATTCCGGGCGCAGGTAGACCCGGGTGAACGAAATCGGCGGGCCGCCTTCGAGGGCGTGGCGGAAGGCCTCCACCTCGAGCCAGCGCGAGCCTTCCTCGCAGCCGAGCGCCTCGGCCAGGGCCGCGTCCGCCACCAGGTGGCGCGAGCCCAGCACCTCCAGCCGGGTGGCGGCGGTGTAGGCGACCAGGTCCTGCGCCGTGCCCAGGCCGGCGACGTAGGGCCGCGGTTCGGTGGTGGAGCAGACCACCGTGCCGCGGCCGGGCTGGCGCGAGATCTGGCCGCTGTCGGCCAGCTTGCGCGTGGCCTCGCGCACCGTGTGCCGGCTGACGCCGTAGGTTTCGGCCAGCTGCTTTTCCGGCGGCAGCAGCGAGCCGACCGCGTACTTGCCGCTGGCGATGTCCTTCAGGATGCGCTCGCGCAACCAGGCATAGCGCGGCTGCGCCGGTTTGGCCGGCCCGCGGGTCGGCACGCCCGGCCCCTTGCTACTGGCCGGCGATCGCATGGGGCAGGTACGGCGCCTCCAGCAGCGCCGTCTCCTCCGGGGTGAGCCTGACCGCCAGGGCGGCGACCGCGTCGTCCACGTGCTCGGGCTTGGACGCGCCGACGATCGGCGCCGTGACGCCGGGATGGTCGGCCACCCAGGCCAGCGCGATCCGCGCCATGGGCACGCCGCGCTGCGCCGCCAGCTGCGCCACGCGCTCGGCGACGGCGCGGTCGGCATCGGCCGTCGCGTCGTACAGCATGTGGCCGAAGTCGTCGCTTTCGATGCGGGCCGTGGCCTGGCCCCACGGCCGGGCCAGCCGGCCGCGCGCCAGCGGGCTCCAGGGCAGCACGCCGATGCCCTCGTCGCGGCACAGCGGCAGCATCTCGCGCTCCTCCTCGCGATACAGCAGGTTCAGGTGGTTCTGCATGGTCACGAAGCGCGTCAGGTGTCGCCGCTCGGCGCTGTGCAGCGCCTTGGCGAACTGCCACGCGAACATCGACGAGGCGCCGAGGTAGCGGGCCTTGCCGGCCTTCACCACGTCGTGCAGCGCCTCCAGCGTCTCCTCGATCGGCGTGTGCGGGTCCCAGCGGTGGATCTGGTACAGGTCGACGTAATCGGTGCCCAGGCGCTGCAGGCTCTGGTCGATCTCGTGCAGGATCGCCTTGCGCGACAGGCCGGCGCCGTTGGGCCCGGGCTTCATCCGGTTGAACACCTTGGTGGCGATCACGACCTCGTCGCGTTTGGCGTACTCGCGCAGCGCCGCCCCGACGATCTCCTCGCTGCTGCCGTCGGAGTAGCTGTTGGCGGTGTCGAAGAAATTGATGCCGGCCTCCAGCGCGTGGCGGATGATCGGCCGGCTGCGCTGGGCGTCCATGGTCCATGGATGGCGCCCGCGGCCGGGCTCGCCGAAGGTCATGCAGCCCAGGCAGATGCGCGACACCTTCAGGCCGGTGCGGCCGAGTCTGACGTAGTCCATGGTGGCTCCTCTTCCCTTGCGGGCAACAAGACGGGGTGGGCGCCGTCGGTCAGGCGGTAGCTGGCCAGCACCTGCCGCACGACCTCGCGCCGGCTGATTTTCCCCTGTGCGTTGCGCGGCAGCGCCGCCAGCGTGGCGAACAGGCGCGGCTGCTTGTGCCTGGACAGCACCGCGACCCGCGCCCGCACCGCCTCGGCCCAGCCCGGCGGCGCGGCTTCGGCGACCGCCAGGATGATCTCGCCCCAGTAGTCCGAGGGCAGTCCGGCCACGCACATGGCGCCGGCGCCGGGCAGGCCGGCCAGCAGCGATTCGATCTCGTCGGGGTTGACGCGGTAGCCGCCGGTCTTGATCACGTCGGCCACGCGCCCGAGCAGCACCAGCCGGCCGCGTTCGTCGAAGCAGCCCAGGTCGCCGGTGGCGTGCCAGCCCGCTTCGTGCGGGATCGGGCCGTCGGGCCCGAGCAGCTCGTCGCACAGGTGCTGCGCGCGCAGCCAGACCTGGCCGTCCCGGATCTCGATCGCCACGCCCGGCGCCGGCCAGCCGACACAGGCCCCGGGCGGCAGCGGCTGCTGGGCGAACCAGTCGTTGGTGTCCGCCGCCTCCAGCACCGCGATCGGGTTGAAGCACTCGGTCTTGCCGTAGGTGACGCGCACCACCGGGCCGAACATGGCGCAGGCCTTGGCGTACAGGGCCGCCGGCAGCGGCTGGGTGCCGGTGAAGACGCAGCGCAGCCCCTCGAACCGCTCGCCTTCCAGGGCCGCCGCCAGCTTGGCGATGACCGTGGGCGGCGCGAACAGCGCCTCGACGCCGCCGCGCCGCAGCAGCGTGCGCACCCGGGCCGGATCGACGCCGCCTTCCAGCAGCACCTCGCCGCCGTATTCGCACCAGGCGAAGGTCAGCAGCGACGCGCCATGGGCGAACGGCGTGACCAGCAGCAGGCGCGAGCCGCGCGCCGGCGTGAACGGCAGGGTCGCCCGCAGCAGTTGCTCGGCGATCCAGCGCCGGCCGTGCGAATAGCGCACGCCCTTGGGCTTGCCGGTGGTGCCCGACGTGAAGAGCAGCCGGCCGGTGGCTTCGGCGGGCGCCGCGGCCCATGCCGCCCGGGCCGCCGGCTGCGCCGGCACCGAACCGGGCAGCAGCGCCTGCAGGCCGAGCGCGCGCATCGCGGCCGCCCGGTCGGCGGTGGTGATGACGGTGGCGAAGCCGGCCAGCCGCGCGGCCCAGGCCACCTCTTGGTCCGTGGCGCCCCAGCCCAGCGGCGTGTCGGCCGCGCCGGCCAGCCGCACGCCGTAGGCGCACCACACCGCCTCGGCGCAGTTGGGCAGCAGGATCGCGACCGGCTGGCCGGCGGCGACGCCGCGTGCCGCCAGCATCTCGGCCAGCGCGTGCGCACGGTCGGCCAGCGCCGCGTAGCTCAGCGTGCCGCCGTGCTGCGCGGTCACCGCCGGCGCCGCGCCGAAGCGCGCGGCCAGCCCGCGCAGCTGCGCCGACCAGGGTACGGCGTTCATTTCGCCAGCATCAGCCCGGGCAGCCAGGTCGAGAACACCGGCACGTAGGTGATCAGCGCCAGCAGGCACAGCATCAGCCCGACGAACGGCATGGTGCCGCGCACCACTTCCGCCAGCGGCGTCCGGGAGATGTTGGCGATCACGAACAGGTTCAGTCCCACCGGCGGCGTGAGCAGCGCGATTTCCATGTTGATGGTCAGCACGACGCCGAAGTGGATCGGGTCGATCGCCAGCGGCGCCAGCATCGGCACCACCACCGGCACGATCAGCAGCATCACCGAGTAGACCTCCAGGAACATGCCCAGGATCAGCAGCAGGATGTTGATCGCCAGCAGGAACTGCCAGCCCTGCACGTTCCAGTCCTTGATCAGGGCCACGGCGCGCGCGGTCAGGCCGGTCTCGGTCACCCAGTGGCCGAAGGCCAGCGCCACGGCGATGATGATCATGATCACCGCCGCGTTGCGCACGGCGCCGGCCATCGCCGGCAGCACGTCGACCGGCCGGATGCCGCGGTAGACGAACAGCGACAGCGCGATCGCCACCACCGCCGACAGCGCCGCCGACTCGGTCAGCGTCACGATGCCGCCGTACAGGCCGCCCAGCACGATCACCGGCACCGACAGCGCCGGAATCGCGTACCAGGTGCGGCGCAGCTTCTCGGCGGTCGGGATGTCGGCGGCCAGGGCGTAGCCGGCGCGGCGGCTGAACCACAGGATGTAGCCGGCCAGCAGCGCCGCCTGCATCAGGCCCGGCACCACGCCGGCCAGGAACAGCCGCGGGATCGAGATGTCGGCCAGCACGCCGTAGACCACGAACGCCAGCGAGGGCGGGATCAGGATGCCCAGCGTGCCCGAGGCGCCGACGATGCCGGAGGCGAAGCCGCGCGCGTAGCCGCCGCGCAGCATCGCCGGCACCAGGATCGTGCCCATCGCGATGGCCGTGGCCACCGAGGAGCCGCACATGGCCGCGAAGATGGTGCAGGCCAGCACCGCCACCAGGCCGAGCCCGCCGGGCAGGCGGCCGACCCAGGCGGCCGCGGCGTCGATCAGCGCCCGCGCCACGCCGCCGCGCTCCATGAAGGTCGCGGCGATCACGAAGTAGGGTACCGCCAGCAGGGTGACCGAGTTGAGCTCGTCGATCAGCTTCTGCGCGAACGGCAGCAGGTTGCCGGCGGCGGCGAACATCGCCGCGGCGCTGACGCCCATGGTCAGGTAGATCGGCGCGCCGATGACCAGCAGCGCGAAGAAGAGCAGGGTGACGAATGCGGCCATGTCAGTGGCCCCCGGCGAACCGGCGCCGCAGCCGCACGAGGTAGCCCAGCGCCAGCGCCACGCCGCCGGCCGGCAGCGCGCTGATGTAGATCCACAGCGGGAAGCGCAGGCTGGTGGTCGACACGTCGCCGAAGGACCAGGCCTGCCAGGCGGCGACGGCGCCGTACCACACCAGCAGCAGCGCGAAGGCCAGTCCGAGCGCGTCGACGAAGATCTCCAGCGCCCGCCGCAGCCGCGGCGGGAACATGCTGACGAACAGGTCGGCCTTGACGTGGCGGTCGGCCACGGTGACGGCGCCCAGCGCCAGGAACACCGCCCAGACGATCACGTACACCTGCACCTCGTCGACCAGCTCCAGCGTCCACTGCGGGTGGAAGTAGCGCACGATCACGTTGTAGGAGCACAGCAGGAGGGCGCCGACGGCCAGGCCGCCGACCAGCAGGTCCTCGACGCGCAGCCACAGGGGCTGCGCCGCTTCGCCTTCCTCCTGCCCCAGCTCGGCGGCGGCCTTCTGGCGCAACGCCTCGTACACCGCCGGTTGCGGCGGCAGCGCAGCCTGCTTGGCGTCCATCAGAACGGCACCTTCGCCGCCGTCAGGCCGGCCTTCGCCGCGTTCACCACCTCGGCGTCGATCTTCATCTGCTTGACCAGATCGTCCTGCACCGCCATCAGCTGCTTGCGCTTGGCGGCGATGTCGGCGGCCGAGGGCTTGACGATCTTCATGCCGGCCTTCACCAGGCTGTCGCGGGCCTCGGCCTGCGACTTGGCGGCCAGGTCGCGCTGGCCGCGGGCGGCGACGTCCCAGGCGGCGAGGATCGCGTCCTGCACGTCCTTGGGCTGCTTGCTCCAGAACTGCTGGCTCACCATGGGGATGTACTGGCCGAAGAACTGGTTGTCCTCGAAGGCGTACTTCAGCCCCGACTCGTGCAGCTTGGACGTCCAGGCGCTCTCGTAGGTGGTGGCCACGCCGTTGATCACGCCCTGGCTCATCGCCATCGGCACGTCCGGGAACGGCACCAGCATCGGCACCGCGCCCATGGCCGCCAGCCGGCCGGCGTTGGCGGTGCCGCCGGAGTGGCGGATCTTCTGGCCCTTCAGGTCGTCCCAGCTGTTGATCGGCTTGTCGATGCCGAAGGTGTGCTGGCCGCCCAGGTCGATCCATTTGCCGATCACCTTGACCTTCAGCCGGTCCTCCAGGCGCTTGTTCATGAAGTCGCCCAGCTTGCCGTCCAGGATCTGGTGCACCACCGCGCCATCCACGCCGTAGAACATCGGCAGCGTCTGCAGCCCGGCATCGGGCTCCACGCCATCGAGCTGCCAGGTGCCGGGCACCGCCATCTCGACGGCGCCCTGGCGCAGCGCCTTGGGCACGTCGCGGTCGCGGAACAGCTGGCCGCTCGGATAGATCTCGACCGCCAGCTTGTTGCCGATGCGCTTTTTCAGCTCCTCGGCGAAGACCTCGACCCCCTTGTTGCGCACATGGCTCGGGTTGGTGTCGAGCGTGATGCGCAGCTTCTCCTGCGCCGCCGCCTGGCCCGGCACCAGGGCCGACGCCGCGGCCAGGGCCAGGCCGCCGAGCAGGGCAATGCGTTTCGTGATCATCGTTGTCTCCTTGTGTCTTGTCGTGGAAAAAGGGATGGCGGCTCAGCGCGCCAGGGCGCGCAGCCGCGGCACCGAGCGCAGGTCCATCAGGCGCGCGAACAGCGCGGCCGCGTCGATGTCCGGCGCGCGGCCGGCGCAGTCGATGAACTTGGTGCGCAGGTCGGCGGGCGCCAGCGGCGCCATCGCGTTGCCGCGCGCGAAGCGGATGTCGCCGGTCTCCAGCGTGCGGCCGTCGCGCAGCACGATCTGCACGCTGTCGTTCCTGGCGAAGATCGGCTCGATCGGGCAGGGCGTGTCGTCGGTGGCGATCCGCACCTTGGGGAAGACCTCGCGCACGGCGCGCTGGCCGACGAAATCGTCGGTGAGTTCGCCCAGGCCGACCTTGCCGGCCACCAGCGCCGAGGCCACGGCGAACTCGAGGCTGAACTTGGCTTCCAGCCCGGTGACCGGCTGGTGGTTGCGCAGCATCGAGGCCTGGGCGACGCCGATGCGGGTGCGCACCTCCTGCACGTCCTCGGGCCGCAGCCGGTGCTCGCGGGCCAGATCCAGCACGCCGTCGATCACGCGGTGGGTGGCGTAGCAGGTGGGATATTTCTTGATCGACAGGCCGTACTCGAGCACCCGCAGCTCGCGCCCGAGTCCGGCGGCCGGCGACTCGCGGTCGACCCGGCCCTGCGGCGACAGCGCCGCCAGGTAGCCGGCGTGGTGCTCGATCGCGTCCGGCGCGGCGGTGAGCCCGCTGGCCGCGAACCGCACCGCGTCGATGGCGGCGGCCGCCGCGCGCCCGGCGTGCAGGGGCTTGGTCATGGTGCCGAAGTTCGCCACCAGCCCGCAGGCCATGCTGGCCGCCAGCGCGATGGCGTGCTGGCACTGCTGCTGCGGCAGCTTGTTCAGGGAGGCCACGGCCGCCGCCGCGCCGACGGTGCCGAGCACCGCGGTCGGATGCCAGCCCTTGAGGTGGTAGGCGTCGGGCTCGCGCCGGAACAGCTCGGCCCAGACCTCGTAGCCCACCAGGTAGGCCCGCAATGCGTCCTCGCCGCTCGCGTCCAGGCGCTCGCCCTCGGCCAGCACCGCCGGCACCAGCACCGTGCTGGGATGGCCGCCCAGCGCTACGTCGTCGAAGTCGAGCGCGTGCCCGGCGGCGCCGTTGACCAGCGCCGCGTCGGCGGCCGCCGCCTTGCGCTCGCCGAGCAGCAGCGACGCTTCGGCCGCGGCCGACTGGCGCCCGGCGACGAAGTCCCGCGCGATGCGCACCACCGGCTCCTCGCGTCCGGCGAGCATGGTGGCGATGGTGTCGGCGAAGCCGGACTGCACGATCTCCACCGCGCGCGGCGGCAGATCGGCCAGCCGCGGGTTGGCGGTGAAGGCGGCGAGTTGGGCGGTCAGACCAGTCATGAATGCTCCCGGGAAGGGCGCGCCGGCGCGGCGCGCGTGATACGAACGCAGGCTCAGTACGAGCGCGGCAGGCCCAGCACGTGCTCGGCGATGTACGACAGCACCAGGTTGGTGGAGATCGGCGCGATCTGCATCAGCCGGGTCTCGCGCCACTTGCGCTCGACATCGTATTCCTTGGCGTAGCCGAAGCCGCCATGGGTCTGGAGGCAGGCCTCGGCGGCATGCCAGGAGGCTTCGGAGGCCAGCAGCTTGGCCATGTTGACGTCGTCGCCGCAGGGCAGGCCGGCGGCGAACAGCGCCGCCGCCTTGCGCAGCAGCATCGCGGCCGCTTCGGTTTCGGCGTGGGCGCGGGCGATCGGAAACTGGATGCCCTGGTTCTGGCCGATCGGCCGGCCGAACACGACCCGCTCGTTGGCGTAGGCGACGGCCGTCTTGGTGAACCAGCGGGCGTCGCCGATCGCCTCCGACGACACCAGGATCCGCTCGGCGTTCATGCCGTCCAGGATGTACCTGAAGCCCTTGCCTTCCTGGCCGATCAGGTTGCTGGCCGGCACCCGCATGCCGTCGAAGAACACCTCGGTGGCGTGGTGGTTGATCATCGCCTTGAGCGGCCGGATCTCCAGGCCCTTGCCCAGGCATTCGCGGATGTCGACCAGGAATACCGACAGGCCGTCGGTGCGCTTGCTCACTTCCTCCAGCGGCGTGGTGCGCGCCAGCAGCAGCATCAGGTCGGAGTGCAGCGCGCGCGAGGTCCACACCTTCTGGCCGTGCACGACGTAATGGTCGCCGTCGCGCACGGCCCGCGTCTTGAGCTTGGTGGTGTCGGTGCCGCTGGTGGGTTCGGTCACGCCGAAGGCCTGCAGCCGCAGTTCGCCCGAGGCGATCTTGGGCAGGTAGCGGTCCTTCTGCTGCGGCGAGCCGTGCCGCAGCAGCGTGCCCATGATGTACATCTGCGCGTGGCAGGCGCCGGCGTTGCAGCCGGCGGCGTGGATCTCCTCCAGGATCGCGGCGGCCGCGCGCAGCGGCAGGCCGGCGCCGCCGTACTCCTCGGGGATCAGCGCGCCCAGGAAACCGGCCCCGGTCAGGGCCTGCACGAACTCGGTCGGGTAGGCCTCGCGCTCCTCCAGGCCGCGCCAGTAGGCGCCGGGGAAACCGGCGCAGATGCGCCGGACGCTCTCGCGGATCTCGGGGAAGTCCTCGCCCAGCGGCACGGACACGTCTTCGATGCGGGTGGTGGTGCTCATCTCTTTGTTCCGGTGGTCAGGCGGCGGCGCGGGCCGCGGCGCTCAGGTAGTTCTTCGGCAGCCCGGCGCGCGCGATGGCGCCGTGCATCTCGATGTCGGGCAGGGTTTCGCGCACGATCTCGCGCACCGCGACCAGTTTTTCGATGTCGACCCCGGTGCGCAGGCCCATCGAGTCGAGCATGAAGACCAGGTCGTCCATCACGATGTTGCCGGTCGCGCCCGGCGCGAACGGGCAGCCGCCGATGCCGGCCAGCGAGGCGTCGAAGCGCTTCACGCCGCAGTCCAGCGCGGCGGTGACGTTGGCCAGCCCCGTGCCGCGGGTGTCGTGGAAATGCGCGGCCACCGGCAGGTCGCCGACGGCCGCCAGCACCGCCTTGAACACGCGCCGCACCTGCGCCGGATCGGCATAGCCCACGGTGTCGGGCACCACCAGTTCGTCGGCGCCGGCCTCCGCCAGCGCGACGGCATAGCGCACCACGTCGTCCACCGGCACCCGGCCCTCGAACGAGCAGCCGAGCGCCGTCGCCAGGCCGCCGACCAGGATCGGCCGCTGGCCGGCCGGCTGCGAGCGCACCAGCTCGACGATGCGCTTGAAGTCGGCGATCGATTCCTCGCGCTCGCGCCGCACGTTGTTCATGTTGTGGGTGCGGCTGACCGACATCACGAAGTTCAGCTTGTGCACGCCCAGGTCGATGCCGCGCTCGGCGCCGCGGTAGTTCGGGATCAGCGCGGCGACGGTGAGCCCGGGAATTCCCAGTGAGCCCACCGTCACTGCCTCGGCGTCCGCGAACTGCGGGATCACCTTGGCCGGCACGTAGGAAGTCACTTCGATCTCGGAGACGCCGGCGGCCGCTTCGGCCTCGATCCAGGCCAGCTTGCGCTCCGTCGGCATGAAGACGGGATGGATCTGCAGGCCGTCGCGCAGGCCGACTTCGCGCACGATGACGTCGATGTCCGGATTCATGTTAGCGCCCCTTGAAGATCGGCTTGCGTTTCTCGTTGAAGGCGCGCACGCCCTCGTAGCGGTCCTCGGTCTCGACCAGGTGGTTGTAGGCCTCGATCTCGAAGCGGAAGGCGGTGCGCAATTCCATCTGGCCGCCGTAGCGCACCGACTTCTTGATCTGGCGCACCGACAGCGGCGCGTTGCCGGCGATGGTGGTGGCGGTGGCGAGCGCCCGCTCGTAGACCTGGCCCGGCTCGCACAGCTCGTTGACGATGCCCCACTCCAGCGCCTTGGCGGCCGGGATCGGCTGGCCCGTCATCAGGATCTCCTTGGCGCGGCGCTCGCCGATGGCGCGCGGCAGGTTCTGGGTGCCGCCGGCGCCCGGCATGATGCCCAGCGTCACCTCGGTCAGCGCGAAGCGGGCGGCGTTCGACGCGTAGGCGAAATCGCAGGACAGCATCATCTCGAAGCCGCCGGCGTAGGCGTGGCCGTTCACGGCGGCGATCACCGGCACCGGCAGGTCGGTGAGGGTCCAGTACATGCGCTCGAACAGCTCGTGCTGGCGCACCCACTGCTGCTTGCTCATGCCGTTGCGCTCCTTGAGGTCGCCGCCGGCGCAGAAGATGCGGTCGCCGGCGCCGGTGTAGACCACGCAGCGCACGTCGCCGGCGTCCACCGTGAGCCGGTTCCAGACGTCCAGCAGGTCGTGGCCCATCTGCGTGTTGAGCGCGTTGCCGACCTCGGGCCGGTTCATCGTGAGCTTGAGGACGTGGGGGGCCACCATGTCGGTGAGCAGTGTGTCGTAGCGGGGAAAGTCCATGTCAGGTCTCTGCGTGGCCAAGAAGGGATGCGGTGTGTTCGCCGAGCGCCGGCGGCGGGGCGCTGGGCTGCGGCCGCTCGCCGTCGATCGACAGCGGCAGGCCGAGGAAGCGCATGGCCGTGCCGGGCACGTCCTGCACCAGCCCCAGCGCCGCGGTCTGGGGATGCGCCACCATCTGCGCGATCGACTGCACCGGCGAGCAGGGGATGCCGGCGGCCTCCAGGCGCGCCGCCCAGTCGGCGGTGTCCGCCGTCAGCATGATCGCGTCGAGCAGGCCGTACAGCTCGACCTGGTGGGCGACGCGCGCCGGGTTGTCGGCGAAGCGCGGGTCGCCGACCCACTCGGGGTGTCCGACCACCGCCGCCAGCTTGCGGAACAGGCCGTCGCTGCCGGCGGCCACCACCAGTTCGCCGTCGCGCGTGGCGTAGGCCTTGTAGGGGACGATGCCGTTGGCGCCCGAGCCCTGCTTGCCGGGCGATGCGCCGGACGCCAGGTATTGCGAGGCCAGGATCGACACCCAGCTGGTGCTGGTCTCGAACAGCGACACGTCGACCACCGCGCCGCGGCCGCTGGCGGCGCGCTCGCGCAGCGCCGCCAGGATGCCGATCACCGCCCACATGCCGGTGCCCATGTCGACGATCGACGCGCCCACCCGCACCGAGGGCCGGCCCGGCTCGCCGGTGGTGGCCATCACGCCGCCGAAGGCCTGCATCAGCGGGTCGTAGCCGGGACGCTCCTGCAGCGGGCCGACCCGGCCGAAGGCGCCCATGTTGCAGTAGACCAGCGCCGGCTTGCGCTGCAGCAGCGTCGCGCCGTCCAGCCCCAGTTCCTCGACCTGGCCCGGGCGCAGGTTCTGCAGCACCACGTCGGCTCGCTCGACGATCAGCGTCTGCAGGGCGTCGCGGTCGCGCGCCGAGCGCAGGTCGCAGACCACCGAGCGCTTGCTGCGATTGAGGGTCTGGAACGACGCGGCCGCGCCCTCCCAGAACGGCGGCCCCCACTTGCGGGCGTCGTCGCCCTCGCGCTTTTCGACCTTGATCACCTCGGCGCCGAGGTCGCCGAAGATCTGGCCGGCGAACGGCGCCGAGACGCTGTGGCCGAGTTCGACGACGACGAGGTCGCGGAATGGCTTCGGTGCCTTGCCGCCGCTCATGCCGCGGCGCCCCGGTCCGGGGACTGGCTCTCATGCGCAGGCCGCATGTTGTCTCCTGTCGTGCCGGATCGCGCCGCCGCGCGGCGACAATGTCCGGACATTTCAAATGTACGGACAGATCGTAGTTTCGCGCTCCGGGGCTGTCAACGGCGCGGCCCGCCGGCCGGGCCCGGACAAACCCTGGGTCCGTAGAATCGGCGGATGATCCGGAACCGGCCCTGACGATGGAACTGCGCCAGATGCGCTACTTCGTGCGGGTCGTGGAACTCGGCAGCATCAGCCGGGCGGCGCTCGACCTGCAGCTGGTGCAGTCGGCCCTGAGCCAGCAGATCGGCCGCCTCGAAGGCGAGCTGGCCACCCGGCTGCTGCGCCGCACCAGCAAGGGCATCACGCCGACCGAGGCCGGCCTGGCGTTCTTTCGCGAAGCGCAGCTGGCGCTGCGCCACGTCGAGCAGGCGGCGCGGGCGGCCCACGAGTCGCGCCTGACCGGCAGCGTCAGCGTCGGCCTGGCGCCGACCACCGCCTCGGTGCTGGGCGTGCCGCTGATGCTGGCGATGCGCGAGCGCTACCCGGACGTGCGGCTGCACATGGTGTCGGCGCTGTCGGGGCACCTGTCGAACATGCTCAATTCGCGCCAGCTCGATCTGGCCGTGCTGTTCGAGACCCAGCCCGCGCGCCGCTGGAGCGTGACGCCGCTGCTGCAGGAAAGACTGTTCTTCATCCAGTCGCGCAAGCACCGGTTCCGCGAGCTCGGCGCGCGGGCCCGGATCGCCGACCTGAAGGCGCTGCCGCTGATCCTGCCGAGCGGGCCGCACGGCCTGCGCAGCACGCTGGACGCCGCCTTCGCGCGCGCCCGCTTCAAGCCCAACATCGTCGCCGAGATCGACTCGCTGGCGATGCTGATGGATGCCGTCGACCACGGACTGGGCTGCACCGTGCAGCCCTGGGCCGCGATCGGCCGCTACGCCGACGGCGCCGCCCGCTTCGCGCTGGCGGAGATCGCCGATGCCGAGGCGAGCCGGCTCAATTCGCTGTGCAGCATCTCGGACGACGAGCTGTCGCCGGCGGCGATCGCCGCGCGCGTCGTGCTCGCCCAGTGCGCCCGCGACCTGGTGCGGGCCGGCCGCTGGGGCGGCGCCGAGCTGGCCGCCGGCTGACGGCCGGGTCATCACGATCCGTGATACGGGGGTAGCGCCCGGCGCCGGCCGCGGCGGCCGGGCGCCGCTACAGTTCATGATCCCGTGGCGGCCTGCGCGGCCGCGGCGGAAGTGGAGGATTCCCCCTTGATCGATGTCCTTGTGATCGGCGGCGGCAACGCCGCCCTGTGCGCCGCGCTGATGGCGCGCGAGGCCGGCGCCAGCGTGCTGCTGCTGGAGGCGGCGCCGCGCGAGTGGCGCGGCGGCAATTCGCAGCACACGCGCAACCTGCGCTGCATGCACGAGGCGCCGCAGGACGTGCTGGTCGATGCCTATCCGGAAGAGGAGTTCTTCCAGGACCTGCTGAAGGTCACCAAGGGCGTCACCGACGAACGGCTGGCCCGGCTGGTGATCCGCGCATCGTCGACCTGCCGCGGCTGGATGCGCAAGCACGGCGTCAATTTCCAGCCGTCGCTGTCGGGCACCTTGCACCTGTCGCGCACCAACGCCTTCTTCATGGGCGGCGGCAAGGCGCTGGTCAACGCCTACTACCGCAGCGCCGAGGCGCTGGGCGTGCAGATCCGCTACCAGTCGCCGGTGGACCGGCTCGAGCTGCGTGACGGCCGCTTCGTCGCGGCCTTCTGCCGGGGCGAGCGGATCGAGGCCAGGGCCTGCGTGCTGGCCGCCGGCGGCTTCGAATCGAACCGCGAATGGCTGCGCGAAGCCTGGGGCCGGAACGAGGCGGGCGAATGGCCGGCCGACAACTTCCTGATCCGCGGCACCCGCTTCAACCAGGGCGTGCTGCTCAAGCACATGATTGCCGCCGGCGCCGACATCATCGGCGACCCCTCGCAGTCGCACTGCGTGGCGATCGACGCCCGCGCGCCGCTCTACGACGGCGGCATCTGCACCCGCGTCGACTGCGTGTCGCTCGGCGTCATGCTGAACCGGCAGGGCCTGCGCTTCTACGACGAGGGCGAGGACTTCTGGCCCAAGCGCTACGCGATCTGGGGCCGGCTGGTGGCGCAGCAGCCGGGACAGATCGGCTATTGCATCATCGACAGCAAGGCGATCGGCCGCTTCATGCCGCCGGTGTTCCCGGGCGAGAAGGCGGCGACCCTGCCCGAACTGGCGGCCAAGCTGGGCCTGCCGCAACAGACTTTCATGCAGACGATTTCCGATTTCAACGCGGCCTGCCGGGTGGGCCAGTTCGACCACACGGTGCTGGACGACTGCCACACCGAGGGCCTGGCGCCGGCCAAGACCCACTGGGCCCGGCCGATCGACACCGCACCGTTCTACGGCTACGCGCTGCGGCCGGGCATCACCTTCACCTACCTCGGCTTGAAGACCGACGACCGGGCCGCCGTGCATTTCGGCGGCCGGCCCAGCGACAACCTGTTCGTGGCCGGGGAGATGATGGCCGGCAACGTGCTGGGCCAGGGCTACACGGCGGGCGTGGGCATGAGCATAGGCACCGCGTTCGGCCGCATCGCCGGAACCCAGGCCGCGGCGGCGGCCCTGCAGGAGCGCGCACATGCAGCAGCTTGAGGCGCTCACCCGCGAGGCCGTCGCGCTGGCCGGCGGCGGCGCCACGCCGTTCGAAGCCGAGGTCGCCCGCCAGCTGCAGGTGTGCAACGCCTGCCGCTATTGCGAAGGCTTCTGCGCGGTCTTTCCGGCGATGACGCGCCGGCTGGACTTCACCAAGGCCGACATCCACTACCTGGCCAACCTGTGCCACAACTGCGGGGCCTGCCTGCACGCCTGCCAGTACGCGCCGCCGCACGAGTTCGCGGTGAACGTGCCGCAGGCGATGGCCCAGGTGCGGGGCCAGACCTACAGCGAGTTCGCCTGGCCGGCGGCGCTCGGCGGCCTGTACCGCCGCAACGGGGTGACGCTGGCGCTGGCCACCGCGCTGGCCCTGGGGCTGTTCCTGGTGCTGGTGCTGGCGCTGCGCGGCGCCCTGTTCCACCAGCCGCTGGCGGGCAACTTCTACGCCGTGTTCCCGCACAACCTGCTGGTGGGGATGTTCGGCGCCGTGTTCGGGTTCGCGGTGGTGGCGCTGGCGATCGGCGCCAGCCGCTTCTGGCGCGAATGGGTGCCGGGGCCGGCCAGCGGCGCCGCCGCCGCCGAGGCGGCCGGCAACGTGCTCACGCTGAAGTACCTCGACGGCGGCCACGGCCATGGCTGCAACGAGCAGGACGACCGCTTCACCCTGGCCCGCCGGCGCTACCACCACTTCACGTTCTACGGCTTCCTGCTGTGCTTTGCCGCCACCAGCGTCGCGACGCTGTACCACTACCTGCTCGGGCGGCACGCGCCGTATCCCCTGACCAGCCTGCCGGTGATCCTGGGCACGCTGGGCGGTATCGGCCTGCTGATCGGCCCGGCGGGGCTGTACCTGCTGAACCGGCGGCGCCATCCGCTGCACGGCGATCCGGCGCAACGGCCGATGGACCGGGCCTTCATCGCGCTGCTGTTCTTCAATGCGCTCACCGGGCTGGCGCTGCTGGCCTGGCGCGACACCGGCGCGATGGCGCTGCTGCTGGCGCTGCACCTGGGCTTCGTGATGGGCCTGTTCCTCACGCTGCCCTACGGCAAGTTCGCGCACGCCGTGTACCGCGGCGCGGCGCTGCTGAAATATGCGATCGAGAAGCGCCAGCCGAGCAAGCTGGCGCTGGGGGCGGACTGACGGCGCGGCGGGTTCAGGACGCGAGCACCAGCGCGTCCACGGCCAGCACGCCCTGGCCCTCGGGCAGTACCAGCAGCGGATTGATCTCCGCTTCGGCCACGCCCAGCTCGGGCCGCAGCGCGAGCTGCGACAGCGCGCTGATCGCTCGCGCCAGCGCTTCCAGGTCGCCGCGCTGCCGGCCGCGCAGGCCGGCCAGCGTCTTGAGCGAGCGCAGCTCGCCGATCATGTCGCGGGCCGCGGCGACGCTCACCGGCGCCAGCCGGATGCTGCGATCGCGCATCACCTCGGCCCACACGCCGCCGGCCGCCAGCATCACGATCGGCCCGGCGTCGGCATCGACCTTGTAGCCGACCAGCACTTCGCCCAGGCCCTCGCACATCGGCTGGATCAGGGCCTGCCCGGCGGCGATGCCGGGCGCGCGCTGCGCCAGGTTGGCGCGCAGGGTGGCGAGCGCCGCCTGCAGCTGATCGCGGTCGGCGACACCGAGCACGACGCCGCCGACTTCGGTCTTGTGCGGGATCGCCGCCGAGCAGACCTTGACCGCCACCGGATAGCCGAACGGCAACTGGCGCGGCGCCTCGCCGTCGATCGCGGCCAGCACCGAAGGCGCATGCGGCACGCCGACGCGATCGAACAGTTCGTAGGCCTGGGCTTCGCTCAGGGTGGCGGCGGCGCCGCGCGCCGGTGCGGCGGCGACCGCGGCCGACGCCGCCGGCGAGCGCCGGGCGAACACGGCGGCGATCACGTCCGCGCAGGCCTCGGGGCTGCGGAAGCAGGGCACGTTCGCGGCGGTGAGCTGGGCGATCGCCTGCGGCGCTTCGGGCACGATCATCGCCGCCAGCGGCTTGGCGCTGGCCGCGCAGTCGATGATCGGCTTGACCGCCAGCTGCGGCTGCATGCGCGCCGACGAACCGACGACGGCCAGCACCAGGTCGAACTCGGGCGCGGCCAGCATGATCTCCAGCGCCGCCTTCATGGTGTCGTACTTGGTGCCCGCCAGCGTCAGGTCCAGCACGCGGCCGGGCGCGACGGCGATGCCGGCGGCGGCGAACTTCGCCAGCGTCTTGGCCGACGCCGGCTGGGCGTCGATGCCGCGAATGCCCAGCTGGTCGACCGCCATCGCGGCGCCGCCGCCGGTGGTGGTGACCACGCCGACGCGATGCGGCGCCGGCCGGTCGGCGCGCAGCGGCAGGCGCGCGGCCAGCGGCTGGCATTCCATCAGCGCTTCGAGGATGCCCACGCGGGCGACGCCGCAGTCCTTCAGGAACGCGTCGGCGATGTCGTCCTCGCCGGCCAGCGCGCCGGTGTGGGTCGCCGCCATCTCGGCGGCGGCGGCCGAGCGGCCCAGCTTGTAGGCGACCACCGGCTTGCCGCGGCGCGCCGCCTCGAGCGCGAACGAGCGCAGCGCCGCGCCGTGGTGCAGGCTCTCCAGGAACAGCACGTAGCCCTCGATGTCGGGATCGTCGAGCGTCGCGGCGCAGATCTCGCCCACGCTCAGGTCGACCTCGTTGCCCACCGACACCAGGCCGGCGAAGCCGACGCCGCGCGCCCGCCCGCGCGAGACCAGCGCGCCGATCATGCTGCCGCTGTGCGAGGCGACGAAGATGCGGCCGGCCGGCACGTCCGGTTCGGCGAAGGCGGCGTTGCCGGTCAGCACCATGCGGTTGCGCGGGTTGATCACGCCCAGGCTGCTCGGGCCGAGGATGCGGATGCCGGTCTCGCGCGCCAGCTGGCGCAGCGCGTGCTCGCGCGCGGCGCCTTCCGGCCCGGCCTCCGAGAAGCCGCTGGCCAGCACGCTCACCACCTTCACGCCCAGCCGCGCGCACTCGGCGACGGTCTCGGGCACGGTCTCGGTGGGCGTGAGCACGTAGACATGCTCGGGCACCTCGGGCAGCGCCGCCAGCGACGGCCAGGCCCGCTCACCCTGCACCTCGGTGCGGCGCGGGTTGACCGGATAGAGCCGGCCGGCAAAGCCGGCCTGGCGCAGGAAGCGCAGCGGCCGGCCGCTGTTCTTGCCGGGGTCGTCGGACGCGCCGACGATGGCGATGCTGCGGGGACGGAGGAGGGAGTCGGCGAGCGCGGCGCCGCGCGTCGGCAGGGCAGTCATGTCGGATGCATCCAGAGCGGGTCCCGATTGTCCGGCACGGTTGGGACCCCAGCAATTCCGATCCCATGCCCAGGCATAATCAAAAGGAATCCCTGCGCTCTGGCCGCGCCGCCGAACCCGGCGACCCGCCGGCCGGCCGCCCCGCGAGAAACCGACCGTGCGACGCCGCATTCCCCCGCTGAATCCGCTGAGGGTGTTCGAGACCGTCGCCCGCACCGAGAACCTGACGGCCGCGGCACACGAACTGCACGTCACCCAATCGGCCGTCAGCCGGCAGATCGCCGTGCTCGAGTCCTACCTCGGGGTCGAACTGCTGCGGCGCGAGCGGCACGGCGTCAGCCTGACCCGCGCCGGGCGCCAGTTCGCGGCCCAGGTCGGCCCGGCGTTCGACGCGATCGCGGGCGCGACCGAGCAGCTGCTGAAGGACACCGGACAGGGCGCGCTGCGGCTGCGCACCTACACCACCTTCGCCGCCAAGTGGCTGATTCCGCGGCTGGCGGACTTCCACGCCCGTTCGCCCGACATCGAGGTGCGCATCACGACGGCCGTGCCCGAAGTGGATTTCGACCGCGATCCGGTCGACATGGCGATCCAGTTCGGCGACGGCCGCTGGCCCAACGTCCATGCCGACCTGCTGTTCGAGGACCAGTTCGAACCGGTGTGCTCGCCGGCCTTCCTGGCCGAGCACGCGCCGGATCGCCGGCATCCCGAGTCGCTGCTGCGCCAGTGCCTGCTGGAATCGCACTACCGGCGCAAGGACTGGGACGAGTGGCTGGCCGCCGCGGGGCTGCGCGAGATGGCCGCGGAAAGCCAGCGCATGAGTTTCAACAGCTCGGTGCTGGCGCTGCAGGCCGCCGTCAGCGGCCTGGGCATCGCGATCGGCCAGCCGCGCCTGCTCGACGCGGAATTCCAGGCCGGCCAGCTGGTGCGGCCGTTCGCCAGGACCCGCTGGAAGCCGATCCACCGCGAGCGCGCCTATTACCTGCTGCGCCCGCAGCACCAGCGCGAAACCCGCAAGACCCGCCTGTTTCGCGACTGGCTGCTGGAAACCGTGCAGCAGCTGCCGCCGCTGCAGGACTGAAAGCCCGGCCCGGGCCCTACGCGAACCAGCGCGCCAGCAGCGGGTTGATCTCGGCGGCGCGTTCGTACTGCACCCAGTGGCCCGCCCCGGGCACGACCAGCCACTGCCGCTCGGGATGGCCGGCGGCCAGCGCGCGCGCGACCTCGGCGCCGCCGGCGGTCGGATCGTGCTCGCCCCACACCAGCAGCATCGGCAGGGCCAGCCGGTCCAGGGCCTGCCGCGTCGCGCCGGTGTGCGACAGCTGCTTGCTGCGCAGCCGCGTGCGCTCGCTTGCGCTGCGATGCATCACGAGCGCCAGCGCGTCGATCGCGGCCGGCTCGTGCAGCATCAGCGTGGCCAGGTTGTGGCGATGCGCCTCGTCCTGCGCCTCGGGCGGCAAGGTGCGCCAGTTGCGCAGGCTGAGCGGGGTGCGCGCAAAGCCGTGGCCGGTGGCGCCCAGCAGCGCGAGGCGCCGGACCCGGCCGCGCGCCACGGCGAGGTTGGAGGCGAGCACCGAGCCGAAGGAGAACGCGGCCAGGTCGATCTCGCGGCCGGCGCCGAGCAGCACGTCGAGGCCGGCGCCGAGCGCGCGCACCAGCCGCTCCAGGCTGGCCGGCGGCGCCAGCGCGTCCGACTCGCCGCAACCGGGCAGGTCGGGCAGCCACAGCTCGTGCGCGGCCGCCAGCGCCTCGATGTTGCGCACCCAGTGCAGCCAGCTGCCGTTGCCGCCGTGCAGCAGCACCAGCGGCCGCCCGCTGCCGATGCGGCGCCAGCGGATGCGCGCCTCCTCGAACCCGGTGTCGACGACGTCGGTCGCCGCCTGCAGCTGCGCGATCAGCGCGCGCGCCTGCGCTTCGCTTCGCACCACGGGTCGGCCGCTCAATCCAGGCTGAGGTTGATCGATCGGATCAGCTTGCCGTATTCCTCGTGTTCGCGCGCCAGGTAGCGCGCGAATTCGGCGGCGCTGCCGCCCACGACGACGGCGCCCTGCGACACCAGCTTGTCCCTGACGTCCGGCGAGGCCAGGGCCTTGGCCACTTCGCGCTGCAGCTTGGCGACGATCTCCGGCGGCGTGCGCGCCGGGGCCAGCAGCCCGCTCCACGAGTTGATCTCCACGCCCGGCAGGCCGGCCTCGGCCATCGTCGGCACGTCCGGCAGCTGCGGCAGCCGCTGCGGCGCGGCGACGGCCAGGGCGCGCAGCTTGCCGGACTTGAAGTAGGGCACCGAGGACAGCGAGGTCATGAAGCCCATCGCGATCTGGCCGCCGAGCAGGTCGTTGAGCGCCGGCGAAGCGCCCTTGTACGGCACGTGGATCAGCTTGATGCCGGCCTTCTGCTGCAGCAGTTCGCCGGCCAGGTGCTGGGAGCCGCCCGCGCCCGAGGACGAGAAGCTCAGCTTGCCCGGCTGCTTCCTGGCATCGGCCAGCAGTTCGGCCATCGTCTTGTACGACTCGGGCCGCACCGCCAGGATGCAGGGCGCCGACATCACCTGGCTGATCGGCTCGAAGCTTTTCAGCACGTCCCACTTGAGGGTCTTGTACAGGTGGTTGTTGATCGCCAGCGGCGCCGCGGCCATCAGCAGCGTGGCGCCGTCCGGCGCCGCGTTGGCGACGATCTCGGAGGCCAGGTTGGAGCCCGCGCCCGGCTTGTTCTCGACGATGAAGGTCTGCCCGAACGCCGTCTGCAGCTTGGCGGCGATCAAGCGCGCGGCCAGGTCGGTCGGTCCGCCGGCGGAAAAGCCGACCACGATCCTGACCGGTCCGCTGGGGTAGTCGGCGCTGCCCTGCGCGCGCGCCAGCGGCGCCAGGCCGGTGAGCATCAGCGCGGCGGCGCCGGCAATCGTCTGTCTCCTGGTGTGGTCCATGGTGTCTCCTGTGATTTGATGTTGTTTCAGGCGGCCTTGGGCGGCCGCTGCGGGAAGCTGCGCTCGAACACGCCTTCGGCAATGCGGTTCTTCAGCATCTCGATCGAGCCGCCGGCGATCATCCAGCCGCGGGTGCGCCGCACGCAGTACTCGACCAGGGATTCGCGACTGTAGCCCATGGCGCCCATCGCCTGCAGCGCCTCGTTGGCGACCTCCCAGCCGGCCTGGTTGCAGGCCAGCTTGGCCATCGCGGTGGCGTGGGCGCTCGGCAGCCCGTGCTCGCCTTCCATCACGGCCTTGTACAGCAGCAGCTGCGCGCTCTCCAGCTTCAGCGCCATCTCGGCGAACTTCCACTGGATGCCCTGGAACTCGCACAGGGCGCGGCCGAACTGCTTGCGGATCAGGACGTGCTCGCGGGCCAGGTTGTAGGCGTGCCGGCCGAGGGCCAGCGAGCGCGAGGCGTTGCCCAGGCGTTCGACGTTGAAGCCGGCGATCTGCTTCTTGAAGCCGCCCTGCCCCAGCAGCACGTTGGCGGCGGGGATGCGGCAGTTCTCGAAATACAGCTGGCACCACTCCTCGCCGCTCATGAAGGCGGACGGCTCGCCGATCGAAAAGCCGGGGGCGCCACGCTCGACCAGCACCGAGCCGATGCCGTCGACGCCCGGGCCGAAGCGCACGTAGACGAGGAACAGCGAGGCGTGCGGGCTGTGGGTGGAGAACACCTTGCTGCCGTCGATCACCACCTGGTCGCCTTCGAGCCGGGCGCTGGTCCGGAGCTCGGTGACGGCGGAGCCGGCCTCGGGTTCGCTCATGCCGAGCGCGATCAGCTGCTCGCCCGAGAGCAGCCCCGGCAGCCAGCGCTGCTTCTGCGCGGGCGTCGCGTATTCGACGAAGGTGCGGATCGGGCCGAAGTTGCCGGCCTGGACGATGTCGGCGCTCTTGGGGCAGACCAGCGCCACTTCCTGGATCGCCAGCACGGCGTGCATCAGCGAGCCGCCCTGGCCGCCGTCCTCCTCGGCGAAAGCGATGCCCAGCAGCCCCTGCCGGGCGAGCAGGCGCGCGACGTCGGACGGGTAGCCGGGCGAGTGGGCGCGCGCCAGCGCGCCGGCGGCCAGCTTGTCGTGGGCGAAGCGGCGCACCGATTCGGCAAAGCTCGCGTGTTCTTCGCTGAGGTTGAAATCCATGGGGGTTCCTGGAGGAGGCTGGCGCGATTGTCGGCCCGCGCCGGCGCCCGCAGCGCTTCGCGTTGCGCGCCGAGCCATGAGCTATCGTCATTTCTCGCGCCGGCCTGTGGGGCCCATCACGGTTCGTGATGGCCGGCCGGGGAGGGCGATCCTAGAATCGATGACCGGTCGCCCCGCCGCCGGCGGGCGCTCGCGCCCCGCCCATCGGGGGGCCCAGCAACAGGAGTAGTGCACATGGCTGAAGAGATTGCCGGCAAGCCCGGCGAATCCTGGGACGAAACCGTCGTCCGCGTACTGAAGTCCAACCAGGTCCGGCTGATCGCCTACGTGCCCGACAAGGTGCTGGCGCCGCTGATCAAGCGGCTCGCCGCCGACGACTACTTCACCGTCATCAGCCCGGCCCGCGAGGAAGAGGCCGTGGGCATCGTCACCGGCGCCTACATGGCCGGCATGCGCGGCATCGTGCTGATGCAGACCAGCGGTTTCGCGACCCTGGCCAACGTGCTGGCGTCGCTGACGGTGCCCTGCCAGATCCCGCTGGTGATGATGATTTCCGAGCGCGGCACCATCGGCGACCACCAGCTGGGGCAGGCGATCGTGTGCCGCACCATGCGCCCGATCCTGAACACGCTCAACATCGAGCACTACTCGGTCGAACGCCCGGACGACGTCGAGTTCGTCACCGATCGCATGATCAAGCAGGCGTTCACGACCCAGGCCGCCGCCGCCATCCTGCTGTCGCCGCTGCTGACCAGCCGCGGCAAGAAGAGCTACTGAGGGAGCGCCATGCAAGAGAGCATTCTGAAGACGGCCCGCCGCGGCGACGCCAAGGTGATGAACCGTTCCGACCTCACGCGCCGCCTGGTGGCCAGGCTGAAGCGGGACGAGGCGGTGGTCGGCGGCATCGGCCACACCCATTTCGACCTGTGGGCCGCCGGCCAGCGGCCGCAGAACTTCTACATGCTGGGCAGCATGGGCCTGGCCGCGCCGATCGCGCTGGGCGTGGCGATGGCGCAGCCGCAGCGCCAGGTGTTCGCGCTGGAAGGCGACGGCTCGCTGCTGATGCAGCTGGGCGCGCTGGGCACCATCGCGGCGGTGGCGCCGAAGAACCTGGCCGTGATCGTGTGGGACAACGGCGCCTACCAGATCACCGGCGGCCAGCCGACGCTGACCTCCGATCACGTGGATCTGGTCGCCATCGCCCGCGGCGCCGGCCTGGAGCGCAGCACCTGGGCCAGCGACGAGGCGCACTTCGAGGCGCTGGTCGACCTCGCGCTGCGGGGCGAGGGGCCGCTGTTCATCTGCGCGCGCACCGACAACCAGCCGCCGGCCGGGGTGACCGAGCGCGACGCCAACAAGATCCGCACCCGGTTCATGGAAGCGATGCTGGGCGGGAGCAGCCGGGCATGAACGGCCAGCTGCTGATCGGCGGCCGCTGGACCGACGGCGCCACGAGCGAAGCGCTGAAGGACAAGTACGACGGCAGCGTCTACGGCGCGATGGCGGCGGCCTCCGGCGAGCAGGTCACGGCCGCCGTCAGCGGCGCGATCGAGGGCCAGCGGCGCTCGACGCTCAGCCCCTACCAGCGCTACCAGATCCTGGCGCAGGCGGCGCGCGTGCTGGCGAGCCGGACCGAGCCGCTGATCGAGCTGATGCGCCATGAGGCCGGCTTCACCCGCGCCGACGGCGACAACGAGGTGCGCCGCTGCGTGCAGACCCTGGAGCTGTGCGCCGAGGAGGCCAAGCGCCTGAACGGCGACATGGCGCCGCTGCAGGCCGGCGACGGCGTGAAGGACCGCTTCGGCTTCACGATCCGCGCGCCGCGCGGCGTGGTCTGCGCGATCACGCCCTTCAATTCGCCGCTGAACGTGGTCTGCCACAAGGTCGGCCCGGCGCTGGCCGGCGGCAACGCCGTGGTGCTCAAGCCCTCGGAGTTCACGCCGCTGACGGCGGTGGAACTGTGCCGGGCGCTGCTCGATGCCGGCCTGCCCGCCGACCTGCTGGCGCTGGTGCACGGCGCCGGCGCGGTGGTCGGCCCGCAGCTGCTGGCCGACCAGCGCCTCGCCTTCTACGCCTTCACCGGCAGCACCCGCGTCGGCCGGCAGATCCAGGCGGCGGCGGGCCTGCGCCGCACCCAGCTCGAACTCGGCAGCATCGCCAGCACCATCGTCTGCCACGACGCGAACCTCGACCTGGCGATCCCCAAGATCCTCAGCGCCGGCCTGCGCAAGGCCGGCCAGGTCTGCACCTCGGTGCAGCGCCTGTACGTCGACCGCCGCATCGCCGGCGAGTTCGTGCCGCGGATGGTCGAGGCGGCGCGCAAGATGAAGGCCGGCGACCCGGCCGATCCGGCCACCGTCATCGGCCCGATGATCAGCCTGCAGCACGCCGAGCGCGCGCAAGGCTGGGTCGACGCCGCCGTCGCCGCCGGCGCGCGGCTGCTCACCGGCGGCAAGCGCGAAGGCACGGTGATGCAGCCCACGGTGCTGACCAGCGTGCGCGACGAGATGAAGGTCGTGTGCGAGGAAATCTTCGCGCCGGTGGTGTCGATCGTCGAAGTCGACGGCATCGACGAGGCCGTCGCCAAGGCCAACGACACGGCGTTCGGGCTGGCGGTGGGGCTGTTCACGAGCAACCTGCACACCGCCTTCACGGCGGCGCGGCAGCTGCGCTTCGGCGGCGTCCACATCAACGAGGCGTCGAGCGCCCGGGTCGATGCGATGCCGTTCGGCGGCGTGAAGGACAGTGGCTTCGGCTGGGAAGGTCCGGCCTACGCCATCCGCGAGATGACCGAGGAACGGCTCATCACCGTCGCCTACTGAAACAAACGCAAGGCCGGCGCGCTGCCGCCGGCCGCTGGAGTGCATCATGATCCTCGACGAATTCGCCCGGTACGCGCAGGCCGAAGCGGCGCGCGCGCTGCCCGAGCAGGTGGCGCACCACGCCAAGCGGGCGCTGATCGACTGGTTCTCGGCGCTGTTCCCCGGCATCCCGGTGGCGCCCGGCGTCCAGCTGATGAAGGCGCACGCGGCGGAGCTGGGCCACGGCCGCTCCAGCCTGCCCGGCCAGCGCACCACCGCGTTCCCGGCCACGGCGGCGTGGATCAACGGCAGCATCTCGCATGCGGTGGAGTTCGACGACATCTTCCGCGACGCCGTCTACCACCCCGGCTGCCCCACCATCTCGGCGGCGCTGGCGGTGGCCGAGGACCGCGGCGCCAGCGGCGCCGACCTGCTGAAGGCGATCACGGTCGGCTACGAGATCTCCACCCGCATCGGCGCGGCGGTGCAGCCGTCGCACTACAAGTTCTTCCACACCACCGGCACCGTCGGCTGCTTCGGCAGCGCGGCGGCGACGGCGGCGCTCACCGGCCCGGGCGATGCGGACGTGCTGCGCCATGCGCTGGCCACGGCGGCCTCGTTCGCCTCCGGCCTGCAGCAGGCGTTTCGCTCCGACGCCATGACCAAGGCGCTGCATGCGGGCCACGCGGCCTGGGTCGGCGTGACGGCCGGCGTCGGCGCGGCCGCCGGCATCACCGGCGCGCTCGACATCCTGGAAGGCGCCGCCGGCTTCGGCGCCGCGCTGTCCGACGACCCCAAGTGGGAGCGCGCCACCGACGGCCTGGGCACGCGCTACAACATCACCGCGATCACGCAGAAGAACCACGGCTGCTGCGGCCACACCTTCGCCGCGATCGACGCGATGCTGGCGCTGCGCGAGCAGGGCGTGGACCCGCAGCAGATCGAGTCGATCCAGGTCGACACCTACAAGACCGCGCTGGACGTCACCGGCAATTTCGAGCCGCGCACGGCGTTCGAGGCGAAGTTCAGCCTGCCCTACGTGGTCGCCCACGGCCTGCTGTACGGCGCCGTGCGCCTGAACGCGTTCGAGCCGCAGCGCCTGGCCGATCCGGCGATCCGCGCGCTGATGGCCAGGACCAGGCTCAACGCCGACGGCGAGCTCACGGCGAAATTCCCGAACGTGCGCGCCGCGCGGGTGACGCTGACCCTGCGCAACGGCCAGGTGGTCTCGCAGTTCGCCCCCTGCCGCAAGGGCGATCCGGAAGCGCCGCTCACCGACGCCGACCTCGACGACAAGTTCCTGGAGCTGGCCTCGCCGGTGATCGGCGATGCGCCGGCGCGCACGCTGCTCCAGCAGCTCTGGCACATCGACCGCCACGAACTGGCGGCGCTGCGGCTGCAGGCGCTCTGACCGATACCAACCACCAAGAGGAGATTCCCATGACCGACTTTGCCCTGACCAGAAAGAAGTTCCTGGTCGCCGCCGCCGCCACGCTGGCGGCGGTCGCCGGGCCGCAGGCGCAGGCCGCCGGCTATCCCGACAAGCCGGTGAAGATCGTCGTCGCCTTCACCGCCGGCGGCACCACCGACATCCTGGCGCGCGCGGTCGGCCAGCAGCTGCAGGACAAGCTCAAGCAGCCGTTCATCGTCGACAACAAGCCCGGCGCCGGCGGCAACCTGGGCACCGAGTTCGTGGTGCGCTCGGCCCCGGACGGCTACACGCTGATCATCGATTCGGTCGGCCCGATCGCGATCAACCAGACGCTGTACAAGAGCCTGCCGTACGACCCGCTGAAGGACCTGGTGCCGATCGTGCAGGTCGCCGACGTGCCCAACGTCCTGGTGGTCCATCCCTCGGTGCCGGCCAAGACCTTCGAGGAGTTCGTGGCCTACCTGAAGGCCAATCCGGGCAAGCTCAATTACGGCTCCACCGGGGTCGGCACCTCGGCCCACCTGTCCAGCTACATGCTGACCCAGCGCGTCGGCGCCGAGGCGCTGCACGTGCCGTACAAGGGCGCCAGTGCGCTGACCGACCTGCTGGCCGGGCGCCTGCAGTTCATGTTCGCCACCATCCCGTCCGTGATCCAGCACATCAAGGCCGGCAAGGTGCGCGCGCTGGCCGTGTCCAGCGCCAAGCCGTCGCGCTCGCTGCCCGGCGTGCCGACCGTCGCCGCCAAGGGCTTCCCCGGCTTCGAGGCCGGTTCGTGGTTCGGCTTCTTCGCGCCCAAGGGCACGCCCCAGTCGGTCATCATGACCATCAACAAGGCCGTCAACGAGGCGCTGCCGACGCTGGAGCAGCAGCTGGTGCGCGAAGGCGCGGACCCGGTCGGCGGCACGCCGGAGCAGTTCGGCAAGTTCACCCAGGCCGAGTACGAGAAGTGGAAGGCCGTCGTGAAGGCCTCGGGCGCCCAGGCGGAGTGAACTGTCTCCGACGGGCGGAGGTGCGCGCGTGGCAGGTTTTGACCGCAGAGGTCGCAAAGATTTCGCAGCGGGCGCACAGAAATCCAAATGAAGGATGGCCCTCTGCGTTCTCCGCGCGTCCTCTGCGCCCTCTGCGTTCCAGAGAACCGGCGAGCGCCTCGACCCTCGGCCAGCGCCACCGCTACACCGTCGCTCCGCCGCCCCCGTCGAAATTGATCGCCGTCCCGGTGATGTAGCTCGCGCGGTCCGACACCAGGAACGCGAACAGGTCGGCGAATTCGGCGGCCTGGGCGACGCGGCCGAGCGGGACCCGCTCGCGCGCCAGCCGCGCGTAGTGCGCCTCCAGGTCCCCGCCCTGCGCCATGCGGTCGATCTGGGCGCTGCGCACCAGGCCGATGCAGATCGTGTTGACCCGGACGTTGTCGGCCGCGTATTCGTTGGCCAGCGACTTGGTCAGGTTGATGCCGGCGGCGCGGCTGACCGAGGTCGGCACGCCCTTGCCCTTGGGCGCCTTGCCGCTGACGGTGGTGATGTTGACGATGCGGCCGTCGCGCTGGCGCCGCATCGGCGGAATGACCAGCCGGCACATCCGCACGGCGCCCATCACTTTCAGCTCCCAGTCGGCCTGCCAGGCCTCGTCGCTGACGTCGGCGAAGGCGGCGGCCGCCGAGGTGCCGGCGTTGTTCAACAGGATGTCCACCCGGCCCCAGCGCTTGAGCACCGCCTGCACCAGCCGTTCGCACTGGTCGGCCTGGGTGACGTCGGTCGGCACCGCCAGCACGTCGCCGCCGGTGGCGGCGCGGATGTCCTCGGCCGCGTGCTCCAGGTGATCGGCGCGGCGGGCGGCGATCGCCACCTTGGCGCCCTCGGCGGCCAGCCGCTGCGCGCCGGCCCGGCCCAGGCCGTCGCTGCCGCCGGTGATGATCGCCACCTTGTCCTTCAGCCCGAGTTCCAGCATGTCGTGACTCCTTCGTGAAGCCGCCAGTGTATGCACGGCGCGCGCTCCGGCGCGCCGCTCGGCCAGCCGCCGGGCTACCGGGCCCAGCGCTGCTCGAACGCCCACACCTCGTCGAAGCCCACCAGCTGGTGCAGCTGCTGCATCGGCCAGGACGGCACCGGGCTGCCGGCCGTGGTGCCGTGGCGGGCCAGGTAGGACAGCGCGTTCTCCATCGCGGCACAGGCCGACTGCATCAGCACGGCGGGCCAGATCGCCAGCGCGAAGCCCAGTTCCCGCAGCCGCGCCGCCGACAGCTCCGGCGAGCGGCCGGTCGGCACCATGTTCGCGATCAGCCACGCGCCGCGGCCCGCCAGCGCCTGGCCGACCCGCGCGAACTCGTCTTCGCTTTCGGGCGACTCGACGAAGACGATGTCGGCGCCGGCCTGCGCGAAGGCCAGTGCGCGCCGGATCGCCTCGTCCAGGCCCAGCCCGGTGCGCGCGTCGGTGCGCGCGATCACCAGGAAGTCGTCGCTGCGGCGCGCCGCCACCGCCACCTCGATGCGGCGCACGGCGTCCTCCAGCGGCACCACCCGCCGGTCGGGCGTGTGGCCGCACTTCTTGGGCGACTCCTGGTCCTCCAGCTGGATCGCCTGCACCCCGGCCTCCTCGTATCCGCGCACCGTATGGCGGATGTTGATCAGGCCGCCGAAGCCGGTGTCGGCGTCGGCGATCAGCGGCTTGCTGGTGCCGTGCGCGATCGTGCGCGCGCGCTGCTGCATGTCGGTGTAGCCGGCCAGGCCGGCGTCGGGCTGGCCCAGGTGCGACCCGGCGATCCCGTAGCCGGTCATGTACAGCGCCTGGAAGTTCATGCGGTCGGCGATCTTGGCGCCCAGCATCTCGAAGACGCCCGGCGCGACGACGAAGTCGCCCCGCTGCAGCATGGCGCGCAAGGTACCGGCGCGCGCGGGGTAAGTCGGAGTGTCCATGGTCCTTCCTGTGTCTGGGGTGGTGGCGGCGGCAATCGAAACGCGTGCCGCCGGCCGGGGCCGCCGGTGTCGTGGCCGCTCGATCAGCCCTTGGCGAACACCGATTCGCAGTTGGCGCGGCCCGGATCGCCCTGCGGCAGCCGGGCGCAGGTGACCGCCAGCTGCCGCCTGATCCTGGCCACGGCGCCGGCGCGCGCCGGGTCGCTGCCCTGCCACTTCGCCAGCCGCTGCGCCATCCGCTGCAGCGAGCGCTGGTTGCGCTCGTAGAAGGTTTCGCTGCGGGCCCCGAGCTGGCCGACCACGGCGCCGGCGGCCCCGGCCACGCGCGGCACGTCGTCGGGCGCGAGCTCGAGCAGCTGGTTGACGAAGCCGGTGCCCCACTGGATGCGCGTGGCCGGCCCCTGCGAAGCGCGCCAGGCGCGTTCGTACCAGTCGAGCGCGGCCTTGGCGTCGTTGCGCTTCTTGGCGTTGCCCGCCAGGCCGAGCATGTGGTAGTAGGGCGCCACGGCGTGCGGCAGCTCGAACTTCAGCAGTTCGTCGGATTCGTCGAGCAGCCCGGCCGAGGCCAGCACGTGCGCCGCGTTCGGGATCACCGCCTGGCGCTCGTACTTGTCGGTGGTGGCGGCCGCGAGGCGGGCGACCTCGCGCAGCACTTCCTGGCGCTGCGCCGGCGCCAGCGGGGCCGCCGGGGCGGCCAGCTTCCACAGCGCCACCCGCGCGTCCAGCAGGTCCACCTGTTCGGGCCGCGAGCGCCCCGGCTGCTGCGCCAGCCGCGCCAGCGCCGCGTCCCAGCGGCCGGCCAGTTCGGCGCGGGCCTGGGGCGTGGCGGCCACGTGCTTGACCAGCGGCTCGGCGGCGCCGACCAGCAGGTCGGCCAGCTGCCGCATCGACTCGGGCTGGGCGAGCAGGCGATCGAGCAGCTGCCGGCCGGCTTCGACCGGCAGGCCCGGGGCGGGCGGCTCCGCGGTGGCGCTGGCGACCAGCGACTTGAGCGCCAGCCGGTCGCGCACCTGCGGCAGCTCGGCCGGGACCGCGGCCGCCAGCGCCGCGAGCTGGCCCGGCAGCTCGGCCGCCGCCAGCACCTGCTGGGCGTCGGTGTCCCAGGAATAGAAGGCCAGCAGCCGCCATTGCTCGGCCGACAGGGCCTGCCGCGCCAGCGCCCGCTGCAGCAGCTCCTTGACCGGGGTCTGCGCGTTCAGGCCGGCGGTCAATGTCAGCAGGTAGCGCTCGGGATCGACCTCGCCCGGCAGCCGCGTGATCTCGGCGCCGTCCGGCCGGAACAGGATCATGGTCGGATAGCCGGTCACCTTGAACCGGGCGGCGACCTTCTGCGCCCCGGGCTTGTCGCCGTCCACGTAGACCGGCACGAAGGCCCGCGACCGCTCGATGAAGTCGGGCCGCGCGAACAAGGTGGCCTTGACCTGGTTGCACGGCGGGCACCACACGGCGCCCCAGTAGAGGAACACCGGCCGGCCCGACTGGCGCGCCAGCGCGAACGCCCGGTCGACTTCGGCGGCCGACGCGGCGGGCTGCCAGTCGATGCCGGCCGGCGCCGCGGCATGGACCGGCTGCACGGCCAGGACGGCCCCTGCCAGCAGGGCGCCGAACACCGGCGCGCGCAGGCGCTGGACGAGCGACGAATTGCGCATGCTCCACCTTCCTTCTCGTTGGCCGCGGCCGGACGGCATCCGCACCGCGAGCGCCGATCTTATCCAGTGCGGCCGCGGGCTGCGCCTGCTGCTGGGCGGGCGCTGGCGCCGAATGCGGCGATGCCGCGGCCGCCGCGCCGGCGAAATACCGCCCAAAGGCGGCCTTGATCCGCGGTTTCAGCTCGGCGGGCCGCCCCTACCATCGGACAGCACCAGCCGCGGCACGCTTCATCCGATGCGCGCCTGCACGGCAGCCAAGAAAAGATGAACGAGGGAACACAGACATTGCGGACGGTGGCGGACTTCCGCGCCATCCCGGACGGGCAGCTGCAGCACTGCCTGCGCGCTTTCAGGAACTGGCTCGAGGAACAGCGGATTGCGGCCGAGGCGGCGGCCGAGGCGCGCGCGCCCGACGCCTTCGTCTGGACCCCGCGCGAGCGGCCGGCCCCGCAGCCGGCGCCGAACGCCACCACCGACATCCGGCAGCTGGGCCTGCGGCCTTCGGCCGTGGTGCAGCTCACCGGCATGAACATCTTCGCGCTGGAGGACTTCGCCGAGCTCTCGGAACAGGAGTTGTCGCGGGTGGTGAACGTCGGCGCCACCACGGTGGTCAAGGTGCGGTCGCTGCTGCAGGCCGCCGGCCTCGATTTCCGGCCGCCGGCGGCGGCCATCGCGCGGCCGCAGCCGCAGCGGGCGTCCGAGCGCCGGCTGCCGGCGCGGGTGATCGACGACGCCACCCACCTGGCGGACGTCGGCCTGCGCCCGCAAACGGTGAAGAAGCTGCTGCTGCGCGACATCACGACGGTCGGGGCGCTGCGCGATCTGGCGCCGCGCGACTTCGAGCGCATGCTGAGCCTGCGCCGCCGCACCGAGGTCTACCGGGTGCTGCAGTCGCACGGCCTGGCCCTGCGCTGCGGCCCCAGCGGGCTGCAGCTGTGGCGCAGCGGCCTGGTGCGGGTCGAGGACCTGGCGCATCCGGGCGACGACGCCGGCGTGCTGGAACTGCAGCCCTGGCTCGGCAGCGTGGCGCTGGCGCTGGAACGGTCCGGCGTCGAGAGCGTCGGCGCGCTGCGCGCGCTGGCCGCCAGCGGCGTGGTGCGGCGGGTCGAGCGCGGCCTCGGGCCCTACGCGTGGACCCGCATCCGCAAGTACTTCGGCATGTCCAGGACCGACACCCTGGCGCTCGAGCAGCTGCAGTAGCCGGCGCCGGGCCCGGCGCGCCGTCAGGCCGCGTAGTCGAGCCCGCCCGCGGCCAGGCCCACCAGGTCGATGTTGGCGCCGTTCTGCGGCGAGTGGGCCGCCAGCTGCACCAGCCCGGCCTGCGAATACAGGCCCTGTTCCAGCCAGCTCACGTACTGCCCGATGGCCGTCGCATCCACGGCGCCGCCGTGCAGGTTGGCATAGAGCAGCTGGGCCACGGCTTGGTGGCTGGCCTGCGGGCCGAGCCGGTAGTCGAGCGCGTACTGCGCCACCTGGGCGACGCTCATGCCGTCGTCCAGCAGACTGATCCCCACGGCGACATAGGGCCGCTGGCGCACCGCCGCCGGGCCCAGCACCGCGCCCACCAGCCGGGCCGCCTCGCCGGCGTGGTCGTCGAGGTCCAGTGCCACCCAGGCATCGGCGAACGCCACCCGCTCGATCCCCAGCAGCGTGTCGACGGCGCCCTGCTGGTCCCTGACGGCATAGCCGTCGCCGGCGCGGGTGATCGTGTAGCCGGCCCGCAGGCCGTCGTACACGGCGACGTCCTCGCCAAGGCCGCCGTCGAGCTGGTCGCTGCCGGCCTGGCCGGCCAGCACGTCGTCGCCGGCGCCGCCGCGCAAGGTGTCGTTGCCGGCGCCGCCGGTCAGCCGGTTGGGCGCCGCGTTGCCGACGATCAGGTCGGCGTAGGGCGAGCCGATCGCGTCCTCGATCAGGGCGCCGGCGGCGATCGCGAGGGTCGCGGTGTAGGCGCTGTTCTGGACGTTGGTGCCGCCGAAGTTGCCCTGCACGCCGATCGAGACGCCGACCTTGCTGCGCGCACCGTCATTGAGGTCCAGCGACACGCTGGTGCGCACGCCGCTGGCGTCCAGCACGTCGGTGCCGGCGCTGTCCCAGATGGTCCTGAAGTTGGTCCTGTAGCCGGCTTGCGCCAGGTCGTACCTGGTGTCGCCGGCGTTGGTGGCCGGCGCGCCGTACAGCCACTGCAGCGCGGCGACGTCCAGCGGCATCGGCTCGCGCGGATAGGCCGCCATGTAGCCGCGCGGGGCGCCCGCCACCGGCGAATAGCTCATGACGGTGTTGGGAATGATGTTCTCCTGCACCGTCAGGCCGGAGCCGGCCGTGTCGGCCAGCCCCAGGGCGTGCAGGGTTTCGTGCAGCAGCACGTTCGGGCGGAAGAAGTCCCAGGCCGCGGCGGCGTAGCTGGCGCCGATCCACACGTCGCCGGCCGAGGGGTCCGGCGAGGGGAAGAAGGCGTAGCCCGCGTACTCCATGCTGCTCACCAGCGCGCTGTAGCCGTAGCGCACCACGCCGACCTGCTGGCCGTCGTCCGGCACTTCGACGAAGCGCACGTTGGCCACCGCCTCGATGCTGTCCAGCACCTGCCGCGTGAGCTCGCGGTCCGCCGCCGAGAACGGCTGCAGCGTGCCCTGGAACGAACTGCTCCAGTCCGCGCCCGAATACGTGAACTGCGAATCGGCGGTGTCGAACGAGTAGGTGACGGTGGTGCGGCCGCTGTCCGGCGCGATGCCGGTCCACCTGGTGCCCGTCAGCAAGGCGGCGACCGACGCGGCCGAAGGCGGCGGCGCCGCGCCGACGAAGCCGTACCCATCGCCGAACGCGCCGGCCCAGGGCAAGGGCATGGCGTCGCCGCCGCCTGCCGGCGCCGCGCCTGGGGCCGCGCCCTCCTGGGCCCCGCTGCCGTTCGCGTCGATCATGGTCCGCCTCGTGGTTCACCGAAAGTGCTTCGGTGATTGGGCGGGCCGGCGACGCCGGCGAGTTAGGTCGTAGTCGGTGCCTGCCTACGCAAATCTCGGTAAGCGGGTGAGGCAGGCGGCGGGGACGGGGCGCGGGCGCGGGCTGGCCGGCGCGCGGCGGCCGGCGCGCAGGCTTCGGAGGGGGGCGCGGGGGCGCGCGCCGGGGCCGCCGGCCAGCGGCGGGCTGGCTACGCGCGGGTGGGGTCGCGCGGATCCTTGGGATTGGGGATGCCCAGCATCTTGCGCATGGCGGCGACCAATTGCGGATCGTCGGGCATGTGCTGCTCGCCCTGGGCGATGACTTCCTGCAGGCCCATGCGCTGCAGCGCCTGCAAGCCCTCCTCGGCCCACTCCTTGAATTCGACCACGTCGCGCTTGAGCGCTTCGAATTCGGCCTGGTCGCGCCCTTCGGCGCTGCACCCGTGCAGCAGCATCATCCAGGCGCCCGCGGTGAGGCTGAAGTTGGACAGCAGCTCGGCGCGCCGGGTGATGAAGTGCACCTTCAGCCGCTCGTGCATCGGCAGCTTGATGTCGGTCGCTGCGCGGCGCAGCGTGATCTGGCGGCGGATGTGTTCGGGGTCGAGGGTGAACTGCATGGTGGTCGGCGCGAGTGGGGGCACGGAACTGTGCGGCAAGTGGCCGCCGGCTCCAACCGGGTAAGCCCTGGTTTACCCGAGGGCGAGGCTCGAGCCGCGGGCCGGCGCGCTGCGCGTGCCGTCGCGGCCGTACAGGGGCTGCCCGCGCGACTGCAGGAACAGCAGCGCGTTGCGCGTGAAGTCCAGGTGGGTGTAGACCTTGGCCGCCACGCGCCGATTGAGTTCACGCGCGCGATGGGCGTGCGCCAGCAGCGCCGTCCAGGCCCGGGCCAGCGGCTCGCTGGCCTGCGCGGCCCGTTCGGCGCCGGCGCGGCCGGCCGGCAGGCCGAGGGCGGCCTGCGCCGCCTCGCGCTCCTGGTCCAGCGCGGCGATGCGCGACAGGATGCCGGTCTTGCGTTCGGCGATCGCGGGCAGGTCGTCGATGCGTCCCTGCAGCAGGGCCTGGTCCTCGGCTTCCAGCGCGGCGATGTACGACTGCAGGCAGGCGCTCTCGGCCAGCACATGGCCCAGCAGCGGGCTCATCCCCGCTGCTCCGGCAGCAGCTCGCGCAGGCTGGCCAGCATCCCGTCGGCGATCCGTTCGGGATCGACCCGGTAGCGGCCGGCGCGGATCTCCTCGCGGATCGCCGCCACCTTGGCGGCGTCGAAGGCGCCGTCGGCCGGTTCGGGAAAGGCGCGGACGTTGCCGGCGCCGGCGGTGCCGCCGGCGGTGCCGGCGGCGGTGCCGGCGGCGGGCGCGGGGGCAGGGGGCGCGCCGGCGCGCGACCGGGTCGGAAGCCGCAGCGGCGTGGCGGAGCCGGTGGTTGGATCGATTTTCAAGGTGGTTTCCCAGGCGACTACCGATATATCGGCAGGTTCGGGCAGAACATTAGGGCCAAGGCGCCGGTTTCCACGGAAAAAGGCGTCAGGGCAGGGTGACGGTCCCGTCCGCGCCGGCGATGCCGCTCAGCAGCCGGCCGTCGAGGGTCTTGACCTGGAGGGTGGCGCCGGCCGGCGCCGTGACGAGCGCCCGCGCCTGGGTGCTGACCAGGAAGCCCGCGCCGCCGGCCTGCAGCCGCACCAGCTGGCCCTGCTGCACGGCCGGCGGGCGCCGCACCAGCTCCGCGCGCAGCGGCGCGCCGGCCGCGATCGCGGTGACGGCGACGGCGCCGGCCGCCTGGCCGGCATCGGTCAGCACGGAGGCGGGCAGCGCGGTGAGGTCGCCCGAGCGTTGCGCCAGGTCCTCGGCCACCAGCGCCTGGCCGGCCGGCAGCGGCCGGGCGGCCACCAGATAGGCGCCTTCCACGGTCACGCGCGCGGCCAGGAAGCGGGTCCACGGCCGCTCGCCCGGACAGCGCACGCCGACCGTCACGCGGCCCCAGGCCCGGGTGCCCGCGGGCAGGAAGGGCTGGAGCGCGGGGCACGGCGGCAGCGCCGCCGGCGCGTCCACCCGCACGGTCACCTGCCCCGGCGCGCCGGCGGCCTGGGCCGCGAGCCAGCGTTCGAGCGCCAGGCGCTGCTCGCCGGCCAGCGGCGCGGCGGCGCCGGCCGCGCCGAAGGGGAGCAGCAGCAACAGGAGAGCGGCGCAAAGGCGCCGCGGTGGTGGATGGCTGGCCGGCACGGGTGGGTGGACTGGATGTCGGGCTCCCATTCTAGGAAGCGGGGCCGGTCCCGAAGGTGCGAGGTGCGCCCGAAAGACGCCCTTGTTCGACCCATTGCGCGCCGCCCGGCTGCACCAGAATCGATGCTCATCAGGACAGGCTCCGGCCTGGCCGCCGCCGTATCTGCACCAGGAGCAACGCACATGATGGACAAGCTCGACGCCGCGCTGCGCTTCAACCAGGAGGCGCTCGGCCTGCGCGCGCGCCGCCAGGAAGTCCTGGCGGCCAACATCGCCAACGCCGACACGCCCGACTACAAGGCGCGCGACCTGGACTTCGGCGGCGAACTGCGCCGGGCGCTGGAACAGGGCCGCGCCGGCAATGGCCTCGCCCTGGCGACCACCGCCGCCAGCCACGTGCACGGCGGCTCGACCTTCGCCACCGACGCCGGCCTGCTGTACCGGGTGCCGTCGCAGTCGAGCCTGGACGGGAACACCGTGGAAATGAACGCCGAGCGCGTCGAGTTCGCCGACAACGCGCTGCGCTACGAGGCCGGCGTCACGGTGATCAGCGCCAAGATCAAGTCGCTGCTGGCGGCGATGCAGCAATAGGAGAACGCCCCATGCCCATGAACATCTTCAGCGTGGCGGCCTCCGCCATGAATGCGCAATCCCAGCGCATGAACGTCACCGCCAGCAACATGGCCAACGCCGACAGCGTCGCCGGCGCCGACGGCCAGCCCTATCGCGCGCGGCAGGTCGTGTTCGAGCTCGACGCCGGCAACGCGCCGGGCGGCGTCGGCGGGGTCCGCGTGGCCGAGGTGGTCGAGGACGCCTCGCCGCTGCGCACCGTGTTCGATCCCAAGAACCCGCGCGCCAACGCCGACGGCTACGTGACCATGGCCAACGTGAACCTGGTCGAGGAGATGACCAACATGATCTCCGCCTCGCGCAGCTACGAGGCCAACGTCGAGGTGGTCAACACCGCCAAGAGCCTGATGCTCAAGACGCTCACCATCGGCCAGTAAGCCGCCCCCTGCCGCCACCTGTTCAAGCGGGCGCGCCAGCCGCCTGCGGGAGAAGACTCATGCCGATCGCCGCCCTGTCACCGTCCGACCCGGCCGCCGCCGCCTCCGCCGCGCCGGCGCCGTCGCAGAGCGCCGCCAGCGAACAGCGCTTCCTGAAGCTGCTGATCACGCAGCTGAACAACCAGGACCCGCTCAACCCGATGGACAACGCGCAGCTCACCTCGCAGCTGGCGCAGATGAGCACCGTCAGCGGCATCGAGAAGACCAACGCCACGCTGCAGACGCTGCTGGCGCAGAGCAGTTCGGCGCAGATGCTGCAGGCGGCGTCGCTGGTGGGCCGCGCGGTCGTGGTGCCGGGCGGCCAGCTCGCCCTCGACGGCGGGGCCGCCTCGTTCGCGATCGACCTGCCGGCGTCGGCGGCCTCGGCGCGGGCGCTGATCACCGATGCCGCCGGCAACCCGGTGCGCACCATCGACCTCGGCTCGCTGCCGGCCGGCCTGCACAGCCAGGCCTGGGACGGCCGCAACGATGCCGGCCAGGCGATGCCGGCCGGCCTCTATCGGGTCGACGTCGTCGCCGCCAACGGCGCGAACCCGGTGTCCGCCGCGACGCTGGTGGCCGCCCAGGTCCGCAGCGTCGGCCAGGACGCGGCGGGGATCACGCTGCAACTGTCCGGCGGCCGCAGCGCGGCGCTGGCGGACGTGCGCATGCTGCAGTAACCGGCGCCGCCGGCCTCCACGAAACACGAAAAGGATTCACCATGGCTTTCTCACAAGGCATCTCCGGCCTGGCCGCCTCGGCCGCCCAGCTGGACGTCATCGGCAACAACATCGCGAACTCGTCCACCGTCGGCTTCAAGAGCGGCGGCGTGGCGTTCAAGGACGTGATCGCCGGCTCGCGCATCGGCCTGGGCGTCGCCGTCGCCGGCGTCGAGCAGAACTTCGCGGCCGGCTCGATCCAGCTGACCAACCGGCCGCTGGACCTGGCCGTCACCAACGGCAACGGCTTCTTCCGCGTCGCCAGCCCGCAGGGCGGCAACGTCAGCTACACCCGCAACGGCCAGTTCACCGTCGACAAGGACGGCTTCGTGGTCTCCACCGGCGGCATGCGGCTGACCGGCTACGGCGTCACGGCCGCCGGCGCGCTGGCCGGCGGCACGCCGGTGCCGCTGCAGTTCCCGACCCAGTCGATGAACCCCAATGCCACCAGCGGCGTGACGGCGCAGTTCAACTTCGACTCGCGCAACCCGGCGCTCGATCCGGCGGCCTTCGACGCCGGCGACTCCAGCACCTACACCTACTCGAACGCGCTCAACGTCTTCGACTCGCTCGGCAACCCGCACGAGCTGGCGCTGTTCTTCATCAAGACCGCCGACAACGCCTGGACCGTGCAGGCCACCGCCGACGGCACGCCGATGACCGGCAGCGCGAACATCACCTTCGACGCGAACGGGGCGATCACCGGCGCCAACACGCTGGCGCTGACCGGCGACTACGCCAACGGCTCGGCGCCGGCGGCGGTCACCGTCACCCTGGCCGGCAGCACCCAGTTCGGCAACACCAGCGCCGTGCAGCGCTTGACGCAGGACGGCTACACCTCGGGCAACCTGACCTCGTTCGAGGTCGGCCGCGACGGCCTGGTCACCGGCAAGTACTCCAACGACCAGAGCAAGCTGCTCGGGCGCGTGGTGCTCAGCTCGTTCGCCAATCCGAACGGACTGGAGCCCACCGGCAACAACGAGTTCGCCGAAACCGGCGCCTCCGGGCAGCCGCTGACCGGCGAACCGGGCGAAGGCACGACGCTCGGCTCGCTCACGGCCGGCGCGCTGGAATCCTCCAACGTCGACCTGACCAGCGAGCTGGTGAACCTGATCACGGCGCAGCGCAGCTACCAGGCCAACGCCCAGACCCTCAAGACGCAGGACCAGGTGATGCAGACCCTGGTCAACCTGCGCTGACCGACCGGCGGGCACAGACATGGATCGCATGCTCTACGTGGCCATGAGCGGCGCCAAGCAGGCGATGGACCAGCATGCCGCGGTCGCCAACAACATGGCGAACGTGGCGACCACCGGCTTCCGGGCCCAGGTGAACAGCTTCCAGGCCGTGCCGGTGCTGGGCGAGGAATCGCCCACCCGGGCGTTCGTGATCGCCACCACGCCGCGCGCCGATTTCCGGGCCGGGCCGCTCAGCGAGACCGGCCGACCGCTGGACGTGGCCGTGCGCGGCGACGGCTGGCTGGTGGTGCAGACCGAGGCCGGCGAGGCCTACACCCGCGCCGGCAACCTGCAGGTCGGCGCCGACGGCCAGGTCACCACGATGGCGGGCCTGCCGGTGGTCGGCGACGGCGGCCCGCTGGTGGTGCCGCCGGGCGCCGCGATCTCGGTCGCGGCCAACGGCCTGGTCACGGCACGCCCGGCCGGCAACGCGGCCACCGGCCTGACCGAGGTGGGCCGGCTGAAGCTGGTCAATCCGGCGCCGGCCGAACTGGTGCGCGGCGAGGACGGGCTGTTCCGCATGCTCGACGGCCTGCCGGCCGCCGACGCCGATCCGGCCGTCACCGTCGCCAGCGGCTTCCTCGAGGGCAGCAACGTGAACCCGGTGGAAGCGATGGTCGAACTCATCGCCACCGCGCGCCTGCTCGACATGCAGATGAAGTCGCTGCAGACGGCCGACCAGAACGCCCAGGCCGCCAACAAGCTGCTGGCCGCCGGCTAGCGCCACCCCACAACGACAGGACACCTTCCATGCTCCGCTCCCTCTCGATCGCGCGCACCGGCCTGGACGCGCAGCAGCAACAGCTCGACGTCATCTCCAACAACCTCGCCAACGTCGGCACGACCGGCTTCAAGAAGAGCCGCGCGGTGTTCGAGGACCTGATGTACCAGAACCTGCGCCAGGCCGGCAGCCAGAGCTCGGACCAGACCCGGCTGCCGTCCGGCCTGCAGGTGGGCACCGGCGTGCGGGTGGTGGCCACCGAGCGCATCCACGCGCAGGGCAACCTGACCAAGACCGAGAACCCGAACGACGTGGCGATCAACGGCGGCGGCTTCTTCCAGGTGCTGATGCCCGACGGCTCCACCGCCTACACCCGCGACGGCTCGTTCCAGAAGGACCGCGACGGCCAGCTGGTCACGGCCAGTGGCTTTCCGGTGCAGCCGGCGATCACGATCCCGCAGAACGCGACCAGCCTGACCATCGCGCGCGACGGCATGGTGTCGGTCACGCAGGCCGGCAGCACCAATTCGGTCCAAGTCGGCCAGCTGCAGCTGGCGACCTTCCTCAATCCGGCCGGCCTGCAGTCGCTGGGCGAGAACCTGTTCGCCGAGACCGACGCCTCCGGCGCGGCCAACCAGACCAACCCCGGCCTCAACGGCGCCGGCATCCTCAGCCAGGGGTACGTCGAGTCGTCCAACGTGAACGTGGTCGAGGAGCTGGTGAGCATGATCGCCACCCAGCGCGCGTACGAAATCAACAGCAAGGCCGTGCAGACCTCCGACCAGATGCTGCAGCGCCTGAGCCAGCTGTGATGACGCTGGGCCGCGCTCTCGCCTGGCATGCCGCGGCGGCCGCGCTCGCGCTGGCGGCGGGCTGCGCCCAGCTGCCGAGCCAGCCGCTGGTGCAGCAGCCGATGACGGCCCCGCCGGCGCCGGCCCAGGTGCTGCCGGCACGCACTTCGGGTTCGATCTACCAGGAAGGCGCCCGCGGCCACGCCCTGTTCGAGGACCGCCGGCCGCGGATGGTCGGCGACATCCTCACCGTGGTGATCAGCGAGAAGGCCGACGCCAGCAAGAACTCGGCCACCACCGCCAGCCGCAACGGCAAGCTGGAAGCGGACTTCGGCCTGACGCCCAAGCTGCTGGGCGGCCTGCTGCGCGGCCAGGACGCCAGCCTGTCCGCCGACACCGGCCTCAACGCCAAGGGCGGCGCCAACGCCGCCAACACCTTCAACGGCGTGATCACGGTGACCGTGACCGGCGTGCTGGCCAACGGCAACCTGGCGGTCAGCGGCGAGAAACAGATGCTGATCAACCAGGGCACCGAGTACATCCGGTTCTCCGGCGTGGTGAATCCGCAGACCGTGGTCGGCAACAACACCGTGCTGTCGACCCAGGTCGCCGACGCGCGCATCGAGTACAGCGCCAAGGGTTTCATCAACGAGGCGCAGACCATGGGCTGGCTGCAGCGCTTCTTCCTCAACGCGATGCCGTTCTGACCATGCGCCGCCTGCTTCTCCGCGCCCTGGCCTGCCTGGCCGCCGCACTGCTCCTGCCGGCGGCCGCCGAACCGCTGAAGGCGCTGGCCAGCGTGCAGGGCGCGCGCGACAACCCCCTGGTCGGCTACGGCCTCATGGTCGGCCTGGACGGGACCGGCGACCAGACGATGCAGACGCCGTTCACGACCCAGAGCCTGACCAACATGCTGGCCCAGCTCGGCGTCACCGTGCCGCCCGGCACCAACATGCAGCTCAAGAACGTGGCCGCGGTGATGGTCACCGCCACGCTGCCGGCGTTCGCGCGGCCGGGCCAGGCCATCGACATCACGGTCTCCTCGCTCGGCAACGCCAAGAGCCTGCGCGGCGGCACCCTGCTGATGACCCCGCTCAAGGGTGCCGACGGCGCCGTGTACGCGATCGCGCAGGGCAACCTGGTGGTCGGCGGCGCGGGCGCTTCCGCCAACGGCAGCAAGGTGCAGGTCAACCAGCTCGGCGCGGGCCGGATTCCGGCCGGCGCCATCGTCGAGCGCGGCCTGGCCAGCGCGCTGGGCGAAGAGGGCACGCTCACCCTGGAGCTGCACCGCTCCGACTTCGGCACCGCGCAGCGCGCGGTGGACGCGATCAACCGCGGCTTCGGCGCCGGCACCGCCGAGGCCCTCGACGGCCGGGTGCTGCGGGTGCGCGCGCCGGCGGCCCAGGACCGCGTGGCGTTCCTGGCCCGGCTCGAAGCGGTCGACGTGGTGCCGGCGCAGGACGTGGCGCGGGTGATCGTGAACGCGCGCACCGGCTCGGTCGTGATGAACCAGGCGGTGCGGGTGCAGGAGTGCGCGGTGGCGCACGGCAGCCTGTCGGTCGTCATCAGCACCCAGCCGGTGATCAGCCAGCCGGCGCCGCTGTCCGGCGGCACCACGGTGTCGGCCCAGACCTCGCAGATCTCGCTGTCGCAGGCGGGCGGGGCGCTGCAGATGGTGCGCTCGGGCGCCGCGCTCGCCGACGTGGTGAAGGCGCTCAATGCGCTGGGCGCCAATCCGCAGGACCTGATCTCCATCCTGCAGGCCATGAAGGCCGCCGGCGCCTTGCGCGCCGAGCTCGAGATCATCTGAAGGCGCCATGAGCAGCCCCGTCACGAACGCGACGACGGCCGGCGGGGCGCTGGACCAGCGCTTCGCCCTCGACGTGCAGAGCGTCGAGGCGCTGCGCCGGGCCGCGCGCAACACGCCGGAGGAGGCGCTGCGCCAGGTCTCGCGCCAGTTCGAGGCGCTGTTCATGGGCATGCTGCTCAAGAGCATGCGCGAGGCCAACCCCTCGAGCGGGCTGCTGGACGGGCACGACAGCAAGATGTACCTGTCCATGCTCGATCAGCAGATGGCGCAGAACCTGTCGGGACGCGGCCTGAAGCTGGCCGACGCGATGTTCGCGCAGCTGCGGCGCACGATCGCATCGCCCGCGCCCGCCGGCGGCGCGGCCGGGGCCGAAGGCGTGGCCGCCGCGCCGGGCGGCGCACCGGCTGCCCTGAGCGTGCCGGGTGTGCCGGGTGTGCCGGGCGCGCAGGCGTCCGGGGCCATGGCCTCCCTCGCCGGTGCGGCGGCGATCCGGCCGCCGCGCGCGGTGGCCGCGGCGCTGCCGCCGCTGGCGCAGGCCCAGGCCCCCGAGGCCGCCGCGGCGCCGCCGCGCAGCGCCGGTACCGAACCCGGCTGGACCTCGCGCGTGGAGCACTTCATCGCGACCCTGGGCGAGTCGGCGCGCGCGGCCGCGGCCAGCACCGGCATCCCCGAGCGGCTGATCCTGGCGCAGGCGGCGCTGGAGTCGGCCTGGGGCCGGCGCGAAGTGCGCGGCGACGACGGCGGCCGCACCTTCAACGTCTTCGGCATCAAGGCCGACCGCGGCTGGCGCGGCCGGTCGGTCGACGCCGTGACGACCGAGGTGATCGACGGCGTGGCCCAGCGGGTGCGCGCGAAATTCCGGGCCTACGGCTCCTACCAGGAAGCCTTCGCCGACTACGCCGGCTTTCTCGCCGGCAACCCGCGCTACGCCAGGGTGCGCACCCAGGCCGACCCGGCCCGGGCCGCCCACGAATTGCAGCGGGCCGGCTATGCGACCGACCCGGACTACGCCGGCAAGCTGGTGCGAGTGATGAAGCAGCTGGCGGGCTGAGCAAGACCGGGCCCGCGCGGCCTATCCGTTTGCTCATCCGTGCCGATATACGACCTGAAAGGACGAAAACGATGAACGACACCCTGACCCCGCCGAAGACCGCCTCGGCCGCCACCGCCGTCGGCCCCCTGGAAGTGGTGACCTTCACCCTCGGCAAGGAGGAATACGGCATCGACATCCAGCGCGTGCAGGAACTGCGCGGCTACGACGCCGTGACCCGCATCGCCAACGCGCCCGAATACATCAAGGGCGTGGTCAACCTGCGCGGAATCATCGTCCCGGTGATCGACATGCGCATCAAGTTCAACCTCGGCACGCCGACCTACGACCAGTTCACGGTGGTGATCGTGCTGAACATCCGCGGCCGCGTGGTGGGCATGGTGGTGGACAGCGTGTCGGACGTGATCACCCTCGAGCCCGGCCAGATCAAGCCGCCGCCGGAAATGGGCGCCGCGCTGGACACCGATTACCTGATCGGGCTCGGCACGCTGGAGCAGCGCATGCTGATCCTGGTCGACATCGACAAGCTGATGTCCAGCGACGAAATGGGACTGGTGGAGAAGGCCGCGGCCTAGGGAGTCGGCATGTTCAAGAACATCAAGGTCTCGACGCGGCTGCTGGCGGGCTTCCTGCTGGTGGCCGTGCTCGGCGCCGCCGTGGCGGCCGTCGGGATCTACAGCATGGCCCGGATCGACGACAACGCCGACCGGATCTACCAGCGGGAGCTGCTGGGCGTCTCGTACGTCAAGGAAGCCAACATCGACCTGATGTACATGGCGCGCGACCTGCGCAACATGCTGCTGGCCTTCAACCTGGCCGAGCGGCGCAAGGCCGCCGACGCCGTCGAGAAGGACCGCCAGCTGGTCAAGGCGAACCTGGACAAGGCGCGGCCGCTGTTCTCGACCGAGGAGGGCAAGCGCAAGCTGGCCGAGTTCGACCGCGCTTTCGCCGAATACGACGCCACGGCCCGCGAGATCGTCAAGAAGGCGATGACCGAGGAAATGCAGGACGCGCGCCCGACCGTCCAGTTCCTGTTCGAGAGCGTCGTGCCGAAGATGCAGGCGGCCGACGACAGGATGAGCGAGCTGAGCGACGGCAAGGAAAAGACCGCCGCGAGCGTGGCCGCCGACTCCAGCGAAACCTACCGGTTCAGCCGGGCGCTGATGATCGGCCTGACGCTGGCCAGCGGCCTGGCGGGCCTGGCCATCGGCGTGCTGGTCACCCGCAGCGTGACGCGGCCGCTGGCCGATGCCGTCAAGGTGGCCGAGGCGGTGGCCGGCGGCGACCTGACGACCGAGGTGCGGGTGCACTCGACCGACGAAACCGGCCAGCTGATGCAGGCGCTCAAGTCCATGAACGACAGCCTGGCGCGGGTCGTGGGCCAGGTTCGCGCCGGCACCGACACCATCGCGACCGCCTCGGGCCAGATCGCGACCGGCAACCAGGACCTGTCGCAGCGCACCGAGGAGCAGGCCAGCTCGCTGGAGGAGACGGCGGCCTCGATGGAGGAACTCACCGGCACCGTCAAGCAGAACGCCGACAACGCGCGCCAGGCCAACCAGCTGGCGCAGTCGTCGTCGGAGGTCGCGCGCAAGGGCGGCGCCGTCGTCGAGCAGGTGGTCGAGACGATGGACGCCATCAACGCCTCCTCGCGG
>NZ_DATMHS010000072.1:0-97542 GCF_035554825.1 Ramlibacter sp. | reverse complement strand
GCCATGGCGCCCTTGATCAGCGGCACCAGCTGCGCCTTGTCCCCCGAGAAGCTGCGCGCGACGTAGGTCGCACCCAGTTGCAGCGCCAGGGCGACGAGGTCCACCGGGCTGTCGCTGTTGACCACGCCCTTCTTGCTCTTGGAGCCGCGGTCGGCGGTGGCCGAGAACTGGCCCTTGGTCAGGCCGTACACGCCGTTGTTCTCGACGATGTAGGCCATGCAGACGCCGCGCCGCATCGCGTTGGCGAACTGGCCCAGGCCGATCGACGCCGAGTCGCCGTCGCCGGAGACGCCGAGGTACAGCAGGTCGCGATTGGCGAGGTTGGCGCCGGTCAGCACCGACGGCATGCGGCCGTGCACGGTGTTGAAGCCGTGCGAGGCGCCGAGGAAGTAGTCCGGCGTCTTGGAGCTGCAGCCGATGCCCGAGAGCTTGGCCACGCGGTGCGGCTCGATGTCGAGCTCCCAGCAGGCCTCGACGATCGCCGCGGAGATCGAGTCGTGGCCGCAGCCGGCGCACAGCGTCGAGACCCGGCCCTCGTAGTCGCGCCGGGTGTAGCCGACCTTGTTGCGGGTCAGCGTCGGATGGTGCAGGCGGGGTTTGGCGATGTAGGTCACACGAGCTCCTTGCGGGCGCGCTTGCCGGCGGCGGCAGCGGCCTTCTCGACGTTCTGGCGGATGGCGTTGGTGATGAAGCGCGCCGTGATCGGCGTGCCGTCGTAGTGCAGCACCTTCACCAGCCGGGCCGGATCGATCTCCAGCTCGTTGACCAGCAGCTGGCGCATCTGCGCGTCGCGGTTCTGTTCGACGACGAACACCTTCTCGTGCGCCGCGATGAACTCGGGCACCGAGTCCGGGAACGGGAACGCCTGCAGCCGCATGGCGTCGAGGTGCACGCCCTCGCCCTCCAGCACGTCCAGCGCTTCGCGCATCGCCGGGCTGGTCGAGCCGTAGTAGATGACGCCGAACGGCGTCTTCTTCGGCGCCGCGCGCACGATCGGCTGCGGCACCAGCGTGGCGGCCGTCTTGAACTTGCGCAGCAGCCGCTCCATGTTGTAGATGTAGTCCGGCCCGCGCTCCGAGTAGCGCGCATACGGGTCGCGGGTGGTGCCGCGCGTGAAGTAGCTGCCCTTGGTCGGGTGCGTGCCGGGAAGCGTGCGCCACGGGATGCCGTCGCCGTCGACGTCCTTGTAGCGGCCGAAGTCCTTGCCCGCCTCGAGTTCCTCGGCGGTCATCACCTTGCCGCGGTCGTAGTCGCGTCCTTCTTCCCAGACGAACGGCTTGCACAGCCGCTGGTTCATGCCGATGTCCAGGTCGGTCATGACGAACACCGGCGTCTGCAGGCGGTCGGCGAGGTCCAGCGCGGCGGCCGAGTGCGTGAAGCACTCGTGCGGGTCCTGCGGGAACAGCAGGACGTGCTTGGTGTCCCCGTGCGAAGCATAGGCGCAGGCGATCAGGTCGGACTGCTGGGTGCGCGTGGGCATGCCGGTCGACGGGCCGCCGCGCTGCACGTTGATGATGGTGACCGGGATCTCGGCGAAGTACGCCAGGCCGATGAACTCCGTCATCAGCGACACGCCGGGGCCGGAGGTGGCAGTGAACGACCGGGCGCCGTTCCAGCCGGCGCCGACCACCATGCCGATCGAGGCGAGTTCGTCCTCGGCCTGCACGATCGCGAAGTTGTGGCGGCCGGTGGCCGGGTCGACGCGGTACTTCGAGCAGTATTTCTGGAACGCTTCCGGCACCGACGACGACGGCGTGATCGGATACCAGGCCGCCACCGTGGCGCCGCCGTAGACGCAGCCCAGCGCCGCGGCGCTGTTGCCGTCGACGAAGATCTGGTCGCCGACGTTGTCGCAGCGCCGCACCTTGATGCCCAGCGGCTGCAGGTGCTCCTGCGCGAACTCGCGCCCGAGCTGCAGCGCCCGCAGGTTCGAATCGAGCAGCTTCTCCTTGCCCTTGTACTGCTCGGAGAACAGCTTCTCGAACACGCCGCCTTCCATGTCGAGCAGCACCGACAGCGCGCCGACGTAGATGATGTTCTTGAACAACTGGCGCTGGCGCGGATCGGAATACACCGCGTTGGTGATCTCGGTGAGCGGCATGCCGATCACATGCAGGTCCTCGCGGAACTTCGAGGCCGGCAGCGGCCGCGTGCTGTCGTAGAACAGGTAGCCGCCCGGATCGACCTCGGCGACGTCGGCGTCCCAGGTCTGCGGATTCATCGCGACCATCATGTCGACGCCGCCGCGCCGACCGTGGTAGCCCTGTTCGCACACGCGCGCCTCGTACCAGGTCGGCATGCCCTGGATGTTGCTCGGGAAGATGTTGCGCGGGCTGACCGGCACGCCCATGCGCATCACCGCCTTGACGAACAGCTCGTTCGCCGAGGCCGACCCGGAGCCGTTGACGTTGGCGAACTTGATGACGAAATCGTTGACTGCTTCGATGCGCTTCATGCCAGCTCCCTCTGCGGTTGGCGTTGGTCCCGGCACCCGGGTCCAGCCTTTGTCATGTTCAACAGGAATTTCTGCATGTCCCACGCGCCCGTGGGGCAGCGCTCCGCGCACAGTCCGCAGTGCAGGCACACGTCCTCGTCCTTCACCATCACCCGTCCCGTCTTCAGGCCGCCCGACACGTACAGCGCCTGGGCCGGGTTCAGCGCCGGGGCCTTCAGGCGCTGGCGCAAGTCGGGTTCCTCGCCGTTCACGGTGAACGTGAGGCAGTCCATCGGGCAGATGTCCACGCAGGCGTCGCACTCGATGCACGCCGTTTCGGTGAACACGGTCTGCACGTCGCAATTCAGGCAGCGGCCGGCTTCCTTGAAAGCCGTCGCGGCGTCGAAGCCGAGCTCGACCTCGATCTTGATGCTCGCCAGCGCCTGTTCGGCCTTGGTCCACGGCACCTTGAAGCGCTGGTCGTTCGAGGTGTCGTTGTCGTAGCTCCACTCGTGGATGCCCATCTTCTGGGACACGATCCGAACGGCGGGCGCCGGGCGGACAGCGACGTCCTCTCCGCTCAGCAGCCGGTCGATCGACACCGCCGCCTCGTGGCCATGGGCCACCGCCGTGATGATGTTCTTCGGGCCGAACGCGGCGTCGCCGCCGAAGAAGACGGTGGGCACCGTCGACTGCAGGCTGTCCTTGTTCAGCACCGGCAGGCCCCATTCGTCGAAGGCGATGCCGCAGTCGCGCTCGATCCAGGGGAACGCGTTTTCCTGGCCGACCGCCACCAGCACCTCGTCGCATTCGAAGAAGGCATCGGGCTGGCCCGTGGGCAGCAGCTTGCGCCGGCCCTTCTCGTCGTAGACCGCCTTGACGATCTCGAAGGTCATGCCCTTGAGCTTTCCGTTCTCGTGCACGAACTCCTTTGGCACGTGGTAGTTGATGATCGGGATGCCTTCGTGCATCGCGTCTTCCTTCTCCCAGGGCGACGCCTTCATCTCCTCGAAGCCGCTGCGCACGATCACCTTGACGTCGGCGCCGCCGAGCCGGCGCGCGGAGCGGCAGCAGTCCATCGCGGTGTTGCCGCCGCCCAGGACGATGACGCGCTTGCCGATCGACTTGACGTGGCCGAACGAGACCGACGCGAGCCAGTCGATGCCGATGTGGATGTTGCGGGCCGCCTCGGTGCGGCCGGGGATCTGCAGGTCGCGCCCGCGCGGCGCGCCGCAGCCGACGAACACGGCGTCGTAGCCTTCGGCCATCAGCGCCTTCATCGAATCGATGCGCTGGTTGTTGCGGAAGTGCACGCCCATGTTGAGGATGTAGCCGGTTTCCTCGTCGAGCACCTCCTCGGGCAGCCGAAAGCGCGGGATCTGGGTGCGCATGAAGCCGCCGGCCTTCGGCTCGCCGTCGTACACCGTGATGTCGTAGCCGAGCGGCGCCAGATCGCGCGCCACGGTCAGGGATGCCGGGCCCGCGCCAACGCACGCCACCCGCTTGCCGTTCTTCGGCGCGATCTTGGGCATGCGCGCCGCGACGTCGTCCTTCATGTCGGCGGCGACGCGCTTGAGGCGGCAGATCGCCACCGGTTCCGGATGCTCCCCGTTGTTCTCTTCCACGCGCCCGCGCCGGCAGGCGGGTTCGCATGGCCGGTCGCACGTGCGTCCCAGCACGCCCGGGAACACGTTCGAGTTCCAGTTGATCATGTAGGCGTCGCTGTAGCGGCCCTGCGCGATCAGTCGGATGTACTCGGGCACCGGCGTGTGCGCGGGACAGGCCCACTGGCAATCGACGACCTTGTGGAAGTACGCGGGGTTGGCAATATCTGTTCGGTGCAAAACTGACCTCCTAGCCTTATCCACGCTGCCCCGGGTGCCGGAGCCTGAGGGTGCGCGGACAGTCTACGCGACGCGTGCAAAAAAGTACGCTCGGGTTGAACCCCAAGCGTGACGATGGGAGGCCAGCTGAACGACTGCGGTGCTGCACTTCCATGAGCACGCATTTAATCCCTCCCAGCTGCAGAGTGCATTGACTCTCATCAACTGGGCGGATGAGGTACCTGGTCAGGTTGGAGCGTCGCCGCGCGCGAGTGTTTCGAACGCGTTGATCAGCTCCGGCGGCGCCTGCACGAGTTCGATCAGCACGCCTTCGCCGCCGACCGGAAACTGCTCGTTGCCCTTGGGATGCACGAAGCAGATGTCGAAGCCGGAGCCGCCGCGACGGATGCCGCCGGGGGCGAAGCGAACGCCGTTGGCGGCCAGCCACTGCACGGCGCGCGGCAGGTCGTCGATCCACAGCCCCACGTGGTTCAGCGGCGGCTGGTGCACCGCGGGTTTCGCGTCGGGATCGAGCGGCTGCATCAGGTCCACTTCCACCCGGAACGGGCCGCTGCCCATCGCGCAGATGTCCTCGTCGACGTTTTCGCGCTCGCTCTTGAAGGTCCCCATCACCTCGAGCCCGAACATGTCCACCCACAGCCTCTTCAGCTGCTGCTTGTCGGCGGCGCCGATCGCGATCTGCTGGATGCCCAGCACCTTGAATGGCCGGTCGCTCATGGAGTCCTCCGAACGATGGTTGTACGCTTGCGGCTCAGCCGCGGACCTGCAGTTCCTCGAACGCGACGCGCTGCGCGCGCGCCGCCTCGCCTTGGCTGTCCTTGACCGACAGCTGCACGGCGCGGCCGGCCCAGTCGATGTCCACCATGCCGTAGTGGAGATCGCCGAACGGCGCGCCCAGCCGGTTGGGCCCGGCTTCGGCCGCGTCGCGCCAGCTGTGGGTGACGCCGCTGGCGGTGACTTCGTACAGCGGATACGCGGTGCCGGCCGGCTCGCGATAGATCGCGCCGAAATGGCGGTCGCCCGACAGCAGCACCACGCAGCCGGCCCGGGTGTCGGCGATCAGCCGGTACAGCCGCTGCCGCTCCAGCGGAAAGTTGCCCCAGCGCTCCCAGCCGTGGCCCTCGGCGACCACCTGGATGCCCGACATGAGCAGGCGCAGCTGGGCCGGCTCGCGCAGCTGCGCCTCCAGCCAGCGCCATTGGGCCTCGCCCAGGATGGTGCGGGCCGGATCGGCGTCCGGCAGGTAGCGCTCCTTGCCCGGCTTGCCGCGCTCGTCGGTCGGCTTCCAGGGCGAGCGGAACCAGCGCGTGTCGAGCAGGATCACCTGGACGCGCCGCCCCGGCGGGCCGAACATCCGGGCGTGGTAGATGCCTTCGCGCGTGCGCCGCGGGTCGTCGGCCGCCACCTGCCAGAAGCGCAGGAACGCCTCCTTGGACTCGCGCTTGTGCGCGAACTCGGCGCCGCCGTCGTTGAGGCCGTAGTCGTGGTCGTCCCAGATCGCCAGGTGCGGCACCGCGGCGCGCAGCCGCGCGAACTCAGGCACCGCGGCCTCCAGCGCATAGGCGCGCTCGAGCGCCGCGCGCGACCACGGCTGGTCGCTGGCATAGACGTTGTCGCCGCCGAACAGCATCAGGTCGGGCCGGTCGGCCAGAACGCGATCCCACAGCGGCTGCGGCCTGGTCTCGTCGGTGCACGAGGCGAACGCGACGCGATGCAGCACCGCCGCGCCGGCCGGCTGGCGCGCCCCGGGCCAGGTGCCGCAGCCGGCCAGCGACAGCGCGCCCGCCGCCGCCAGCCACTCACGCCGCCGCCAGCCGGACCTCATGCGAATTCGATGATCGGCTGGTCCACGGCCAGGCTCTCGCCCTTGTTCGCGAGCACCTTGCCGACGACGCCGTCGGCGGCCGCGAACAGCACGTTTTCCATCTTCATCGCCTCGATCACGGCCAGCCGCTCGCCAGCCTGCACCTTCTGGCCCGGCTGCACGGCGATGTCCACCAGCAGCCCCGGCATCGGCGAGAGCAGGTAGCGGCTCAGGTCGGGCGGCGCCTTGTACGGCATCAGCGCATGCAGTTCCGCGGCCCGGGGCGTGAGCACCAGCGCGTCGAGGCGCGTGCCGTTGTGCACGATGCGGATCGCCAGCGGGTTCTTGCCGACGCCGCGTTCGACCTGCGCGGTGAACGGCTGGCCGTTGACGCTGCCGCGGATGCGGTTGCCGCCGAGGTGCCAGTTGCTGCAGATGTCGTAGCGCCGCTCGCCGATGGTCACGGTGCTGGAGCCGGAGTCGGCGCGGAAATCGTGCACCCGCGCGGGCTGCCGCCGATGGTCGCCCGCCGCGTCGAGCACGACCACGACGAACTCCTGGCCCACCTCGAACTCGTGGCCCGGCATCTGGCCGCTGATGCCGATCGCGCGCTGCAGGATCCTGCGCTTGACGTAGGCGGCCAGCGCCGCCAGGAAATCGGGATCATCGTGCGGCACGTCCTCGGCGCGGAAGCCGTGCGCGTAGTGCTCCGCGATGAAGCCGGTGTTGAAGTCGCCGGCGACGAACCGCGGATGCGCCAGCAGCGCCGCCTGGAACGGGATGTTGCTCGAGATGCCGCGGATGACGAACCCGTTGAGCGCCTCGCGCATCTTCGCGATGGCTTCCTGGCGGCTGTGGCCGTGCACGATCAGCTTGGCGATCATCGAGTCGTAATACATCGGGATCTCGCCGCCGTCCTGCACCCCGGTGTCGACCCGCACGCCGTACAGGTGCTCGGTATCGCCGGCCCACATCGTTTCCTTGGGCGGCTGGAAGCGCACCAGCCGGCCGGTACTCGGCAGGAAGCCGCGGAACGGATCCTCGGCGTTGATGCGGCACTCGATCGCCCAGCCGCGGCGCTGGACGTCGGCCTGCGCGAGCGGCAGCCGCTCGCCGGCCGCCACGCGGATCATCAGCTCCACCAGGTCGAGACCGGTGATGCACTCGGTCACCGGATGCTCCACCTGCAGCCGCGTGTTCATCTCCAGGAAGTAGAAGCTCTGGTCCTTGCCGACCACGAATTCCACCGTGCCGGCGCTCTCGTATCGCACCGCCTTGGCCAGGGCCACCGCCTGCTCGCCCATCGCCTTGCGGGTCGCCTCGCTGATGAACGGCGACGGCGCCTCCTCGATCACCTTCTGGTGGCGGCGCTGGATCGAGCACTCGCGCTCGTTCAGGTAGATCACGTTGCCGTGGCTGTCGCCCAGCACCTGGATCTCGATGTGGCGCGGCTCCTCCACGTACTTCTCGACGAAGACCCGGTCGTCGCCGAAGCTGTTGCGCGCCTCGTTGCGGCAGGAGGTGAAGCCGTCGAATGCCTCCCGGTCGTTGAAGGCCACGCGCAGGCCCTTGCCGCCGCCGCCGGCCGACGCCTTGATCATCACCGGGTAGCCGATGCCGTTGGCGATCTCCACCGCGTGCTCCGCGGTCTCGATCGCGTCGTTGTAGCCGGGGATGGTGTTGACCTTCGCTTCCTTGGCCAGCCGCTTGGAGGCGATCTTGTCGCCCATCGCCGCGATGGAGTGGTGCTTGGGCCCGATGAAGACGATCCCTTCCTCTTCCACGCGGCGCGCGAAGCCCTCGTTCTCCGACAGGAAGCCGTAGCCGGGGTGCACCGCCTGGGCCCCCGTCTGCTTGCAGGCGGCGACGATGCGGTCGGCCAGGAGGTAGCTCTCGCGGCTGGGCGCGGCGCCGATGTGGACAGCCTCGTCGGCGAGTTCGACGTGCCGCGCGTCGCGGTCGGCGTCGGAGTACACGGCGACGGTCTTGATGCCCATCCGGCGCGCGGTCTTGATGACGCGGCAGGCGATCTCGCCACGGTTGGCGATCAGAATTTTCGTGAACATGGGATCTCCTTAAACCCGACAGCCGAACGCAGAGGGCGCAGAAGCACGCAAAAGACGCGGAAAAGAAAAGAGGGAATGACTCATTTTCTTCTTCTGCGTCCTCTGCCCATTCTTTGCGTCCTCTGCGTTCGGCTGCTGGGGTTGGCTGTTCAGAGAGGGATGTTCCCGTGCTTGCGCCACGGGTTCTCGAGCTTCTTGTCGCGCAGCATCACCAGCGAGCGGCAGATCCGGCGGCGCGTCTCGTGCGGCAGGATCACGTCGTCGATGAACCCGCGCGCGCCGGCCACGAACGGATTGGCGAAGCGCGCCGAGTACTCGGCCTCACGCGCCTTCAGTTTCGCCGGATCGTTCTTGTCCTCGCGGAAGATGATCTCCACCGCGCCCTTGGCGCCCATCACGGCGATCTCGGCGTTCGGCCACGAGAAATTCACGTCGCCGCGCAGGTGCTTGGAGCTCATCACGTCGTAGGCGCCGCCATAGGCCTTGCGCGTGATCACGGTGATCTTCGGCACGGTGCATTCCGCGAACGCATACAGCAGCTTGGCGCCGTGCTTGATGATGCCCCCGTACTCCTGGCTGGTGCCCGGCATGAAGCCCGGCACGTCGACGAAGGTGATCACCGGGATGTTGAAGGCGTCGCAGAAGCGCACGAAGCGCGCCGCCTTGATCGAGCTCTTGATGTCCAGGCAGCCGGCGAGCACCAGCGGCTGGTTGGCCACGATGCCCACCGTCTGGCCTTCCATCCGGCCGAAGCCCACGACGATGTTCTTGGCGTATTCGGGCTGCAGTTCGAAGAAATCGCCATCGTCCACCGTCTTGACGATCAGCTCCTTCATGTCGTACGGCTTGTTCGGGTTGTCGGGCACCAGCGTATCCAGCGACAGGTCCATGCGGTCGGCCGGGTCGTTGCTCGGGCGCACCGGCGCCTTCTCGCGGTTGTTCAGCGGCAGGTAGTTGTACAGGCGGCGCAGCATCAGCAGCGCCTCGACGTCGTTCTCGAACGCCAGGTCCGCGACCCCGCTGCGCGTCGTGTGGGTCACGGCGCCGCCCAGCTCCTCGGACGTCACTTCCTCGTGCGTGACGGTCTTCACCACTTCCGGCCCGGTGACGAACATGTACGAGCTGTCCTTGACCATGAAGATGAAATCGGTCATCGCCGGCGAGTACACCGCGCCGCCCGCGCACGGGCCCATGATCATGCTGATCTGCGGGATCACGCCGGACGCCATCACGTTGCGCTGGAACACGTCGGCGTAGCCGCCCAGCGACGCCACGCCTTCCTGGATCCGGGCGCCGCCGGAGTCGTTCAGGCCGATCACCGGCGCGCCGACCTTCATCGCCTGGTCCATCACCTTGCAGATCTTCTCGGCGTGCGCCTCCGACAGCGCGCCGCCGAACACGGTGAAGTCCTGGCTGAACACGAACACCAGCCGGCCGTTGATCATGCCGTAGCCGGTCACCACCCCGTCACCCGGGATCTTGTTGTTCTCCATGCCGAAATCGGTGCAGCGGTGCTCGACGAACATGTCCCATTCCTCGAACGTGCCTTCGTCCAGCAGCAGTTCCAGGCGCTCGCGCGCGGTGAGCTTGCCTTTCGCGTGCTGCGCGTCGATGCGCTTGCTGCCGCCGCCCAGCCGCGCCGCGGCGCGCTTCTTTTCGAGTTGTTCGAGGATGTCGTGCATGAATCTTCTCCGTGTCCTTATGCCGGACGCGCGGCATCGGCGCCGTCGTCCCCGGTTGTGTCCTGCCAGGCCCGCAGCAGCCGGCGGGCGGCGGTGGAGGCCGGCAGGCGCCCCTCGCCCACCTGCGCCACCATCTGCGGCAGCAGCCGCCTGACTGCGGCGTGCTGGCGGAAGTCGCGCTTGAGGCCGGCATCGATGCGCTCCCACATCCAGCCGAGCGCCTGCCGCTGCCGGCGCGCCGCCCATTGTCCGTTGGCCGTCTGCAGGTCGCGGAACTGCGTGACGGCCTGCCAGAAGGCGGCCACGCCTTCACCGCGCAGCGCGCTCAGCTGCAGCACCTGCGGTTGCCACCGGCCGGCGTCGTGCCGGGCGTGGCGCGGATCGCCATGCTGGCCGAAGATGCGCAGCGCGCTGGTGATCTGGGCCCGGGCCCGGGTGGCGGCGTCCGGGTCGAGATCGGCCTTGTTGATCACGACCAGGTCGGCCAGCTCCATCACGCCCTTCTTGATCGCCTGCAGGTCGTCGCCGGCGTTGGGCAGCTGCAGCAGCACGAACATGTCGGTCATGCCGGCGGCGGCCGTCTCGCTCTGGCCCACCCCGACGGTCTCGACGATCACCACGTCGTAGCCGGCGGCCTCGCACACCAGCATCGCCTCGCGCGTCTTCTCGGCGACGCCGCCGAGCGTGCCGCCGGACGGACTGGGCCGGATGTAGGCCTGCTCGTGCACAGACAGCTGCTCCATCCGCGTCTTGTCGCCGAGGATCGAGCCGCCCGAGACGGTGCTGGAGGGGTCGATGGTGAGCACCGCGACCCGATGGCCCTGTGCGATCAGGTGCAGGCCCAGCACCTCGATGAAGGTGCTCTTGCCCACGCCGGGGACGCCGCTGATGGCGAGCCGGAACGACCTGCCGCTGTGCGGCAGCAGCTCGGTCAGCATCTCGTCGGCCAGCGCGCGGTGGTCGGCACGGGTGGATTCGAGCAGCGTGATCGCCTTGGCGATGGCCCGGCGCTGGGCCGGACCACGGGCGGCAAGGACCTGCTGGGCGTGGCTCATCGAGGCACCGCCCAGCGCCGCTGGCCGGCGATGATCCGGTCGGCCAGCTGCCGCGCCCATTGTGGATACAACGCCGGCCCCGGATGAAAGCCGTCCGGCGCGAGCAGCGCCGGGTCGTCGGTCCAGCGCAAGCCGCAGTAACCGAGCTCCTGGCGCCGCGCCCATTCGCTGAGGGCGGCGTCGAAACCCGCCGCATAGCGGCCCAGGTACCAGCGCAGCGGCTGCGGCACGGCGCTGAGGCGGTGCATGGGCGGCAGGCCCGACAGCACTGCCCAGCGGGCGCCGGTGCGCTGTCGCAGGTCCGACCACAGTTGCGAGGTGTGGGTGATGAACGCGCCGGCCGACAGCTGCGCGGTCACATCGTTGACGCCGAGCGCCGTGACCACGACGTCGGCCGGCGCCAGGCGCGACCGCGCGAGCAGCGCCCGGGCGCCGGCCGTGTTCAAGCCGGTCTCGGCGACCAGTTGCCAGGCCACCGGCACGCGCAGCTCCTGCGCCATCAGGCGCGCGAGGGGCAGCGCCAGCGCCTGCGACTGGTGCTGCACGCCCACGCCCGCGGCCGACGAATCGCCGACCACCAGCAGGCGCAGGCCCGCTTCCCCCTCGCCCACCAGCCCTTCCCGTGCGCCGCCGGCCTCCGGCAGGCGCAAGGCGGTACGCCGCAGCGCGCCCGCCTGCTTCAGCAGCAGCGGCCCGAGCGCGAGCTTGGCGGCGGTCAGCATCAGGCGGCCAGCCCCTTCTTGATCTGTTCCAGCACATCCTTCGCGCTGGCCGGAATCGGCGTGCCGGGGCCGTAGATGCCCTTGACCCCGGCCTGGTACAGGAAGTCGTAGTCCTGCTGCGGCACGACGCCGCCGACGAACACCACGATGTCGCCGCCGCCCTGCTCGCGCAGCGCCTGGATGATGGCCGGCACCAGGGTCTTGTGGCCGGCCGCCAGCGTGCTGACGCCCACGGCATGCACGTCGTTCTCGATCGCCTGCCGCGCGCATTCCTCGGGCGTCTGGAACAGCGGCCCGATGTCGACGTCGAAGCCGAGGTCGGCGAAGGCGGTCGCCACCACCTTGGCGCCGCGGTCGTGGCCGTCCTGGCCCACCTTGGCGATCATCACGCGCGGCCGGCGGCCCTGCGCCTCGGCAAAGGCCGCGATCTCACCCTTCAGTCGGTCCCAGCCCTCGGCCGAGTCGTAAGCTGCTGCATACACGCCGGTCACCTTCTGCGTATCGGCGCGATGGCGCCCGAACACCTGCTCCAGGGCGGCCGAGACCTCGCCCACCGTGGCCCGCTGCCGCACCGCCTCGATCGCCAGCGCCAGCAGGTTGCCGGTGCCCGCTCGCGCGGCGCCCGTCAACGCCTCCAGCGCCGCCTGCACCTTGGCCGCGTCGCGCCGGCCGCGGATCTCCTTGAGCCGCGCGATCTGCTGCTCGCGCACCATCACATTGTCCACTTCGAGGATGTCGATCGGGACCTCGCGCTCCAGCTTGTACTTGTTGACGCCCACGATCACGTCCTGCCCGGAATCGATGCGCGCCTGCTTCTCGGCGGCCGCCGCCTCGATCTTGAGCTTGGCCCAGCCCGAGTCGACGGCCCGGGTCATGCCGCCCATCGCCTCCACCTCCTCGATGATCTTCCAGGCGGCGTCGGCCATTTCCTGGGTCAGCTTCTCCATCATGTAGCTGCCGGCCCAGGGATCGATGACGTTGGTGATGTGCGTCTCTTCCTGGATGATCAGCTGGGTATTGCGGGCGATGCGCGAGGAGAACTCGGTCGGCAGCGCGATCGCCTCGTCGAAGGAGTTGGTGTGCAGCGACTGGGTGCCGCCGAACACCGCCGCCATGGCCTCGATCGTCGTGCGCACGATGTTGTTGTACGGGTCCTGCTCGGTGAGCGACCAGCCCGAGGTCTGGCAGTGCGTGCGCAGCATCAGGCTCTTGGGGTTCTTCGCGCCGAAGCCGCTCATGATGCGCCACCACAGCAGGCGCGCCGCGCGCATCTTGGCGACCTCCAGGTAGAAGTTCATGCCGATCGCCCAGAAGAACGAGAGCCGCCCGGCGAACGCGTCGACGTCCAGGCCCTTGGCGATGGCCGTCTTCACGTACTCCTTGCCGTCCGCCAGCGTGAAGGCCAGTTCCAGCGCCTGGTTGGCGCCGGCCTCCTGCATGTGGTAGCCCGAGATCGAGATCGAGTTGAACTTCGGCATGTGCCTGGCCGTGTACTCGATGATGTCGCCCACGATCCGCATGCTGGGCTCGGGCGGGTAGATGTAGGTGTTGCGGACCATGAACTCCTTGAGGATGTCGTTCTGGATGGTCCCCGACAGCTGTTCCTGCGCGACGCCCTGTTCCTCGGCCGCCACGATGTAGCCGGCCAGCACCGGCAGCACGGCGCCGTTCATCGTCATGGACACGCTGACCTTGTCCAGCGGAATGCCGTCGAACAGGATCTTCATGTCTTCCACCGAGTCGATCGCCACGCCGGCCTTGCCGACGTCGCCGGTCACGCGCGGGTGGTCGCTGTCGTAGCCGCGGTGGGTGGCCAGGTCGAAGGCCACCGACACGCCCTGCCCGCCGCCCGCCAGGCCCTTGCGGTAGAAGGCGTTGGATTCCTGCGCGGTGGAGAAGCCGGCGTACTGCCGGATGGTCCAGGGGCGCGCGGCGTACATGGTCGCCTGCGGTCCCCGCAGGTAGGGCGCGAAGCCCGGCAGCGTGTCGGCGTAAGGCAGGCCCTGCAGGTCCTGCGCCGTATAGAGCGGCTTGACGGTGATGAAGTCCGGCGTGACCCAGTTCAGCGCGGCGAGGTCGCCGCCGGGCGCCGACTTGGCGGCGGCCTGCGCCCAGGTCTCGAGGGGGACGCGCTTGTATTCCGGTTCGCTCTGGCTCATGGGGACACTCCGATCAGCAGTGCACGGCTGCGCGAATTGTGCGTCGGCGCCGCGCGGTACCGGCGAATCTTAGCGCAACATGATTCATAATTATTGATAAATCATCCTGCGAGTCCTAGAATCCCGCCATGGCGTCCGCCCTCTCCCTGGCCCCGCGCGCGCTCTACGAAGAGGTCGCGGAGCTGCTGCGCCAGCGCATCTTCCGGCGCGAGCTCGAGCCGGGCAGCTGGATCGACGAGCTGAAGCTGGCCGAGCAGTACGGCATCAGCCGCACGCCGCTGCGCGAGGCGCTCAAGGTGCTGGCCGCCGAGGGCCTGGTCACGATGAAGGTGCGCCGCGGCGCCTACGTCACCGAAGTGTCGGAGGCCGACCTGCGCGACGTCTACCACCTGCTCTCGCTGCTGGAAAGCGATGCCGCCGGCGTGGCCGCCGGGCGCATCACCGAGGACCAGGTGCGCGAGTTGCAGGACCTGCACCAGCAGATGGAGGCGGCTGCCGGCGACACCGAGCGCTTCCTCGCGCTCAACGAGCGCTTCCACATGCGCGTGCTGGAGATTGCCGGCAACCGCTGGCGCAACCAGATGGTGACCGACCTGCGCAAGGTGATGAAGCTCCATCGGCGCAATTCCCTGCTGAAGTCGGGCCGCGTGCAGGAATCGATTCGCGAGCATCGCGCGATCATGCGGGCGCTCGCCAAGGGCGACGCGGGCGCCGCCGCCCAGAAGATGCAACTGCACTTCCGGCACGGGCTCGAAGCGGCGGGCTGAGCCTGCCGCGGCCGCGCGCGGCGGCTACGTGGTATCCCTCATGCGAGGCGCGCGCCCGTGTACGTGGTTCCACGGATAGGCGTCCGCTAGCACCAAAGAAGCAAGCGTTTCTCAGGTTGACACTGCGTTCGGGCGCCACCTAGCATTGGTCCGCTCGTTTGACTTGGCGCCGCCCGCGGGCGGCGCCGCATTCTTCCCGGAGACCCAAGAACCATGTTTCGACATTTGATGCGCATCTGCGTGGCGATCGCGGCCCTGGCATTTGCCATGGGGGCGATGGCCCAGAACATTTCGATCGGCACCGGCGGCACCGGCGGCGTCTACTACCCGATGGGCGGCGGCCTCGCGGCGGTGCTGTCCAAGTACGTGCCCGGCATGCAGGCCACGGCCGAAGTGACCGGCGGCTCGGTCGACAACCTCAAGCTGATCGGCACCGAGAAGCCCTACATCGGCTTCACCATGGCCGACGCCGGCCTGGACGCGCTCAAGGGCGAGGACAAGTTCAAGGGCCACAAGGTGCCGCTGCGCACGCTGATGGTGCTCTATCCGAACCGCATGCATCTGGTGTCGGTGGACGGCCGTGGCGTGAACAAGCTGTCCGACCTGAAGGGCAAGCACGTCTCCACCGGCTCGCCCGGCAGCGCCACCGAGGTGATGGCGTTCCGCATCCTCGAGGCCGCCGGCATCGACAAGGACAAGGACGTCAAGCGCGAGCGCCTGGGCGTCGCCGAGTCCGTCAACGCGATCAAGGACAACAAGATCGACGCCTTCTTCTGGGTGGGCGGCCTGCCGACGGCGGCCGTGACCGACCTGGCCAACACCCCGGGCACCAAGATCAAGATGATCGACCACTCGGAAGTCGTGCCGAAGATGAACCAGAAGTACGGCCAGCTGTACGTGCAGGACACCATCCCGAAGGCGATGTACAAGGGCATGGACGCGGACAACAAGCAGGCCACCGTGATGAACCTGCTGGTGGCGCACGAGAAGATGGACGACAAGACGGCCTACAACATCGTCAAGGCGGTGTTCGACCACAAGCCGGAACTGGTCGCCGTCCACAAGGAAGCCGAGAACTTCAAGATGGAGAACCAGAAGGCGGCCGCGACGCCGATTCCCTTCCACCCCGGCGCCGTGAAGTACTTTGCCGAAAAGGGCATCAAGATCAACTGAGCGCAGGCCCGCGCCGACGCCCCGCCGCCCACCGGCGGGGTTTTTTGTTTCAGCAACGAGATTTCCGACGTCACCCATGACCGGCACCAACAACCACCCGCACATGACTGACCAGTCCGCCGCCGTCGCCAGCGAAGCGGCCATCGTGAGCGACGAGGCGCTGCAGAAGGCGCAGGAGTTCATCGAGGAAGAGGAAGGCGCGGCGAACCAGCTGGCCGGCTGGCGCGCCGCCTTCGTCACGCTGCTGGCCGTCGGCGTCTCGATCTACCACCTGTATGCGGCCTACGGCATCGTGCCGGCGCAGGTGCTGCGGCCGGTGCACGTGGGGGTCGTGCTGCTGCTCACGTTCCTGCTGTTCCCGATCGCCAAGCGCTATCGCAACCGCATCCTGTGGTGGGACCTCGCGGCCGCGGCGCTCGCCATCGGCTCGATCGTCTACATGATCCAGGGCGGCGACGACCTGATGGACCGAAACACGACGCCCGACCCGTGGGACATCTTCTTCGGGGTCGCGCTGATCGTGCTGGTGCTCGAAGGCATGCGGCGGACCGCGGGCTGGATCATGCCGGCCGTCACCGGCGCCTTCATCGCGTACGCCCTGTTCGGCGCCTATCTGCCGCACCCCTGGACCCACAAGGGCTACGAGGTCTCGCGCCTGGTCGGCCACCTCTACATGACGCTGGAGGGCATCTTCGGCGTGGCGGTGGACGTCTCGTCCTCGCTGATCATCCTGTTCACGATCTTCGGCGCATTCCTGCAGTACTCGGGCGCGGGCAAGTTCTACATCGACTTCTCGTTCTCGGCGATGGGCGGCAAGCCCACCGGCGCCGGCCGCACCGTGGTGCTGGCCTCGTTCCTGCTCGGCGGCCCGTCCGGCTCCGGCGTGGCGACCACCGTGACGCTCGGTTCGGTGGCCTGGCCGATGCTGGCCAAGGTGGGCTACGAGCGCAACGCCGCCGGCGGCCTGCTGTCGGCCGGCGGCCTGGGCGCGATCATCTCGCCGCCGGTGCTGGGCGCCGCGGCCTTCCTGATCGCCGAGTTCCTCAAGATCTCGTACCTCGACGTGCTGCTGATGGCCGTCATCCCCACCTTCCTGTTCTATCTCGCCCTGTTCCTGATGGTCGAGATCGACGCGCGCAAGTACGGGATGCACGAGGCGGTGTTCGAGAAGGTCGACTCGCTGTGGCACCTCACCCGCCGCTACTGGTTCCACTTCCTGTCGCTGATCTCCATCGTGATCTTCATGATGTGGGGCTTCTCGCCGGTGCTGTCGGTGTTCTGGGCGACCCTGGTGTCGGCCGTCGTCAGCCTGCTGCGGCCGGAATGCTCGCTGATCCCCTACGACGTGTTCCGCGGCCGCGGCGCCGTCTTCCGGCAGCTGTGGAACTCGAACCTGGTCAAGGCGCTGGAAGGCGGCACCATCGGCGTGCTCAACGTGGCGGCCACCTGCGCCGGCGCCGGCATCATCGTCGGCGTCGTGACGCTGACCGGCCTGGGCCTGAAGTTCAGCTCGATCGTGATCGACATGGCCGGCGGCTCGCTGTTGCTGACCGCGATCTACACCTCGCTGGTGGTGTGGGTCGTGGGCCTGGCCGTGCCGGTGACGGCGTCGTACATCATCTCGGCGGTGATCGCCGCGCCGGCGCTGATCAAGCTGGGCGTGCCCGATTTCGCCGCGCACATGTTCATCTTCTATTACGCGGTGCTGTCGGAAGTCTCGCCGCCCACCGCGCTGTCGCCCTTCGCGGCGGCGGCCATCACCGGCGGCGATCCGTACAAGACCACCTTGCAGTGCTGGAAGTACACCGTCCCGGCGTTCCTGGTGCCGTTCATGTTCGTGCTGGACCCGAGCGGACAGGGCCTGCTGCTGATGGGATCGACGAAGGCGCTGGCCAGCGCCAACTGGTGGTCGATTGCCGAAGTGACCTTCACGGCCGCCGTGGGCGTCGCGGCGCTCGCGGCGGGCTTCCAGGGCTGGGCCGTCAAGAAGACGACGGTGATCGAACGGGTGATGTTCATCGTCGCGGGCTTCGCGCTGGTCTATCCGACGGCGGTGGCGGACGTGGTGGGGCTCGGCCTGGTCATCGCGGCGCTGGCCCTGCAGTTCTTCCGCAGCCGCTCGGTGGCGGCAGCCGGTACGCCCAGCTAAGGCCCAGGCGGCGCCAAAGAAAAAGGGCTGCGGCATGCCGCAGCCCTTTGCACGTCAGGCGCCGCCGCTCAGAACGCCGGAATGCCGGTCTGCGCGCGGCCCAGGATCAGCGCGTGCACGTCGTGCGTGCCTTCGTAGGTGTTGACCACCTCCAGGTTCACCAGATGGCGGGCGATGCCGAATTCGTCGCTGATGCCGTTGCCGCCCAGCATGTCGCGCGCCATCCGCGCGATGTCCAGCGACTTGCCGCAGGAGTTGCGCTTCATGATCGAGGTGATCTCGACCGCGGCCGTGCCCTCGTCCTTCATCCGGCCCAGGCGCAGGCAGCCTTGCAGGCCCAGCGTGATCTCGGTCTGCATGTCGGCCAGCTTCTTCTGGATCAACTGGTTGGCCGCCAGCGGCTTGCCGAACTGCTTGCGGTCCAGCACGTACTGGCGGGCCCGGAACCAGCAATCCTCGGCGGCGCCGAGCGCACCCCAGGCGATGCCGTAGCGGGCGCTGTTGAGGCAGGTGAACGGCCCCTTCAGGCCGCGCACCTCGGGAAACGCGTTCTCCTCGGGACAGAACACGCCGTCCATCACGATCTCGCCGGTGATCGAGGCGCGCAGGCCCACCTTGCCGTGGATCGCGGGCGCCGTCAGGCCCTTCCAGCCCTTTTCCAGCACGAAGCCGCGGATCTGGCCTTCGTCGTCCTTGGCCCAGACCACGAACACGTCGGCGATCGGGCTGTTGGTGATCCACATCTTGCTGCCGGACAGCGAGTAACCGCCGTCGACCTTCTTGGCGCGCGTGACCATGCTGCCGGGGTCGGAGCCGTGGTTCGGCTCGGTCAGGCCGAAGCAGCCGATCCACTCGCCGGTGGCCAGCTTGGGCAGGTACTTCTGCTTCGTGGCCTCGTTGCCGAACTCGTTGATCGGCACCATCACCAGCGAGGACTGCACGCTCATCATGGAGCGGTAGCCGGAGTCGACGCGCTCGACCTCTCGCGCGACCAGGCCGTAGCAGACGTAGTTCAGGCCGGCGCCGCCATAGGTCTCGGGAATGGTCGGCCCCAGCAGTCCCAGCTCGCCCATTTCGCGGAAGATGGCCACGTCGGTCTGCTCGTTGCGGAAGGCCTCGAGCACGCGCGGCGCCAGCCGCTCCTGGCAGTAGGCGTGGGCGGCGTCGCGCACGGAGCGCTCGTCGTCGGTGAGCTGCTGTTCCAGCAGGAGTGGGTCGGCCCAGTTGAAGCTTGCTTTGGAAGTTGCCATGGTTGTCTCGTCCAGGGAATGCGTGTGAGTTTAATGGCGACAAATTCTGGGGACAAACGTAAAATCAGCTTGTTATGCATGAATTTTACGAATGAACCGGCATCGGCTGCTGCCCTCCATGTCCTTGCTGACGGCTTTCGAGGCGGCGGCGCGCCACCAGAGCTTCACCCGGGCCGGGGAAGAGCTGGCGCTGACGCAAAGCGCCGTCAGCCGGCAGGTCCAGGCGCTGGAGGCGCTGCTGCAGGTGGAACTGTTTCGGCGGGCCGGCCGGCGCATCACGATCACCGACGTGGGCGCCATGTACGCGCGCGAGACGGCCGCGGCCATGGAGCGCATCCGCAGCGCCAGCTCGCAGGTGGCGGCGTTTCGCTCGGGCGTGGGTTCGCTGCACCTGGCCACCCTGCCCACCTTCGGCTCCAAGTGGCTGCTGCCGCGCCTGAGCGCCTTCTATGCCCGCCACCCCGGCATGCTGGTGCACATGCACTCGCGCATCGGCGAGCTGGACCTGGACAAGGCCGGCATGGACGTGGCCATCAACGTGGGCGACGGCCACTGGCCCGGCCTGCTGTCGCACAAGCTGGCCGACGATCGGCGGGTGGTGATCGCCAGCCCCGCCCTGCTGCAGCGCGAGCCGCTGGCCGCTCCCGGCGACGTGCCGCGGCACCTGTTGCTGCAGGTGGCCACGCAGCCGCAGGCCTGGCACGAATGGTGGCAGGGCCAGGCGCTGCCGATGCGCGCCATGCGCCTGGGGCCCCAGTTCGAGTACGTGGCGCACATGATCCAGGCCGCGATGTCCGGCATCGGCATCGGGCTGGTGGCGCGCAGCCTGGTGGAAGAAGAGCTGCGCAACGGCTCGCTGGTGATCGCGCTGGACATCCCGGTGCCGACCCAGCGGGCGTATTACCTGCTGTACACGCCCGAGAAGGCCTCGTTCCCCCCGCTGGTGGCATTTCGCGACTGGCTGCTCGAACAGGTGGCCAGGACGCCCGCGCAGCACTGACCGGGCCGCCGCGCGCTCAGTCCGGCAGCACGGCCGTGCATTCGATCTCGACCTTGGCACGATCCTCGATCAGGGCCCTCACCTCCACCGCCGTCATCGCCGCGTTGTAGGCGCCGATGATGTCGCGATACGCCCGGCCCACTTCTCGCGAAGCAGCCAGGTACTCCCGCTTGTCCGTCACGTACCAGGTCATCCGGACGATATTTTCGGGCTTTCCGCCCGCTTCCCTCAGCACGTCCGCAATATTTTGAAGGGCTTGCCGGGCCTGGGCAGCGAAATCGTCGCTGTGGAACTGCCCGTCGGCGTCCCAGCCGATCATGCCGGCGATGAAGAGCATCGAGCCGCGGGCGACCACCCCGTTGGCATAGCCTTTCGGGCGCGGCCAGCCCGGAGGGAGGATCACTTGCATCAGACGTCCTTTCCGGCCGCGGCCAGGTCCTTGAGCAGTTCGCGCGCGATGATCAGCTGCTGCACCTCGCTGGCGCCCTCGTAGATCCGCAGCGAGCGGATCTCGCGGTAGAGGCGCTCCACCGGCTGCTCGCTCACCACCCCGAGCCCGCCGAAGATCTGCACTGCGGAATCGATCACCTGCTGGGCGCCCTCGGTCGCCGTGAGCTTGGCCATCGCCGCCTCCCGGGTGATGCTGTGCCCGCCGTCGCGCATCCAGGCGGCGCGGTACACCAGCAGCGCCGAGCTGTCGATGGTGGTGGCCATCTGCGCCAGCTTGGCCTGGGTCAGCTGGAAGTCGGCCAGCGTCTGGTTGAACATCCGGCGGGTGGTGGCCCGGTGCAGCGCCTCGTCCAGCGCCCGGCGGGCAAAACCCAGCGCGGCGGCGGCGACCGAGGTGCGAAACACGTCCAGCGTGCGCATCGCGACCTTGAAACCCTCGCCCGGCTGGCCCACGCGCTGCGTCAAGGGCACGCGGCAGTTGGTGAAGCGCAATTGCGCCAGCGGATGGGGCGCGATGACGTCGATCCGCTTGGCGATGTCCAGTCCGGGCGTGCCGGCATCGACGATGAAGGCCGAAATTCCGCGCGAGCCGGCCGCTTCGCCGGTGCGGGCGAACACCACGTAGAAATCCGCGATGCCGCCGTTGGAGATCCAGGTCTTTACGCCGTCGATCACGGCATGGCTGCCTTCGATGCGGGCGCTGCACTGCAGCGCGCCGACGTCGGATCCGGCCTCGGGCTCCGACAGCGCGAAGGCGGCGATCGCCTCGCCGCGGCCGACCCGCGACAGATAGCGCTCGCGCTGCTCGGGGGTGCCCTGCAGGCTGATCGCGCCCGATCCCAGCCCCTGCATCGCGAAGGCGAAGTCCGCCAGCCCGCTGTGCCGCGCCAGCGTCTCGCGGATGAGGCAGATGGCGCGGGTGTCGACGGTGTCCAGGTTGCCGTAGGGCATGCCGGCCACCGCGTTCTTGAGCCAGCCGTCGGCGCCCAGCGCGCGCACCAGCGCGCGGCACTCGGCGTCGACGTCGTCACCGTGCCGCTGCGGCACGTGCGCCTGCGCCCAGGCCTCCAGCTCGCGGGCCAGCCGCCGGTGCCGCTCCTCGAAGAAGGGCCACTCCAGGTAACGGGTGTCGCTCATGGTCGCCTCCTTCAGTTGCCGGCGAAGCGGGGCTTCTCCTTCGCGACGAACGCGTGGTAGGCGCGCGCGAAGTCCTCGGTCATCATGCAGATCGCCTGGGCCTGCGCCTCGGATTCGATCGCCTGCTCGATCGTCATGGCCCATTCCTGGTGCAGCATGGTCTTGGTGATGCCGTTGGCGAACGTCGGGCCCTGCGCGAACTCGCGCGCCATCGCCTGCGCCTGTTCGAGCAGCGCCTCGGGCGGGCACAGCCGGTTGAAGAAGCCCCAGCGCTCGCCCTCCTCGCCGCCCAGCGCGCGGCCGCTGTACAGCAGCTCGCTGGCGCGGCCGTGGCCGATCAGGCGCGGCAGGATGGCGCACGCGCCCATGTCGCAGCCGGCGAGGCCGACCCGGTTGAAGAGGAATGCGGTCTTGCTGCGGGCCGTGGCCAGCCGGATGTCGGAGGCCATCGCCATGATCGCCCCGGCGCCGGCGCAGACGCCGTCGACCGCCGCGACGATCGGCTGCGGGCAGGCGCGCATGGTCTTGACCAGCTCGCCGGTCATGCGGGTGAACATCAGCAGCTCCGGCGCCTTCAGCCGCACCAGCGGGCCGATGATCTCGTGCACGTCGCCGCCGGAGCAGAAGTTGCCGCCGGCCCCGGTGATGACCACCGCCGTCACGTCGTCGGCGTACTTCAATCCGCCGAACAGGTCGCGCAATTCCGCGTAGGAATCGAAGGTCAGCGGATTCTTGCGCTCCGGCCGGTTCAAGGTGACGGTCGCCACCTTGTCCTGCACCTGCCACTGGAAATGCGTGGCGCGATAGCCCGCCAGCGGCCGACGGTTGCCCGCGGCCAGCGCCGGGTCGAGCCGGTCGGTTGCGTCGTTCATGGAAGCTCCTCGTTGGTGATCAGACACCTTCGGCCTGCCTGGCCTGCTCCAGCGGCGACAGCCCGGCCGCCTGGGCGGCCATCTGCTTCTCGCGGTCCAGGTTGCGCTCGAGCTGGCTCTTGGCCGACCGGTACTGGTGGGGCCACGCCAGGTCGTGGTAGCCGATTTTGGCGGCCTCCAGCAGCGTCCAGGACGGATTGGCCAGGTGCGGCCGCGCGATGGCGCACAGGTCCGCCCGGCCGGCCGCGATGATGCTGTTGACGTGGTCGGCTTCCGAGATCGCGCCGACGGCGATGGTGGGGATGCCGGCTTCGTTGCGGATGCGGTCGGCAAACGGCGTCTGATACATGCGGCCGTACACCGGCCGCTGCTTCGGGCTGACCTGGCCCGAGGAGCAGTCGATCATGTCGGCCCCGGCGGCCTTGAAGGCGCGGGCGATCGCCACCGCGTCGTCCGGCGTGATGCCACCCTCGACCCAGTCGTGGGCCGAGATCCGAACCGACATCGGCAACTGGTCCGGCCAGGCGGCGCGCATCGCGCGGAACACCTCCAGCGGGTAACGAAGCCGGTTGTCCAGGCTGCCGCCGTATTCGTCCGTGCGCTGGTTGGTCAGCGGCGAGATGAAGCTCGACAGCAGGTAGCCGTGGGCGCAGTGCAGTTCCAGCCAGTCGAAGCCGGCCTGCGCGGCGAACCGCGTGCTGCGCACGAAGTCGGCCAGCACGCGGTCCATGTCGGCCCGGTTCATGGCACGCGACCAGTCGCTGACGCCGTCGTGGTACTGCTGCGGCGAGGCCGAGATCAGCGGCCAGTTGCCGGAAGCGAGCGGCTGGTCCTCGCCCTCCCACGGCACGCGGGTCGAGCCTTTCGCCCCGGCGTGCCCCAGCTGCAACGCGATCCTGGCGTCGGTGTGCGCATGCACGTAGTCCACGATCCGCTGCCAGCCGTCGCGCTGGGCCTCGTTCCACAGGCCGGGGCAGCCGGGGGTGATCCGCGCATCGGCCGACGGGCAGGTCATCTCGGCCACCACCATGGCCGCGCCGCCCATCGCCCGCGCGCCCAGGTGCACCAGGTGGTAATCGGCCGGCAGCCCGTCCACGCAGGAGTACTGCGCCATCGGCGAGACGACGACGCGGTTCTTCAGCGTCACGTCGCGCAGCCGGAACGGCGTGAACATCGGCGGCACCGGCTGTTGCGGCGGCGCGCGGTGCAGGCCCGCGTGCTCGGCGATCCAGTCCTCGTAGCGTTCGACATAGGCCTTGTCGCGCAGCCGCAGGTTCTCGTGGCTGATGCGCTGGCTGCGCGTGAGCAGCGAATAGGCGAACTGCTCCGGCGGCAGCTGCGCGTAGCGGGCGACGTTCTCGAACCACTCGGTCGAATTGCGCGCCGCGTTCTGGATGCGCAGCACCTCGACGCTGCGCACCGCCTCGTAGTCGGCCAGCGCCTGCCTCAGGTCGCCCGGCGCGCGCTCGATGCAGCGCGCCAGCTCGATCGCATCCTCCAGCGCCAGCTTGGTGCCCGATCCGATCGAGAAATGTGCGGTGTGGGCCGCGTCGCCCATCAGCACCACCGGCGCGCGGCCGTTGTGGTGCACCCAGGTGCGGCAGACGACGCGCGGGAACCGGATCCACTGCGCCGAGCCGCGCAGGTGCGAGGCATTGGACAGCAGCGGCTGGCCGTCGAGGTACTTGGCGAAGAGCCGCTCGCAGAACGCGATCGCCTCTTCCTTGCTCATGTCCTCCAGCCCGGCCCGGCGCCAGACCTCCTCGGGCGCCTCGACGATGAAGGTCGACGTGTCGCCGTCGAACTGGTACGCATGAGCCTGGAACCAGCCGTGCTCGGTTTCCTCGAAGGCGAAGGTGAAGGCGTCGAAGCGCTTGTGCGTGCCAAGCCAGACGAAGCGGCAGCGGCGCAGGTCGATGTCGGGCTGGAACGCCGCCGCGTACTTGCCGCGGATGCGGCTGTTCAGGCCGTCGCTGGCGATGATCAGATCGGCATCGGGAAAGCCCAGGTCGTCCTGGACATCGGTCTCGAACACCAGGCGCACGCCCAGTTCCTCGCAGCGCCGCTGCAGGATGTTCAGCAGGCGCTTGCGGCCGATGCCGCAGAAGCCGTGGCCGCCGGAGCGGATGGTGCGGCCGCGGAAATTGACCTCGATGTCGTCCCAGTGGTTGAAGGCGCCGAGGATCTCCGACGCGGACGGCGCATCCGCGGCCTGCAGGTTGCCCAGCGTCTGGTCCGAGAACACCACGCCCCAGCCGAAGGTGTCGTAGGGTCGGTTGCGCTCGACGACGGTGACCTGGTGCCCCGGGTGGCGCTTTTTCATCAGCAGCGCGAAATAGAGCCCGGCCGGTCCGCCGCCGATGCACACGATGTTCATCACGCCTCCAGGTGAATGCTTCAAGTCTAAAGCATCGACCGGCCCGCGGTCCCCCTGGATATCCCTCAGGCAGCCGCGGCGGTGGCCCGGTGGGCCCGCTCCATCACCGCGCGCGCCGGCAGCTGCTTCAGGCGGTGGTCGCTCCAGACCTGCCGCCAGCGCCGCGCGCCCGGCAGCCCGTGCCGCAGGCCGAGCATGTGGCGCGCGATCGAGGCCCAGGGCGTGCCGTGCGCGGCTGCCTCCCGCTCCATGTACGCCACCAGCTGGGCCTCCACCCGCTCCCGCGTCAAGCCAGGGTCGGCCGCCGCACCGTAGAAGCGGCTGTCCCATTCCGCCAGCCACCACGGGTTGTGGTACGCCTCGCGGCCGACCATCACGCCGTCCAGCAGCCGCAACTGCTCGTCCACCTGCTCGCTGGTGGTGAAGCCGCCGTTGATGGCGATTGTGAGCTGCGGAAACTCGCGCTTGAGCCGATGCACCTGCTCATAGCGCAGCGGCGGCACTTCGCGGTTTTCCTTGGGCGAGAGCCCTTTGAGCCAGGCGTTGCGCGCATGGACCAGGAACACCCGGCAGCCGGCTTCGGCGACCTGCCCGACGAAGTCGCGCATGAACTCGTAGCGCTCGTCCCGGTCGATGCCGATGCGGTGCTTCACCGTCACCGGGATCTGCACCGCGTCGACCATCGCCTTGACGCAGTCGGCCACCAGCTGCGGCTCGGCCATGAGGCAGGCGCCGAACGAGCCGCGCTGGACCCGTTCGCTGGGGCAGCCGCAGTTGAGGTTGATCTCCTGGTAGCCCCAGCGCTCGCCCAGGCGCGCGCAGTGCGCCAGTTCCTGCGGTTCGCTGCCGCCCAGCTGGAGGGCGACCGGCTGCTCGGCCGGGTCGAAATCGAGGTGGCGCGGCACGTCGCCGTGGATCAGCGCGCCCGTGGTCACCATCTCGGTGTACAGCAGCGCGTGCCGCGACAGCAGTCGGTGGAAGTACCGGCAGTGCCGGTCGGTCCAGTCCATCATCGGCGCGACGCTCATGCGCCATGGGGTGTGGTCAGTCGTCTGCCGGGAATGCGAAGTGGCCTTCATCTCTTCCGCAGGATAACGCTTCGCGAAAGCTGGCACTCTCGCCGTGCATTTCCCCGGAGAACCTCGCCGGGCCGGCGTAAGGCGTGCGGCTACGCGGAACCTCGGCCCTCCGGATCGACAGCGATGACCGCAACGTAGCTCGATCGGTTCGGGCCTCGGGGGAGCCCGAGCGGATGCCCCCCGATCGAATGAAATCTCTCCACCCACTTGTCAGGATCTTGCTTCAAGGAGGCTGATCGAATGGAGACGCGAATAGCTGAAACTATGGGAGCGCCTTGAAGATCGCCGGATTGAGCGTCTTTGGCTTCCCTTCTATCCCACGGGACAGATCAATAACTATCGGAACGTCCGTTGGCGCGTCTAGTGCGCTAATCTGTACGATATATCGATCTGGATAAAGAAAATGAAACAGCTTCTTTGGCGCTTTGCCTACTATGGTCATCGTACTGCCCACGGGAATCAGCTTACGAAAAACTATTTCTGGGCCGCTGAGCCGAAGCGGAACCACAGAAATAATTGAAATTTCACTTGATCCAAGATCATCCCTCACCCCGTGCGCGTAAAGCGTTCCGATGATCTCAAATCTTTGGCCCTCTTGAAGCCCAAGCTCGCCGGAGCTTGTCAGGCCACCAGACGAGCAGATGACCGTGAGGATCACGACCAAGAAGCGCGCAAAATTTCTGTTCATGGCGAACACATCGGGGCAGGCTGCCTGGCAAGCTGCAGAGTTCTAAGAATTTCCAAGCCGATGCCGACGAGGTACGCCGCAGGCATAGTCGGCACGTTGGCTACAAGATCTGGAACACCCGCTTCTGACCTAAGGTTCTTCCAGCCGCGCCGCCGGCGTCGTACTCGCCCAGCAGCGCCCAGGACGGCAGCGGTCCATCCGCGTGAACGAACGCCTTCCCCATGCCGTTCTTCGCCCTGGCAGTGCCGAACAGCCAGCCGAAATTGGTTCTCAACCAGTCCACGAACTCGTTGCCCAAGACGTCTTCCCGTGGCTCGGACTGTTCAAATTCCGGCTCGCTCTTGAATACCCCGTGTCCCATGGCATTGTGCAAGTAGCTCACGAAGGCGGGGGTCTTGACCTTGACCAAGCGCCGGCTTTCATCGTACTGGAAGGTGCGCAGCCCGTCGCCAGTCAGTGCCCCGCTGTCGTCGAGTGAGCACGCGATAGAAGTGGCGGTTTCCGTCTGCTTCTTCCCGTTCGCCGCGACCTCCACCGTTTGGTGGAAGCCAAGCAGCCTGTTGTTTGCAGATCGATCGTGAGATCCTGGCGCAAGGTACGGTTGCGGTTGCCGCCCTCGAGCACTCCCTTAAGGCGCGGCGGCAGGGTCATTGCGCAGCGGTATTCATCGCGTCCGCAGTCCCTGCACCGTAGAAGGCGGACGCGCCCGCGTACAGCACGGCGGGGAACTGTGGGCTCCGTCCGACAGCCGCGGGCGCCAGCCTGCGCCTTTAATGACTCACTCCGACACTCAGGGAGCCGCCATGAAACCATTTGCAATCGAACCGGGCATGCTGACCTTGCGCGGGGTGTTCTATCCGACGGGCCATCTGTTCCTGATGTTTCCGACCGAGCAGGACGCCCGCAACGCCGAGCGGGCGCTGGAGGACGCCGGCCACAGCGGCGAGCACATCTGCCTGCTCACCCCGGCCGAGATCCGGGACAAGATCGGCCGCACCGTGGCCAGCGAAGACGCGCCGCTGCCCTCGCCGGGGACCGAAGTCGAGACGGTGCGCCGCTTCGACGAGCTGGCCCACCAGGGCCACTATGGTCTGCTGATCCACGCGCCCTCGCACGACGAGACCGAGCACATCATGCAGACGCTGCGCGGCCACCCCGTCTCCTATGGCCAGAAGTACCGGCACCTGGTGATCGAGGACCTGGTCACCTGAGGCGCGGCTCCCGCGCAAGGACAGCGGCTCGCGCGGGGGCTCCGCGCTCCGCTCCCGGCGCCGAGCGCCTTCAGCTCATGTGCAGGCCGCCGTTCACCGAGAACTCGGCGCCGGTGGAATAGCCGCTTTCCTCGGAGGCCAGCCAGGCGATGATCGACGCGATCTCGGCGGGCTCGCCCAGGCGCTTGACCGGAATCGTGCCGACGATCTTGTCCAGCACGTCGGACCGGATGGCCTTGACCATGTCGGTGCCGATGTAGCCCGGGCTGACGGTGTTCACCGTGACGCCCTTGGGCGCCAGCTCCTGCGCCAGTGCCATCGTGAAGCCGTGCATGCCGGCCTTGGCGGCCGAATAGTTGGTCTGCCCGGCCTGGCCCTTCTCGCCATTGACGGAGCTGATGTTGATGATGCGGCCCCAGCCCTTGTCCACCATGTCCCCGACCACCTGCTTGGTGACGTTGAACATGGAGTTGAGGTTGGTGTCGATCACCGCGTCCCAGTCCTCGCGCGTCATCTTGAGGAACATGCGGTCGCGGGTGATGCCGGCGTTGTTCACCAGCACGTCAATCGGGCCGTGCTCGGCCTTCGCCTTGCTGAACGCCTGAACCGTGGAATCCCAGCTGCCGACGTTGCCGACCGACGCGTGAAAGGCGTAGCCCTGCTCCTTTTGCTCGCCCAGCCAGCGGCCGTAGTCGCGCGTGGGCCCGCAGCCCGCTATGACCTTGAAGCCCTCGCGGTGCAGGCGCTGGCAGATCGCCGTGCCGATGCCGCCCATGCCGCCGGTCACGTATGCGATTTTCTGGCTCATCGATGTTCTCCCAGGTAAGGGCGTGAGCTTCGCACAACGGCGCGCGGCGGGCAAAGGCCCCGCGCCGCGCTCAGGTGCGGGCGACCGCCATCGAGACCCCCATGCCGCCACCGATGCACAGCGCGGCCACGCCTTTTGCCGCCTCGCGCCGGCGCATCTCGTGCAGCAGCGTGACCAGGACGCGGCAGCCGGACGCGCCGATCGGGTGCCCCAGCGCAATGGCGCCGCCATTGACGTTGACGCGCACGGTGTCGATCCCCAGTTCCTTGTTGACCGCGCACGCTTGAGCTGCAAAGGCTTCGTTGAGCTCGAACAGGTCGACCTCGCCCGGCTGCCAGCCGGCGCGGGCCAGCGCCTTGCGCGTGGCAGGCACCGGACCCATGCCCATGGTGGCCGGATCGAGGCCGCTGGTGGCGAAGCCGGCGATGCGCGCCATCGGCTTCAACCCCAGTTCGGCCGCCTTGCGGGCGCTCATCACGACCACGGCCGCCGCGCCGTCGTTGATGCCCGAGGCGTTGCCGGCCGTCACCGAGCCGGCTTTGTCGAAGGCAGGCCGCAGCCCCGCCAGCGCTTCGGCGTTGGTCTTCTTGTTGATGAACTCGTCCTGCTCGAACACCACCGGCTCGCCCTTGCGTTGCGGGATGGCCACCGGGACGATCTCGTCCTTGAAGCGCCCGGCCTCCTGCGCCGCCGCGGCCTTCTGCTGGCTCCCCAGCGCCAGCGCGTCCTGCGCCTCGCGGCTGATGCTGTGCATGCGCGCCACGTTCTCGGCGGTGATGCCCATGTGGTACTGGTTGTAGACGTCCCACAGCCCGTCGACGATCATGGTGTCGACCAGCCGCCAGTCGCCCATGCGCTGGCCCTCGCGCGAGTTGGGCAGCACGTGCGGCGCGGCGCTCATGTTCTCCTGGCCGCCGGCGACGACGATCTCGGCATCGCCACAGGCGATCGCCTGGGCCGCCAGCATCACCGCCTTCAGCCCCGAGCCGCAGACGGCGTTGATCGTCAGGCCCGGCACTTCCTTCGGCAGCCCGGCCTTCAGCAGCGCCTGCCGCGCCGGGTTCTGGCCCGCGCCGGCCGCGAGCACCTGGCCCATGATCACCTCGCTCACCAGCGCCGGGTCGACCTTGGCCCGGGCCAGCGCCTCCCTGACGACGATGGCGCCCAGCTCCGGGGCGGCCACCCGCGCCAGCGAGCCGCCGAACTTGCCGATCGCGGTGCGGACCGCCGAAACGATGACGATGTCTTCCATCCGAGTCTCCTTGCTGTCTGGGCCTGCCAAACGGTGAACTGTCGCGGTTCCTGCGCTTCGCACTCTGACGTGCGTCAAGCCTTGGCGCGGACGTAGCGGCCGGGGGCCGGTTCGACCGGCCGGTATTTCGCGCCGCCGAGGCGCTTTGGCGCGGCGATCTGGCGGCCGGCATGGGGCTTCAGCCAGGCCGCCCAGTCGGGCCACCAGCTGCCGGGATGCTCCTGTGCGCCGGCCAGCCACTGCGCATGGGTTTCCGGCAAGCGCTCGTTGGTCCAGTACGAACGCTTGTTTTTGGCCGGCGGGTTGATCACCCCGGCGATGTGGCCCGAGGCGCCCATGACGAAGCGCTTCTTGCCGGGCAGGTGCCGGGTCGATGCATACGCGCCGGCGATCGGCACGATGTGGTCCTCGCGCGAGCCGTAGATGTACACGGGGATCCCGATCCGGGCCAGGTCGACCGGCTCGCCGCAGACCACGCACTTGCCAGGCTTGACCAGGTTGTTCTCGAAATAGGTATTGCGCAGGTACCACGCGTACATGGGCCCCGGCAGGTTGGTGGAGTCGCTGTTCCAGTACAGCAGGTCGAACGGCGGCGGCGTCTCGCCCTTCAGGTAGTTGCCGACCACGTAGTTCCACACCAGGTCGTTGGGCCGCAGGAAGCTGAAGGTGGACGCGAGCTCCTGCCCGCGCAGCAGCCCGCCGCGCCCCAGCTGGGCCTCGCGGAACTTCACGAAGGCGTCGTCGATGAACACGTCGAGCACGCCGGTGTCGGAGAAATCGAGGAACGCGGTGAGCAGCGTCGCCGAGGCCACCGGCTGCTCGCGGCGGGCGCCCAGCACGGCCAGCGCGGTGCCCAGGATGGTGCCGCCCACGCAAAAGCCCAGGGCGTTGATCTGCGGCGCGCCGGTGATCTCGCGCACGACCTCGATCGCCTTGATCGCGCCGTCGCCCACGTAGTCGTCCCAGGTCTTGGCGGCCAGCGACTGGTCGGCGTTGCGCCAGCTCACGAGGAACGTGCGGTGGCCCTGCTCCACCAGGTAGCGCACCAGCGAGTTCTCGGGCTGCAGGTCGAGGATGTAGAACTTGTTGATGCAGGGCGGCACGAACAGGAACGGCCGCTCGTGCACCTTGGCGGTCAGTGGCTTGTATTCGATCAGCTGGAACAGCTCGTTCTCGAAGACCACCGCGCCCTCGGTCGTCGCGACGTTGCGACCGACTTCGAACACGCTCTCGTCGGTCATCGAGACATGGCCCTGCTGGATGTCCTTGAGCAGGTTCTGCACGCCGCGGGCGATGCTCTCGCCCCGGGTCTCGATCGCCTTGCGCTGGGCCTCGGCGTTCAGGGCCATGAAGTTGCTGGGGGCCGAGGCCGCCATCCATTGCTCCACCGCGAACCGCAGCCTGGCCCTGGTCTTTTCGTCGGTTTCGGCCGCTTCCGCCAGGCCGAGCAGCGCCCGCGCATTGAGCAGGTAGACGGCAGCGCAATAGGCGGCGACCGGATTGGCGCGCCACGCGTCGGCCGCGAAGCGCTTGTCGCGGGCCGCCGGGGCGGCGGCCAGGCCCTGGTTCCAGAGTTCGGCGGCTTCCTTGAGATAGGCCTCCTGCAGGGCCTGCAGCTTGTCGGGCGCGAACCGCAGGCCGGGGGCCGCCGCGGCGGCGGCCCGCGGCGGGACCAGCGCGCCGAAGGACTGCATGGTCTTGCTCCACTGCTCGCCGAGGTCTTGCTGGAACTGGCGAGCGGCGGCCGACCAGTCTGCTTCAGAATTCATTCTGTCTCCTCACGGCTGCGCCCGGGCTGGCGAGTATCCCATCAACAATGTTGCGTCGCAACAAACCACATTCTTCCTGATGTACCTGGTCGCGATCGGCTGGCTCTACGTGGCGCTGATGATGGCCGTCGCCGAGGCCACCCACAGCAATGGCAGCGTGCTCGGCGCCATCATCACCTTTGTACTCTATGGCGTGCTGCCCGTGGCGCTGGTGATGTATCTGCTGGGAACGCCGGCGCGCCGCAAGGCGATCCGGGCGCGCGAGGCGGCCGACCTCGCGCAGCGGCGCGCCGCTGCCTCAGGCGCGCCAGACGGCGGCGGCGAACCGGCCGCTGAGGCCCCGGTCGCGCCGGTGCGAAAAGAACCTTGAAGGGTTGGCGACGGTGCACCAGCGCTCGGTGCCGTCATTGCCGTAGATCTGGCTGACGCCGAGCGTGCGCAGCCGCAGCCGGGCCAGGCCCGGCAGGTCGGCGAGCCACTTGCCCGGCCCGTGCGGGCGGAACATGGCGGCCGCGGCGGCGTCGATCGCCTCGAACGCCGCCTTGACCTCGGCCCCGACCTCGAACGCCGCCGGTCCGATGCAGGGACCGAGCCATGCCTGCAGCTGCGTGGCGGATGCGCCGCTCGCCCCCCGCAGCGCGCGGCAGGCCGACTCCAGCACCCCGCCGGCGAGCCCGCGCCAGCCGGCGTGCGCCGCCGCCACCGCGCTGCCGTCGCGCGTGGCGAAGAGCACCGGCAGGCAGTCGGCAACCATGATCGTGCAGGCCACGCCCGGCTCGGTGGTGACGCACGCGTCGGCCTGGATGCCGTCGGGCGTCGCGGCGGTCAGCGGCGCCGCCTGCGTCCCGTGCACCTGCTGCATGAACACCGGGCGGGCCTGCAGCGCCTGGGCGAACCTGGCCCGGTTGGCGGCCACCGTCACCGGCTGGTCGCCGACGTGGTCGCCGAGGTTGAGGCTGGCGTACGGCCCGACGGACACGCCGCCGTCGCGGGTCGTGCACGCCGCGCGCACGCCGGGCGGCAGCGGCCAGTCCGGCACGATCCAGGCGGCGGGATACGGCATCTTCAGGCTTCGTTGTCCGGACAGCTCGACGGCTGGGCGCGTTGGAAGGCCGGCAGCGCCATGCACGCGTCGAAGGCCGCCATGGTGCGCGGCAGGCCATCGAAGCTCACGTCGAAGCGCCGGCCGTTGAAGATCTGCGGCACCAGGCAGCAGTCGGCCAGGGTCGGCGTGTCGCCGAAGCAGAAGCGGCCGGCCGGCAGTTGCGCCAGTTCGCGCTCGAATGCCTCCAGCCCCTCTCGCACCCAGTGCCGGTACCAGGCGGTCTTCGCCGCTTCGTCGACCTTCAGCGCGCGCACCAGGTACTTGAGCACGCGCAGGTTGTTCAGCGGATGGATTTCGCAGGCGATCAACTGCGCCAGCGCGCGCACCCGCGCGCGGGCCAGCGGATCGGGCGGCAGCAGCGCCGGCTCGGGATGGGTCTCGTCCAGGTATTCGATGATGGCCATCGACTGGCCCAGGTGCTCGCCCGCGTCGGTCTCCAGCGACGGCACCAGCATCGCCGGCGACACGGCGGCATAGCCCGCCTGCTGGTGCTCGCCCTTGACCAGATGCACCGGCACGTACTCGTACGGCAAACCCTTCAGCTCCAGCGCGATCCGAACGCGGAAGGAGGCCGAGGACCGGAAGTAGTTGTACAGTTTCATGGCGCAAGCATAAGGGAAGCTCCGGCGCCGTGCCGGGGATCGGCGCCTCCCACACAACGAGCCGGAGACCCACGACATGCTGCATCCCCAGGCGCGCGCGCTGCTCGACCTGATCGAGCGCAAAGGCGTTCCGCCCACCCACACCCTGAGCCCCGCCGAGGCCCGCGCCCTGTACCGCGAGCGTCGCCTGTTCACCCAGCCCGCGCCCCCGGACATCGGCGCCACGCGCGACCTCACGATGCCCGGACCGGCCGGCGCCATCGCGTTGCGGCTGTACCGGCCGCTGGGCAGCGCGAACGATGCCTTGCTGCCGGTGCTGGTCTACTACCACGGCGGCGGCTGGGTGATCGGCGACCTCGAGACCCACGACACGCTGTGCCGCGAGCTCGCCAACGGCGCCCGCTGCGCGGTGGTCTCGGTCGATTACCGGCTGGCGCCCGAGCATCGCTTCCCCGCGGCCGTCGACGACTGCGTGGCGGCCCTGCGCTGGGTCCACGCGAACGCGGCCTCGCTCCATCTGGACGGCTCGCGCATCGCCGTCGGCGGCGACAGCGCCGGCGGCAACCTGGCGGCGGTCGCGGCGATCGCCGCGCGCGACGACGGCGGCCCCGCCCTCGCCTTCCAGCTGCTGATCTACCCGGCCACCGACATGCGCCGCACGGCGCCTTCGCACCAGTCCAACGGCCAGGGCTACCTGCTCACGCGCGACACCATCGGCTACTACCACGACCATTACATCGTCGACGCGAGGGACGACCTCGACTGGCGCGCCTCGCCGCTGCTGCACGAGGACCTGACCGGGCTGCCGCCCGCCCTGGTGCTGACGGCCGGCTTCGACCCGCTGCGCGACGAGGGCCTGCAGTACGCCGACCGGCTGTCCGCCGCGGGCAACCGCGCCGCGCTGGTGTGCTTCGAGCGGCAGATCCACGGCTTCGTCCCGATGGGCAAGGTGCTGGACGAGGCGAATACCGCCGTGCACCTGTGCGCCGACCAGCTCCACCTCGCATTCCAGCGGCAAGGCGCGCCGCGAGAAGGCTGAGCGCAACGCGGCCTGTCGTCAGATCCGGCCGGGAGAACCTTCGCGCCCTCGCCGAGCGCTACAGTGCCACTTTTCAGCAAGGACCCAAGCATGATTCTCGAGATCGCGGACATCCGCATCCAGCCCGGCCAGCAGGCCGCCTTCGAAGCAGCCATCCAGCAGGCCCTGGCCACGGTGCTGCCAAAGGCGCAAGGCGTGCACGGCTTCAAGGTCAACCGCTGCATCGAGACGCCCGAGCGCTACGTGCTGCAGATCTTCTGGGACACGCTCGAGGACCACACGGTCGGCTTCCGCCAGGGCCCCCTGTTCGCGCAGTGGCGCGCGATCATCGGCCCGTTCTTCGCCGGCCCGCCGCTGGTGGAGCACTTCGAGCTGGTCGCCACATCGGCCCAGCCCGAATGAAGACAGGCCGCCCGCGGGCGGCCTGCCGACCAGGCGCCGACGTGCTCAGCGGTGGGCGACGTCCGCCCGTTCGCCCAGGAAGATTTCGACGCGCCGGTTGCGGGCGCGGCCGGCCTCGGTGATGTTGTCGGCCACCGGCTCGCGTTCGCCGCGGCCGGCGATCACGATCCGGTTCGGATCGACCCCGCGCGACGCCAGGTAGTTCTTGGTCGCCTGCGCCCGCTGCACCGACAGCGGGTCATTGACCGCCGGCGAGCCCGTGCTGTCGGTGTGGCCGATGATGCGCACTTCGGTGTTCGGCTGGCCCGACAGGCCGCTCGCGAACTGATCCAGGATCGGCCGCATGTTGGGCCTGATGTCCGAGCGGCCGGTGTCGAACGACAGGTCGCTGGGCACGTTGAGCTTGAGCTGGTTGTCGGTGGTCTGCGAGACCTGCACGCCGGAGCCGGCCGTCGCCCGTTCCATCGCGGCTTTCTTCTCCTGCATGTGCCTGGACCACACGTAGCCGCCGGCCGCGCCCACCAAGCCGCCGATCGCGGCGCCGCGCGTGTCGCCGCCGATGGCCGCGCCAGCCAGCGCGCCGACGCCCGCACCGATCGCCGTCCCCTTCGCGGTCGGGGACATGCTCCCCATGTTCATGTCCGCACAGCCGGCCGTGAGCAGCGCCGCCGCGCCCAACCCCACCGCCAGGGCATCCCTGCTGAACTGATTCTTGCTCATCGCGCTTTCCCTTTCCACAGGCAGATTCACCATCCATTGAAGGTCAGGATGCGGCAAAACTCAAACCGGCGCCGGGGAAACAGCCTGTAAGCGCGACCGGCGCGATCGATGCTGCGGCGCGGGCAATCCCCGGTGCGCCCCCGTCGACGGGCCGGGTAGCATCCTGTCTTCGCTTTCGCCCGAACGACCCGCCATGACGCAGCCACCGCACCTTCTCGTCGCCGGCGGCGGCATCGGTGGGCTGGCCGCCGCCTTCGTCCTCGGACGCGCCGGCCACGCCGTGACGGTGCTGGAGCAATCGCCGGCATTCGGCGAGATCGGCGCGGGCATTCAGCTCGGACCGAACATCTTCCGGATGTTCGAGTACCTCGGACTCACCGCGGCGGTGAACCAGGCGGCGTTCTTCCCGCCCGGCATGTGCATGAACGACGTGCGCACCGGCGAGCGGGTGGTGCGCGTGCCGCTGGGCGAGGTGGCCCGCGCCAGCTACGGCTTTCCGTACGGCGTGATCTACCGCGCCGACCTGCACCAGGTCTTCCTCGACGCCTGCCGCGCCCTGCCCAACCTGACGCTGCGCACCTCGAGCAAGGTGGAAGGCTTCGCGCAGGACGCCGGCGGCGTGACGGTGCGGACCGCCGGCGGCGACACGCTGCGCGGCGACGCGCTGATCGGCGCCGACGGCCTGTGGAGCCGGATCCGCGAGGCGGTCGTCGGCGACGGCAAGCCGCGCGTGTCCGGCCATGTCGCCTATCGCGCGGTGCTCAGGCGCGCGGACGTGCCCGGCCACCTGTGGAGCGACGACGTCACGCTGTGGGGCGGCGAGAAGACCCATCTGGCGCACTACCCGCTGCGGCGCGGCGAGCTGTTCAACCTGGTGGCGGTCTTCCACAGCGACCGGTACGACGAGGGCTGGAACACGTTCGGCGACCCGGCCGAGCTGACCGAGCGCTTCGCCGCGGCGGTGCCGCAGGTGCGTGAGCTGCTCGGCAAGATCGAGACCTGGAAGATGTGGGTGTTGTGCGACCGCGAGCCGGTGAAGAACTGGACCGACCGGCGCGTCACGCTGCTCGGCGACGCCGCGCACCCGATGCTGCAGTACCTCGCGCAGGGCGCCGGTCAGGCGATCGAGGACGCGGTGGTGCTCGGTGCCGCGCTGCGCGCCAGCGCCGGCGAGATCGAACCGGCGTTTCGGCGCTACCAACAGGCGCGCTACCTGCGCACCGGCCGCGTCCAGCTGACGGCGCGCTTCTATGGCGACATCTATCACGCCGCCGGCGTCGCGCGCGAGCTGCGCAACCAGATGTTCGAAAGCGGCCAGGAATCGGCCGGCTTCGCGGGCGTGAAGTGGATGTACGACGGGATCGATCCCGACCGGCTTTTTCCCGAGGACGCATGCAGACAGTGACGGAACCGGCCCGGCAGACGCCGGTGTTCGGCGAATACGAGGTGGTGGTCCTGGGCGGCGGGCCGGCCGGCATGGCCGCGGCGGTCGCGGCAGCCCGCGCCGGACGCTCGACGCTGCTGCTCGAACGGCACGGCTTCCTGGGCGGCATGGGCACCGCGGCGGGCGTCACCAATTTCTGCGGCCTGCACGCCAACGTGCACGGCGATATCCGGCAGGTGGTGCACGGCGTCGCCGACGACCTGCTCGATCGGATCGCCGGCCTGGGCGGCCTGAACGCGCCCCACCCGCTGTTCGGCAAGACGGTGGCGCAGGCCTACGACACCGCCGCCTACAAGATCGCGGCCGACGACCTGCTGCTGTCGGCCGGCGTGCAGGTCCTGTTCCACGCACTGGCCACCGGCGTGCTGATGGATGGCCCGTCGCGCGTCACGGGTGTGCTGATCGAAACCAAATCGGGCCGGCGCGCGGTGCTGGGGCGGACCTTCGTCGACTGCTCGGGTGACGGCGACCTCGCCGCCTGGGCCGGCGCGCCCTTCGACAAAGGCGATGGCGACGGCCACATGCTCTATCCCTCGACCATGTTCCGCGTCAACGGCGTCGATCCGCGGCGCGCCGGCAAGGCCTGGGAGGAGATCCCGCGCCTGATGGCGCAGGCCGAGCGCGCGGGCCGCTGGCGCTTTCCGCGCAAGGGGGCGATCGTCAGACCGCAGAAAAGCGGCATCGAGTGGCGGGTCAACCTGACGCAGCTGGCCAATGCGCAGGGCGACGCGATGGATGGCACGGATGCCCGCGAACTGAGCGATGCCGAGATCCTCGGGCGCCGGCAGATCGCCAGCGTCGCCGGTTTCCTCAGGGAAGTGCCCGGCTTCGAGGCGTCGTACATCGTCGACATCGCGCCGCAGGTCGGGATCCGCGAGACCCGCCGCGTGCGGGGCCGCTACCTGCTGACCGAGCGCGACGTGCTGGACTGCGCCAGCTTCGACGACACGGTGGGCGTCAACGGCTGGCCGCTGGAGCTGCACATCAAGGGCGACGTGGAGTTCCGCTGGCCGAAGATTCCCGACAGCCGCGGCTTCAACCAGCTGCCCTATCGCATGATCGTGCCGCTCGCTCTGGACAACGTGTGGGTGGCCGGACGCTGCGCGTCCATGACGCACGAAGCGCAGTCGGCGGCGCGCGTGAGCGGCGCCTGCTTCGTGATGGGACAGGCGGCCGGCACCGCCTGCGATCTCGCGCTGGCCAGCGGATGCGATGCGGCCGATGTCGATGTCGCCGCGCTGCAGGGCCGGCTCGAAGCCGGCGGCGCCTACCTGGGCCGCAGCTGGTAGGACCACGGGAGACACACATGAACGCACCGCATCCGACGGCGCCATTGCGCCAACAGCTCTATCGCGAGATGGATCCCCTGAACCTGACGCCGCTGTGGGAAGTGCTGCACGCGCTGGTGCCGCGCGAGCCGGCCTCGCCCTGCGTGCCGGCGCTGTGGCGCTACGACGAGGTCCGGCCCTTCCTGATGCGCGCCGGCGAGGTCATCACCGCCGAGGAAGCGGTGCGCCGCGTCCTGATCCTCGAGAACCCGGCGCTGCGCGGTCAATCGGCCGCGACCCAGTCGCTGTACGCGGGATTGCAGCTGATCCTGCCGGGCGAGGTGGCGCCGAGCCACCGCCACACCCAAAGCGCCCTGCGCTTCATCGTCGAAGGCGCCGGCGCCTACACCGCGGTCGATGGCGAGCGCACCACCATGCGCCCGGGCGATTTCATCATCACGCCGAGCTGGACCTGGCACGACCACGGCAACGAAGCGGCCGAGCCGGTCGTCTGGCTCGACGGGCTCGACATCCCGATGGTGCGTTTCCTGGACGCCGGCTTCGCCGAGAACGACGCCCGCCGTTCGCAGGTGGTGACGCGGGCCGAGGGCACCAGCCTCGCCCGCTTCGGCCACAACATGGCCCCGGTGCGCCACGAGGCGCCGTTCGGGCCGGCCTCGCCGATCTTCAGCTATCCGTACGAGCGCAGCCGCGAAGCGCTCGACCGACTCGAACGCGACGCGCCGGTCGACGAATGGGACGGCGTCAAGCTGCGCTACCTGAATCCGCTGACCGGCGGCTCGCCGATGCCGACGATGGCCACCTTCATGCAGAAACTGCCGGCCGGCTTTGCCGGCAAGCCCTGGCGCCAGACGGACGGCGCCGTCTACAGCGTCGTGGAGGGGCGCGGCGACATCGCCATCGAGTCGGCCGGCGGCGGCACCTGGCGCTTCGCGTTCGGGCCGCGCGATCACTTCGTCGTGCCGTCATGGCACACTGCGCGGCTGAGCTCCCAGCCCGGCTGCGTCCTGTTCAGTTTCTCCGACCGGCCGGTCCATCAGGCGCTGGGGCTCCACCACGAAGAAAGGTTGTCATGAGCTACGTTTTCAATCCCGCCCCGGTGGCCAGCGTCCCGGTGCTGGGCCGTCCCGAGCGCTTCCCCGTCCACCGCATCTATTGCGTCGGCCGCAACTACGCCGAGCACGCCAAGGAGATGGGGTTCACCGGCCGCGAGGCGCCCTTCTTCTTTCTCAAGCCGGCCGACGCGGTGCTGCCGGTGAACCAGGGCGAGACCGGCTCGCTGCCCTACCCCACGCTGACAAAGGACCTGCACCACGAGATCGAACTGGTGGTGGCGATCGGCACCGGCGGCAAGAACATCAAGGCCGCCGACGCGCAAAAGCACATCTGGGGCTATGCCGTGGGCCTGGACATGACGCGCCGCGACCTGCAGGGCGAAATGAAGAAGCAGGGCCGCCCCTGGTGCATCGGCAAGGCCTTCGAGAAGTCGGCCCCGATCGGCCCGATCACGCCGGCGGCACAGGCCGGCGACGTGACCAAGGCCGAGATCTGGCTGCAGGTGAACGGCAAGGACCGCCAGCGCAGCACCGTGACGCAGCTGATCTGGAACATCGGCGAGGTGATCGAGCACGTGTCCGCCGCCTGGGAACTGCAGCCCGGCGACCTGATCTTCACCGGGACCCCCGAAGGCGTGGGAGCCGTGCAGGCCGGCGACACGCTGGCCGGCGGCGTCTCCGGCCTCGGCGAGCTGTCGATCAAGGTCACCGCCGCCTGAGGGCTGCCGGGCACGCCTGGCGTGCCCGGCCCGCAATCGCCCGTGATCGCGCCGGAGCGGCCGGCGCGGCCGGGATCGCCGTCCAAGACATTCGGAGGAGCGCCCAGTGCCCATCCTGGAGAGACTGGCCAAGTTGTGCGCGGTGCTCGCCGGCGTGCTGCTCACGGTCATCACGCTGATGACCTGCGTGAGCCTGATCGGCCGCAACACGACCGGCTGGACGCTGGTGGGCGATTTCGAACTCACGGGCGTGGCGGCCGGCGCCGCCATCGCCCTGTTCTTGCCGTGGTGCCAGGTCCGCCGCGGCAACATCATCGTCGACTTCTTCACCGCGAAGGCCGGCGACCGCACCAACGCGGCGCTGGACCGCTTCGGCGCCCTGCTGCTCGGCGCGGCCATGGGACTGCTGGCGTGGCGTGCGACGCTCGGCGGACTCAATGCCTATGCCAACCACTCGGGCACCATGATGATCGGCTTTCCCGAGTGGATCGTGTACGCGGCGATGGTGCCGCCGCTGGCGCTGACGGCGGTGATCGGGCTCGTCCAGGCCGTGGCCGGATTCGCCCCGCAGGTGCGCGAATGAGCCCGCTCGCGCTCACGCTGCTGATCTTCGCGATCATGCTGCTGCTGATGGCGGTCCGCGTGCCGATCGCCATTGCCATGTTCGCCGCCGGCGCGACCGGCTACGTGCTGCAGGCAGGCTGGCTGCCGCTGGCGAACTTCCTGAACACGCAGGCGTTCGCCCGCTTCGCCAGTTACGACCTGTCGGTGATTCCGCTGTTCATCCTGATGGGGAATTTCGCCACCCAGGGCGGGATCTCGAAAGCGCTGTTCGAGGTCGCGAGCGGCGTGATGTCGCGCTTTCGCGGCGGCCTCGCGATGGCGGCCGTGATGGCGTGCGCGGCCTTCGGCGCGATCTGCGGCTCCTCGGTGGCGACCGCCGCCACGATCACGTCGGTGGCGCTGCCGGAGATGAAGCGGCACGGCTACTCGGGGCGTCTCGCGACGGGCACGCTGGCGGCCGGGGGCACGCTGGGCATCCTCATTCCGCCGTCGGTGCCGCTGGTGATCTACGCGATCCTGGCCGAGCAGAACATTGCCAAGCTGTTCGCCGCGGCGATGGTGCCCGGCCTGATCGCGATGGCCGGCTACATGATCGCCATCGGCGTGTACGTACGGCTGGTCCCCGGGCATGCCCCGGACCACGAGGACGGGCCGAAACTGACGGCGCGCGCCGGCATCGCGGTGCTGCCGATCGCCATCATCTTCCTGATCGTGTTCGGCGGCATCTACGGCGGCCTGTTCACGCCGACCGAAGGCGCGGCCGTCGGCGCGGCGGCAACCTTCATCGCCGCCCTGCTGCGGCGCGAGATGACCTGGGGCAAGTTCAAGCACTGCTTCTACGCCACCGCCGAGGGCTCCGCGATGATCTTCATGATCTTCCTCGGCGCCGACCTGATGAACGCGGCGCTGGCGCTCACCCAGGTGCCCAACCAGCTGGCGGCCGTGGTCGGCAGCTGGGGGCTGTCGCCGCTGGCGGTAGTCGGCGCGATCCTGCTGTTCTACGTGGTGCTGGGCGCCGTGATGGATGAGCTGTCGATGATCCTGCTCACCATCCCGATCTTCTTTCCGATGGTGATGGGCCTGGACTTCGGCATGCCCAAGGAGTCGGTGGCGATCTGGTTCGGGATCATGGTGCTCATGACCGTGGGTTTCGGCCTGCTGGCGCCGCCGGTCGGACTCAACGTGTACATCGTCAACGGCATGGCGCGCGACGTGCCGATCGGCGAGAGCTACCGCGGCGTCATGCCGTTTCTCATCAGCGACACGCTGCGCACGCTGTTGCTGCTGTTCTTTCCTCCCATCTCGCTCTGGCTCGTGAAGTACATCGGTTGAGGGAAAGCCCCGAGCGCCGGGCCTGGTCCCCTGCAGTACCGTTGCGGCTTTTCAGGGAGAACCGAGCATGATCCAGCGTCGTACCCTCTTGCAGTCGTCGGCCGCAGTGGCCCTGGGCGTGCCGGGGCTCAGCGGCCTCGCGCAGCAGTCCGTCACGCTGAAGTTCCACACCTTCATGGCGCCGCAGTCGAACGTGTGGCTGACGATGCACAAGCCGTGGATGGAAAAGGTCGAGAAGGACTCGGGCGGCCGCATCAGGTTCGAGGGCTATCCCGCCATGCAGCTGGGCGGCACGCCGGTGCAGCTGTACGACCAGGCGAAGGACGGCGTGGTCGACATCGTGTGGACCTTGCCGGGCAACACGGCGGGCCGCTTCCCGCGCGTCGAGGTGTTCGAGCTGCCCTTCGTCATGAACAATGCCGAAGCCACGTCGAAGGCCTACTGGGAATACGTGCAGACCATGGCGCCCGACGAATTCAAGGACACGCAGGTGATCGCCCTGCACGTCCACGGCCCCGGCATGTTCCACACCAAGGACAAGCTGGTGAAGACGGCGGCCGATCTGCGCGGCATGAAGCTGCGCGGCCCGACGCGCCAGATCACCAAGATGCTGGGCTACCTCGGCGCCACCCCGGTCGGCATGCCGCTGCCGGGCATTCCGGACGCGCTGTCCAAGGGCACGATCGACGGCTGCGTGATCCCGTGGGAAGTGGTGCCCTCGGTCAAGGTGCACGAGCTCGCGAAATTCCACAGCGAATTCGATCCGGCCGGCGGCGCGCTCTACACCACCACGTTCGTGATGGCGATGAACAAGGCGAAGTACAACTCGCTGGCGCCCGACCTGCGCAAGGTGATCGACGCCAACTCGGGGCTGGCCACGTCGGCCTGGCTGGGCAAGGTGCAGCAGGGCAACGACCCGGTCGGGCGCAAGGCGGCCGAGGCGATCCACGACACCAGGATCTACACCATTCCGGCCGCCGAGGCGCAGGAGTTCCGGCGCAAGGCGCGGCTGGTCGAGGTGGAGTGGGCCGAGGACATGACCAAGCGCGGCTTCGACGGCAAGAAGCTGCTGGAAGGCGCGCGGGCACTGATCGACAAGCACGGCAAGGGCGGCGCGGCGATCGCCAGGAAGGCCTGAGGAAGTCGCACCTGCCGGGGCCGCCGCCGCGGCCCCTTGCATTTTTTTTTGAGACGGCGCGGGGGTGCGCCCGGACCCCGCCGCCCGGCCATCGCGCCGGGCGTTTCAACTTAAACTCGGGCGATGCTGCGCAGCCCCATCAAACATTGCCGGAATTGCGGCGCGGCGGTGGTCTACCGGGTGCCCGACGACGGCGACACCCGCGAGCGGGCCGTCTGCCCTGCCTGCGACACCATCCATTACGAGAACCCGCTGAACGTCGTCGGCACCGTGCCGCACTGGGGCGATCGGGTCCTGCTGTGCAAGCGCAACATCGAGCCGCGCTGGGGCAAGTGGACGCTGCCGGCCGGCTTCATGGAGCTGGGCGAGTCCACCGCCGAGGGTGCGGCGCGCGAGACGGTCGAGGAAGCCGGGGCGCACATCGCGATGGAGGACCTGTTCACCGTCCTGAGCGTGCCGCGGGTCGGACAAGTGCACCTGTTCTATCGCGCGCGCCTGCTCAGCGACCACTTCGCTCCCGGCCACGAGACGATCGAGGCGCAGCTGTTCACCGAGAGCGAGATCCCCTGGGACGAGATCGCGTTCCGCACCGTGCGCGAGACGCTGCTGTGCTACTTCGCCGACCGGCGCGCCGGCCGCTTCGAGGTGCACAGCCTGGTGATCACCTGAGCGCCGCAGCCGCGGGCCTCAGTTGCGCACGCGGCTTTCTTCCCGCAGCTTGGCGTCCTCGCGCCGTTTCACGCAGAGCGGATGATTGCGCGCGCCGGCCTTGTCGCATTGCTCGGCGAGGCACAGCTCCAGCGCGATGAAGACCTTGTCCTTGCAGACGTCGGCCGGGTTGTTGGCGGGCGGGCGGACCGCGGCGGGTGCCGGGCGCACCGGCTCACGCGCCTCCGGCCCCGGCGCGGATGCCTGCTGGATGGGCCGGAGCGGCTCGGCGGCCGGCGCCGCGGCAGCAGCCTTCGGCAGCGGCCGCCTGGCGGCGCTGGCCGGCGGCCGCGCATGCGGTGCACTGGCCGCCGCCCGGCGGGTGGCATCCGCGGGCCCCGCTGCGGATGCTGCGGCCGGCGAGACGGCTGCGAGCGCAGCGGAGGCGGCGTCGGAAGGGGCAGCGACCGGCGCGGATGCGGCGCCCGAAGGTGATGCCACGGCCACCTCGTTGCCGCCGCGTCCGGCCAGGAACAGGGCGGCGAGCGCGCCGATGGCCACGGCGCCGAGTCCTGCCAGCAGCGGCGCCGGCACGGGCCGGCGTGCCGCTGCCGGCGCCGCAGCGGCGGCCCGCGCCGCGTCGGCCGGCGGGTCGGCCGACGCGTCGAGCGCGGGCGCCGCCGTCCCCACGGGCACCGTCGTTTCGTCGACCGCGGCGGTCGCGGCCCGCTGATTGGCCACCGAGACCGACAGGTCGACCGCCTTCACCGGCGCGTGGCGCGGGTCGGGCATCGTGGGGGTGAAACTTTCTTCGGCCGCCAGCCGTGCCGGGCTCGCGTCGCGGGCGGGCGCCGCGGTGGTCCGTGGCAGCGGCATGGTGTCGGACCCGCCGCGCGCCGCAGCCACGCCAGCGGCGATCGCCCTGGCCGCCTCGGGCAGGCCGCTGAGCACGGTCTGGTCGGGCGCCGGTTCGCTCGCCAGCTTGCGCAGGCGGCGCCGCGCGAGGTCGGCATAGATCCCGGCCGGGAACTTGGCGAGGAACACCTCCAGGTCTTCGCGGTCGGTGGAGTCCTTGACGTCCTTCCAGTAGACCAGTTCCAGCTCCTGCGTCACCGTGGAGTTCCCCATTGGCGAGGTGCCCGGGCTGGTCACGAGGTAGATGCCGCCGGCAGCCGCGCGGGCCGGGTTGGCGGGCGGCACGATCGTCGGGTCCTCGGCCTGCCGCATCGCCGCCCGCAGCGCGGCCGCGAACTCCGCCGCCGTCGGATAGCGCTGCTCCGGCTTCTTGGCCAGCGCGCGCGCCACCACGGCGTCGATGGCTGCCGGCAGCCGCGCATTCACCGCGCTGGGCGGCGGCGGGGTGTGGCCGACGATCTGGTGGATGATCGCGAACTCGTTCTCGCCGTCGAACGGCCGCTGGTCGGTCAGCAACTGATAGAGCAGCACGCCCACCGAGAAGAGGTCGGCCCGCGTGTCGACCTTCTGGCCCTGCACCTGCTCCGGCGACATGTACTTCAAGGTGCCGACCATCGCACCCTGGGTGCGCGTGGCGTCCTGCGAATCCTGGATCCGCGCCACGCCGAAGTCGGTGAGCTTGACGCGCCCGCCGGGCTCCATCAGGAGGTTGGCCGGCTTGATGTCGCGGTGCACGATGCCCTGCCGGTGCGCGTAGTCGAGCGCCGAGAGCAGGTCGTCGATGATCCGCAGCGCCTGCTCGAGGGTGTAGCGCTCGCCGTTGTCCAGGTGGTGCTTCAGGTCGTCGCCGTGGATGTACTCCATGACGAGGTACGCCACGTCCTCGTGCCGGTCCGAGTCGTAGACGCTAACGATGTTCGGATGCTGCAGGCGGGCCGCGGAGCGGGCCTCGGTGCGGAAGCGCCCCTCGTACTCGTCGGCCGCCTCGGGCGAAAGGTTTTCGACCTTCACCGTCTTGATCGCCACCCGGCGATCGAGATTCGGGTCGCGGCCTTCGTAGACGATCCCCATCGCGCCTTTGCCAAGAACGCGAACGATGTCGTAGCGGCCAAGTTTTCGAAGACTCACAACAACAACTCGCGACTCCAGGCGGGGGTGAACGGATTCTAGCGGCGGGGCCAGCCGCCCCGTCGCGCGGCGCCGCGGCGTGGGGTCAGGGATTTTCTGAATGCCCGCCGGCCGGCAGCGGGCGGCGCCTCAGGCCCGCACGGCGAACTGCACGGCCGGTGCGCTGCCCGGTCCCCGTTCGCCGCCGAGCGAGATCTGGCCGTGCCCGACCAGGTAGCACTCGGTGCGGCGCAGCACCAACGGCTCGGGCTGGTCGCCGAAGTACACCCACGACCCGAAGCTGGAGGTGTCGCTGAGCACGAAATGGCCGCCGCGCCATTCGACCGTGGCATGCACCCGCGAGACGCGGGCATCGTGGATCGCCAGCGACGCCGTGGTGGAGCGGCCCAGGGTCACCTTCTCGCCGCGGGGGAGCGCCCGCACCACCTGCCCCGGCGCCGACAGCTCCAGCCAGCCGGCATGCGATCCGGTGAAAAGCGACGCGCCCATGACGGTGGCGTCCGCGTCGGCATCGTCCTGCCACTCGACGCGAAAGACCTCGGTGGCTTCCGACTTGCCGCGCAGGTACATCGGCCCGAGGCTGCGCAAGGGGGCGCGCTGTCCGGGCGGCAGCGCATCGCGCACGTGCTGGGTGGTGAGGATCTGCTCGCCGCCGGCAAGATCGGCGAGCCGGGCCGCGCTGTTCACCGCGTCGCCGTAGCAGTCGCCATCGATCTCCACCACCTCGCCGGATTCCACGCCCATCTGCAGCTGCACGGCGGTGCCGCCGCCGGCGCGCACCGGCTCCTCGCGCAACCGCTGCTGGATCGCGATGCACGCGGCGATCGCATCGCCCTCGGCGGGGAACACCACCAGCAGCCCGTCGCCCAGCAGCTTCACGACGCGGCCGCGGTGCTGCTCGAAGGTCTTGGCGAGCGCCCCGGTGAGCTTCGTGACGAAATGGCCGGCGGTCTCGTCGCCGAGGCGCTCGAAGAGTCCGGTGCTACCGACCAGGTCGGCGAAAACGACGGTGGCCATGGATCGGCGCGCTGTGCAGTGTTGGTGGAGGGCTGCGCCGATTCTATTCGGGGCGACCGCCAGCTCTCTTGCGCCAACTCGTCGGTTGACGACGCCGAGAGGATCCGGGCGGCTCCCATGGCCTCGAGCGCGACCTCAGCCGCAGCGGCTGCCCGAAAAAAGAAAACGGGTTGCACCAGAAGGTGCAACCCGTTGCTTTTTATTGGTCGGCGTGGCGGGATTCGAACTCGCGACCCCTTGCACCCCATGCAAGTGCGCTACCAGGCTGCGCTACACGCCGGACAAGCCGCAGATTATAGCGCGAGCGTCGCCCTCGCCCGACGCATCAATAGGTCGTCGACAGCAATTCGCGGATCTCGAACAGCTCGCGGCGCACCAGCAGCAGTTTCTGCGACACCAGTTCCCGCTCTTCGGGCGGCACGCTGTCCTCGAAATCGGGGAACGCCGAGTCTTCCATTTCGATGACCTCGACGCCTTCGAGCATCACCTCGCCGGCCCGGCGCTTGTCGCGCTCCACCTGGACCAGCTCCTGCAGCTTGTTGCGGGCACCGCTGATCGTGAATCCCTGGTCGTACAGCAGGTCGCGGATGCGGCGGATCATCAGAACCTCGTGGTGCTGGTAGTAGCGCCGGTTGCCGCGCCGCTTCATGGGCCGCAGCTGCGTGAATTCCTGCTCCCAATAGCGGAGCACGTGCGGCTTGACGCCGCACAGGTCGCTGACCTCACCGATCGTGAAGTAGCGCTTCGCCGGGATGGCTGGGAGGGCTTTCTCCATTGAAAATCAACGCTCTGCGGGAGAAAGCTGTTAGGTTACTCTAACTGGGGCGGGGGCGCAAAGCCTGTTCGCGCCGAGCCGCCCCAATGTTTGTTTCAGGTCACCCGGCGTGGCTGCCGTGCGACTGGATCTGTTCCTTGAGCTTGTGGCTGGCGTGGAACGTGACGACCCGCCGCGCCTGGATCGGAATCGCTTCGCCGGTGCGCGGATTGCGGCCGGGCCGGGGCGCCTTGGTGCGGATCTGGAAGTTGCCGAAGCCGGAGATCTTGACGTCCTTGCCTTCGACCAGGCTGTCGGAGATGAGATCGAAGAACGCGTCGATCATGTCCTTCGACTCGCGCTTGTTCAGGCCGATCTGCTCGAACAGCAGCTCCGACAGCTGCGCCTTGGTGAGCGCCGGCGTCTCCAGGCTCTCGACTGCGAAGTCCATGCTCTCCTCGTGCTGCATTGTTCTGGCGAGCGCCGACATCATTCAACCCCTCAATCGTCCGCCGAGCTGGCTGGCAACCCGGTCCAGCACGGCCTGGACGGCCGCCTCGATCTGCTGGTCTGTCAGTGTGGCTTCGCTGCTGGCCAGCGTCAAGCGAACGGCCAGGCTTTTTTCATTGGCCGACAGGCCGGTGACCGGCTGCTTGGGTTTGTAGACGTCGAACAGGAACGCGTCACGCAACAGGCCGCCGGTCGCGGCGGAACGCACCGCGCCGAGCACGGCGTCGTGCGTGACGTGGTCGGCCACGATGATCGCGATATCGCGTTCGGCCGGCTGGAAGCGCGGCACGGCCTGGAAGGCCGGCACCGGCCGGCTCATCACCGCGTCGAGATCGAGTTCGAACAGCACCGGCGCCTGGGCCAGCTCGCGCTGCTGGCGCCACTTGGGATGCAGCTCGCCGACGAAGCCGATCTCGCGGCCGCCGAGCCACACCGAAGCGCAGCGGCCAGGGTGCATGGCCGCATGCGAGGCGGGCTTGAATTCGGGCTTGCCCGGCACCAGCAGCGCCTCGACGTCGCCCTTGACGTCGTAGAAGTCCACGGCGGCGCCCTTGCGGCCCCATTGCAGGCCCTCGGACTCGCCGTAGGCCAGGCCCGCCACCCGCATCGGCTGGCGGATGCCGCGCACGGTGGTGTCGGTGGTGGCCACCGAGGCGTCGCGCATGAACACCCGGCCCAGTTCGAACAGGCGCACGCGCTCGGCCTTGCGGTCGAGGTTGAACCTGAGTGCCTGCAGCAGCGATCCCAGCAGCGACGAACGCATGACGCTCATCTGGCTGGCGATCGGATTGAGCAGCTTGATCGGGTCGGCGTTGCCGGCGAGCTCGCGCTCCCAGCTTTCCTCCACGAAGCTGAAGTTGATCGTCTCCTGGTAGCCCAGCCCCGCCAGCAGGCGGCGCACGGCAAAGCGGCTGCGGCGCGACTCGGGCGGCAGCTTGGCCGTGATCGGCGCGAGCGGCGGCGTCGTGGGCAGACGCTCGTAGCCGATGATCCGGGCGACCTCCTCGATCAGGTCTTCCTCGATCGCGAGGTCGAACCGGTAGGCCGGCGGCCTGACGGTCAGCGTGCCGTCAGTCGCCTGCACCTCCAGGCCCAGGCGCGCCAGCGCGTCGGCGCAGTCCTCGCGCGTGAGCGGCATTCCGATCACCTTCGCGGCGCGGGCGACGCGCAGCGTCACCGGCTCTTGCTCCGGCATGCGCAGCACCTGGTCGTCCATCGGCCCGGCCTCGCCGCCGCAGATCTCCTGGATCAGCCGGGTGAGGTGCTCGATGTGTTCGACGGTCTGGCTCGGGTCGACGCCGCGCTCGAACCGGTGTCCCGCGTCGGTGGCGAAGTTGTAGCGGCGCGACCGGCCCTGGATCGCCTGGGGCCACCAGAAGGCGGCCTCGACATAGACGTTCCTGGTGTCGTCCGACACCGCCGTCGCCTCGCCGCCCATGATGCCGGCGAGCGACTCGACCTGGCGGTCGTCGGCGATCACGCCCACCTTCTCGTCCACCGTGACGGTGGTGCCGTTGAGGAGCTTGAGCTGCTCGCCCGGCTGGCCCCAGCGCACGTCGAGGCCGCCGTGGATCTTGTCGAAGTCGAAGATGTGCGAAGGCCGGCCGAACTCGAACATCACGTAGTTGGAGATGTCGACCAGGGCCGTGACGCTGCGTTGGCCGCAGCGCGCGAGGCGGTCCACCATCCACTGCGGCGTCTTGGCCTTGGTGTTCACGTTGCGCACGACGCGTCCGGAGAAGCGGCCGCAGAGGTCGGGCGCCTGCACCTTCACGCGCAGCCTGGTGTCGTGGGCCGGCTGCACCGCGGCGAAGGTCGGCTCCCGCAGCGGCGCGCCAGTGAGCGCCGACAGCTCGCGCGCCACGCCGTACACGCTCAAGGCGTGTGCCAGGTTGGGCGTGAGCTTGAGCGTGAACACCATGTCGTCGAGCTCGAGCACCTTGCGCACGTCGGCGCCCACCGGCGCGTCGCCGGCGAGTTCGAGCAGTCCCGCGTGGTCATCGCTCAACTGCAGTTCGCGCGCCGAGCACAACATGCCCTGGCTCTCGACGCCGCGCAGCTTGGACAGCTTGATCTGGAACGGCTTGCCGTCCTCGCCCGGCGGCAGTTCGGCGCCCACCAGCGCGCACGGCACCTTGATGCCGACCCGGGCGTTCGGCGCACCGCACACGATGTTGAGCAACGCGCCCTGCCCCACATCCACCTGGCACACGCGCAGGCGGTCGGCTTGCGGGTGCTGCACCGCCTCCTTGATCTCGCCGACGACGATCTTGGCGAAAGGCGGCGCCACCGGCCGCAGCTCCTCGACCTCGAGCCCGCCCATGGTGAGGGTGTCGGCGATCTGTTGCGTGGTCAGCGGCGGGTTGCAGAACGCGCGTAGCCAGGACTCTGGGAATTGCATAGCAGGATTCGATTCGGTTTAGCGGAACTGCTTGAGAAAGCGGATGTCGCCGTCGAAGAACAGGCGCAGGTCGTTCACCCCGTAGCGCAGCATGGTCAGGCGGTCCGGGCCCATCCCGAAGGCAAACCCGATGTAGCGCTCGGGATCGAGCCCCATGTTGCGCACGACCTGGGGATGCACCTGGCCGGAGCCGGCCACTTCGAGCCAGCGGCCGGCCAGCGGCCCGTGCTGGAACTGGATGTCGATCTCGGCGCTGGGCTCGGTGAACGGAAAGAAGCTCGGCCGGAAGCGCAGCGCGAGGTCGTCGCTTTCGAAGAACGTGCGGCAGAAGTCGGTGAAGACGACCTTCAGGTCCTTGAAGCTCACGTTCTCGCCGAGCCACAGCCCTTCGCACTGGTGGAACATCGGCGAGTGGGTCGCGTCGCTGTCGACGCGGTACGTGCGGCCGGGCGCGATCACGCGAATCTCCGGCATCGTATCAGGGCCCCCACGCTGCCCCACTGCCTGTGGGTCGGTGCCCCCCGGGGGGGCGTTCGGCGCCAGGGGCGGCCCGTCGCGCCTCAGGCCGGCCCTGATGGCATCGGCGTGCTTCTTGATGTGCTGGTGGGCGTAGCGCACCTGCATCGGGCTGGTGTGCGGCCGCAGGTTGTAGGGGATGCCGTCGTCGCCGTTGATGTCGACGTAGAACGTATCCTGCATCGACCGCGCCGGGTGGTTGGGCGGATTGTTCAGGGACGTGAAACTGTGCCAGTCGCTCTCGATTTCGGGGCCGTCGGCGACGTCGAAACCCATGCTGGCGAAGATCTGCTCGATCCGCTCCATCGTCAGGCTGACCGGATGCAGCCCGCCCGGCTCGCGCACCCGGCCCGGCAGGGTGACGTCCAGCGCCTCGGCCTCCAGTTGCGCCTCGAGCTCCCGGTCGGCCAGGGCCTGGCGGCGGTTCGCCAGCGCGGCCTCGATCGCCTGCTTGGCGGCGTTGATCGCCGCGCCGCGGGCTTTCTTTTCGTCCACGCCGAGCGCCGCCAGCCCCTTCATCAGCTCGGTGATGCGGCCGGACTTGCCGATGAACTGCGCCTTGGCGTTCTCGAGGTCGGCCGGGGTCGCGGCCCGCGCGAATGCTTCGCGCGCGCCGTCGACAATGGAATCGAGTGTCTTGTCGGTCATAGAAAAACAGGCGGAACAGACGGAAACAGGGGCTAGCGCCTGTCAAGCTCTAGCCCCTGTCCTTTGGTGCACCGCACGCCGCCGGTGGGCGGCGTGTGCCGAACTCAAGCAGCCAGCTTGGCCTTGACTTGCTCCACGATGCCGGCAAAGGCGGCCTTGTCGTGCACGGCGATGTCCGCCAGCACCTTGCGGTCGATCTCGATGCCGGCCTTGCGGATGCCGTTGGCGAACTGGCTGTACGTCAGGCCGCACTCCCGGGCCGCCGCGTTGATACGGGCGATCCAGAGCTGGCGGAAGACGCGCTTCTTGGTGCGGCGGTCACGGTAGGCATATTGCCCGGCCTTCATCACCGCTTCTTTGGCGATGCGGAAGACGTTGCCGCGGCGGCCGCGGAAGCCCTTGGCCAGGGCGAGTACTTTCTTGTGGCGGGCGCGAGCCGTGACACCACGTTTGACGCGAGGCATGTGTTCTCTCCTTGTTCGTCAGTGGATCAGATGCCGGCAAACGGCAACATCTGCGCCATGTGACCCATGTTGGTCTCATGGACGGCCGTGGCACCGCGCAGGTGGCGCTTGTTCTTCGTGCTCTTCTTGGTCAGGATGTGACGCTTGAAGGCCTGGGCGCGCTTGACGGTTCCGCCGGGACGAACGCGGAAGCGCTTCTTGGCCCCGCTCTTGGTCTTCATCTTGGGCATTGCTGCTCCTTCATTTGTGCTCGTGAGGCGCCGCGAAAATGCTTCGCGTCTTGATGGCCCCGAGCCACTTGTGCGGCGGGTCGTGAAACCCGCCTCCATCGCCCCGCCGGCGACCAGCCGGTGGAGCGGTGATTCTTACGCCGAAGCCTGCGAGGCCTCGGCCGGCGCCGGCTGCCGGGGCGCCGCCGGCTTCTTCTTGCCCGGCGCGATCATCATGATCATCTGCCGGCCTTCGAGCTTCGGAAACTGCTCGACGAGGATCAGGTCGCCCAGCTCGTCGCGGATGCGATTGAGCAGGGCCATGCCGATCTCCTGGTGCGTGATCTCGCGGCCGCGGAACCGCAGCGTGATCTTGCACTTGTCGCCTTCCGCCAGGAAGCGCCGGATGTTGCGCATCTTGATGTTGTAGTCACCGTCGTCGGTGCCCGGGCGGAACTTGACTTCCTTGATTTCGATGACCGTCTGCTTGGCCTTCGCCTCCGCCGCCTTCTTCTGCTCCTGGTACTTGAACTTGCCGTAATCCATCAGGCGGCACACGGGTGGATTGGCCGTCGCGGCAATCTCCACCAGATCAACGTCCAGCTCACCGGCCATGCGCAACGCCTCCTGCAGACTCACGATGCCAAGCGGCTCGTTTTCAGGCCCGGAGAGGCGAACTTCCGGGGCCATGATTTCCCGGTTCAGGCGGTGCTTGCGTTCCTCGCGTTGGCGACGGTCGCGAAAATCAGTAGCGATGGTTCAAATCCTTTTCAACGTTGCCGCCTTGCGGCGGCGAAAACTGCCTCGATGCGGCGTCGGGACAAGCTGCCGGAATTCCTGGGGAATCTGGCGGGCCCGTGGCGGCCCTCAGCGCTTGTTGGCGATGTCCGCCGCGATCTTCTGGGAGAACGCCTCGAGGGACATCACGCCGAGGTCCTGGTTGCCCCGCGCACGCACCGCGACAGCACCTGCGGCCTTCTCCTTGTCTCCTACAACCAGGATGTACGGCAGCTTTTGCAGCGAATGCTCCCGTATTTTATACGTAATTTTCTCGTTCCGCAGATCGAGCTCCACCCTAAGCCCTTGATTTTGCAGAGCTTTGGCAACGTCCCTGGCGTAATCGGCCTGGGCGTCGGTGATATTGAGCACCGCGACCTGCACCGGCGCGAGCCAGCTGGGCAATGCGCCGGCGTGCTGTTCGATCAGGATGCCGATGAAGCGTTCCATCGAGCCGACGATGGCCCGGTGCAGCATCACCGGACGATGCCGGGCCCCGTCTTCGCCCACGTACTCGGCGTCCAGCCGCTCGGGCATCGAGAAGTCGACCTGGATCGTGCCGCACTGCCACTGGCGGCCGATCGCGTCCTTGAGCGTGTATTCGATCTTCGGCCCGTAGAAAGCGCCCTCGCCGGGCGAGATCTCGAAGTCGCAGTCCGAGGCGCGCAGGCTCTCCATCAGCGCATGCTCGGCCTTGTCCCAGCTCTCGTCCGAGCCGATCCGCTTCTCCGGCCGGGTCGCGATCTTGTAGATGATGTCGGTGAAGCCGAAGTCGCGATACACCTTCTGCAGCAGCGCCGTGTAGGCCGTGCACTCCGGCAGGATGTGCTCTTCGGTGCAGAAGATGTGGCCGTCGTCCTGGGTGAAGCCGCGCACCCGCATGATGCCGTGCAGGCCGCCGGTCGGCTCGTTGCGGTGGCACGCCCCGAACTCGCCGTAGCGCAGCGGCAGGTCGCGGTAGCTCTTCACGCCCTGCTTGAAGATCAGGATGTGGCCGGGACAGTTCATCGGCTTGAGCGCGTACTCGCGCTTCTCCGATTCGGTCGTGAACATGTTCTCGCGGTACTTGTCCCAGTGGCCGGTCTTCTCCCACAGGGTCTTGTCCAGCAGCTGCGGCCCCTTGACCTCCCGGTAGCCGTTGTCGCGGTAGACGCGGCGCATGTACTGCTCGACTTCCTGCCAGATCGACCAGCCCTTGGGATGCCAGAACACGACGCCGGGCGCGTGATCGTCGATGTGGAACAGGTCGAGCTCGCGGCCGAGCCGGCGGTGGTCGCGCTTTTCGGCCTCCTCCAGCATCCGCAGGTACTGCTGCAGCTCCTCCTTGCTGGCCCAGGCGGTGCCGTAGATGCGCTGCAGCATCTCGTTGCGGTGGTCGCCGCGCCAGTAGGCGCCGGCCACCTTCATCAGCTTGAAGTGCTTCAGCTTGCCGGTGCTCGGCACGTGGGGGCCACGGCACAGGTCCTCGAAGCCGCCTTCGCGATACAGCGACACGTCCTCGTTTTGCGGAATGCTGCCGATGATCTCGGCCTTGTACTGCTCGCCCTGGCCCTTGAAGTACGCCACCGCCTCGTCGCGCGGCAGCACGCGGCGGGTGACCGGCTCGTCCCTGGCCGCGAGCTCCGCCATCCGCTTCTCGATCGCGGCCAGGTCTTCCGGCGTGAAGGGACGCTTGTACGCGAAGTCGTAGTAGAAGCCGTTCTCGATCACCGGGCCGATGGTCACCTGCGCGTCGGGAAACATTTCCTTGACGGCGTAGGCCAGCAGGTGGGCCGTGGAATGGCGGATGACGTCGACGCCCTCCGGGTCCTTGGCCGTCACGATGGCCACCGGCGCGTCGTGGTCGATGGTGAAGCTGGTGTCGACCACCTTGCCGTCGACCTTGCCGGCCAGGGCTGCCTTGGCCAGGCCCGGCCCGATCGAAGCGGCGATGTCGGCGACCGTCACCGGGCCGGGGTATTGACGCTGGGAGCCGTCTGGAAGCGTGACTTGGATCATGTTCTGCGAAGCGTTGAGGCAAGAAAAAAGCGCGGGACAAGCCGCGCTTTTCTGGGGGTCCCGGAAGACTTCAGTGCACGCGCGCGCCGCCCGACCTGCGGGAGGTCTTGGTGGGGTGCGTTCGCGGTGTCATAACCAGGATGCCTTTCTCGCTCTTGTGAGGCCGGGGGAAGGACGCCATTCTACCCGGCCGGCGGTGCGGTCGGAACCGCCCGCCTCACGCGGCCTTGCGCTCGTCCAGGAACTGTGCGTCCTCGGTGGAGCCCTTCAGCGCCGCGGTCGAGGCCTGGGCCTCGATCGTGGTGGTCACCGCATCGAAATAGCCGGTGCCCACCTCGCGCTGGTGCTTGACGGCGGTGAAGCCCTTGGGCGCGGCGTCGAACTCGGCCTGCTGCAGCTCCACGAAGGCGCTCATCTGGTTGCGCGCGTAGCCGTAGGCCAGGTTGAACATCGAGTAGTTGAGGCTGTGGAAGCCGGCCAGCGTGATGAACTGGAACTTGTAGCCCATCGCGCCCAGTTCCTTCTGGAACCGGGCGATGGTGGCATCGTCCAGGTTCTTCTTCCAGTTGAAGGACGGCGAGCAGTTGTAGGCCAGCAGCTTGCCCGGGAACTTGGCGTGGATCGCGTCGGCGAACTGCTTGGCGAACGCCAGGTCGGGCGTGCCGGTCTCGCACCAGATCAGGTCGGCGTACTCGGCATAGGCCAGGCCGCGGCTGATCGCCTGTTCGATGCCGTTGCGGCTGCGGTAGAAGCCTTCCACCGTGCGCTCGCCGGTGAAGAAGGCCTGATCGTTGGCGTCGACGTCGCTGGTCACCAGGTCGGCGGCCTCGGCGTCGGTGCGCGCCAGCAGGATGGTGGGGGTGCCCATGACATCGGCGGCCAGGCGGGCGGCGACCAGCTTGGACACGGCCTCCCGGGTCGGCACCAGCACCTTGCCGCCCATGTGGCCGCACTTCTTGGCGGCGGCCAGCTGGTCCTCGAAGTGGACGCCGGCGGCGCCGGCCTCGATCATCGCCTTCATCAGTTCGAAGGCGTTGAGCACGCCGCCGAAACCCGCTTCGGCATCGGCCACGATCGGCGCGAAGTAGTCGACGAAGCCCTCGTCGCCGGGGTTCTTGCCCTCGGCCCACTGGATCTGGTCGGCGCGGGTGAACGTCGCATTGATCTTCTTGACCACCTTCGGCACCGAATCCACCGAGTACAGCGACTGGTCGGGATACATCTCGCCGTTGCTGTTCGCGTCGCCGGCGACCTGCCAGCCGGAAAGGTACACCGCCTTCAGGCCGGCCTTCACCTGCTGCATCGCCTGGTTGCCGGTGAGCGCGCCCAGCGTGTTGACGAAGGGCTCGGTGTTGATCAGGTTCCACAGCTTCTCGGCGCCGCGCCTGGCGAGGGTGTGCTCCACCTGCAGCGAGCCGCGCAGCCTCACCACGTCGGCGGCACTGTAGCCGCGCTTGATGCCTTTCCAGCGCGGGTTGTCGGCCCAGTCCTGTTCGAGCTGGGCGATCTGCTGTTCGCGCGAGAGTTGGGTGCGAGAGGTCATGAGGCTTGCTCCGAAGGTTGTTGAAAACTGATCCAGCCCGGCGCGTTCGCGCTTCGCTGCGTTGCAACAACTTTAAGTCTTCTAGAAGACCGGGTGCGCCTCTTGTGTCTTATACAAGAGATAAATTTTCTTGTTGTTTTTCAACAGGTTAAATGAGTCATTCCTCGATGCGGAATTTTGTTTCTCATATCGAGAAATTGAACGCATCCACGCACCCCCGCCAATTCACATCGCAAAATGCCGTTTTCGTCAGACGAGACTGCATCCAGCGTCCATTCGGCGCCGGCGTGGGTGCCGCTTCGCCGGGGCCTGGCACGGCGCCGCCCCGCGGCCGCCCGTGCGCGCAGCCGGCCGGGCCAGCGGCGTGAGCGCCGGCGGCTGGGGCATGATCGCCCTTTCACGCATGAACCGTCCATGAGCCCCGGGCCCCAGCGCCTCATCGCCTGCGCCTGTCTTGCGCTGAGCATGTCGCTCGTCGGCAGCTACGTCGCGCTGTCGAAGCCGCTCGTCGCCGCCATCCCCGTGTTCCTGCTGGCCTGGCTGCGCTTCGGCATCGGCGGCCTGGCCATGCTGCACTGGCTGCGCAAGCCCGCCAGCGAGCCGCCGCTGGCGCCGCGGACGCGGCAGTTGCTGTTCCTCGAGTCCTTCCTGGGCAACTTCCTGTTTTCGATCTGCATGCTGTTCGGCGTCAGCCTGACCAGCGCCGTCTCCGCCGGGGTGATCATGGCCGCCATTCCGGCCGTGGTCGCGCTTCTGAGCTGGCTGTTCCTGCGCGAACGCATCGCCCCGCGGACCTGGGCCGCCGTGGCGTGCGCGGCCGGCGGGATTGCGCTGCTGGCGCTGTCCGGTCCGGCACGGGCTGGCGCCGGCGACCGGGCGTGGCTCGGCAATCTGCTGGTGTTCGGCGCCGTCGTCTGCGAGGCCTCCTACGCCGTCATCGGCAAGACGCTGACCGGTGCCCTGGGTCCCAAGCGGATCACGGCGCTGATCAACCTCTGGGGCTTCGCGCTCGTGACGCCCTTGGGCGCCTGGGCCGCGCTGCGCTTCGATTTCGCGGCGGTGGGCACCGGCACCTGGCTGCTGCTGCTGTTCTACTCGCTCGCGGCCAGCGTGTGGACGGTGTGGCTCTGGATGACCGGGCTCAAGGCCATTCCGGCCGCGCAGGCCGGCGTCTTCACCGTGATGCTGCCGGTGTCGGCCGCGCTGGTGGGCGTCTTCGCGCTGGGCGAAGCGCTGGCTCCGCTGCAGCTGGCGGCCTTCGTGCTGGCGCTCTGCGGCGTGCTGCTCGCGACGCTGCCGGCCGGCTCACGCTAGCACCGCATCGCCTGCGGCGGCGGCCGACCGCGGACGCGAATTGCCTGTGGCGACGCGACGTTGATGCGTCTTCCTGCGGCACTGCGTGAGCAGCCGGGCGCGCTCCCCGGCGTGCGCCAGCGAGCGGGCAGCGACGCGCAGCGACTGCCGCCGCGATGCATCGAAGCGCGCGCCGAAGGCCGCTCCAGAGGGAAAACGCCCCTGAAAGCGCGTGCAAAAAACGCACAACCACGAGTGGAAAAAGCGATTTTTCGCTTGGAAACGCGTTTTTTCTCCAGTAGCATCCGCAGTGCCAGTGGGGAATGCAGGTTCCCATTGGTGATTAATCAACTTCTAGAAGGAAAGATCATCATGGCAACTGCGAAAAAAGCCGTCGCGAAGAAGGCACCGGCGAAGAAGGCTGCAGCGAAGAAGGCTGCACCGGCGAAGAAGGCCGCCGCCAAGAAGGCCCCGGCGAAGAAGGCCGCCCCCGCGAAGAAGGTCGTCGCGAAGAAGGCCGCTCCCGCCAAGAAGGCGGCTGCGAAGAAGGCGCCCGCCAAGAAGCGCACGCCGAACGCGGCGTTCATGAAGCCCCTGACCCCCGATACCGTGCTGGGTGCGGTGGTCGGTGCGGCCCCCCTGCCGCGCACGGAAATCGTGAGCAAGCTGTGGGCCTACATCAAGAAGAACAAGCTGCAGGACCAGACCAACAAGCGCATGGTCAACGCCGACGACAAGCTGAAGGTCCTCTTCGGCAAGAACCAGGTCTCGATGTTCGAGATGGCTGGCCTGATCGGCAAGCACGTCAAGTGAGGCGCCGGGCGCGGGCCCTGCGTGCCGCGCCCCCCGCCGTACCGCAAGGGCCGCTCGCGCGGCCCTTTTTCGTTGCTGCCGGCAATCGCTGGGCCGCATCCGCGGCCCCTGTCACTTCTGCAGCGCGTTCTGGCGGATCGCGCTGAGCGTGCCGCGGGTCGAGATCACCTCGGGGTCCAACATGACCTCGATCAGGGTGCCTTGCGGCCGCTCCAGCGCCGCCAGCAGCTGCGCCTCGAACTCTTCGGTCTTCGTGATCCGCACCCCCGCGTAGCCGTAGGCCCGCGCCAGCGCGGCGAAATCGGGATTGGCCAGCGGCGTGCCGCTGACGCGTTCCGGATACTCGCGCTCCTGGTGCATGCGAATGGTCCCGTACATCCCGTTGTTCAGCAGGATGACGATGCTCTTGCCGCCGTACTGCGCCGCCGTCGCGAGCTCCTGGCCGTTCATCAGGAAGTCGCCGTCGCCCGTCATGGTCACCGCGACGCGGCCGCTGGCCAGGCTCGCGGCGATGCCGGCCGGCACCCCGTACCCCATCGCGCCCACGGTGGGCGCCAGCTGCGTGCGATGGCCCTTGGCGAGGCCGTGGTGCCTGAAGAAGCGGTGCATCCAGCTCGCGAAGTTGCCGGCGCCATTGGTGTGCACCGCGTCGGCAGGCAGGTGCTTTTGCAACAGCGCGACGATCGCCGGCATGTCGACGCTGCCCGGCAGCGCCTGCGGCACCAGGTTGGCTTCGTAGTCGGCGTGCGCGGCTTGCGCCCAGTCACGCCACGGCACCTGCGCCGGCGCCTCCAGCGCCTCGAGCGAACGTGCGGCGCACGCCATCGAGGCATTGATCGCCAGGTCGGCGTAGTAGACCCGGTTCAGCTCCTCCGGCCCGGCGTGGATGTGCACCAGCTTCTGGCTGGTGCGCGGCGCCTTCAGCAGCGTGTAGCCGCCGGTCGTCATCTCGCCCAGCCGGGCGCCCAGCGCGATCACGAGATCGCACTCGCGGATCCGGGCGGCCAGCTTCGGGTTGATGCCGATGCCCACGTCGCCGGCGTACAGCGGATGGTGGTTGTCGAAGGTGTCCTGGAAGCGGAAGGCGTTGCCCACCGGCAGCGACCAGTTTTCGGCGAAGCGCTGCAGTGCCTGCGCCGCCTCGACGGTCCAGCCGCCGCCGCCGGCGATCACGAATGGCTTGCGCGCCGCCACCAGCAGCTCGCGCAGCCGGCGCAGCGAGTCGGGATCGGCCCACGCCTGCACCGGCTCGATGCGCGGCAGCGGCCGGGCCCGCGTGGTCCTGGTCAGCATGTCCTCGGGCAGCACCAGCACGACCGGCCCCGGCCGGCCGTTCATGGCGGTGGCGAACGCGCGCGCCACGTATTCCGGGATGCGATCCGGCTCGTCGATGCGCTCGACGCGCTTGGCCAGGCCCTTGGTGCTGGGTCCGAAGAAACTGCTGAAGTCGACTTCCTGGAACGCCTCGCGGTCGCGCTGGTCGCTGGCGACGTCGCCGACGAACAGCACCATGGGCGTCGAGTCCTGGAACGCCGTGTGCACGCCGATCGAGGCGTTGGTGGCCCCGGGGCCGCGCGTCACGAAGCACACGCCGGGGCGGCCGGTCAGCTTGCCGTGCGCCTCGGCCATGAAGGCCGCACCGCCCTCCTGCCGATTGATGACGAAGCGGATGCGGTCGCGGTACGCGTGAAAGCCGTCCAGCACCGCCAGGTAGCTTTCGCCGGGAACGCCGTACACCTGCGGCACTCCTTGCGCCACGAGGCACTCGACGATCAGGTGACCGGCCAGTTGGCCCGGGTCGGCGGCAGGAGCGATGGGCGGCGGTGTAACCATTGGACTTGACTTTATTAACTGATCGGTGAATTATTTGAAGATGCGAAGAGACGCTGTCCCCGCGGTCGAAGAGCGCCAGCGCGATGCCGACCGCTCCCAGAGCACCATCTTAGCGGCGGCCCGCGACGAGTTCGCCCAGCATGGGCTCGGCGGCGCCCGCATGGACCGCATCGCCGAGCGCGCCGGCGTGAACAAGCGGCTGATCTACTACTACTTCGAGGACAAGGACCGCCTGTTCCAGGCGGTGCTGGAGCAGGCGTACCGGCAGATCCGCGACGAGGAGCGGCAGCTGAACCTGCTGGCGCTCAAGCCGGCCGAGGCGGTCCGCCGGCTGGTCGAGTTCACCTGGGACTATTACCTCGCCAACCCCGAGTTCCTGTCGCTCCTGAACAGCGAGAACCTGCAGGCCGCGCGCCACCTGCAGAACTCGCAGCGGGCCCGCGAGATGAATTCGCCACTGATCGCCACCCTGGGCGAAATCCTGGAGCGCGGCCGCAAGGAAGGCAGCTTTCGCGGGGGCGTGGACCCGCTGCAGCTGTACGTGTCGATCGCCGGGCTGGCCTACTTCTACCTGTCGAACCACCACACGCTGTCGGCGATCTTCGGCCGCGACCTGATGACGGCCAAGGCACGCAACGAGCGGCTCACCCACATGTGCGACGTGATCCTGGGCTATGTGCTGCGCAACTGAGGACCGAACCCGCTGGCTTGCGCCGCGCCGGGTGGCCCCGCATAATTCACTATCCAGTTAATTAACGCCGGCGCAGCGCACGCGGGCTCCACCCATTCCCACCGGAGGAACGAATGACCACCCAACGGCTTGGACTCATCATGCACGGCGTCACGGGACGCATGGGCATGAACCAGCACCTGATCCGCTCCATCGTGGCGATCCGCCAGCAGGGCGGCGTGACGCTCGCCAATGGGGACAAGGTGGTGCCCGACCCGATCCTGGTCGGCCGCAATGCGGACAGGATCAGGGCGCTCGCGCAGGCCCACGGCATCGAACGCTGGAGCACTGATCTCGACGCCGCCCTCGCCGACCCGCGGGACACGGTCTTCTTCGACGCCGGCACCACCCAGATGCGCCCGGCGCTGCTGGCCAAGGCGATCCGCGCCGGCAAGCACGTGTACTGCGAAAAACCGGTCGCCACCAACCTCAACGAGGCGGTGGAGATCGCCCGGCTGGCCCGGGGCTCGGGCCTGAAGCACGGGGTCGTGCAGGACAAGCTGTTCCTGCCCGGCCTGCGCAAGCTGGACATGCTGCGCCGCGCCGGCTTCTTCGGCCGCATGCTGTCGGTGCGCCTGGAGTTCGGCTACTGGGTGTTCGAAGGTGACCTGCAGCCGATCCAGCGCCCGAGCTGGAACTACCGCGCGGAAGAAGGCGGCGGGATGATCCTCGACATGATGTGCCACTGGCGCTACGTGTTGGACAATCTGTTCGGCGCGGTGAAGTCGGTGTCCTGCCTGGGCGCCACGCACATTCCGCAGCGCTGGGACGAGGCCGGCAACCCGTACCGGGCCACCGCCGACGATGCCGCGTATGCGATCGCCGAGCTGGTCGGCCACGACGGCGAGCCGGTGATCGCGCAGATGAACATGTCGTGGGCCACCCGGGTGCGGCGCGACGACCTGGCGACCTTCCATGTCGACGGCACGCATGGCTCCGCGGTGGCGGGCCTGCAAACCTGCCGGGCCCAGAGCCGCGTCACGACGCCGCGCCCGGTCTGGAATCCGGACGTCAAGCAGCCGATGAACTTCTACGACCAATGGCAGGAAGTGCCGGACTCACAGTTCTACGACAACGGCTTCAAGATCCAGTGGGAACACTTCATCCGCCACGTCGCCGAGAACGAGCCCTATCGCTGGACGCTCGAGGAAGGCGCCAAGGGCGTGCAGCTGGTCGAGGCCGCGCTGCAAAGCTGGAAGGAGCGGCGCTGGATCGACGTGGCGCCGCTGGCGCTTTGAGGCGGCCATGGCACTGACGCTGCAACTGCCGGCGGCCGACGGCCGGCTCGCGCCCTACACGCTGCGCGGCTCCGCACCCGCGCGCCCCGCCGCCGGGGTTCGGTTCAACCGCGTCGCCTACTCGGCAGCCCACGTCGTGGCCGACCCGCTGGCCGCGGTCGATCCATGGCTGCAATGCGCCGTCGACTGGGACGCCACGATCGGCTACCGCCGGCACCTGTGGTCGCTCGGCCTGGGCGTGGCCGAGGCCATGGACACCGCGCAGCGCGGCATGGGGCTGGACTGGCCCACCTCGCTGGAGCTGATCCGCCGTTCGCTCGAGGCCGCGCGCGATGTCCCCGGAGCGCTGGTGGCGTGCGGCTGCGGCACCGACCACCTCGCGCCGGACGTGAACTCGGTCGATCAGGTGATCGCCGGGTACGAGGCGCAAATGGCCGCCATCGAGCGGCTCGGCGGCAGGCTGATCGTGATGGCCAGCCGCGCGCTGGCGCGGGTGGCGCGCAGTCCGGCCGACTACGAACGCGTGTACGACCGCATCCTGTCGCAGGCGCGTCAGCCGGTGATCCTGCACTGGCTCGGCGACATGTTCGACCCGGCCCTGGCCGGCTACTGGGGCAGCAGCGACATCGACAGCGCCATGGACACCGCGCTGGGCATCATCGCCGCCCACCCCGACAAGGTCGACGGCATCAAGATCTCGCTGCTGGACAAGGACAAGGAGATCGCCATGCGCCGGCGCCTGCCCGCCGGCGTGCGCATGTACACCGGCGACGACTTCAATTACGCGGAGCTGATCGCGGGCGACGGCGCGGGCGCCGAGCCGACCCACGGAAGGAGCGACGCCCTGCTGGGCATCTTCGACGCCATCGCACCGGCGGCCAGCGCGGCCCTGGCCGAGCTGGCGCAGGGCCGCCTGGAGCGCTTCCACGCGATCCTGGGGCCGACGGTGCCGCTGTCGCGGCACATCTTCGCGGCGCCGACCCGCTTCTACAAGACCGGCGTCGTCTTCATGGCCTGGCTCAACGGACACCAGCGCCACTTCACGATGGTCGGCGGGCAGCAGAGCGCGCGCTCGCTGCCGCACTTCGCCGAGCTGTTCCGCCTCGCCGACGCGGCGAACCTGCTGGAACGGCCGGAGCTGGCGGCGCGGCGGATGCGGACCCTGCTGGCGCTGCACGGGGTCGACGCCTGATGCGCGACTTCTCGCAGGACCATCGCTGGCTCTCGATCAACACCGCGACGGTGCGCCGGTCGCGCGGCGTCGAGCTGCCGCTGCCGCGGATCATCGAAGCCTGCGCGCGGCGCGGCATTCGCGCGATTTCGCCCTGGCGCGACCAGGTCGCGGCCGCCGGCCTCGGCCCGATCTCCAGGCTGGTCAGGACGCACGGCCTGGAGCTTTCCGGCTATTGCCGTGGCGGCATGTTCCCGGCCGTGGACGCGGCGGGACTCGCGGCCGCGCGCGACGACAACCGCCGGGCGCTCGACGAGGCCTGCGAACTGGGCGCCGCCTGCCTGGTGCTGGTGGTGGGCGGCCTGCCCGGCGCGCTCGCCGGCCGGGCGGCGCACAAGGACATCGCGCTGGCGCGCTCGCAGGTGCGCGACGGCATCGGGCAGCTGCTGGAGGAGGCGCGACGAGCGAACATGCCGCTCGCCATCGAGCCGCTGCATCCGATGTATGCCGCCGACCGGGCCTGCGTGAACACGCTGGAACAGGCACTGGACCTGTGCGACGAGCTCGATCCGTCGGGGGCGGCGGCCGCTCGCGCGGCGCTGGGCGTCGCCGTGGACGTCTACCACGTCTGGTGGGACCCGAAGCTGCGCCAGCAGATCGAGCGCGCCGGCCGCAGCCGGCTGCACGCGTTCCATGTCTGCGACTGGCTCACGCCCACCACCGACCTGCTCAACGACCGGGGGATGATGGGGGACGGGGTGATCGACATCGCGCGCATCCGCAGCTGGGTCGAGGCCCAGGGCTGGGCCGGCTACAGCGAAGTCGAGATCTTTTCGACCGGCAACTGGTGGCGGCGCGACCACGAAGAGGTGCTCGACACCTGCATCGCGCGGCACCGCAGCGCGGTGTGAGCGGGGCGGCGGTACGGCCGCCCGGCGAGGCCTGCGTCAGGCGACCTTGACGACCCGCGGCGCGGCGGCGGTGCCGCTGGCGGCGCTGGCACCGACTTCGATTTCGCCGGAGAGCTGGCCGCCCTCCTCGATCACGATCTTGCCGTAGCGCACGCGGCCGGTGACCTTGCCCGTGGCGTGGATCACGAGCTTCTGGCGCGCCGTCAGCGTGCCGTCGAACGTGCCGCGGATCTCGGCGATGTCGATCTCGGCGGAACCCTTGAAGGAGCCGCGCTCGGAGATCTGGATCACGCGCGAGTCCATCGTGGCCTCGACCGAGCCTTCCACCACCAGCGTGTCGCAGTCGGTGATCTCGACGCCCTTGAGCTTGATGTTGGGGCCGACGGTCAGCTTGCTCTCGCCGTCCTGCGTGACCGGCGCCGTGTGCACGGCCGGCGCAGCGGCCGCGGGAGCCGGTGCAGTCGCGGCAGCGCTGGTGCCCGTCGCCGCCGCATTCGGGCTGGTCTGGCGCTGGGCGTACGTATCGGGTTCGCGCTTGTTGAAGAACGGGGACTGCAATGCCATGGTGACTTCCTCTGAGTGGCGTTGAAAGAGCTGCCGATGCTACGGACGAGATCACTGGCGATCCAGACGGGTTCACGCAAGATCGGTAACAAACATCGTGGGACGATTCCGACGCGACCTGCACAGGGGCGCGACTTTTTTCGCGCCGGCGCGGCCGCTCGCTTGCGACATCGTGGCAGCGCGGTCACCATGTGTGTTCGGCAGGACGGAGGGGAACGGACAATGACCAGGCTCGGTCAAGGTGCGCGGGCGCTCGTCGCGCTCGCACTGGCGGGCGGCGGACTCGCCGCGCAGGCCGCCGGCGCGCTGCCGGCGGAAACCATAGACACCAGCGCGGCCAACCTGATGGTGGTGCTGCGCGAATCCGCCGGCGCCAACAAGCAGGACGAAGCGCTGGCGCCGTACGGCCGGCTGCAGGGCACGACCGCCGACGGCCGGCGGGTCGAGTTCGAGACCAGCTGGTACCAGTACCTCGGGGACATGCACATCCGGCTGGTGTTCGAGGGCAGCAAGACCTTGCAGAGCGCCTCGCCCGACGATCTCGCGCGGCTGCGTCTGAGTCCCGACCAGGCGCTGCGGCTGGCGGTGGCCAACCTGCGGCGCCTGCACGGCGCGCCGGTGGTGCAGCCGTGGACGGCCGGCCTGATGGAAGTGCGCACCGCCGCCCCCGAGCTCACCAGCAGCTACTTCCTCGATCGCGAGTTCTGGGCGTCGCTGCAGGCGGGCCATCCCGAGGGACTGGTGGTGGCGGTGCCGCGGCGCGGCGGCCTGGTGTACGCATCGGCGCACGACGAGGCCGCCGTCGCCAGCCTGCGTTTCAGCGTCGCCGCGCTGTATGCCGGCGGGCCCGGGGCGCGGCTGTCATCGGGCCTGTACCTGTTCAAGGACGGCCGCTGGTCGGTGTTCCAGGCGCCGCAGCCGGCCGTCGATTAAAGCCGCGCGCTCACTCCGGCTTGGCGCCGGAGATCTTCACGGCGCGGCCCCACTTCTGGATCTCCGCCGCGACGAAGGCGTCGAACTCGGGCCCCGTGGTCGGCGCCGGCACCGAGCCGCGCTCGGTGATGAAGCGCGCCATGCCTTCGCTGCGCAGCACTTCGTTCACCTCGCGCTGCAGGCGCGCGACGATCTCGGCGCTGGTGCCGCGCGGCGCCATCAGGCCGAGCCAGCCCACCGCCTCGAAACCCTTCACGCCCGCGACGCCGCTTTCGGCCACGGTGGGCACGCCGGGCAGCAGCGAGGTTCGGGTCGAGGAGGTCACGGCGAGTGGGATGGCGCGCTTGGCCTGGATGTGGGGCAGCGCCGCGGTGACCGAGTCGACCATCAGCGGCACCTGGTTGCCCAGGAAGTCGGCCTGCGCCGGCGCGCTGCCCCGGTAGGGGATGTGGGTGACGTACACGCCGGCCATCGACTTGAACAGCTCGCCGGACAGGTGCTGCGTGCCGCCGATGCCGGCGCTCGCGTAATTGAGCTGGCCCGGCTTCGCCTTGGCCTGTGCGGCCAGTTCCTTCATCGACGTGATGCCCGACTGCGGCGTGGCCAGGAACACCAGCGGCACCTTCGCGATCAGCGAGATGCCGACCAGGTCCCTGGTCGGATCGAAGCTCACCTTCGGGTACAGGGTCTGGTTCACGGCCATCGCGCTGCCGGCGACCAGCAGCGTGTAGCCGTCGGGCGCCGAGCGCACGACGAATTCGGTGCCGATGTTGCTGCCGGCGCCCGCCTTGTTGTCGACGACGACCGGCTGCCCCAGCCGCTTGGTGAGCTGGTCGGCGAGCGCCCGCGCAAAGATGTCGGTGGCCTGGCCGGCCGGGAACGGCACGACGAACTTGATCGGCTTGTCCGGCCAGTCGGCACGGGCGGGATGGGACAGGAGGGCCGCCAGCGCGACGGCCGTCAGCGCCGCCTTGGCGACGCGGCGACGGAGAGGATTCTTGGGAGTGTTCATGGGGAGGGGGGACTACGGGTGTTCGACGGCCAGCGCCGCTCGCGCGGCGATGGCTCGCGCGGCCCCGAGCATAGCCTCAACGCTCGCGGCGCCGAGCCGGATCATCGCGGCCACGTGCGCGGGATCAGAACCCGACGCTGTAGCGGGCGCCGCGGAACCGCAGCACCGCGGCCTTGGGCCGAATCTCCTCGAGCAGGATGCCGGAGCCGAGATCGGCGCCTTCGTTCACGACCTGGCCGTTGACGATCAGCATGCGCTGGGCGCGGTTGGCCGAGTACACGCCACCGTTGATGGCGAGCTTGGGCGCGTCCGGCGGCAGGCCGTTGACGATCGCCGCGTCGGCCGCTGCGGCCGCCGCCGCAGGTGGCGCAGCGGCCGGGGCGACGCCGGGGCCCGTCCCGGATGGCGTGGCGACTGGCGGTGCCGCGTTCGCCCGGGCTGGGGCCGCGGTCGTCGTCGCGACGGCTGGCGCCGCGCCCGACGGCGGCACCGATGGTGCCGCGGCCGCGGGGGCGGCCGCCTTCGCCGGCGCCGCGCCCGGTGCGGCCGCGGCCAGCGTCCGGCTGCGCCCGACCGGCGCCGCCGTCGTCCTGGCGTCCGGTGCCGGCGCAGCTGCGGCGGCCGGTGCCGGGGGCGGCATCACCGCTGCTGCGACGCGCTCTTGCGCCGGGGGCGCGCTGGCCGCCTCCGGCGCGACCGGGCTGACGGTCGCGGCCGCCGGCGCCGGTGCGGGCGTGGCGGCCACGGCCGGTGGCCGCGCCTGCTCGCTCGCTGCCGGCGGCATCGTTCCCGCGCCGCGGTCTTCGTAGAGAGACCAGCCGGCCCAGGCCAGCGCCGCGACCGCCGCCGCCGACGCGGCCCACAACCACGGCCGGGCGCCCGGCGTGGCCTGCCGCGGCCCCGGCAGCGGCGCCGGTTGCGCGTGGATGCCGCGCGCGGGATCGCGCTCGCGCTGGGCGTCGGCTTTCTTCAGGGCGTCGAGGATGTACGACATGGTCAGGATCCGGTGCGCAGGCGGGGCTCGTCGAGCCCGGCTGCGCGATTGAGTTGCATGAAGGTGAGCGGCCCCGGCTGCCCGTCGGCGGCCAGCCCCTGGGCCAGCTGGAAGGCTCGCAGCTGGCCGCGCAGCGCCGGGTCGAGACCGCTATGGGCGACCGGCGCCGCCGCGCCGTTCGCCTTCGCGAGACCGGCTGCCATCCAGTCCAGCGTGGCGGCGTCGGCGCCACCGCGCGCGCTGTATCCGGGCGGCACCCGCCACAGGGTCGCGAAGCTGCCTTGCCAGCGTTTGGCCAATGCGGCGAGGGTCACCGTCTGTTCGGTGCCGGCGGCACGCAAGGTCGCCGTGTCGCGCGTCAGGCCCGTCAGCAAGGCATACCGCGGGGCCCCGCCGTCCGCATCGAGCGTGATGATGCCGGGCCGCGCCAGTTCGCGAATCAGGGCGACGCTCAGGGCGCGGCTGAAGCACTGCAGGCCCTCCTTCTGCACCGCGCGGCAGGGGTCGCCGTCCGGCGGCAGGTCGACCTTCCAGGCCTTGGCCAGTTCGCGCCAGGCTTGGTCCTGGTCGCGCAGCAGCGTGGGCGCAGCGGTCGCCAGCGGCGCGCTGGCGGCCAAGGCTGCGGCGGCCGTCGGCAGCGGCGCGCTGGCGGCGAGCGGTGCGGCCCCGGGTGCCGCGCTCGCCGACGCCGCTGCCCCCTGGACGGCGCGGGTGGCGGGGGCCGATGCGGCCGGCGCCGGCCGGCGCGCCGCGAGCTGGGCGGGCGCCTGCGGCTCGAGCCAGCGGCTGGCGGCGGCGTACAGGCCGGCGCCGGCGGCGAGGCCCAGCCCCAGCGCCGCCACCGCGCGCGGCCAGCGCGCGGGCGCGGCCGGCGCCGTGCCGAACACCTCGGCCGCCGCCTTGTCCACCGTGCGCCGGTCGACCGTCCCCTGCCCGGTCGCGAACGCGCCGAGCAGCGAACGGTCGCACAGCAGGTTGACCCGGCGCGGCACACCGCGGGCCCGCTGGTGCACGCGTTCCAGGGCGGCGCGGTCGAACGGCAGCGGCCGCGAGAGCCCGGCCACTTCCAGCCGGTGCTGGATGTACTGCGCGGTCTCGGCGGCGCTCATCGCATCGAGGTGGTAACGGGCGATCACGCGCTGCGCCAGTTGCTCCAGCTCGGGGCGCGCCAGCATGCTGCGCAGCTCGGGCTGGCCGATCAGGATGATCTGCAGCAGCTTGCGCTCGCTGGTCTCGAGGTTGGTCAGCAGCCGCAACTGCTCCAGCACCTCGGCCGAGAGGTTCTGGGCCTCGTCGATGATCAGCACGTTGTTGCGGCCGGCCGCGTGTTCGCGCAGCAGGAACTCGTTGAGCGGGTCGAGGTATTCCTTCACCGTCCGCGGATGGTCGGGCGCCGGCACCGGGATGTGGAACTCGTCGCAGATCGACTGCAGCAGCTCGATCACCGTCAGCTTCGGATTGAAGATGTAGGCGACGTTGCAGTTGGCCGGAATCTGCTCCAGGAACAGCCGGCATACGGTGGTCTTGCCGGTGCCGATCTCGCCCGACAGCAGCACGAAGCCGCCGCCGGCGCCCAGCCCGTACAGCAGGTGCGCGAGCGCTTCGCGGTGGCGCTCGCTCATGTACAGGTAGCGCGGATCGGGAGCGATCGAGAACGGTTCCTGGGCGAGGCCGAAATAGGCTGCGTACATGGGTCCCAAGCATACCCCGCGGGGTGGGCGGGGGAGGCGCCGGGGCCCGGCCTGCCCTCAGGCGGCGGCGCGCACGGTGCGGCGCACGCGCTGCACCCGGAACGCGCTGGTGATCAGCACGGCCTGCATGGCCACCAGCACCAGCCAGACGCCCGCGTACTGGCCATGGTCGATCAGGCGGCCGAAGGCGAGCGGCGCCAGCGCCTGGCCGATGTCGAGCCCGGAATACACGACGCCATAGACGCGGCCGGTCGCGTTCTCGGGGGTCGAACGCTTCACGAGCAGGTCACGCGAGGGACCGGCGATGCCGCTGCCGAACCCCATCACGCCGAACAGCGCCGGAACGGCCAGCGCCGGCAGCGGCAGGGTGGCGACCAGCAGCGCGACGATCGCGCCCAGCCCGAAGCCGGCGCCGACGACCCGCTCGCAGCGGGCGGGATCGGCCGCCAGGAAGCCGCCCAGCACCATGCCGCCCGCGCTGCAGACCATGTAGACCGTCACGCACATGGCCCCGAGCGCCACCGGCACGCCGTGCAGCTGGCGCGCTGCTTCCGGCGCATAGGCCTGCACGCCGCTGAGGATCACGGCCCAGAACAGGAAGAACGCGAAGCACATCCAGACCGCGGGGATGCGCAGAAACTCGAGGCCGCCGTGGCTCGCTGCCGCCTGGTGCGGCGTGGCGCGCGGCAGCGCCAGCCGCCGCCGGTTCAGTGCCAGCACCACGAGCACGGCGAGCACCAGCGCGCCGGCCGCCGCCAGCGCGGCGCGCCAGGAGAAAGCGATCGCGATCGGCACCACCAGCGCCGGCGCCAGCGCCCAGCCGAGGCTGCCGGTGATACCGTGGAAGCTGTAGGCGTGGCCGAGCCGCCGCGCGCTCACCTTGCGATTGAGGAGCGTGTAATCGACCGGGTGAAAGACGCCATTGCCGATGCCCGCCACGATCGCGCACAGCGCCATCGTCCAGTAGTTGGGACTGGCCGCGAAGCCGAATGCCGCCAGGCCCACCAGCCCGAGGCCGCCGAGCAGGATCGGCCGCGGCCCGTAGCGGTCGACGAGGAACCCGGCCGACGCCTGCACCGCGCAGGAGACGACGAAGAACAGCGTCATCAGGAACCCGAGCTGGGTGTAGTTCACCTCCAGGGCATCCCGCAGCCAGGGGAACAGGGGCGGCAGCAGCAGCTGGCTGAAGTGGCTGATCATGTGGGCCAGGCCGACCAGGCCGATCACGCCCGCGTCCTGGCGCAGGCTGGCCGGGGCAGGCGCCTGGGCGCCGAAGGTGCTGCTCATGGCCGCGATGGTAGCGGCGCCGCGCCGCCCCGGGCGCACCGACCCTGCGGCGCGGCGGCGCTTTCAGCGCGCGATCTTGACCAGCAGCCCGGCGGCGATGCCCAGCGCCAGCAGCGCGAAGCCCTGCTGCAGCCGGGGCCCGGCCAGCCGGCCGGCGAAGCGGCGGCCCAGCAGCAGTCCGGCGAGCGCGCCGCCGGCGAACGGCCAGCCGACCTGCCACTGCATGTGGCCGGCGATGCTCGCACCGACGACGCCGACCGCGGACACCAGCGCCAGCACGCCCATCGACGTCGCGATGATCGCCTTCATCGGCAGGTCGCTCGCCGCCAGCAGGCTCGGCACCAGGATGAAGCCGCCGCCGACGCCCAGCAGGCCGGACAGAAATCCGGCCGCGGCGCCCGCGACGGCCAGGGCAGCGGCACAGGGAGTGTTCCAGCGCAGCCGGCCGGCGGCCGGGTCGAGCCGGCACGGCGGCGCGTGGGCCGCGGCCGGTACGGCGCCGTGCTGCTCCAGCCAGGCTTGCCGCAGCATGCGCACGGCGACGATCGTGAGCACCATCGCAAAGACCGCCGTGAGCGGCGCGTTGGGCACCCGCTGCGCCACCCACAAGCCGATGGGACTCGCCACGCCGCCGGCCAGGGCCATCAGCCCGGCGGCCCGGTAGCGCAGCACGCGCGAGCGCAGTCCGAGCATCGCGCCGGTGGACGCGGCCAGCGCCACGGCGAGCAGTCCGACCGGCGCCGCTTCGGCCAGCGTCAGGTGCAGCCCGAAGACCAGCAGCGGCACGGCGATGATCGCGCCGCCGGCGCCGGTGAGCGCCAGCACCAGGCCGACGAGCACGCCCATCCCCGGCGCCAGCCACGCGGCCGCCACCGGCTACTCCAGGACGGGGCTGCGTCGCGCCGCCGGCTGCGCCGAGAACTCGTGGACCGCCATGCCGGCGATCATGGCCAGCACGAAGACGAGGGCCGGCTGGAAGCCGGCGCCGGCAGCGACGATCGCCGGACCCGGACAGAAGCCCGCCAGACCCCAGCCGACGCCGAACACCAGGCTGCCCACCAGCAGCCGCTTGTCGATCGGCGCGTTGCCCGGCAACTGCATGGCGCCGCCGAGCAAGGCCGTGCCGCGCCGGCGGGCCGCCGCGAAGGCAAACACCCCGACGCCGATCGCACCGCCCATGACGAACGCGAGGGAGGGGTCCCAGGCGCCGGCGATGTCGAGGAAGCCGATCACCTTGCCGGGGTCGGTCATGCCCGAGAGGATCAGGCCGAGGCCGAACAGCAGGCCCACCAGGAATTCGACGAGTCGGTTCATGGACGCTCCCTCAGGCCAGCAGATGGCGCACGACGTACACCGTGGCGAAACCGGCCGCCATGAATGCCAGCGTCGCGGCCAGCGACCGCGGCGACAGCCGCGACAGGCCGCACACCCCGTGCCCGCTGGTGCAGCCGGACCCGTACCGGGTGCCCCACCCGACCAGCAGGCCGGCCACCAGCAGCACGGCGCCGCCGGCGTGGACGCGCGGCACGGCCGGCGGCGCGAACAGGGCCCAGACGGTCGGCGCCACCAGCAGCCCCGCCAGGAACGCGAGGCGCCAGCGGGCGTCGCCGGCGCGCGGTGCCAGCAGCCCGCCCAGGATGCCGCTGATGCCCAGCAGCCGGCCGCTCAGCAGGACGAACAGCGCCGCGGCCAGGCCGATCATCAGGCCGCCGGCCAGCGACGCCCACGGCGTGAAGTGGTTCCAGTCGATGGTCATGGGCGGTCCTCCCCGGCGGCGGTGCCCGGGCAGAACTGGGCGTGCAGCACCTGCATCACCGCCAGCGCCTGCGGGCTCGCGATGCGGTAGTACACGTGCTTGCCGTCGCGGCGGGTGTCCACCAGGCGGGCCTCGCGCAGCACACCGAGCTGTTGCGACAGCGTCGGCTGCACGATGCCCAGCGCCTGTTCGAGCTGGCCGACGTTGCGCTCGCCCTGCGCCAGTTCGCACAGCAGCAGCAGCCGGTCCGGGTTGGCGAGGCTCTTGAGCAGGGCGCAGGCCGCGTCGGCGGCCTGGCTCAGCTCCTCCAGTTCTGGGGCTGCTTCCTCGATCATGTTCCGGACTCCCGTGCGTTGACGCCGATCAATTTCGCGTCACTTCAAAAGATACTCTTTTTATATATTATCGTTTTCTATGCCGTTGGGGGAGATGAGCGCCGCGCTCCGGCAGCGGCCGGGACATGCGGCCGCAGCGGGGTGAGGACAGGCGAATGAGACGCGCGCCCGCTGGCGCTGCGGGATCGGGAGGCGAGGATTCAGGTGATGCGGCCGATCAGCCGTTCCATCTCGGCCATGATCGGCTCGAGCTTGGCCTGGGTCTTGGTGTCGGCGCCCAGGCGGGCCTCCACTTCCTGCTGCACCAGGCAGATCGTCATGTGGACGTAGGTGCTGTCGAGGGCCTTGCGCACCGCGGACAGCTGCTGCGCGACCTTCACGCAGGGCTCGCCCTCCTCGATCATGCGCTGCACGCCGCGCAGCTGGCCCTCGGCGCGCTTCAAGCGGTTGACGATGTCGGCGCGGGCGGCCGGGTTGTCCAAGGAAGCCATGGGTCGGTTCTCCAGGATGCGTCCCAGCGCCGGGCCGAGATGGTCCGGCGCAAAGCCCTGCATGATGCCAGCAGCGCGCCGGGCCGGGCCCGCCCCGGGATCGCCCGCCGCTGCGTCCGCGCGTTCAGCGGGCGCAGCTGGCGGCCGTTTCAGAGACACCCAGTTTCTTCAGGAAGAAGGCCAGCGGGCAGACGTTGGTGAACCCCGACTGGAGCAGGTTCGCGCCGACGAAGGTGGTGAAGGCCAGCGCCCACCTGCTCACGAAGAGCGGGCTGCCCTCGATGCCCAGGGCGAGCGAGACGAGGATGAACAGGCCGGCAAAGACGCGGATGTAACGGTCGACGGTCATGGTGGTCTCCAGGGGTTGAAAGTGATGGACGCGCGGATGAAGCTCAGGCGGCGGCGGGCGGCGCGGGATGCCGCCCCTGGTACAGGGCGAAATAGAGCACCGGGATCACCACCAGCGTGAGCAGCGTGGAGACCAGGATGCCGAAGATGAGGGACACCGCCAGCCCGTTGAAGATCGGGTCGTCCAGGATGAAGAAGGCGCCGATCATGGCGGCCAGCCCGGTGAGCGCGATCGGCTGCGCCCGCACCGCGGCCGCGTCGATCACGGCGTCGCGCAGGGGCCGGCCCTGGGCCACCTGCAGCTCGATGAAGTCCACCAGCAGGATCGAATTGCGCACGATGATGCCGGCCAGCGCGATCATGCCGATCATGCTGGTGGCGGTGAACTGCGCGCCCAGCAGCGCGTGCCCAGGCAGCACGCCGATCAGCGTGAGCGGGATCGGCGCCATGATCACCACCGGCGTCAGGTAGCTGCGGAACTGGGCCACCACCAGCAGGTAGATCAGGATCAGTCCCACCGCATAGGCGGCGCCCATGTCGCGGAAGGTCTCGTACGTGATCTGCCACTCGCCATCCCACTTGATCGCGTAGTGGCGCCAGGCGTCCGCCGGCTGGCGGATCCAGTATTCCTGCAGGCCGCCGGTGCCCGGCAGCGCCGCCGTCGCGAGCCGCTCGCGGATCGCGAACAGGCCGTACAGCGGCGAGTCGAGCCGGCCCGCCATGTCGCCGAAGACGTAGCTCACCGGCAGCAGGTCCTTGGTGTGCAGCGGCTTGTCGATCACGTCGCGCTCGACCTGCACCAGCTCCGACAGCGGCACCACCTGCCCGGACGCCGCGCGCACCGGCAGCGCCAGCAGCGCGTCCAGGCCGACCTGCGATTCGCGCGGCAACTGCAGCCGCACCGGGACCGGATACTTGCTGCGGCCGTCGTGCAGGTAGGCCGCGTCGGCGCCGGCGAGCGCGCTCTGCACCGTCTGCGCCACCGTGGCGACCGGAATGCCCAGCGACTCGGCGCGCTGGCGCCGCACCGTGAGCCGGGCGCGCGGCGCGTCTTCCTTGAGCGTCGTGTCGATCGCCACGATGTCGGGCGTCGCGCCGAAGGCATGCGCCAGCCGCCCGGCCAGGGCCTGGCGCCCGGCTTCGTCGGGGCCGTAGACCTCGGCCACCAGCGGACTCATGACCGGCGGCCCCGGCGGCACCTCCACCACCTTGATCCGCGCCTGGTGGCGCGCGGCGATCCGCTCCAGCTCGGGGCGCAGCCGCTGCGCGATCGGGTGGCTCTGCTGCGAGCGGTGGTGCTTGTCGACCAGGTTCACCTGCAGGTCGCCCTGCTCCGCGTCGGCGCGCAGGTAGTACTGGCGCACCAGACCGTTGAAGGTGATCGGGCTGGCGCTGCCGGCATAGCCCTGCAGGTCGCGCACCTCGGGCTGGCGCGCGAGGAACGCGCCCAGGTCGTGCAAGGCGGCCGCGGTGCCCTCCAGCGGCGTGCCCGCCGGCATGTCGACCACCACCTGGAACTCGCTCTTGTTGTCGAAGGGCAGCATCTTGAGCACCACCCACTGCACCACCGTCAGGCCGGCCGACAGCAGCAGCGCGGCCACGATGCCGGCCAGCAGCAGCCAGCGCTTGCGCGCGCTCGACAGCAGCGGCCGCAGCAGCGCGCCGAACAGGCGCTGCAGCCGCGGGCCCAGGCCGCGCTGCGACGCCAGCGGCTCGGCAGCGTGCTCGTGCTTCTTCAGCATCTTGAGCGCCAGCCAGGGCGTGACGGTGAAGGCGATCGCCAGCGAGATCGCCATGCCGAGGCTCGAGTTGATCGGGATCGGGCTCATGTACGGCCCCATCAGCCCGGTCACGAACGCCATCGGCAGCAGGGCCGCGATCACGGTGAAGGTCGCCAGGATGGTCGGACCGCCGACCTCGTCCACCGCGCCGGGGATAATGGCGCGCAGCGGCTTGTGCGGTTCGAGCTGCTGGTGCCGGTGGATGTTCTCCACCACCACGATCGCGTCGTCCACCAGGATGCCGATCGAGAAGATCAGCGCGAACAGCGACACCCGGTTGAGCGTGAAGCCCCAGGCCCAGGAGGCGAACAGCGTCGCCGTGAGCGTGAGGATGACGGCCGCGCCGACGATCACCGCCTCGCGCCGGCCCAGGGCCAGTCCCACCAGCAGGATCACGGAGCCGGTGGCGAAGGCCAGCTTCTGGATGAGCTTGTTCGCCTTCTCGGCGGCAGTCTGGCCGTAGTCGCGCGTGATCGTGCTCTCGATGTTGGCGGGAATGACCGTGTTGCGCAGCAGCTCCAGGCGCTCGCGCGCGCCCTGCGCCACCGACACGGCGTTTTCGCCGGGCTTCTTCGTCACGGTGAGCGTCACGGCCGGATAGACCTGTCCGGCCGGGGCCGCCTGGCCCGCCGCGGCCTCGCCGGCCGCGGCACCCGGCGTGAACCACACGTAGCGCTGCGGCAACTGGGCGCCGGCTTCGACCCGGGCCACTTCGCGCAGATAGACCGGCCGGCCCTGGCTGACGCCCACCACCAGCGAGGCGACATCTTCGGCGCTGCGCAGGAACTCGCCGGTCTCCACCGCCAGCATCTGCGAGACGCCGCCGTCGCCATCGAGGACGCTGCCCGAAGGCATGCGCAGGTTGGCCGCGGCCAGCGCGTTCTTGAGCCCCGGCAGGTCCACCTGCCGCTCGCGCAGCCGCTGCGGATCGAGCCAGACGTGGACGGCGCGGCCGGGGCCGCCCGTGCTCTGCACTTCGCGCGCGCCGGGCACCGACTTCAGCTCGGCCTCCAGCGTGCGGGTCACGCGCTCCAGATCGTTGGCCGGCAGCGCCTCGCGGCTCCACAACGTGACGCCGAACACAGGCACGTCGTCGATGCCCTTGGGCTTGACCAGCGGCGGCAGCACGCCGAGGTCGCGCGGCAGCCAGTCCTGGTTGGCGCTGAGCACGTCGTGCAGGCGCACCAGCGCCTCGGTGCGCGGCACGCCCACCTTGAACTGCACCGTGAGGATCGCCATGCCGGGACGCGCGACCGAATAGGTGTGCTCGATGCCGGCGATCTGCGCCAGCACCTGCTCCGCCGGACGCGCCACCATGTTCTGCACGTCCGCGCTCGAGGCGCCGGGGAACGCGATCAGCACGTTGGCCATGGTGACGTTGATCTGCGGCTCCTCCTCGCGCGGCGTCACCATGACGGCGAACGCGCCGAGCAGCAGCGCGACCAGCGCCAGCAGCGGCGTGATGGCATTGGCCTGGAACGCCGCCGCGATCCGGCCGGACAGGCCCAGCCGCCGCTCGCCGCCGTCGTGGGGGGTGGATGCCATGGTCTGGCTCACCTCAGCGCGTCCCCGCCCGGGCGCCGGCCAGTCCCGCCCGCACCGGGTCGATCGCCACCCGGTCTTCGGGCCGCAGGCCGGCCACGATCTCGACGCCGGCGGCGCCGTGGTCCGCGCCGAGGCGCACCGCCTTCAGCACGAACGCGCCTTCGGCCGAGGCGACGTAGACCGCGGTGAGTTCGCCGCGACGCAGGATCGCCGATGCGGGCACCAGCATGCGCACCGCCTCGCTGCCGCTGAAGCGCACCCGCACCTGCTGCCCCGGGGCCAGCTGGCCCGCCGCGGCCGGCGGCAACTCGAGCCGCCATTCGACGGTCTGGGCGACCGCGTCGGCCACCGGGAGCACCTCGCGCTGCACCGGCTTGATCCAGGCCGCTTGCCCGTTGCCGCCGGGAAGACGCACTTCCACCTGTCCCGCCGCGCGGGCGGCGGCGCCGCGCGACATCGGCACATGCACCACCGCCCGCAGCGGCTGCGGCGCGTAGACGGTCAGCAGCGGCTTGCCGGGCACGGCCAGGTCGCCGGCCTGCGCCAGCGTCTCGCGCACCCAGCCGTCGTACGGCGCGGTCACCCGCGTGAAGCCCTGGGCCAGGGCGGACTGGCGCTGCCCGGCGACCGCCTGCTCGCGGGCGGCCTGCGCCGATTTCAGGCCCGCCTCGGCGGTGTCGAGCGCCGCCTTGCTCACGAAGCCCTTGGACTGCAGCTCGCGGGTGCGCCGCTCGTTGGCTTGCGCGTTGCGCAACTCCGCTTCCGCCTGCGCCACCTGGGCCTGGCTGCGCTGCAGGCCGGCCTGACTTTCGCGGTCGTCGATGGTCGCGAGCAGCTGGCCGGCGCGCACCCGGTCGCCGGCCGTGACGGCCAGCTGGATCACGCGTCCGCTCGCCTGCGCCGATACCGTGCTCTGCTTCACCGGTTCGATCACGCCGTCGAACTCGAAGCCCACGGCCACCGCCTGGCCGGCGGCTTTCACGACCGGGACCTCGGGTCCCGGCGCGTCGGCGGCCGCGGCCGCGGCCAGCGCGGGCGCGAGCACCAGTGCCAGCGCCGCGAGGCGGCGGCGCAGCGGGTCAGGATGGCGGGGGCGATGGTCCGGCATGGCAGGTTCGTGTCTGTACTGCCTGGAGTATACAACATACCCCCAGGAGTACAACGTCGACCTCCTGCCGCCGACGGACTGGCCCGCGCGCCGGCCAGGGCGCTCAGCAGCCGCTGGCGCTCATGAGCTCATCCTGCCCGCGCGCGGCGCCGGTCAGGCCTCAACGACCGTAGAGCGCGCGGCAGGCACCGATGGCGGCTTCCATCATCGAGCGGACGACCGGCTGTACCCGGCGGGCCGCCGCCTCGTCGTAGCCGAACGGCGCGGTCTCGCTCATGTAGGTGCATTGGCACATTTCCAGTTGCACCGCCTGGACCTGGCGCTGCGGCGCGCCGTAGCGGCGCGTGATGTAGCCGCCCTTGAAACGCCCGTTCAGGGCGTGCGTGAAGGCGCCGGCCGCCGCCGCGGCCGCCGTTCGCACGGCCTCGCCCACCGACGGATCGGCCGCGGTGCCGCCGGCCGTGCCGATGTTGAGGTCCGGCAGCCGGCCTTCGAACAACCAGGGGATCACCGAGCGGATGCTGTGGGCGTCCCACAGCAGCACGTAGCCGTGCTCGCCGCGGATGCGATCGAGCTCGGCGGCCAGGGCGTCGTGGTAGGGCTGCCAGTAGCCGGCCCGGCGCCGCAACCGCTCTTCCGGGCCCGGCTCCTGCCCCGGCCGGTACAACGGGGTGCCGTCGAAGAAGCGCGTCGGGCACAGCTCGGTGTTGGACGCACCGGGATACATCGGTGCGTCGTCCGGCGGCCGGTTCAGGTCGATGACGTAGCGCGCATAACGGGGCCGCAGCACGCTGGAGCCCAGCGCCGGCAGCCAGTCGTAGAGCTGGTGCAGGTGCCAGTCGGCGTCTTCGACGGCAAGGGCGCGGGGGAGGTAGCGCTCGCGCAGGTCGGCCGGGATCTCCGTGCCGACGTGGGGCATGCTCACCAGCAGCGGCGAGCTGCCGCGGTGCAGATCGAAACTCATCTCAAAACATCCGGAAGAAACAGCAGCCGCGGTTGTACCCCATCCGGCCCGCCCGATCGCCGGCGCGGCGCCAACGAGCGCGGCGCGGCTGTCGGAATCATTCCTACAGCTGCCTCAGCCGTAGTCCGACCGCTGAGCTGGCGGCCGCGGCCCACAATGCGGGTGCCTGCGCAGGGTCGACCCCGGCTGCAGCGGATACGGGGAACAATCATGAGCGGTTCGGACAACACCAAGGACGATCGAAGCGAGGAGCAGCCATCCTCGGGCGAGCAGCACGAATCGGGCACCACGGGCGAAGGCGCGGCCAGCGCCCTGGCGCACATGATCTCGCAGGGCCAGCGGCAACGCCGCCACAGCGGCGACGCGGACGACGCAGCCGGAGGCCAGCGCTCGTGAACCGCGACCACACGCCCGAGGACCCTGCCGAAAGCGGCGGCCAGCACCAGCAGTCCGGCGACCCGGCGCGCACCGGTTCGGGCGCGGACGCGGCCTTCCGCGCCATGGTCAAGAAGCGCCGGCGCGATCCCCTGCCGCAGGACCCGGCGCCACCGGACGACGGCGGGGCCGACCCGGAACCCTGACCGCGGCCGCCGGCCCCCTCCCATGAAGCGCAGCGCCGGTCTTCTGATGTTCCGCCGCACTGGCGGCGGCCTGGAAGTGCTGCTGGCGCATCCGGGCGGCCCCTTCTGGCGCCACAAGGACGAAGGCGCCTGGAGCATTCCCAAAGGCGAATACGGCGATCCCGAGCAACCGCTCGCAGCCGCCCAACGCGAGTTCGGCGAGGAGACCGGGCTGGCCGTCGTGCCGCCGCTGCTGCCGCTGGGCGAGGTGGTGCAAAAAAGCGGCAAGCGCATCAGCGCCTGGGCCTTCGAAGCGGACTGCGATCCGGCCCAGCTGCGCTGCAACGAGTTCGAACTGGAATGGCCGCCACGCTCCGGCCAGCGCCAGCGCTACCCGGAGGTCGACCGCATCGGCTGGTTCGGGCTGGCCGAGGCCAGGCGCAAGCTGCTGCGGGCGCAAGGGGAGTTGCTCGACCGGCTCGAGCAGGTGCTGGCCGGGCGAAGCTAGGCTGCCGCTCGCAGCCGCAGCGGGTCGCCCTCGGCACCGTCGCCGATCAGATTGCCCAGCTTGAAGATGCCGCTCACCCGCATGGCGGCCTGGCCATCCGCGCTGACCACGCCCTGGGCGAACACCATGCTGCGGGTGCGCCGCAGCACCTGGCCCTCGCCCTGCACCCAGGCGCCCAGCGCGGCCTGCGCCAGGTAATCCACCTGCAGGCTGATCGTCGGCAGAAAGCGCCGCTCGTGGCCCGGCTCGTACAGGATCACGCACGGCAGCAGCATGTCGGCAAAGGTGGCGAGCATGCCGCCGTGGCAGATGTTCAAGGGATTGGTGTGCCGCGCCTCGACCCGGAACCCCAGCTGGACGCCCTCCCCGGCGAGCCGCGCGTACAGGGGGCCGTTGTGCGCCAGGAAAGGGCCGCCGATGGCGACGGGGCGAAAGCCGGCGGGAATGGATGCTGGTTCGGTCACGCGCGGATGCTAGCCGCGCACGGGCCGCCGCGCCGGTCCGTTCGGCGACAGGGCGCGCCAGGGGCTCAGGCGGCCACCGCCTGCGCCGCGTCCGCCGTTTCGACGGCCAGCGCCCGCCGACTCGCGCCGGCCGCGAAGCTCGCGTCGTTCATCGCCGGCTGCAGCCGGCGCTGGCGCAGCCGCGCCGTCCGCTCCCAGGCTGCGCGGATCGCCGGCAGCGCCTGGTCCAGCGACAGCCGCGAATCGCCCTTGATGCGTTCCCAGTTGGCGCACAGGCAACGCTGCGCGTCCGCGAAGGCGCCGCCGTACTGGGCGCAACCGGCATAGCCGACGCAGTACGCGGGCGCGTAGTCCTCGTAGTCGAACGACGGGTCGAAATAGCGCTCCTGCCAGAACGTGCGGCTCCAGTACGCATCCTCCTGTTCGGCCTCGCGGCGGCTGATGGCGGTGGGCCGGTCGGCCGGTGCTGCTTCGAAGTGTTGTGCTGTGGCTTGCATGGGGCTGACCCTTGTCGATCGGATGGCGCATCCTCGGTCACGGCGCGTGCCCGACCTGTAGGACGCCTCGCTCCGCCGCCGTGGGAGCCGCGACCGAACCGCAGCCGGCAAAATCCGGCGGCAGCGCCGGCGGTCTTGCGCGCTGTCGCGTCGGCGGCTGGCTGCCGCCGGGGCCGCGTCGATACTGCTGCTTCTCGGAGAAGCTCATGGACATTCAAGGCAAGGTCGTCATCATCACCGGGGCCGCCAGCGGCATCGGCGCCGCGCTCGCGCGCCGCATGGCCGCGGAGGGCGCCGCCGGCGTGGTCGTGGCCGACATCAACCTCGAGCGGGCGCAGGGCGTGGCGCGCGAGTGCGGCGGCGTGGCCGTGCGCTGCGACGTGGGCCGCGAAGCCGACATCCAGGCGCTCGTCGCCGCCTGCCGCGAGCGCTTCGGGCGGGTGGACGCCTATCTCTCCAACGCCGGCATCATCGGCCGCATGGGCGGCTTCGAGCTCGAGGACGCGATCTGGGACCAGATGTGGCGCGTGCACGGCATGGCCCATGTCTGGGCCGCCCGGGCGGTCGTGCCGGAAATGGTGGCCCGCGGCGAAGGCTATTTCCTGGTCACCGCTTCGGCCGCCGGCCTGCTCAACATCGTCGAGACCGCGCCCTACGGGGTCACCAAGCACGCGGCGCTGGCGTTCGCCGAATGGCTGCGCATCGCGTACGGCCGGCGCGGCGTGCGCGTGTCGTGCCTGTGCCCGCAGGCCGTGCAGACGGACATGATCACGGCCGGCGGCGGCTCGGCGGGCCTGAACGGCGTGCTCGCGCCCGAGCAGGTGGCGGCCGAGGTCGTGTCGGTGATGCGCGACGAGAGATTCCTGGTGCTGCCGCACCCCGAGGTGGCCCGGTACTTCCTGAACAAGGCGCAGGACTACGACCGCTGGCTCGGCGGGATGCAGAAGCTCTACGCGCAGCACATGGGCAGCGCGCCTTGACCGGTCTACTTGCCGAACAGGCCGACCGCGCCGACGATGATCAGGTAGATCGCCACGATGAAGTTGAGCAGTCTGGGCATCAGCAGGATCAGGATGCCGGCCACCAGCGCCGCGACCGGGCCGATGTGCGGAATGAGGTTCATGCAAGGACTCCCCGATGGAACGCGCCTGCGGCGCAGGCCGGTGACACGCAGTATCGCGCGGCCACCGCTTCCCGTGGGCCCGGCGCACAATCGGGCCTGTCAACCCGAGGTGACGCGACGTGGCGCAGTTCTTCCGGACGAGCAAGGTGTGGGTGGTCGAGTTCGCCTACGACGGTCATCCGCGCCGCTGGCTGAAGGCACTGCCGCAGTCGGCTGACGCCCGCGCCGAAATCGAAGCGCAGCTTGGCGATCTCTACGGTGGCCGAGCCAAGGTGGTGGCCGTGCGGCCGGCCTCGCCCGAAGAAGAACTGCAATACATCCGCGGCGACTTGCCGCTCAACGTCATGTGTCCGACCGGTCGCGCGCCGCCGCGCCGCACCTGAAGGGTCGCGCCTCAGTCGCGGGTGCGCACGACGATGCGGCCCCGCACCTGGCCCTGCATCAGCCGCGCTGCCGCGTCGACGGCCCCGGCGAGCGGGATCTCGGTGGTCATGGCCGCCAGCCGCCCCGGATCCAGGTCGCGCGCCAACCGGTTCCAGGCCAGCTCGCGCAGGCCCAGCGGCGCCATGACGCTGTCGACGCCGAGCAGCGCGACGTTGCGCAGGATGAAGGGCATCACGGTTCCCGGCAGGTCCGGCCCCTGCGCCAGCCCGCAGGCCGCGACGGCGCCGCCGTAGCGCGTCTGCGCCAGCGCATTGACCAGCGTGTGGCTGCCGACGGCATCGACCACCGCGTGCCAGCGTTCCTTCTGCAGCGGCTTGCCGGGTGCGGCCAGCTCCGCGCGATCGATGACGGCCGCGGCGCCGAGCGAGCGCAGGTAGTCCGCCTCGGCTGCCTTGCCGGTGGCGGCCACCACCTTGTGCCCCAGCTGCGACAGCAGCGCGACGGCCGTGGAGCCGACGCCGCCGGTCGCCCCGGTCACCAGCACCTCGCCGTCGCCGGGTTTGACGCCGTGCCGCTCCAGCGCCAGCACGCACAGCATCGCGGTATAGCCGGCGGTGCCGATCGCCATCGCCTCGCGCGCGCTGAAGCGCGAAGGCCGGCGGATCAGCCAATCGCCCTTCAGGCGGGCGCGCCCGGCCAGGCAGCCCTTGTGGGTCTCGCCGACGCCGAAACCGTTGAGCACGACCTGGTCGCCCGGCTTCCACGCCGGCGACGAGCTCTCGATCACGGTCCCGGAGCCGTCGATGCCGGCCACCATCGGCCAGCTGCGCACGACCGGCGAGCGGTTGGTGATCGCCAGCGCATCCTTGTAATTGATGGTGGAGTACGCAATGTCGACCGTGACATCGCCTTCGGGCAGGAAGGTATCGTCCACCTCGCGCACGCTGGCGCTGAACTCGGGATTCTTCTCCAGGACAAGTGCGTTGAACATGCGATTCCTTTCGCGCGACCATGCGCCGGGGCGGCATGCATTCTGCACCGGCGCCGCGACCGCCGGTGTCGCCCCCGTCACGCGGAGCGGGGCACCCCGGACCGGGCACGGGGTGCCGCCCTGGCCGGCGGCACCGCCGGCTTGCGGTTGGTCAAGCCGCCGGCCGGCGCGGGCGGCGAGACTCGCAGCCATGACGCGCCGCCACGCTCCCCGTTGTTCCAGCACGCTGCCCAAGCGCCTGGTCGCCTGCTGCCTGCTGCTGGCCGCGGCCGCGGCCCCGGCCGGCTCCCTGCAGACCGGCGAATCGCTGCCGGCCCTGGCGCTGCGTGACCAGCATGCCAAGGCGCTGCCGGTCGCGCCCGACACCAGGATCATCTTCTTCGCCGCCGAAATGGCATCGAGCCAGGTGATGGCCAAGGCGCTGGAGGGGCTGCCGCCCACCGCGCTGCGGGACCGCAAGGCGATCTACATCGCCGACATCAGCCGCATGCCCGAGCCGATCAGCACGATCGTGGCAATGCCGCGCATGCGGCAGCTGCCCTACCCGGTGGCCGTCGTGCGCCATGCCGCGGACGCCGCGCTGCTGCCGCGCCGGCATGGCGCGGTGACCGTGCTGCGCAGCGAGGGCGGCCGCATCAGCGCGGTCGATTACGCGCAGACCCCGGCACAGGTGAGCCACTACCTCAAGTGACGCCGCCAGCAGCGGCCGCGCTGGAAAAGCGGCCGGCGTGACCTAGGATGAAGGTGTCGGGATTCTGGGTGCGCCAGCGTCGCCGGCCGGGATTGCGAACCATCGCCAGTTGCAACCGCCGGTCGCGCTGCGCCATCTTCAGTCGGGCTTAAGCCAGTCCCGGGGAGACTCGCAGCTCCCTTGCAACGAGCGCCGCCGTGAACAGACCGCAAGACTTCCGGGCCTTCCTCGACCGCGAGCCGGCCACGGGCCCCAGGCCATCCCGGATCGCGCCGCCGCGGCCGTTGGCGCGCGAAGCCGTGGGCCGCGAACCCGGAAGCGGCCATCGCCCGCGACTGCCGACCCTCTCGTGCGTGGTCCCCTGCTGGAACGAGGCGCGCAGCCTGGTGCAGCTGCTGCCGCAGCTGTGCGAACTGCTGCCGACGCTGAGCGCGGCCTGGGAGATCGTGCTGGTCGACGATGGCAGCACCGACGAGACGCCGCAGCTGATGGCGCAGTGGGGCCGGCGACCGGGCGTGCGCGCGCTGCAGCTGTCGCGCAATTTCGGCAAGGAGGCGGCGCTGACCGCCGGGCTGCAGGCGGCCGCCGGTGAGGTGGTGGTCATGATGGACGCCGACCTGCAGCATCCGCCGGCGCTGATCCGCACCATGGTCGAACGCTGGCAGGCCGGCGCCGACGTGGTCTACGCCGTGCGCGCCAGCCGCGCCGGCGAAAGCCTGCTCAAACGCCTGGGCGCCCGCATGCTCTACGGCCTGATCAACCGGACCGACCGCTTCCGCGTGCCGGCCGATGCCGGCGACTTCCGGCTGCTGGACCGGGCCGCCGTCGATGCCTTGCTGGCCCTGCCAGAACGCAACCGGTTCATGAGCGGCCTGTATGCCTGGATCGGCTTCGACAGCGTGGCCCTGCCCTACGTGCCCGATCCGCGCGCGCATGGCCGCAGCCGCTTCAGCATCGGCCGGCTGATCCAGATGACGGTGGATGCACTCACCTCCTTCACCACCTGGCCCCTGCGCGTGGCCAGCGCGGTCGGCGTCGCGATGGCCCTGGCCGGTTTCGGCTACGGCGCCTGGCTGACGCTCGCCTACCTGCTGTATGGCAGCCATGTCTCGGGCTGGACGACCATCGTCGTCAGCTTGCTGCTCTTCATGGGCGTGCAGCTGATCTGCCTGGGCATCATGGGCGAATACGTGGCCCGCATCTTCCTGGAGGTGAAGGCGCGGCCGCTGTACGTGATCAAGCGCGACCTCGGCCAGGGCCTGGCGGCCCCCGATCTGTGAAGGCCGGGCCGCCCGGTGGCCGCGCCGGCGTTGCCGCGGCGCTGCTGACGACGGTGTTGTGGCTGACGGCGACGGCCTGGATGCGGCCGTTGATGCTCCCCGACGAAGGCCGCTACGTCGGCGTCGCCTGGGAGATGCTGCGTTCGGGCGACTGGCTCACGCCGACCCTCAACGGCCTGCCCTATTTCCACAAGCCGCCGCTGTTCTACTGGATCACCGGCGCGGCGCTGTCGGTGCTGGGGCCGCACGAGTGGGCGGCGCGCACGGCGCCGTTGCTGGGAGGCGTGGTGGCCGCGACGGCGCTGTTCCTTTTCGTGCGGCGCTGGCGCGGCCCGGCGCTGGCGTGGCTGTCGCTCGCCGTGTTGCTGACGCAGCCGCTGCTGTTCGCAGGGGCCCAGTTCGCCAACCTCGACATGCTGGTGGCCGGCTGCATCGCGGCCACGCTGCTGTCGTTCGCGAACGCCGCCCTCGCGATCGAGCAAGGGCTGCGGCCGCGCGCCTCGCTGCTGGCCGGCTACCTCTTCGCGGCCCTCGGGTTGCTCGCCAAGGGCCTGATCGGCGTCGTGCTGCCGGGACTGGTCCTGGTGGCCTGGCTGGTCGTGCGCGGCCGGCCACGGGTGCTGCTGGCGCTGGCGTGGCTCCCCGGCCTGGCGGTCTTCGCCGCCGTCGCCGCGCCGTGGTTCGTCGCGATGCAGTCGCGCTTTCCCGACTTCCTGCACTACTTCTTCGTGGTGCAGCATTTCCAGCGCTACACGGCCGGCGGCTTCAACAACCCGGCCCCGTTCTGGTTCTACCTCGCCGTGCTGCCGCTGGCCACGCTGCCGTGGAGCGCCTGGTTGCCGGCGGCGGCGCAGCGTGCCTCCCGCGGCGATGCCGACGGCGCCCGGCTGCGCCAGCTGATGTGGCTGTGGCTGCTGCTGGTCACCGTGTTCTTCTCGCTGCCCCGGTCGAAGCTGGCCGGCTACATCCTCCCCGTCACCGTCCCACTGGCGTTCCTGGTGGCCGACGCGGCCCTGGCCGCCGCGCAGTCAGGGCGCGGGCGCCGCCTGCTGGCGGCCAGCGCCGCGGCCGCAGCGCTGGCCTGCCTGACGGTGGTGGTCGCGGTCACCGCCGCGCCGAGCAAGTCGCTGCGGGAGGTCGGCCGCACGCTGGCGCAACGACGGACGCCCGAGGAGCCGGTGGTGTTCCTGCACGGCTACTACTACGACCTGCCGTTCTATGCCCGGCTGGCGGCGCCGCCGCTCGTGCTGGACGATTGGGACCGGCCGGCGCTGGCCGCCCGCGACGACTGGCACCGGGAACTGCTGGATGCACAGCGCTTCCGGCGCGGCCAGGGCGATCCCGTGCTGCTGCTGCCATCGCAGCTGGCCGGCGTGCTGTGCGCGTCGCGTGCGACCTGGCTGGTCGGCGGGGTGGCGATGCTGGAGCGCTACCCGCTGCTGGCGCAGGCCGCGGTGATCGCCCGCCAGGGCGACACGCTGCTCTGGCGGCTGCCGGCGGGCGCGGTCACGGCCGCGCCGTGCCCAGGAACGCCCAGCGCGAGCTCAGCAGGTATGTGAGGACCGCCATGCCGACCAGCACGATCGCCAGCAGCACGTCGTACCGCCAGCCGCTCAGGTGCAGCAGGACCGCATATGCCGCCTCATTGACCGCGAACCCGGCCAGCGAGATCGCGAAGAAGCGCGGCGCCGCCTGCCGCCAGGGGGCGCGCTCGTGACGGAACGTCAAGCGCCAATGGCCAGTGAACGACACCAGCAGGGCAACCAGCCAGCCGGCGACGTTGGCGGCCAGCGGCGCCAGCGCCGTTGCGGTCACCAGCCGCACGACGATGGCGAAGTGCACGGCGGCGGCGGCGCAGCCGACGGCAAGGAACCAGCCGATCCTCGCCTTCATGCGAGCGGCCGATCGCGATGACTTCGACGGCGCCGCTGCCCAGATCCATCGCGCTGTGCGTGGACGATTTCGGCCTGCATCCAGGCGTCAACGAGGCGGCCCTGCGCCTGGCGGCGCTCGGCCGCGCGACGGCGGTGAGCTGCATGACCGGGGCGCCGGCCTGGCAGGGCGGCGCGGCGGCGCTGCGGCCGCTCGCGCCGCAGCAGCTCGACGTCGGACTGCACCTCGACCTCACGCAGCACCCGGTCGATCGGGCGCTGCAGCGCTCGTTGCCCTCCTGGTGGGCGCGCAGCGCGGCGCACCTGGTGGGCCGCGAGCGGCTGCGCCGGGAGCTCGACGCCCAGCTCGATCGGTTCGAGGCTGCCATGGGCCAGCCACCGGCGCACGTCGATGGCCACCAGCATGTCCACCAGTTTCCGGTGATCCGCGACGTCCTGCTGCGGACGCTCGAAGCGCGGTATCCGCCGCCGCTGCGGCCCTGGCTGCGTTCGACGCGCCCGCCGGCCGGCGCCATGGGCAAGCCGTGGCTGCTGCAGCGGCTGGGCGGGGCCGCATTCGAGCGGCTGGCGCGCGCGCACGGCTTCGCCTGCAACCGGCGGCTGCTCGGCGTCTACGGTTTCGGCGGCACCGCGCCCGGCTACCAGGCGCTGCTTTCGCAATGGCTGGACGCGGCGCGCGATGGCGATCTGCTGATGTGCCATGCGGGACTGGGTTCGCCCGAGGGCGATCCGATCGCGGCCGCGCGCCGGCGGGAATACGAGGTGCTTGCCGGCGACGCCTTTGCCGCGCTGCTGGCACGGCTGCACGTGCAGCTGGTGCCGCTCAGCCGGTTGGCGCGCGGCTAGCGTTTGGCCTCCACGTCGGTCACGTCGGCGATGGGCCGACCCGGCGCCACGGCATCGGCACGCGGCGTGCGGCTCGCCGGCGCGTTGCGGCGCACCATGTCGTCGAAGGCGCCGAACGGATGCATGCGCACCACGAACGGGGCGATCGGACGGCCGGTGAGCCGGGCCCAGGCGGCGCGCAGCCCCCAGAGCGCGAACATCAGGGCGACCACCAGGGCCAGCGAGGCGGCAAACACGAGACCGGCCAGCACCAGCACGGCCCGCAGCAGGAGATTCATCAACACCAGGCGCTTTCAGCAAAGGAATGGCCGGAGTATCCGCTCCGGCCATGAGGGGAATCTTAAGGCGACCGCGCCGCTCAGGCGGACGCCTCTTCGGCCACCGGCTCGGCGTTGCCGAAGTGGAAGACGCCGGGCTCGCGCACCGGATCGACTTCCACCGGGATCACGCTCTTGGGCGGGAAGCGCCCCTCCAGGATCAGCCTCGACAGCGGGTTCTCGATGCGCTGCTGGATCGCCCGCTTGAGCGGCCGCGCGCCGAACACCGGGTCGAAGCCGACCTTCGCCAGCTCCTCCAGCGCCGCCGGCGACACCTCCAGCTTGAGGTCCATCTTGGCCAGCCGCTGCTCCAGCACCCGCAGCTGGATGGCGGCGATCCGCTCGATGTGCTGGGCGTCCAGCGCGTGGAACACCACCGTTTCGTCGATCCGGTTCAGGAACTCGGGGCGGAAGTGGTTCTTCAGCTCGTCCCAGACAGCGTCCTTCACGTCCTCGTAGGGCCGGCCGACCATGGCCTGGATCATGTGCGAGCCGATGTTGCTCGTCATCACGATCACGGTGTTCTTGAAGTCCACCGTACGGCCCTGGCCGTCGGTCAGGCGGCCGTCGTCGAGCACCTGCAGCAGCACGTTGAACACGTCGTGGTGGGCCTTCTCGACCTCGTCGAGCAGGATCACGCTGTAGGGCTTGCGGCGCACGGCTTCGGTCAGGTAGCCGCCCTCCTCGTAGCCGACGTAGCCCGGCGGCGCGCCGATCAGCCGCGCCACCGAGTGCTTCTCCATGAACTCGCTCATGTCGATGCGGATCAGGTGCTCCTCGCTGTCGAACAGGAAGTTCGCCAGCGCCTTGCACAGCTCGGTCTTGCCCACGCCCGTCGGCCCGAGGAACAGGAACGAGCCGGTCGGGCGGTTCGGGTCGGACAGGCCCGAGCGCGAACGGCGAATCGCGTTGGCCACCGCAGCGATCGCCTCGTCCTGGCCGACCACGCGCTCGTGCAAGCGGTCTTCCATCAGCAGCAGCTTCTCGCGCTCGCCCTGCATCAGCTTGGACACGGGGATGCCGGTGGCCCGCGCCACCACCTCGGCGATCTCCTCGGCGCCGACCATGGTGCGCAGCAGCTGCGGCCGGCCGCCGTCCTTGGCGGACCTGGCCTTGCCCGATTCCTTGGCCTGCGCTTCCTTGAGCTTCTTCTCCAGCTCGGGCAGGCGCCCGTATTGCAGCTCGGCGACCTTGTTGAAGTCGCCCTTGCGGGTGTAGCCCTCGATCTCGCGGCGCAGCTTCTCGATCTCTTCCTTGACTTCGGCGCTGCCCTGCGCGGTCGCCTTCTCGGCCTTCCAGATCTCCTCGAGGTCGGCGATCTCCTTTTGCAGCCGCGCCACCTCTTCCTCGATCAGGGCGAAGCGCTTCTGCGACGCCTCGTCCTTTTCCTTGCGCACGGCCTCGCGCTCGATCTGCAGCTGGATCAGGCGGCGATCGAGCCGGTCGATCGCCTCCGGCTTGGAATCGATCTCGATCTTGATCTTGGACGCCGCCTCGTCGATCAGGTCGATCGCCTTGTCGGGCAGGAAACGGTCGGTGATGTAGCGGTGCGAGAGCTCGGCCGCTGCCACGATCGCCGGGTCCGTGATCTCGACGCCATGATGGACCTCGTACTTCTCCTGCAGCCCGCGCAGGATGGCGATGGTCGCCTCGACGCTCGGCTCGCCCACCAGGATCTTCTGGAAGCGGCGCTCCAGCGCGGCGTCCTTCTCGATGTACTTGCGGTATTCGTCGAGCGTGGTCGCGCCCACGCAATGCAGCTCGCCGCGCGCCAGCGCCGGCTTGAGCATGTTGCCGGCATCCATGGCGCCCTCGGCCTTGCCGGCGCCGACCATGGTGTGCAGCTCGTCGATGAAGACGATGGTCTGGCCCTGGTCCTTGGCCAGTTCGTTCAGCACGTTCTTCAGGCGTTCCTCGAATTCGCCGCGGTACTTGGCGCCGGCCAGCAGCGCGGCCATGTCCAGCGACAGCACCCGCTTGTTCTTCAGCGTCTCCGGCACCTCGCCGGCGACGATGCGCTGGGCCAGGCCCTCGACGATGGCGGTCTTGCCGACGCCGGGCTCGCCGATCAGCACCGGGTTGTTCTTGGTGCGCCGCTGCAGCACCTGGATCGCGCGCCGGATCTCGTCGTCGCGACCGATCACCGGGTCGAGCTTGCCCTGGCGCGCCCGCTCCGTGAGGTCCAGGGTGTACTTCTTCAACGCCTCGCGCTGGCCTTCCGCCTCGGGCGAGTTCACGTTCTGGCCGCCGCGCACGGCGTCGATCGCGCTCTCCAGCTGCTTGCGCGTCAGGCCCTGCTCGCGGGCCATGCGCCCGATGTCCTGCCTGGTCTCGGCGACGGCCAGCAGGAACAGCTCGCCGGCGATGAACTGGTCGCCGCGCTTGATCGCCTCTTTCTCGGCCGCCTGCAGCAGGCCCACCAGGTCGCGGCCCACCTGCACCTGCTCCTGCCCTTGCACCTGCGGCAGCTTGTGCATCGCGCTTTCGGCCGCGGCCAGCAGGCCCGGGACGTTCACGCCCGCGCGCTGCAGCAGCCCCGCCGGCCCGTCCTCCTGGCGCAACATCGCCACCAGCAGGTGCGCCGGCTCGATGTAGGCATGGTCGTTGCCCAGCGCCAGCGTCTGCGCCTCGCCCAGGGCTTCCTGGAATTTGGTCGTGAGTTTGTCTAGTCTCATAAAGAGCCTCCGGTCACCTCCCCAGCTTAGGCTTGCCCACAGGTTTTCAAGGGCCAACGCCGGGCAGCGGCTGCCAGCTCAGCAACTAGAATTCGCTGCATGCAGATCCACCAGTTGTCCGTGACCTACCTGGCCGAACAGGATCGGATCCTGGTGCGCATCAAGAGCTCCAGCGCCGACGAGATCAGGCTGTGGCTGACGCGCCGCCTGATGCTCGGACTGTGGCCCCTGCTGTCCAAGCTGCTGACCAGCCATCTGCTCAAGCTGGAAAACGCCGGCCGCTCGCTCGACAGTGCGGACGACAGCCTCAAGCAGATGCTGGCCGATTTCCGCAAGGAAGAGTTCCTGCGCCAGGCCGATTTCGAGACGCCCTACCAGGAGGGCGAAGCCCAGATGCCGCTCGGCCCCGAACCGCTGCTGATCACGGACGTGGACGCCACCCCGCTGGCGGATGGCCGCTTGCGCCTGAGCTTCAACGAGCGGCTGCCGAACGCCGAGGAGCCGCGCGTGTTCCAGGTGGAATTGCAGCCGGCCCTGATGCAGGGCCTGATGCACCTGCTCGAGCAGTCGCTGGCCCGGGCCCAGTGGGCCGAGCCGTTCGGCTCGCATGTCCCGACGGAAGCGGGCGGCCTGCTCGAGGACCACCAGGCGCTGCGGCGCCCCCGCTACCTCAACTGAGTCTCAGGCGTTGGCCCGGGTGATGCCCCAGCGGGCCAGTGCGGCGTCGTCGCTGACGCGGGCATCGACCCAGCGCGCGCCCTGCGGCGTCTGCTCCTTCTTCCAGAACGGCGCCTGCGTCTTGAGGTAGTCCATCAGGAACTCGCAGGCCTGGAAGCTTTCGCCGCGATGCGCCGAGGTGACGGCCACCAGGACGATCTGGTCCAGCGGCTGCAACAGCCCGACCCGGTGGATGACGCGGGCGCCGTGGATGTCGAAACGGCGGTGTGCCTCGTCGATCATCGACTCGATCGCCTTTTCGGTCATGCCCGGATAGTGCTCGAGTTCCATCGAGCTCACCGGAGCGCCGTCGCTGCGGTCGCGAACGGTGCCGACGAAGGCGCAGACCGCGCCGACGCGCGGATCCGCCGCCCGCAATGCCGCCACTTCCTGCGACAGGTCGAAGTCGGCGGTCTGGATGCTCACCCGCGCGGCCATGTCAGCCTCCCGTCACCGGTGGGAAGAACGCGACCTCGCAGCCCTCGCGCAGCGGCTGCGCCTCGTCGCTCATCACCTGGTCCAGCGCGACGCGCACCGCCTTGCCCCGCGCGAGGCTCAGCGCATGGGCGCCGCCGCGGGCGATCAGTTCGTCGCGCAGGCCGCCCAGCGTGGCGGCGCCGGTGTCCAGCGCCTCGCTGCCCTGCCCCACCGCCTCGCGGATCGACGCGAAGTAACGCACCCGCACCTTCATCCGACCAGCTCCGCGAGCGACAGGAAGCGCACCGCATCGCCGCGGGCGATGGTGCGGCCCGGGGGGTTGTCGACCAACCCGTCGGCCCAGACGGCCGAGGTCAACACGCCGGAACTCTGGTTGGTGAACAGCGCCAGCGCGCCCTGCGCGTTGCGGCGCACGCGCAGGAACTCGCGCCGCTTGTCCGCGCGCGGCCACTCGAAATCGGCCGGCACCGCGGTCGAGCGCGGGACCAGATCGGTCGCGCCCTGCAGCTTCAGCAGGAACGGCCGCACCAGCAGCAGGAAGGTGACGAAACTCGACACCGGATTGCCGGGCAGTCCCATGAAATGGGCCCCGTCCACGCGGCCATGGGCGAACGGCTTGCCGGGCTTGATGGCGATTTGCCACAGATCGAGCGAGCCGAGCGACTGCACCGCCGGCTTCACGTGGTCCTCCTCGCCCACCGACACTCCGCCGCTGGTGAGGATCAGGTCGTGCTCGCGCGAGGCCAGGTCGAGCGCCCGCACGGTGGCATCGCGCTGGTCCGGCACGATCCCGAAGTCGCTGACCTCGCAGCCCAGCCGGCGCAGCAGCGCCTGCAGGAAGAAGCGGTTGGAGTTGTAGATGGCGCCGGGGCGCATCCGCTCTGGCGGCACCTCGCCCGGCATGACCAGTTCGTCGCCGGTGGAAAACAGGGCCACCCGCGGGCGCCGTGCCACGGCGAGATGGTCCAGCCCGATGCTGGCGGCCAGCCCGAGGGCCCCGGGATCGAGCCGCTGCCCGCGCGCCAGCACGATCGCGCCGCGCGTGACGTCCTCGCCGCTGCGCCGAATCCACTGGCCCGCGGCCGGCGCGCGCAGGATGCGGACGGCGTGTTCGCCCGCCGCCTCGGTTTCCTCCTGCATCACGATCGCGTCCGCGCCGGCCGGGACGGGCGCCCCGGTGAAGATGCGCGCGGCGCTGCCGGGGACGAGCGGCTGCGGCGCGCTGCCGGCGGGAATGCGTTGCGACACCGGCAGCACGATGCCTTCGTCGGCGATCTCGCTGCTGCGAACGGCGTAGCCGTCCATCGAGCTGTTGTCGTGCGGCGGCACCTGCAGTTGCGAGACAAGGTCCTGCGCGAGCACGCGGCCGTCGGCGTCGAAGGTGCGCACGCGCTCGGCGCCGTCGAGCGGCCGGGCCTGCGCCAGCAGCTCGGCGAGCGCGTCGTCGAGGGGGCGCAACGGGGCGCGAGGCGCGTTCATGGCTGACTCCGGGTTGCAGCGGGACCGGCAGCGCCCACCGGCGCGTCGCTGCGGCGGCACCGGTGGCGATTCACGAATACCTCTCGGGGTGGTACTCGAAGCGATCCCCATTGTCAACGAGCCACTGCGCCACCGCATCCGCATCGTTGAGGTCCAGCACCGGCCGCAAGGTCTCTTGCGGCAGCGCGCCGGGCGAGTCGGTGGCCACGGCGACGATGAACGCGTCGTCCGGATACAGTGCCGGCTTGCCCGCCGCCGGCCGCCACACCTCGATCTTGAGCAGGTCGCTGTCCTTGAAGCCTTCGACCAGCACCCAGTCCACGGCCGGGTACAGGTCGGCGATCACATGGTGCGCCGTGAGGTTCGCCGGCTGCTCGAACTCCCGGATCAGGGCGAGCCGGCGCGAGGATGCGACGAGCGTCTCGAAGGCTCCCGCCTGGCGATGGCGCCAGCTGTCCTTGCCCGGGTAGTCGATGTCGAACTCGTGGTGGGCGTGCTTGATCACCGAAACCCGCAGTCCGCGCAGCTTGAGCGCCGAGATCAGATGCTCGACCAGCGTCGTCTTGCCCGAGCCCGAGAAACCGGCGAAGCCCACGACTTTCATGCCGTCCTCACGCGCAGTGCGCCGCGATGAAGTCCTTCACGGCCTGGACGCTGGCCGGCATCACGGTGACCCGGCGGGGCAGCCGCTCGATGCCCTCGAACTGCGGCGGCCGGTCCGGCTCGCGGCCGAGCGCCTCGACGATGGTCGCCGCGAACTTGATCGGCAGCGCCGTCTCCAGCACGATCATCGTCTCGCCGTCCCGGCGGCGCTCGCGCGCGACCTTCAGGCCGTCGGCCGTATGGGTGTCGATCAGGACCCCGAAACGCCGGTGCGTGTCGCGGATCGTCGCGAGCCGGTCGGCGTGGGTGCTCTTGCCGCTGACGAAACCAAAGCGCCGGGGCACATCGGCGAACGCCGGCTCGGCGCTCAGGTCGAAGCGGCCTTCGCGCGCGAGCTGCCCGCCGAAGAGCTGGCCGACCCTGGCGGCGTCGCGCCCGAGCAGGTCGAACACGAAGCGCTCGAAGTTGCTCGCCTTGCTGATGTCCATCGAGGGGCTCGAGGTCTCGTGGGTGTCGGCGCTGGAACGCACGCGGTAGACGCCGGTGCGGAAGAACTCGTCGAGGACGTCGTTCTCGTTGGTCGCCAGCACCAGGTGCTCGACCGGCAGGCCCATCATCCGGGCCACATGGCCGGCGCAGATGTTGCCGAAATTGCCCGAGGGCACCGCGAAGCTGACCTTGTGGCCCGGCCTGCCCGTCGTCGCCTGGAAGTAGCCGGCGAAGTAGTAGACGACCTGGGCCAGCAGGCGCGCCCAGTTGATCGAGTTCACCGTGCCGATGCGGTACCGGCGCTTGAAGTCGAGGTCGTTGGACACCGCCTTGACGATGTCCTGGCAGTCGTCGAACACGCCTTCGACCGCCAGGTTGTGGATGTTGGCGTCCTGCAGGCTGAACATCTGCGCCTGCTGGAACGGGCTCATCCGCCCCTGGGGCGAGGTCATGAACACGCGCACGCCGCGCTTGCCGCGCATCGCGTACTCGGCGGCGCTGCCGGTGTCGCCCGAGGTGGCGCCAAGAATGTTGAGCTCCTCGCCGCGCCGCGCCAGTTCGTACTCGAACAGGTTGCCGAGCAGCTGCATCGCCATGTCCTTGAAGGCGAGCGTCGGCCCGTTCGACAGCGCCTCCAGGTACAGCCCCGGTTCGAGCTGCTTCAGGGGCACGATCGCCTCGGTGCCGAACACCGCCTTGGTGTAGGTGTCGCGGCACAGCCTGCGCAGGTCCGCCGGCGGGATGTCGTCGATGTAGAGCGACAGGATCTCGAAGGCGAGCTCGGCGTACGGCAGGTCGCGCCAGCGCGCCAGGGTGGCCTCGTCCACCTGCGGATAGCGCTCGGGCAGATAGAGGCCGCCGTCGGGCGCCAGCCCTTCGAGCAGGATCTCGCAGAAATGCTTGCGGGCGGGATGGCCGCGGGTGGACAGGTACAGCATCGGTGAACCGGCTCAGGCGAGCTCTTCCTTGCGGATGCGCACGATCGGGGCCAGCACGGTCGTCAGGCCCTGCATCTGCGCGAGCACGTCGTTCATGGTGCCTTCGCGCACCTCGTGCGTGAGGATGATGAGGTCGGTCTGCGGCACGCCGCGCTCGCCGGCGACCTGGTGGTCATCGCCGGCCGGGCGCTGCAGCATGGCATCGATGCTGATGCCGGCCGCGGCCAGCAGGCCGGTCACCTTGGCCAGCACGCCGGCCTGATCGGCCACCCGCAGCCGCAGGTAATAGCTGGTCACCACCTCGCTCATCGGCAGCACCGGCAGGTCGCTCATCTGGTCGGGCTGGAACGCAAGGTGCGGCACGCGGTGCGCCGCATCGGCGGTGTGCAGGCGGGTGATGTCCACCAGGTCGGCGATCACCGCGCTGGCGGTGGGCTCGCTGCCCGCTCCCTTGCCGTAGTAGAGCGTGGGGCCGACGGCGTCGCCCTGCACCACCACCGCGTTCATCGCGCCCTCCACGTTGGCGATCAGGCGCTTGGCCGGCACCAGCGTCGGGTGCACCCGCAGCTCGACCCCCTTGAGCGCGCCGGTCGCCGGATCGCGGCTGCGCTTGGTCACGCCCAGCAGCTTGATGCGGTAGCCGAGCTGCTCGGCGTAGCGGATGTCCTGGGCGGCCAGCCTGGTGATGCCTTCGACGTAGGCCTTGTCGAACTGCACCGGGATGCCGAAGGCAATGGCGCTCATCAGCGTCACCTTGTGGGCGGCGTCGACGCCCTCGATGTCGAAGGTCGGGTCGGCCTCGGCGTAGCCCAGGCGCTGCGCCTCCTTCAGCACCACGTCGAAGTCCAGGCCCTTGTCCCGCATCTCCGACAGGATGAAGTTGGTCGTGCCGTTGATGATGCCGGCGATCCAGTGGATGCGGTTGGCCGTCAGGCCCTCGCGCAGCGCCTTGATGATCGGCACGCCGCCGGCCACCGCCGCCTCGAAGCCCACCGCCAGGCCGCGCTCGCGCGCCGCCTCGAAGATCTCGGTGCCGTGCACGGCCAGCAGCGCCTTGTTCGCCGTGACGACGTGCTTGCCGGCGGCGATCGCCTCGAGCACCAGCTGCCGGGCGATGCCGCAGCCGCCGATCAGCTCGATCACGATGTCGATGTCGGGGTTCGCGAT
>NZ_DATMHS010000071.1:0-43359 GCF_035554825.1 Ramlibacter sp. | reverse complement strand
TGGCTCTTGCCGTGGGGGCGCAGCCGAACGTTGCGGCCGGCGACGGCGCTCGCCATGCGTTGCAGGTTGCGCTCGAACGCGTCGAGGTCGAGCACGAGGGCGGGCGTGTCGACGCTCGCCAGCGGATCGCCCGGTCGGGCGGCTTTCCAGGGACTGGTCATGTCAGCCTCGTCTCAGTCGACGCGTGCGCCGGAGAACTTGACGATCTTCGCCCACTTCTCCGTCTCCATGCGGTGGATGTCCCAGAACTGCTCCGGCGTCCCGGGGATCGGCACGCCGCCCAGGTCGGCGAGCTTGGCCTTCATCCCGGGATCGGCGAGCGCCGCATTGAACTCGCGATTGAGGCGCTCGATCGCGGCGGCGGGCGTCCCCTTGGGCGCGGCCGCGCCGAACCAGGCGCTGGCCTCATAGCCCGGCACCGTCTCGGCGACGGCCGGCACGTCGGGCAGCGCCGGCGAACGCTGCGCTGTCGTCACGCCCAGGGCGCGCACCGAACCGGCGCGGATGTGGCCGATGATCGACGGCATGTTGTCGAACAGCACGTCGACCTGGCCGCTGATCAGGTCGGTGATCGCCGGGCCGGCGCCCTTGTAGGGAATGTGCTTCATGTCGATGCCGGTCATGAACTTGAAGAGTTCGCCCGACAGGTGCACCGACGTGCCGGCCCCGGACGAGGCCATGTTGATCTTGCCCGGGTGCTTCTTGCCGTAGTCGATGAATTCGGCGACCGTCTTGGCCGGAAAGTTCTTGGTCACCGTCATCACGTTGGGCACGCGGACGATGCCGCCGATGGGCACCATGTCCTCGAGGTAGTTGAACGGCAGCTTGGGATAGAGCGTCGCGTTGATCGCGTTGGCCGGATTGACCAGGTGGATGGTGTACCCGTCGGCCGGCGCCCGTGCCGCCATTTCGGTGCCGATGTTGTTGCCGCCGCCGGCCCGGTTCTCGATGATGACCTGCTGTCCCAGCCGCTGCGAGAGCCATTGCCCCATGATGCGCGCCAGCAGATCGGTCGTGCCACCGGGGGGATAGGGCACGATCCACTTGATCGGCTTGTTGGGGTAGTCGGACTGGGCGCTGGCGGGCAGCGCGAAAACGCTGCCGAGCAGCGCGATGGCCGCGACCAGAGTGTGCAGCAAACGCATGAACGCTCCTTCCTGATGTGACTGCGTCGGTGCCCGCGCGAGCCGCGGCAGCGCGGGGCTGCGAGAGACTACAGGCAAGCTCGACACAGCGTCAATCGGGCGCCACCCGACGCGATGCGCGGCATCGCGGGAAGCACCCCGACCGCTGGCCGGCGTCTGTCTTTGCCCCGGGGCCGGCGCGACCTATCATGGAGCGTAGCGACCGCGCGCCCACCCTCGGAGGGCCGGCGCCCGCCTGCAGTCAAACAGGAGTGCAAGCCATGAGCACGAGCCATCAATTCGTCGAGTCGGCCTATGAAGCCGCGTTGCTCGAGGAGCGACTGGCGTGGAAGCGGCTCGACCAGCCCCCGGTCGACGTGAACGAACACGTGAAGGCGTGCGCCGAATGGAGCGCCGCCGCGGAACGAGCGCGGGCCATCGGCCGCCGGCTGGCACCGGCCAGCCAAGGCCAGACGCAGGCATAGGCGCCGCCTCGAACCGGCGTCGTGCGGCCCGCGCGCTGCTGGTGGCGCCGGCCGGGTCGCCGACGCGAACGGCTGCCGGCGCGAGCGCGCGCTGATCGGCGGCGGGCAGCCCTCGCGCGGTGCGGCGCCGGATCCATGCGAGGCCGGCGACACCCCTGCTGCCCCCGGCGCGGTCCTACGCCCACACGCCCAGCCCGCCGACGGCCCCGCCCTCGCGCTGCACCTCAAATGTGGGGCACGACGCCTGTTGCAGGCGACCTCAGCAGCAACGCCGCCGGCCCCGGCGGACCCACCAGCCAAGGATATTCCAGTGAAAAACACAACGACCGTACCCAACGGCCAGGATGCCATTGCCCAACTCGTGGCCGACCACCAGAAAGTGACCGGCATGTTCAAGGCCTTCGAAAAGCTCCGGTCCGACGCCGACAAGGCGGAACTGGCCGAAGAGATCTGCAAGGAGCTCACCGTCCACATGCAGCTCGAAGAGGAGATCTTCTATCCCGCGGTGCAGGCGGCATTGCACGACCATGAACTGGTGCCGGAAGCCAACGTGGAGCACGGCTCGGTCAAGGACCTCATCGCCCAGCTGGAAGGCGCCCGCGCCGGCGGCGACGAGTACGACGCCAAGGTCCACGTGATGGGCGAGCTCATCGAACACCACGTGAAGGAAGAAGAAACCGAGATGTTCCCGAAGGCGAAGAAGGCCGGGCTCGACCTGGTGGCGCTGGGCGCGCGAATGGCCGAACGCCGGCAGGAGCTGATGGCCGCGGCCTGACGGCGCTCCAGCCCAGCGCTGCGGCCGCGCGCGGTCGGCTAGGGCTCGATCTCGTAATGGGCGTCGCCCATGTAGCGGTTCGGCCCGAACGCCGCGGCGACGGCGGCGGTTGCGGCCGCCCGCCACTGCTCGAAGACCGTCCGCTGGGCGTCGCTCAGATCGTCCGCCGCGGGTTCTTCCCCGTGGCTGGCCACGATCCGCTGGTAGGCGGCGTAGACCGGCAGCACCAGCTCGGGCCCGCCTATGGATGCCTCGAGGGCCTCGCGAAAGCGCCGTTCCGCGGCGCGCAGCTCGTGCGCGGGAGCGTCTGCTTCATACAGCTTCAGTCGGTAGGTCATGGTTGTCGCGCAGCGTACCAGCTGCGGCGACGCCGCCGGCGCCCGGCGATCGCCCTGCCCTCCTTCGCCGCTGCCGGTGCCGGCGCCGCGAGGCAGCGGCGGCGCCGCTCCGTTGCAAAAAATGACGACCACGGAGCCGCCGCGGCGCAAGACTGGCGCGAGCCGCGTGTCGCGGCGGCGCGCGGGCTCGGGTCGGGGCCAGCAGCCCGCGCCCAGGTCCCGGCCCCGGGGATGATCGCCATGGAACACAGCCGCAACGAGGATCGCAGTCAGGTCACGAATCCGAAGGCCCAGCCGGCGCCGCACGATCCGAAGCAGCGCGCCGGCGAGGCGGCGGCTCGGCAGGGAAAGTCCGGCGCGCCATCGGCGCCGCCGCAAGGCGCCGGCGAGCGCGCTTTCGCGCCGGGTGAAGACGGCGAATGCCACTGATCACGCGCGCCGGCAGCGCGCCGGGCTGAGGTCGTGGTGGTGGTCTCCCCGCGCCTGCGACGATGCTGCCTGCCTGCGGTGCTGGCCCTGTGCGCGCTGGCATACGCCTGCGACAGTGCCGCGCCCGGCAGCGGCGCCGGGCCGCCGGTGGCCGCGGCGGTCCAGGACGACCTGCAGGACCGGCTGGCAGGCACCTGGCTGCGTGAGCGGACCGAGCGCGGCGTCAGGTCGCGCCACCTCCTCATCCTCGAGCCCGACGGAAGCTTCCGGGAGACGGTGCGGGTGACCGATGCTGCCGGCGTCGCGAGCGACTTCGTCCACGAAGGAACGTGGCTCTACGACGGAACCAACCTCAAGCGCAAATACACGCTGATGCGAGGCCGGCCCCCGTCGCGACTGAACCTGCCGTTCGCCACCTTCCAGGTCGAGTTCGTGTCCCGCAACGAATTCGTGGGCGTCGACCACATCCACGGCAACCGCATCCGCTACACGCGCGTGGCGCCCGAGACCGAGCTCTGACGGCCAGATCCCCGGGCGACGGCGCGTCAACGCCCCTGGAACACCGGCTCGCGCTTCTCGACGAAGGCCCGCGCGGCCTCGCGGTGGTCCTCGGTCTGGCCGCAGTGGATGTGGTGGGTGGCTTCGAGGTCGAGGCACTCGTCGAGCGCGCCGGCCAGCGCACGATTCAGGTTCTCCTTCATGTAGCGGTACGCCACCGTCGGCCCCTGCGCCAGCCGCAGCGCGATCTCGCGGGTTCTGGCCGCCAGCGTCTGGCCCTCGCAGACCCAGTTGGCGAGGCCCAGCCGCAGCGCCTCGTCGGCGCTGACGCGCTCGGACAGGAAATACAGCTCCCGCGCCTTGGCGGAGCCGACCAGCTGGGTGAGGAAGTAGCTGCCGCCATAGTCGCCGGAGAAGCCGACCCGGGCGAAGGCCGTCGTGAGGAACGCGGTGCTCGCCATCACGCGCAGGTCGCACGCGAGCGCCAGCGACAGGCCCGCGCCCGCCGCCGCGCCGGGCAGCGACGCGAGGGTCGGCTTGGGCATCTGGAACAGCCGGCCGGCGGTGCCGCGCTGATTGAGTCGCTGGCGGTGGATCGCCTGGTCGATCGTCATGGCGCCGACCGTCCCGTCGCCGGCGGCGGCCATGCCCTTGACGTCGCCGCCGGCGCAGAAGGCGTTGCCGGCGCCGGTGAGCACGATGCATTTCACGGCCGGATCGAGTTCGGCCTGCGCCAGCTGCTGCTGCAAGGCTTCGTTCATCGCACGCGACATCGCGTTGCGCGCCTGCGGCCGGTTGAGGGTCAGCGTCAGGATGCCGTCCTCGAGGGTGGCGACCAGGTCGCTGGCGCCGGTGGCCAGGGCGTTCGTCGGGGAATCGGTCATGTCGGAACTCCGGTGAAGGATGGACGGGGGGCGGTCGGAACCTTGCCATGATGGCCGGCCGCGCGACCCCTCGCAAACCCAGGGCCCGCGCCGCGGCGGGCGCCCCGTGCAGCCTCATCCTGAGCGAGATCAAACCCGACTAGAACGCCAGCCCGTAGAAAGAACCATCATGAAACACGATCCCCGATCAGGTTCAGTGGCAGGCAGCGGCGCCGGCGGTGGTTCCAGTGCTGGCGCCGGCGACAAGTACGGTCCGCCGCTGCGCGTGCCGCCCGAGGTGCTCCAGGGCGAACGCAAGGAAGAAAAGCCTTGCATCACGCCGATCGACTGCGTCATGGCCAACCGCTGCGCCGGCCACTGCGGCTGCCGCTGACACGAGCGCTGCGGCAGGCATCGGCACGGCGCGCGCGCCACTGATCAGGCGGGCAGCTGCTGCTTCCAGTAGCCGTAGCTCCACGCGGTGGAGAAACCGCGGCCGGCATACAAGGAACGCGCGACCGCGTTGCCCTGCTCCACCTGCAGGAAGCAGCGTTCCACGCCGCGGCGGCGCGCGGCCTCGGCCAGCGCAGACAACACGCCCCCGGCCAGGCCGCGGCCGCGATGCGCGGGCAGCGTGCGCATGCCGTGCACGCCGCACCAGCCGCCGCTGAAGCAGGCCGAGCCGACGGCGATGGTGCGCCCGGCCTCGTGCACGCTGGCGAATACCGAATCGCGGCCGCGCCGCAGGATGGCGAGGCGGCTGGCGCCGTCGCGCGGGTCGAATCCCTCGCCGAGGAACACCTGCTCCCAGTCCGGGCCGGGACGGTCCGCCACTTCGACCGGGACGGCGCCGGCGCCGCCCGCGGCCAGCCCGGTCACCAGCGAGGTCTGCACCAGCGTCGGCTTGGAGCGGGCATAGCCGCGTGCCTGCAGCTGCAGGACCAGCCCGGCGAACGCCGGCAGGTCCGGCACGCGCAGCACCGGCGGCAGGCGCGCCTCGGCGTAGCGCCGCTCGATCTCGCCCAGGCAGTCGGCCCGCGGCGTGTCGTGTCGCAGCGGCGCCGCGCTGTGGCAGCGGCCCACGGTGCCGTCGTCGAACGCCAGCAGCCAGCCGCCCCAGCGCTCCTGCCGCTGCGGCGGCACGGCGGCCAGCGTCGCCCGTTCGATCGCCTCGATCTCGTCCATGCCTGCATTCTGGCGCGGCGCGCGCCTGGCCCCACCCGCGGCACTGCGCCGCGCGGCGAAGACGCAGGAAGCCCTAGGCGCGCAACTGCTGCCACTCGCCGGCCTTCATGCCGACGTCCAGCAGGTAGCGCACCCGCACCTCGTTGGCCGGCGTCCACAGGAACAGCCGCTCCTCGACGAAGAACATGTGGCGCGAGCAGCTGCTGTCGCGCACCACGTCGCCCGGCCGGAGATCGGGCATGGCGGCCAGGGCGGCCATCAGCAGGCGGCACGCCGACGGCTGGTCGCGGCCGACGTGCTCGGCGAAGAGCGCCGCCTGCGCGCCCTCGGTCAGCTGCACCCGATCGGCGTCCGGGTCGCACGCAAGCCGCGCCGTCGGCGCTTCGCCGACCAGCAGCGAGATGACGGCATTGGCGTCCGGGTCCACCAGCAGCGAACGCTGCTCGACGCGCCAGACACGCGCGGCCAGCCGCAGGTCGGCCACGAGGTCGCCCGCGCACGGCAGCTTGCCGATGGAGTGCAGCGGATCGAGCGTGAACATCGGGCGCGGCCGGTCGCCCCCGGCGCCCAGCGCCGAGCGCAGCGCCGCCGCGGCGGCGGCCGTGAATGCCACGTGGGTGCGGATGGACGGCATGGTCTCGTATTCCTCGCCCGCCCATTGTCGCGCAGGGCCGACGCGCAGCGCCGCTACGCCGCCGGCGTCGGCCTGGTCGCGGGCAGCGGGTCTGCCTGATGGCACGGCTCGAGGGCACCGGCGCGCGGCAGCGCCGGCTCGGCCTGCCGGGCCGGGATCGCCTCGGTCCAGGTCGCGACGTCGCCCGGCGTCATCGTGCTGGCCGGCGTGAGGCGGCCGTCCACGTACCCGAGCTGCTCGACGTCGTGCAGGTACTGCTCGCGCGACAGCAGCGTGCCGGCGCAGACGCGCGCGTCCTGGCCCGGCGCGCCGGCGCTCTCCGCCGCGAGCCGCGCCGTCAGCTGCTCCATCACCCAGGCCGGAATCCGGTGCCGCTCGCCCGGGTAGATGTAGCCGAAGAGCGTGAGATGGGCCAGCAGCACCCGCCAATGCGGGCCGAAGCGCCTCAGCAGCCCGGCCCAGTCGAGTCGCTCCGCGTTGGCTTGCAGCAGGTGCGCCACGTCGGCGCCGTCGTAGCGCTCGCGCTCCATGATGAAGGCCTTCGAGAGCAGGCCGTCCTCGATGTTGGCGATGCGCACCGGCACCCCCAGCACCTCGGCCTCGGGGTTGTCGCGGAACCACTGCTCGTCGACCGGCGTGACGCCGTTGCCGGAGTTGAAGATGAGGTCGATGAAATCGTCGCCCGCGTACACCTTCGCCAGCCAGTGCGGGTAGGTGAGCTCGGTCCGCCAACCCTGCGCCTGCATCAGCGCCGCCACGCGCTCGTAGTCCTCGCGCCGGATGAACAGGTCCAGGTCCTTGGTCGAGCGGCGGATGCCGGTGAAGCAGGCGTGGGCGAAGGCGCCGCCGACCAGGAACGACACCCCGGCGCCGGCCAGGGTCCCGAGCGCGCGCCGGTAGAAGGCGGCGGTCTCGGGCGCGACCTCCTCCTCGAGGGATGGGGCAAGCGGGACGGACGACATGCGGCTGCGAAAGTAGGTTGGTACGACGGCTCCAGCCTAATCGGAGGCGCAGCCACGGCACTGGGGTCAGCGACCTCATCAAGCGTCAGCCTGCGCCTACAACCCGCGACGGCGGATGGACATGGTTGGCGGCCGCGCCGGGCGGCAGCATGGAGGCCATCTCATCTCGACGATCGCTGTTCCATGCCCCACGCCAACCGCCCGGCCGTCCCGGCCCTGCGCAACGACGCCCGCCAGGCCTGAAGACCAATGGGCCAGTCCATCAGCGTCCGCTTCGCCGCCGTCGGCGACCTGCACGTGACCAAGGATTCCGCCGGCACCCTGCGCGCCTTCTTCGCCCAGGCCTCCGAGGCCGCGGACGCGCTGCTGCTGTGCGGCGACCTGACCGACTACGGCACGGCCGAGGAAGCGCAGATCCTGGCCAACGAGCTCGGCGCCGTGTCGGTGCCGATCGTGGCGGTGCTCGGCAACCACGACTTCGAGTCCGGCACGCCGCAGGTCGTCAGCGACATCCTGGCCCACGCCGGCGTGCGCGTGCTCGACGGCGACGCCTGCGAGATCGGCGGGGTGGGCATCGCCGGCGCGAAAGGCTTCGCCGGCGGCTTCGGCCGCGGGTCGCTGGGCGCCTGGGGCGAGCCGGCGATCAAGCTGTTCGTGCAGGAAGCGCAGCACGAAGCGATGAAGCTCGAATCGGCGCTGGCCAAGCTGCGCACGCCGCGCCGGATCGCGCTGCTGCACTACTCGCCGATTGCCGGCACGGTGGCCGGCGAGCCGGCGGAGATCTTTCCGTTCCTGGGCAGCAGCCGCCTCGAGGAGCCCCTGCTGCGCTATCCGGTGGACGCGGTGTTCCACGGCCATGCGCACCGCGGCACGCTCGAAGCCAGGACCATCAGCGGCGTGCCGGTGTTCAACGTGGCCCGGCCGCTGCTGCAACGCAGCCGGCCCGACCAGCCGCCGTTCCGCCTGTTCGAACTGCCGGTCGACGCCGCCGGTGCGCCGGCTGGCGACCAGCGCAGCGACGCCGTCAGCGTCCCGTGAGCCGCGTCGCCCGCGCCGCGCGGACGCTCAGCGCGCGCCGCGGTCGATCAGGAACGGCGCGAACTTCTTGTCCGAGCCCAGGATGTGGCGATTGAGCCAGTCGCACAGGAACTTGAGCGTGGCCAGCGCCACCTCGCCCTGGCTGCCGTCGAGCTTCTTGCGCAGCCCGTTGGCCTGCTCGGACAGGCTGGCGTGCTCGACATGGTGCGACGCCGCTTCCGGATAGCCGTACTGGCGCAGCAGCCGCTCCTCGGTCGCGAAGTGGTAGCCGGTGTAGTCCACCACGTCCGCCAGCACCTGGCCGACGATGTCGTTGCCGCGGCCTTGCTGCATCGCGTCGTACAGTTCGTTGAACAGCGCGAACAGCCGCTGGTGCTGCGCGTCGATCTCCGCGATGTTCAGCGTGTACTTCGCATCCCAGACGAACAGACTCATCTCGAGCGCCTCCTGAAGAAAGGGCGAGCCTATCGGCTGGGGCGGAGGTGAAATTTGTGCCAGCGCAAACGCGCGCCAGATTCCGAGGGCCGGACGCCGGCGTCGAGATATCCCCAACAACGGTGGAGAAGGCTGTGGATAAGCGATGGGACGCCGGCTGCGACCGCAGGCGCGGCGCGGGCCGCATCGCGTTGCCCGCTCGCGCGGCAGCACGCAGGCGCTGGACCGACACGGCGCCGCGCGTCGGCCGCCGGCTGCAAGACACGCTAACCCGCGGCGCGGCGCGCCACCACGGGAGAAACACCGAAGAGATTGCCTGGCCCGGGAGGGCGGACCGCAACGGCCGCTCCATATACTCGCCCGATGTCATCAATTCAGCTTGTTGACGTGGCCAAGCGCTGGGACAGCACCACGGCGCTGGAGGGGATCGACCTGGAGATCGCGTCCGGCAGCTTCTGCGTGCTGCTGGGACCCTCCGGCTGCGGCAAGTCCACCACGTTGCGCATCATCGCGGGCCTCGAGACGGCCAGCAGCGGCCGGGTCCTGATCGACGGCCGCGACGTCACCGACCTGCCGCCGGCCGAGCGCGGCATCGCGATGGTGTTCCAGAACTACGCGCTGTTCCCGCACCTCACCGTGGCCGACAACATCACCTTCGGCCTGTCGGTGCGCAGGATGGCAGCCGCGGAGGCGTCGAAGCGGCTGGCCGAAACGGCCGAACTCCTGGGTCTGACCGCCCTGCTCGCCCGCAAGCCGTCGCAGCTGTCGGGCGGCCAGCAGCAGCGCGTCGCGCTGGCGCGGGCGCTGGTGGCGCAGGCGAAGGTCTGCCTGATGGACGAGCCGCTGTCGAACCTCGACGCGCAGCTGCGCCAGGAGATGCGCGCCGAGTTGCGCCAGCTGCAGCAGCGCCTGGGCCTGACGGTGGTGTACGTGACGCACGACCAGGCCGAGGCGATGAGCATGGCCGACCAGGTGGTGCTGCTCAATCGCGGCCGCGTCGAGCAGGCCGCGACGCCGCGCTCGCTCTATGCCGCGCCGGCAACGACGTTTGCCGCCAGTTTCATCGGCACCCCGGCGATGAACCTGCTGCGCGTCGCCGACGGCCGGATCGCCGGCAGCGACGTGGCCGCCGGACGCACCGCCGACTGGCTGGGCTTGCGCCCCGAGTCGGTGACGCTGGGCGGGCGCGTGCCGGCGCGCGTGCGCAGCGTCGAATACCTGGGCGCGGACCTGATCCTTCATTGCGGCGTGGGCAGCGAATCGCTCACCGTCCGCACCGGCGGCCAGGCCGAACTGGCCACCGGCAGCGAAGTCCTGCTGGACTGGCCGGACACGGCCTTGCATTACTTCGACGCCGAAGGCCGGCGGATTCACTGACCACAACGAGGAGCACCGACGACATGCAACGCAAGACCTTCCACCGATTCCTGCTCGCCGCGGCCGGCGCCGCGGCCCTGGGCTGGGGCCCGGCGCAGGCGCAGACAACCGAGATCTCGTTCTTTTATCCGGTCGCCGTGGGCGGCCCGATCGCCAAGATCATCGACGGCTTCGCCAGCGACTTCGCCAAGGCCAATCCCGGCATCAAGGTGAACCCGATCTACGCGGGCACGTACCAGGAAACGCTGGTCAAGGCGCTGACCGCCCACAAGGCGGGGCAGGCGCCGGTGACCTCGGTGCTGCTGTCCACCGACATGTTCACGCTGATCGACGAGGACGCGATCGTGCCGATCGACAACTTCGTGAAGACCGCCGACGACAAGGCCTGGCTGAACGGCTTCTACAAGGCGTTCATGATGAACAGCCAGACCGGCGGCAAGACCTGGGGCGTGCCGTTCCAGCGTTCCACCGTCGTCATGTACTACAACAAGGAACTGTTCAAGGAAGCCGGGCTCGACCCGAACAAGCCGCCGACGACCTGGGCCGAGCTGAAACAGGCCGCCACCAAGCTGACGAAGAAGGACGCCGGCGGCAAGGTGACGCAGTGGGGCGTGCAGATCCCGTCGAGCGGCTTCCCGTACTGGCTGTTCCAGACGCTGACGACGACCAACGACGCGATCCTCGCCAACGAAGCGGGCAACGCGGTGAAGTTCGACGACCCGAAGGTCGTCGAGGCGCTGCAGTACTGGGTCGACCTGGGCAAGGCCGGCGTCCATCCGCCCGGCGTCGTCGAGTGGGGCACCACGCCGAAGGACTTCTTCGAGAAGAAGGTCGCGATCATGTACACCACCACCGGCAACCTGACCAACGTGAAGGCGAACGCGAAGTTCGACTTCGGCGTGGCGATGATCCCGGCCAACAAGCGCAAGGGCTCGCCGACCGGCGGCGGCAACTTCTACATCTTCAAGAAGTCGAGCCCGGCGCAGCAGGAAGCCGCGTTCAAGTTCATCAAGTGGGTCACGCAGCCCGAGCGCGCCGCGCTGTGGAGCATGGACACCGGCTACGTCGCGGTGTCCGAGGCCGCCTACGCCACCGACGCCTTGCGCAAGTACGGCCGCGACTTCCCGGCCGCCCTGGTCGCGCGCGACCAGCTGCCGGTCTCGGTGGCGGAGTTCTCGACGCACGACAACCAGCGCGTCACCAAGGCCCTGAACGACGGCCTGCAGGCGGCGCTGACCGGCACCAAGACGCCGGCGCAGGCGATGAAGGACGCCCAGCGCGAGGCGGACCGGCTGTTGCGTTCGGCCAAGTGACCCGTTCCGTCGGTACAGCGGCCGTGGCGGACGGCCGCACGGCCGTTCACGCCTGGCTGCTGTTGCTGCCGGCCCTGGCGCTGCTGGTGGCGTTCACGCACTGGCCGGCGGTCTCGACCTTCATCGACAGCTTCCACTCGACGCCCAAGGGCAGCCGCCCCGGGGTGTGGGTCGGACTGGAGAACTACCAGGCGATGGTCGACGACCCGGTGTTCTGGCAGGCGGTGCGCAACAACCTCTGGTTCGCCGGAGCCACGATTCCGCTGTCGATCGGCCTGGCGCTGGTGATGGCGCTGTGGGTCAACGAGCGGATCGCCGGGCGCACCTTCCTGCGCATGGCCTACTTCACGCCCACGGTGCTGCCGATGATCGCGGTGGCCAACATCTGGCTGTTCTTCTACACGCCGCAGTACGGACTGCTGGAGCAGTTCACCGGCCTGCTCGGCCTGCCCTCGCACAACTGGCTCGGCGACCAGCGCACGGCGCTGGCCTGCATCACCGTGGTCGCGGTCTGGAAGGAAGCCGGCTTCTTCATGATCTTCTACCTGGCGGCGCTGCAGACACTCAATCCGAGCCTGCGCGAAGCCGCAGCCATCGAAGGCGCGAGCCGCTGGTACTTCTTCCGCCGCGTGCAGTGGCCGCTGCTGATGCCGACCACGCTGTTCGTGCTGGTCAACGCCGTGATCAACGGTTTTCGCATGGTCGACCACGTCTTCGTGCTCACGCGCGGCGGACCGGACAACGCGTCCACGCTCTTGCTGTACCACCTGTACGAAGTGGGTTTCAAGTTCTGGGACACGGCCTACGCCTCTGCCATCACGGTGGTGCTGGTCGTGGTGCTGGCCAGCGTCGCGCTGTTCCAGTTCTTCGTGCTCGACAGGCGGGTGCATTACAAATGACCGTCGCCTCCCGCCCGGCCGAGCGCGCCCGCCGCCTCGCCTACAACGACCCCACCTGGCTCGACGCCGCCGCCGCCTGGCTGCTCGCGCTGCTGTGGATCCTGCCGCTGCTGTACGCCGTCTGGACCGCCTTCCATCCGGGCGAGTTCTCCACGCGCTTCGTGCTGCTGGCGCCGCTCACGCTCGACAACTTCCGGCGGGCCTGGGACGCGGCGCCGTTCGCCCGCTACTTCCTCAACACGGCGCTGCTGGTGGCGATGATCCTCGCGGTGCAGCTGGTGCTGGCGACGCTGGCCGCCTATGCGTTCGCGCGGTTCGCGTTCCGCGGCAAGAACCTGGCCTTCGCCCTGGTGCTGGTGCAGCTGATGATCATGCCGGACATCCTGCTGGTGGAGAACTACAAGACGATGTCGCAGCTGGGGCTGGTCGACACGCTGGTGGCGATCGGCCTGCCCTACTTCGCATCGGCCTTCGCCATCTTCCTGCTGCGCCAGACCTTCATGGGCATCCCGAAGGAACTCGACGAGGCGGCGCGGGTGGAGGGCGCCAGCGCCATGCAGGTGCTGTGGCGCGTGTACGTGCCGCTGGCGCGGCCGGTCTACACCGCTTTCGCGCTGGTCTCGGTGAGCTTCCACTGGAACAACTTCCTGTGGCCGCTGATCATCACCAACAGCGTCAAGGCGCGCCCGCTCACCGTCGGCCTGCAGGTGTTCTCGTCGGTCGACCAGGGCGTCGACTGGTCGGTGATCACGGCGGCGACGCTGATGACGGCGGCGCCGCTGCTGGTCGGCTTCCTGCTGTTCCAGCGCCAGTTCGTGCAGAGCTTCATGCGCGCCGGCATCAAGTGAACCCATGAGACTCGTCACCTGGAACACCCAGTGGTGCTGCGGCCTCGACGGCGTCGTCAGCCCCCGACGCATCGTCGACGGCGCGCGCGCCCTGGCCGACTTCGACGTCCTGTGCCTGCAGGAGATCGCCGTCAATTACCCGGGCCTGGCGGGCCATGCCGGCCATGACCAGCCGGCCCGCCTGCGCCGGCTGCTGCCCGGCTTCCAGGTGTTCTTCGGCGCCGCCGTGGACGAGTGGTCGGACGGCGAGCATCGCCGGTTCGGCAACCTGATCGCCACCCGGCTGCCGGTGACCCAGGTGCAGCACCATCTGCTGCCCTACCCCGCCGATGGCGGCGTGCGCAGCATGCCGCGGGTGTGCACGGTGGTGACCCTGCTCGATCCGGTGCTGGGTCCGCTGCGGGTGATGACCACGCACCTGGAGTTCTATTCGAAGCGCCAGCGCATGGCGCAGGCGATCGCGTTGCGCGAGCTGCATGCGCAGGCCTGCGCGCAGGCCGCCGCGCCACCGCAGCCGAGCGACGACGGCTCGCCGTTCCAGACCAAGGTCCACACGCCCAACGCCATCCTGTGCGGCGACTTCAACCTGGAAGCCTGCGAGCCGGAATACGCGCAGCTCACCCAGCCCTTCGCCCACGGGCAGCTCTGGGACAGCTGGCGGCTGCGCCACGGCTCGCAGCCGCATCCGCCCACCTTCCGGCTCTACGACCGCACCTACGGGCCGGAGCCGGTGGCGTGCGATTTCGTGTTCGTCAGCGACGGACTCAAGGACAAGGTCCGCGAGCTGCGCATCGACAGCGCGACCAAGGTGTCAGACCACCAACCGGTCGCGGTCGAAATCGCCTGACCGGCGGCGCCAACGCCCTTGGCCGGACGCGTCCGACGCGCGCTCGCGCCGCCGTCCGGCAGCGCCGCCGCTGCCCTTCGCCGAGGCTCGGCTGGACGAAGGAGTCACCCCATGAAACGCAAGATCGCGCTGGCGTTGGCGATCGCGACGGCCGCCACGCTGGCCGTCGACGCGAACGCGAAGAAGCCGGCCCCGGCCAAGGCCCAGGCCAAGCCCGCGGTGGAGACCGCGGTGGACGTGCCGCCGCCATCGGGCAGCTGGGAAGCCACGCCGCCGCCCGCCGAAGGCTACGTCTGGTCGGCCGGCTACTACGAATGGAAGGACGGCCGCTACGCCTGGAAGGCGGGCGAATGGGTCCTGAGCAAGCCGGGCATGGAATACCGCCAGCACAAGTGGGTGCAGCGCGCCGACGGCAAATGGGTCCTGACCGGCGGCACCTGGGTCGCGCCGGGCGAGAACGTCGCCGGCAAGCAGTGAAGCTGCGGCGCGCCGCTACTGCGGCACGCGCCCGTAGCTGATGGCCCGGACGACGCCCGAGCGCAGGACGACCGTCACCACCAGCCGTCCCGGGCCGCGCTCGTACAGCCACTCCTCGACCTCCAGGCAGGGCACCACCCGCAGCGCGTAGCTGTCGGGCATCACTTCGAGCGTGCCCGGGTAGTACACCGGCGAGCAGTAGGCGTCCCGCAGCTTGGGCTCGCCGCACTTGTACGCCAGCGACAGCCGCGAGTCGCCCTCGCTCACGGTGCCGCCCTCGCAGCGCAGCGACTCGGCGCCGGCCAGCGCGGGCCATGCCAGGGACAGTGCCAGGCAGCAATGCAGCAACCTCATGGCGGTCTCTCCATTGCGTCTGATTGTGCTCGCGCGGGAGCGCGGGCGCGGGCGCCGCATGGCGGGTGCCACCCCTGTAGGACGGATGCTCACGGACCCGTAGGAGGCAGTCGAATTCGTTGCGCGATTTGACGGCCGCCAATCCCGCGGCCGGTCCGGGCGGTACATTGCGGCCCCGGCCTCGCCTGGCCGCCGACCCTCAGGAGCAACGATGAACGAACGTGCCGGCCCCGCCTACGATCCTGGCCACCTGCTGCAGCTGCAGCTGAGCGTCATGCGGGGCACGCTCGGCATGTTCGTCCATGGGACCCAGCGGTTCCTCGAGCTCAGCCTGGCGGCCGCCGCGTCGCCGGCGCGCCGCCAGTACACGGTCCAGGTGCAGGAGAACGTCGACTCGATCCTGCACGCCTTCGCGATGGCGCCGGCGATGGCCGACCGCCTGATCCGCACCTCGGCGCTGCGGACCGACGGCCCGGTCGCGACCGCGACCCGGACACCGCCCCGAGCGGCCAAGCCGAAGCAGCCGCGGCGCACGGCGCGGGCCGCTGGCGAACATCCCAGGTAGCGAGGCTTCGGCGCTGGGAAGCGATCCGGCGCTCAGGTGGTCGCCGCGGCCCAGCCGAGCCCCAGCGCCTCCAGCCGCACCGGCTCGGGGACGCCGGTGACCGGATCCCATCCCATCAGGCTGTAGAAGTGGCGCTTGGCCTGCGCGAACGCGGCCGGATCGATCGCCGTGTGCTGCAACGCGCCGCGCGGCGTCGGTGCATGGAACCGCGCGGGCAGGCAGTCGTCGGCCGCCGTGAGGCCCTCGCGCAGGTTGAACACCCGGGCCATCGTCGCGACGCGCTCGCCCTGCCGCACGGCCTCGAAATCGGTGTAGTCCCAGCCGGTCTGCGCCCGCAGCAGGTCCACCTGCTGGCGCAGGGTCCACGGCACGAAGTGGCACATCACCATCGAATCGCTGAAATTGCGCCACAGGTGCTGGTTCCTGACCCGGTCGACCTTCTCGGCCCCGAGGTCGCTCGCCGGCAGCGGCGCCGGGCTGTCGAGACTGCGCACCGCCTCCATGGCGCGACCCTCGTGCATGAAGGAGGTGTCGTGCGCCCCGGCCATGTGGTCGGCGCCATTGGCCGCGATGGCGTAGACGAGGCCCAGCCCCTGTTTCAGGCGCGGCTCGTGCATGCCGAATTCGACCCCCTTCACCTGCATCGCCAGCGCCTGCGCGCCCCGGCCGAGCCGCCGCGCGGCCGCACGGCTGCCATCGGCCAGCAGGTCGCCCAGTCCCTCGCGCCTGGCGATCAGCTCGATCGTGCGCAGCATGGCCTCGGCGTTGCCGAAGCGCAGTTCGATCCCGCCGGTGTCGGCCGCCGTCAGGATCCCCCGCTCGAAGCACTCCATCGCGAACGCGATCGTGCCCCCGGTGGAAATCGTGTCGAGGGAGTACAGGGAACACAGCTCGTTGGCGCGGCAGATCGCCGCCAGGTCGGCGATGCCCATGAACGAGCCGAACGAAGCCAGCGTCTCGTATTCGGGTCCGCCGTTGCGGCGGTCGACGCGGAACCGCTCGTTTTCCAGTTCCACGACCTTCTTGCAGCGGATCTGGCAGCCGGGACAACCATCCATCGCGACCCGGCAGCTGTCGCGCACCGCGTCGGCCGTGATCTGCTCGACGCCGTCGAAGCTGCCGTCGCTCCAGTTGCGCACCGGCAGGTTGCCGATCGCGTGGCCGCCGACCATGCCGGCGCCGGTGCCCAGCGCGTGGAAGGCGGCCGCGTTGCCCAGCGTCTGGTAGTTGTTGTTCATCCAGCGCGCGAGCTCGCGGTAGCGCTCGCGATCGGCGGCCTGCGGAATGGTCGATCCCTTCACGGCCACGCACTTCAGGTTCTTGGAGCCCATCACCGCGCCCAGGCCGCCGCGGCCGGCCGCGTTGCGCACGTCCGTCATCACGCAGGAGATCGCCGCCAGCCGTTCGCCGGCCGGGCCGATCGCCGCGGTGCGCACCCGCCGCTCGCCCAGCTCGCCCTCGACCGCCTCGTGGGTCTCGAGCACCGTCCTGCCCCACAGCGCGCCGGCGTCCTTCAACTGCGCCTCGCCGTCCTGGATCCACAGGTACACCGGCCGCGCGGCCCTGCCCTGCACCACCAGCGCATCGAAGCCGGCGCGCTTGAGCTCGTAGCCGAAGTGCCCGCCCGCCTCGCACTTCGCGATCCCGCCGCTCAGGGGCGATTTGGCGCCGACGCACAGGCGCGAACCACCTGGCATCGGCGTTCCCGTGATCGGCCCGGCGGCAAACACCAGCCGGTTTTCCGGCGCCAGCGGGTCGGTGCCCGCCGGCACTTCCTTGAGCAGGTAGTAGCCGACGAAGCCGGCGCCGCCCAGGTAGCGGCGATAGAAGCGCTCGTCCGGTTGCTCGGTCCAGATCCGGCCGTCGCTCAGATCGACCCGCAGCACCTTGTTCGCCAGGCCTTGCACCATCTCGTTGCTCCAGAAAAAAAGGAAGCACCGTCGTCTCAACCGCCGGCAATCGGCGCGAAGACGATCAGCCGCGAGCCGTCACGGACTTCGTCGTCGGCCGCGGCCAGCCGGCCGTCCAGCGCCGCGTTCCACGGTTCGTCCAGGTCCATGCCCAGGCGCACGAGCACGTCGCGCACGGTCGCGCCGGGCGCGACTTCCAGCCGGGCGGGTCGCCCGCCGGCCGGACCGAACCGCTGCAGTTCGCCGTGCATCTCGACCGTGATCCGCATTCCGTTCGAACTCCAGCGCAAGGCGCGCCGGACCATCTTCTTGCGTTCGACGGCGCCCGTCGTTGACGCGCATCAGCGGAAGGCCACGGCGGCGCGGCCGGCGTGCCGGGCTACCTGTCGCCGGTGGGGCGGGGGCTGGCCGTGCGGCCCAGCGTGTCCTGCGCCGGCGCCAGCAGGGCCAGCAGGTCGGAGGTGGTCGCCAGGATCAGGTCGGCCCCGGCCGCGCGCAGTTCGTCTTCGGTGCCGAAGCCGCACAGCACACCGACCGTCTGTGCGCCGGCGGCCACGCCGGTGCGGATGTCCACCGTGGTGTCGCCGATCATCAGGCAGGCGGCCGGATCGACCCCCATCGTCGTGGCGGCGAACACCAGCGGGTCCGGATGCGGCTTCATGCGCGGCGTCGTCTCCGAGCCGACCACGGCCGCGAAGCATTCGAACACGTCGTAGTGCTTCAGGAAGCGCTCGACCCGCAGCGCCGTGCCGGTCGAGATCGTCGACATCGGATAGCGCCCGGCCAACATGCCGATCATCTCCTGCACGCCGGCCATCATCTCGTGCGGCACTTCGTCGACCGCCTGCGGGTTGCGCGTGTCGGCCGGATCCGCCAGGCGCCGGCGCGTCTCGCGGATGCGGGCGCGCAGCCGCGCGAGCGGAACGTCCAGGCCCAGCCGGTCGAGCAGCGCGTAGGCATTGTTGACGGGCGTTTCGGCCCCCATCACGGTCTGCCGTGCCAGCCGCTCGGCGCGCCGGCCGCTCACCAGCGGCACCCGATCGAGCACCGCGGACAGCTGCGCCACCAGGTGGTCGTCGGTATCGGCGATGGTGCCATCCACGTCGAAGCACAGCGCGCGGATGCGGGCGAAGTCGAGGGCCATGCCGCAAGATACACGGCGCCTGGGCGCCCGCGTGTCAGCAGCGACCGCATCCACGGGCAGCCGGCGGGCGCAGCACCCGCCGCGGCACGGCCGTTCAGCGCCCGAGCGGCAGGCGCTCGACGTTGGCCGGCTTGCTTTCCACCGTGCGGTCGGCGAATCCCAGGCGCAGCAGCAGCGCGCAGAACTCGTCGGGCGAGACGCCGCCGTCCAGGCGCAGCATGTGCCGCAGCAGTCCCGAGAAATCCCTGGCCAGCAGGTCCCAGCCGTCCTGGCCGACGCGCAATTCGGGGCGCTCGCCGGCGGCGCGCCACTCCAGCACCAGTTCGCCGCGCCGCGCCGGCTGCTGGCCGCCGTCCATCGAAATGCAGACGCGCTCGACGCACGGCCCCAGCGCCGTCGCGGCGTACCAGGCCTGCGAGGTGCGCACGAAACCCGGCGCGCCGTTCATGTCCGTTCCCCGGATGCCCCGCGGCGCCCCGCGCCCTGCTCGATCGTCACTCCTGGCTCTCCACTGTTCTCATGGTGTGCTTTCGATTTTGAGCGAAGTGCCGACCAGCTCAGCCATTTGAGCGGCCCGATGTTGTGCCGTCCATACAGCCGGTGCCTCACTGGCGCCGGATCCGTGAAGTGCAGCCGGCGCGCGCTCGCCGATAATCCCTGACCGCCGCGCACCGGGGCGCCGCAGGAGTGCTGCATGGGATGGTTCACGCGCCGACCGCTGGTCGCGCTCGCGCTGCTCGCGGCGTCGGGCGCGCAGGCACAGGCAGCCGCCGGCCGGCCGGCGATCGTCGAGGCTTCGGTCGCCGGGCTGCAGCAGGCCATGGCGTCCGGTCGCGCGACGGCGCAGTCGCTCACGCATGCCAGCCTGGCGCGGATCCGCCGCTTGGACCGCGGTGGCGCGGGCCTCCATGCGGTCATCGAGCTCAACCCCGACGCGCCGGCGATCGCCGCCGCGCTCGACCGCGAGCGGCGCGCCGGCCACCTGCGCGGCCCGCTGCACGGGATTCCGGTGCTGATCAAGGACAACATCGACACCGGCGACCGGATGCTCACCACCGCCGGCTCGCTCGCCCTGGCCGGAGCGCCGGCGCCGCGGGACGCGTTCGTCGTGCAGCGGCTGCGTGCCGCCGGCGCCGTGATCATCGGCAAGACCAACCTTTCGGAGTGGGCCAACTTCCGTTCGAGCAAGTCCACCAGTGGCTGGAGCGCGCGCGGCGGGCAGACCAGGAATCCGTACGGCCCCGGCCGCAACCCGTGCGGCTCCAGTTCCGGCACCGGCGCCGCGATCGCGGCCAGCTTCGCCGTCGTCGGGCTGGGCACCGAGACCGACGGCTCGATCATGTGTCCCAGCAGCGTGGCCGGCCTGGTCGGCATCAAGCCCACCGTCGGCCTGGTCAGCCGCGCCGGCATCATCCCGATCGCCCATTCGCAGGACAGCGCGGGTCCGATGGCCCGTGGCGTGGCCGATGCGGCGGCGGTGCTTTCGGCCATTGCGGGCGTCGACCCGCAGGACCCGGCGACGCTGCCGGCCGAGGGCCATGTCGCTGCCGACTACACGGCTTTCCTCACGCCCGGCGGTCTTCGCGGCACCCGCATCGGGGTGGCGCGCAAAAAGGTCACCGGCTACAACCCGCACACCGATGCCTTGTTCGAGCAGGCCCTGGCCGACCTCCGAAGACTCGGCGCCGAGCTCGTCGATCCGGCGGACTTCGGCTCGCTCGGCGAGTACGACGACGACGAACTCGAGGTGCTGCTGTACGAGTTCAAGGCGGGGCTGAACAGCTACCTGGCGCGCCGCGGCGGCGTGGCGGTGCGGTCGCTGGACGACGTCATCGCGTTCAACCGGGCCCATGCGCCGCGGGAATTGCGCTGGTTCGGCCAGGACCTGTTGTTCAAGGCGCAGGCGCGCGGGCCGCTCACCGACGCGGCCTACGCGCGGGCGGCCGAGACGGCGCGCCGGCTGGCGCGCGCCGGCATCGACGACGTGCTGGCCCGGCATCGGCTCGACGCCATCGTGGCGCCGACCGGCGGCCCGGCCTGGCTCACCGATCTCGTCAACGGCGACGCGTACCAGGGCTCGAGTTCATCCCCGGCGGCGGTGGCCGGTTATCCCAGCATCACGGTGACGATGGGCGCCGCCCACGGCTTGCCGGTGGGGATTTCGTTCGTCGGCACGGCGTGGTCCGAGGGCAAGCTGCTGCAGCTCGCCTGGTCCTACGAGCAGGGGACGCGCCACCGGCGGGCGCCGCCGGCGCGCGTCCTGCCGCGCCGCTGACCGCCCCGGCCGCGGCCGCTCACTCGGCAGCGGCGCCGGCCGCCCGGGCGGGTTCGCTCTTCGCCGCGCGCGGCCGGTCCGAGGGCAGCAGCAGCACCGAGCAGGAGGTGCACAGCGCGATCACGGCCATGCCGGTGAACAGTGTGCCGAATCCGCTGCCCTTGACCACCGGACCGAGGAGCCACACCGCCAGCGAGCTCACGCCCAGCGAAATGGTGAAGCGCATGCCGGCGACGCTGGAACGCATGCGATCGTCGACGTAACGCACGATCATGGAGTCGGTGAACGGGATGGCGCCGAAGATGAAGATCATCGCGCCGAGCAGCAGCGCGTAGAAGGTCCAGCCCTGGGCGTGCGCGGCCAGCAGCAGCACCGGCACCTGCGCCGCGGTGACCGCCAGATACAGCGGCTTGAGCGCGAAGCGGTCGATCAGCGCTCCGACGACCACCTGCGCGAGCGAGGCGGTGGCGTAGACCGCCGCCAGCAGCGCGCCGAGCAGGGCCGGCTCCTCCACGATCCCGCGGAAGCGCTCGGCCAGCAGCTGCGCGTTGCCGTTGGTCGTGAAGTTGAACAGCATGCTGCCGGTGATCGACGCCGCGGTCATGACCGCCAGTGCGCGCGCCAGCAGGGCCGGAGTCAGGCGCACGCTGGCGGCGCCGGTCTTGCGCCGCGCCGGCGCCTCGGGCTCGGGCGGCACGGCCCATGCGAACGCCAGCCCCAGGGCGATGCAGGCCAGTCCGGGCACGGCGAAGGCCGCGCGCCAGCCCAGCCAGTTGGTGAGCAGGCCGGTCAGCAGCGCGGCCACGGCGATCCCCAGGTTGCCCGACAGGCCGTTCAGGCCGATGGTGGCGCCGGGCCGCCGCGCGTGCTGCAGCAGCATCGGGATGCCCACCGGATGGTAGATCGAGGCAAAGGCGCCGATCAGGGCCAGCGCGCCGGCCAGCTCCCAGGGCGAGCGCGTCGCGGCGCACAGCAGCGACGACACGCCCATGCCGAAGAAGAACAGCACCATCATGGAACGGCGGCCCCAGACGTCGCCCAGCCGGCCCGCCGGCAGCGCGCCCAGGCCGAACATCAGGAAGGCGCCCGCGCCGTAGGGCATCAGGTCTTCCCAGCGCGCCAGCCCGAACTCGGCGGCGATCGGGGCGACGGCCGTCGCGAAGATCAGCAGGAACATGTGATCCACGGCGTGGCCGAGGTTCAGGAGCACAGTGGCCGGCTTGGACGACATGGCGCGAGCATAAACGGCAGCGCTGCGGGCGGGGAATGTAACGTTGCGCGAGCGACTCTTGTGCTGAGCGCCGCGGCCGCCATGTACGGCGGACGGCCCGATGGCGGGCCGCTTCGCAGGAAAGCCCATGTGGAAACGTGTGACCTTGCTCTGGACCCTGGTGCGCGGCGACGCGCGGCAGCTGTGGTTCGCGCTGCGCCATCCGGGCGCGCCGGTCTGGCTGAAGCTCGGCACCGCCCTGCTGGCCCTCTACGTGATCTCGCCGCTGGACATCATCCCGGACGTGCTGCCGGTGATCGGCGTCGTCGACGACCTGGTGCTGGTGCCGCTCGCCATCCGCTGGCTGCTCAAGTTCCTGCCGCCCGAGATCGCGCAGGCGACGGCCGGCCGCCGCGCCGGCTGACGCGGGCGGCGCGGCTCAGCGGCTGAGCCGCGGGTGGGGCTGCGCGCAGTAGAACCATTCGGCGCCGGGCGCCGCGGTCGCGTCCGGGAACACCACCGCGCCGTCGAACGGCGCCAGCACCGCCGCGCCGTCGTGCCGGACGCCGATGCGCTGGCCGCGGCGCACCGGGTCGAAGCTGGTCCAGGCGCGCTCGAAGCGGTCGTCCGGATGCGCGCGGTCGACCACTTCGCGCAGCCGCAGCCCCTCCATCCGCGCGGCCGGCGGTGGATCGGGCGCATCGATCAGGCGCAGGTGGGCCAGCGTGCGGAGGATGGCGCGGTAGGCCACCTGCGGCGCCTGCGGGTCCTCGTGCTGCCCGCACTCCAGGGTCAGGGCGCAGCCGCCGGCCGCCCGCATGTATTCCGTGGTGCCCACCCCATACGCCGCGCTGCCGCCGCGCCGGGCCGCGCCCGCGGCGTAGGTGTCGAGCCAGCCGTCCAGCGCGCGGGCTACGCCCAGCCGCAGCGCCAGCGCCCGCTCGCGCGCCGCCTGCGAGAACGGCTGCAGGTCGCCGGCGTTGTCTTCGGGCCCGACCATCACGAACGGCGAGCCCGCGGAGCGGAAGGAATGCAGGTCCAGCAGCACGTCGTGGTCCGCCAGCAGCGGGCACAGCGCGTTGGCGATGCGGTCCTCGTTGTCCGCCGGCGCTGCCGTCGGCGCCAGATGCCGGTTGAGGTTGCGGTCGCCACCGCGGGTGCCGCGTTGGTAGGCCAGGCGGTTGGTGACCGGCACGAAGGTGGCGCGCCCGCGGACGATGCGCAACTGGCCGCCGGCCAGCTCGGCGGTCACCCGCTCGATCGCGCGGGTGCCGCAGGTCTCGTTGCCGTGGACGGCGCCCAGCACGATCAGCCGGGTGCCCGGCTGCTCGCCGGCGAAGCATTTCGGTTCGATGATCCCCATCGCGCTATTCAATCACGCGGGCGCTCGGCGTGCGGCGCGCCTCGGAAAGCTCAGGCGGGCTGAAGGCGCGGCGCAACGGCGGCCGTGAGCGAGGCCGGCATGCTGTGCGACTCGCGCTCGCGGCGCAGGAATTCCTGGCGTCGCTGCTCGCAGGACCGGGCCTGCACGATGTCGCTGCAGAGCGTGGCGTAGGCCTCGGCCACGCTCTCGGTCGAGCGGACGCGGCGCGCGAGCACGTCCGGCACCAGGATGATCTCGTGGGCGCCGAGCTCGAACTCGATGGCATAGACCTTCCCCAGCCGCGCCTCGATCGCCTCCACCAGGTCCTCGGCACAGGCATCGGGCATCAGCAGGGTGAAGGTGTCGGCGGCGGTGCGCAGCGCGAGCCCGGTGCGACCGCCCAGCCGCGTGAGCTCGGCGAGCGCGAGACGGGCCGCTTCGGCGCCCGCGCCGCTGCCGAACAGCAGCTCCAGTTCGCGCAGGTCATGGATCTGGACGACCAGCATCCCCAGCGGCTGGGCGCGGCAGCGCGCGGCCTGGCGCAACTTCTCCCCGGCCACGCACATGCGATGGCGGGGCCCGTCCACACCGGCCGGATGCACCCCTGCCGCGTCCGCCTGCGAACTGCCGCCGGCGGCCGAAGCCAATGCGCCCAGACCAGAAACCGCGCTCATCTTCCGTCCCCAGGGTACTGCTTGATCCCTCACCGATCACATCACGGCGCCGCGCGGCGCGGACTGGCAATCCTCCTATCGCCGGCTAGGCATGTTCCTTATGACCCGCAGGCAGGGCGCCGATCAGCGCGCCCCATTCGGCGCCGGGCGGCGCGCCGATGCGCCGGTTGCCGGCCCCGGCGGGCAGCTCGATCCAGTGCGCATGCAGCCACAGCCGCTCGACGCCGAGCCAGGCCGCCACCGCGCGGTTGTGCGCGCCCTTGCCGTGGGTCGTGTCGCCGATCAGCGGATGCGCGAGGTGCTTGAAGTGGCGCCGGATCTGGTGCCGCCGGCCGGTCAGCGGCTGCACCGCCACCAGCGCGTAGCGGCTGGTCTCGTGCCTGGGGTCAACCCGCATCGGCCATTCGAACAGCGCCAGCCGCTCGTAGCTGGTGCTGGCGGCCACCCGTGGCTGGCCGGCCGACGGCAGTTCCGGGTCGCGCGCCAGCGGGTAGTCGATCGTGCCGGCCGCGGCGGTCCAGCCGCGCACCAGGGCCAGATAGCCCTTGCGCACCTGCCCGGTCTCGAAGGCGATGCCGAGGCTGCGCGCGGCGTCGGCGTGGCGCGCGAACAGCAGCACGCCGCTGGTGGCCTTGTCGAGGCGGTGCAACGGCCACAGCCGCTCGCCCAGCTGGTCGCGCAGCAGCCCCAGCGCCGTCTGCGCTTCATGCGCGTCCAGCCGGCTGGGATGGACCAGCAGCCCCGGCGGCTTGTCGATGGCCACCAGATCGCCATCGAGGTGCAGGATTCGCAGCGGTGACATGGGGATGGTGGGCATCGGCAGCGCAGCATAGCCGCACGGCTCGAACACGACGCGCCCCGCCTGTGGACCGGCGACGCCGCGGCCGCGCCACCTCGCCGCCGCGGGCCAGCGGTGGTATGGTGGGTGCTCATCTTTGCGAGGAGCGAGCGGTGGCACAGCGGCGTCCGCGGATCGGCCTGGCGCTGGGCAGCGGCTCGGCGCGCGGCTGGGCGCACATCGGGGTGATCCGGGCGCTGGAGCGCGCCGGCATCGCCCCCGAAATCGTCTGCGGCACGTCGGTCGGTGCGCTGGTCGGCGCGGCCTACGCCGCCGGCGCGCTCGATCGTTTCGAACCCTGGGTCAGGGGACTGACCTGGCAGGCAGTGGTGGGCCTGCTCGACGTGCGCGTGAGCGGCGGCTTGATCGAGGGCGCCAGGCTGGTCGAGTTCTTCCGGGCGCACCATGCCGACGAAGGCATCGCCCGCCTGGCGAAAGCCTACGGGTGCGTGGCGACCGACCTCGTCAGCGGGCGCGAGGTGTGGCTGCGCGAAGGCTCCGTGATCGATGCCGTGCGCGCCTCGATCGCCCTGCCCGGCCTGCTCACCCCGGTGCCGCGCGACGGTCGCCTGCTGGTCGACGGCGGGCTGGTGAACCCGGTGCCGGTGTCGCTGTGCCGGGCGATGGGGGCGGAACTGGTGATCGCGGTGGACCTCAACTGGGACCTGATGGGCCGGCGCAAGCAGGCCGCCGAGGACGTCAAGACGACGGCCAGCGGTGCCGGCGGCGGCCTCGTCGAGGCGATGCTGGCCCGGCTGCGCGCGCCAGGCATCCCCGGCGGCGCGGCCATGCCGTCGATGCTGGACGTGCTCACCACCAGCCTCAACATCATGCAGGTGCGCATCACCCAGAGCCGCCTGGCCGGCGAGCCGGCCGACGTCATGATCCGGCCGCGGCTGGCCGGGATCGCCGCGATGGACTATCACCGCGGGGCCAACGCCATTGCCGAAGGCGAACGCGCGGCCACCCAGGCGCTGCCGCTGATCGAGGACCTGGTCGCCTGAAGCGCCGCGCGGCTTCAGGCGCCGTCTGCGGCCCGGCGCGCCGCGTCGCTGCGCGGCAGCTCCATCCGGAAGGTCGTGCCGCCGTCGGCGCTCGACACCACCCCCACCGCGCCGCCGTGCGCCTGCACCACCTGGCGCACGATGTACAGGCCCAGACCGATGTTGCGCGCATTGGCGCCCTGGCGGCCGCCGCCCTGGCGCAGCGGCTCGAAGATCGCGGACTGCAGTTCCGGCGGAATCGGCTCGCCGTCGTTGTGCACCGTGATCGCCACGCGCTGCGCCGTTCCCGAGACGGCGACGGTCACGGGCATGTCGGGCCGGCCATACACCAGGGCGTTGGTCACGAGGTTGACCACCACCTGCGTCAGCCGATCGGCGTCCCACTCGCCCTCGCCGCTGCCGCTGGTGTGCAGCAGCAGCGTGCGGTCCGGATGCATCGTCCGCAGCTGGTCCACCGCCCGTTCGACGATCGCGGTCACGTCGGCAGCGACCCGCGTCACCGGGATGCCCGAGCCGAGCCGCGCCTGCGTGAAATCGAGCAGGTCGCGGATCAGCGCCAGCGACATCCGGCAGCCCTCCTGGATGCGCTCCACCGAGCGCGCCAGCGGCCCCGGCAGGGAATGGCGCCTGAGCACTTCGGCGTTGAGCATGATCACGTTGAGCGGATTGCGCAGATCGTGCGAGACGATGCCCACCAGCATCTCGCCGAACTGGACCTGCCGGCCCATCAGCGCGTGCTGCTCCTCGGCGCTCTGGCGGGCTGCCCGTTCGCTGGCGAGCAGCGATTCGGCCAGTTCGCGCTGGCCCCGCTCGGCACGCGCCTGCTGCTCGGTCGCCGCGCGGGCCCGCCGCAGCGAGCGCACGAAGAAAAACAGCAGCAGGCTGATCACGAGCCCGCTGGCCGCGGTCGCCAGCACCTGGATCCGCTCGCCGCGCGGCAACCGCTGGGCGGCGAATTCCAGCGTCCAGGTCTGGCCGGGCACGGCCAACGTCCGCAACAGCCGCGAGGTGTCGGGGCGCGCCCCCGGCGCCTCGTACAGCAGCAGCTCGCGCTGCGGGGCGGGCGCCGCATAGACGCGCTGCAGGCTCGCCAAGGCGGCGCCCCGCCGCGGCGCGCTGCCGAAGAAGTCGGGCGCGCGGAACGGCGCGTACAGGAAGGCGACCAGCCGCTGGCGGCGCTCGGCCACCGTGCGCGGCTCCGGGCCGGCGCCGTAATACGGCACGTACAACAGGAAGCCGGCCGCCTTGTGCTCGTCGATCTCCTGCTTGAGGATGACGCGGCTGGTCATCGCCGCCGCGCCCTGGTCGCGCGCCGCCGCCATCGCCTGCGCCCGCACCGGCTCCGAAAACATGTCGAAGCCGAGCGCGGCGCGATTGCGCTCGTCCAGCGGCTCCAGATACAGGATGCTGAACATCGGCTCGCGCGGCCCGGGCGGGAAGAGATGGAAGCCGGCCGCCCCGCCGCGCCGGGCCGCTTCCTCGAAGGCACCAACGCCCTGCGGATCGACCCGCGGGCTGTAGCCGATGCCCTGGATGCCCGGATAGTGGCGCGCCACCTCGATGCCGGTCACGAAAGCGCGGAACGATTCGCGCGACAGCGCCGCGCCCTCGGCGGTGACGAAGGCGCGCGTCGCCCGCAGCAGCGCCAGGTAGGTGCCCAGCCGTCCTTCCACCTGGGCCGTCTCGTCCTCGACCGCCGCCGCCACCGCGCCGGCATGGCGCGCTTGCAGCAGCCGGTTCACGCCCAGCGTGGCCGCCAGGGTCGCGGCCAGCGCCAGGGCCAGCACCGCCACCGGCCACAGGTGCGAGCCGGTCCAATCGCGCCGCACGGGGTGCGGCCGGTCGGGGTCGCTGTGTTCGGGAACAGGCAGGGCGCGCATGGGGAAATCGAACGCGAGATGGTAAGCGCCGGAGTGCTCATCGGTGGCAATGGCGCGCCGGATGCGGCTGCCCGCCACCGGCCGAGCTTGCGCCGGCGGCGTTCGCGCGGCTCGCCGGGCCGGCCCTCCGGGTGACGCGCCAATACATCACCAACGTGAATGGATGAAATCAGCAAAATTGATTCGTCAAATATCAGTGCAAACCCTAGGATTCGAGGTGCGCACTCGTCAGTTCCGGTGCGCAGACCGGGAACATCATGAGCACCCTCGCCCGCGCGGACCAGCCGACCCTCCACTCCGCCCTGCACGGTGGCGCGCTGCAGCCGCGCCTGTTCGACGCCAATCGCACCAAGGCCACGGTGCTCCTGGCGGCCATCGTCTCCGCGTTCGTGCTGGTCGGGCACGCGCTCATCGAGCGCCTGACCGGCGATCACGTGGTTGCCTCGATCCTGATGTGGGCCATCGCCTTCGCCAGCATCGTGCTGCTGGCCAAGCCGGTGGAAAGGCTGTCGCTGGTGCTGGCTGCCGCGACCCGGCGCTGGGCCGAAGCCCACGCCCGCGCCGTGCAGGACCGGATCATGTGGGAACTCGCACTCTCGGACTCGCGCGTGATGGCGGACCTGCGCGCCGCGCACGCCCGGGCCGGCTGAACCCGCCGCGCCGCCGGCCGAAGGACACGCTGCAGCGGGCCCGGTCCCCGCGGCGGGCAACCGTCGAATAAGTGGCGAGCGCGCTGCGCCCGCGCAACTGCCCCGCGCGCCAGCCTCCGCGGCGGGCGACGCGGTCCGGGATCGTCCTTCGGATCGTTTCTAATAGCGGTCGTGACCAGGGCGCCGGCCGCATCCGCTGCCGGCACCACCTGTCCACTGCGCGCCGGGCGCATTCGAGCGGCTGGCAGGGCCGCCATGCCCTGCGGTTGCCCGCGATGGGCCCGTGCAGTGCTCCGCCGGACAGCGCGCGACGGCCGTCACCGTCCCACCCCTGACGAAAGACCTGGATTGCACCGGCGCGGTGCAGAGGATTGTTTTTTGCGCAGCACTTTCAGCAGCTCAGCGCTCGTTCGCATGCTCGGCGAGTGGGCCCCCATGGAGGCACAGGCGCCGGCGATGGACTTCGCCGAACGTCTGAGCCTGTGGCTCAACGCGTTCGACGCCATCGGATTGCAGGCGGCGCACCAGTCGATCCGGTCGATCACGGCGGCGGCGCCGGGTCGGCCCGCGGACCGGGGGCCCGCCCTGGCGCAGGCGCTCGAACGCGATGTCGAGCAGGTGCGCGGTGCGCTCGCCAGTGCCATCGCGCAGGCCGTCGTGCCGCGTGGCCCCGCCGAGCCGGCCGCTGCGCCGGATGGCTATGCCGCGTACCAGCAGCGCCACCAGGAACTGCAGCGGCGCATGGAACAGATGATCGGTCCGCTGCGCGAGCAGGTCCGCCGCGCGCTGCGTGCCGTGTCGCCACGGCTGCGGCAGCTCGCGACGCTCGATGCCGTGTACGAACACCTGCTCGGCCCACGCGAGCAGCGGGTGCTGCCGGCCATCGGCGCCCTGCTGGAGCGGCGCTTCCAGCAGCTGCGGCTGGCCCATGGGCAGGAAGCCGAGGCGGCCGGGCCGCCGCAGCAGGCGCCGGCCCGGCAGCAGGCCGGCGGCTGGCGCGCGGCTTTCGAAGCGGATTGGCGCGGCGCGCTGCGGGCCGAGCTGGACCTGCGCCTGGAGCCGGTGGTGGGCCTGATCGAGGCCCTGGGCAACGAAATGAAGCATCGACCATGAGCAAGCGTTTTTTCGCGGCGGCCTTCGCCGTCGGCCTGGCGGTCCCGGCCTGGGTCGGCCTGGGCTTTGCCGGTTCGAGCTGGCTGGCGCTGGCCATGACGGCGGTGATCGCGGCGGTCTACCTGTTCGGCGCATTCGAGCTGCGGCAGTTCCGGCTGGCCAACGCCGCCCTCGCGGCGGCGCTGGCGGACAGCCCCCAGTCTGGGGCCAGCCTGGACCAGTGGCTGGCCCGGGTGCCGCCGACGCTGCGCGATGCGGTGCGCTCGCGCGTCGAAGGCGCCGGCGGCGGCCTGCCCGGCCCCGCGCTCACGCCCTACCTGGTGGGGCTGCTGGTCATGCTGGGCATGCTGGGAACCTTCCTGGGCATGGTCGTCACCTTCAAGGGCGCGGTGTTCGCGCTGGAAGGTTCGGCCGACTTGCAGGCCATCCGCTCGGCGCTGGCCGAACCCATCAAGGGACTGGGCCTGGCGTTCGGCACCTCCGTCGCCGGCGTGGCCGCCTCCGCCATGCTGGGCCTGATGTCGGCCATCGCCCGCCGCGAGCGGCTGGAGCTGGCGCGCCAGCTGGACGGGCGCATCGCCTCGGTCTTGCGGCCGTTCTCGCTCGTCCACCAGCGCCAGGAAACCTTCAAGGCGCTCCAGCTGCAGGCCCACGCGCTGCCGGTCGTGGTCGACAAGCTCGACGCGCTGCTGGCGCGGATCGACGAACGCAGCCGCCGGCTCGACGAGCAGCTGCTGGGACGGCAGGCCCGGTTCCATGACGAAATGACGCGGGCCTACACCGGCCTGGCGCACACCGTCGGCGCTTCGCTGCAGGACAGCCTGGCGGCCGGCGCGAAGGCGGCCGGCGAGGGCATCGCGCCGGTGGTGGCGTCCGCGATGGCCCAGGTGGTGCAGGAGTCCCAGCACCTGCGCGAGCGCCTGGGGGAGGCGGCGCAGGCGCAGGTGGACGCGCTGTCGGCGCAGTTCGGCGCCACCGCCCGCCGCGTCGCCGACACCTGGGCCGCCGCCCTCGACGACCACGCGCGCACCAACCAAGCCTTGAGCGGCGACCTGCGGCGCAGCCTCGCCTCCTTCACCGACAGCTTCGAGCAGCGCAGCAGCTCGTTGCTGGCCACGGTCCACGAGCAACTGGGCCGGTCGCAGACGGCGCAGGCCGCGGCCGAGCAGGAGCGGCTGCAGGCCTGGACGCAGGCGCTGCAGGCCATGGCCGCCGAGCTGCAGGGCGAGTGGAGGCGCGTGGGCGAGCAGACCGTCGCGCAGCAACGGGCGGTGTGCCTGGCGCTGGAGGACAGCGCCGGCCAAGTGGCGGCACGCACCGGTGCCCAGGCGGGACGCACGCTGGACGAAGTGGCGCGGCTGGTCGCCCGGTCCGAGGCGCTGGTCCAGTCGCGGCTCCACACCGAGCTGCAGTGGGTCGGCCAGCACCGCCAGCGCATGGACGAACTGGCGGGCCTGTGGCGCACGGAACTGGCCGCCCTGCGGCAGGACGAAACCCAGCGGGGCGACGCGGCCGTCCAGCGGTTGGGCGAACTGCAGGCGGCCGTGGCGCAGCACCTGGCGACGCTGGGCGCGGCGCTCGAGGCGCCCATCACCCGTCTGCTGGACACCGCTTCCGAGGTGCCCCAGGCCGCGGCCGGCGTGATCGCCCAGCTGCGGCAGGAAATGAGCCGGATCGCCGAGCGGGACAACCTGGCCCTGCAAGAGCGCAGCGTGCTGCTGGAACAACTCGGGGCCCTGCTGCAGGGCGTGAACCTCGCCGCGGGCGAACAGCGCGCGGCGATCGAGGCCCTGGTGGACGCCGCCTCCTCGATGCTGAAAGAGGCCGGCGGGCAGTTCGGCCAGGTGGTGCAAGAGCACGCCGGCCAGGCCGCCGACATGGCGACCCAGGTGACGGCCAGCGCGCTGGAGCTGTCGAGCCTGGGCGAGGCCTTCGGCCAGGGCGTGCAGCTGTTCCAGGCCGCCAACGGGCAGCTGATGGAATGCCTGCAGCGGATCGAGGCCTCGCTCACCCGGTCCACCGCCCGCAGCGACGAGCAACTGGCCTACTACGTGGCCCAGGCGCGCGAGGTCATCGACCTGAGCATCGCCTCGCAGCACGGCCTGGTCGAGAACATGCGGCAACTGCAGGACCGGGCGCCGGCGCTGGCCGAGGGGGCCCGCGGATGATCGATCTGGACGACGGCGACGCGGCCGGCCAGCAGGTCGCGCCGGTGTGGGCCGTCTTCGCCGACCTGATGTCAGGACTGCTCGGCGCGTTCGTGCTGATCCTGCTGGGCGTGCTGGTGGCGCAGATGGATCTGGTCGCCAGCCTGCAGGCCGAAGTCGAGAAGCGCCAGATCGAGGAAAAGCGGCGCATGGCCCTGGAGCAGGCGCTGGCCGTCCCGCTGGCGTCGGGCCGGGTCACGTTGAACGACGGCCGCATCGGCATCAGCGGCAGCGTGCTGTTTCCGGTCAACTCGGACCAGCTGCGGCCCGAAGGCCGGCAACTGCTGCGAAGCCTGGTGCATCCGCTGCGGGTCTACCTGGGCGAGCGCAACGAGATGCTGATGGTCAGCGGCTTCACTGACGACAAGCGCATCCAGGAGGGCAACCAGCGCTTCGCCGACAACCTGGAGCTGTCGGCGCAGCGGGCCCTGACGGTGACGCGGGCGCTGATCGAGGAGGGCATGGCCTCGTCCCAGGTGTTCGCCGCCGCCTTCGGCGCCGAGCAGCCGGTGGCCTCCAATGCCAGCGAAAGCGGGCGCGCGCTGAACCGGCGGGTGGAGATGGCGCCCGTCCCTCGCTCGGCCGGTCCCAAGTCCGCCGGCGCGCCCAAGCGGCCATGAGCGAGCACTCCCCGCCGCCGGACGACCCGCAGCCGCTGCGGACACAGCTCGAAGGCTGGCGCAGCGACGGCGGCTGGCGGCTGGACCCGGCGCGCTTCCACACCATGGAGGCGCTGGCGCGGCGCCTGCCGGGTCAGCCGCTTGCTGTGCGCCGGCTGCTGCACGCCAAGCTGCAGGCCGCGCTGGCCGACTACGCCGGGCGCCTGGCCGACGCCCGGCAGGCGGCGGCCGCGGCGGCGGCGCGCCTGGCCGCCGAGCGGCCCGGACTGGCCCGCGAGCTGCAACGTCTGCAGGACGCGGGCGACCTGCGCGGCGTGCACCGCCTCGCAGCGACCCGCGCGGCCGCGACCTGCCCGCCGCTGGCGCTGCTGAATCAGTCCATCCGCGGTGCCGCCGCGACCGCCTATGACGGCGCGACCGCCTATGACGGCGCGGCGCCGGAGCGGGTCGAGCTGGCGAGCGCGCGCCGCTTCAGGCAAACCTGGTCGCGCCACCGCGCCCGGCAGCAGGTGGACCTGGCGGCCGCCCGCCGCCCGGCCAATGCCGGCCCGCTCAACTCCCACACCTTGGTGCTGCAGTCGCTGGACCTGATGCGCGAGCTGTCGCCCGACTACTTGAGGCGGTTCCTGTCCCAGGTGGAATCCTTGCAGTGGCTCGATGGCGCCCGCGAGCTCTCGGCCCCCAGCCCGGCCAGGCCGACGAAAGGGTCCCGCCGGGGCCGGCCAGGGAAGTGAAGCAGCCGGCCACCGCGGGTGGCCGGCGCGCGAACCGCGGCCGGGGCAGGATGGCAGGTGCCCCCGCCCCGGTGCGGGCCGCACTCTCACAGATGGCGCGCGGGCGGCGCCGTGGACAGGCGCCCCGGGGCAGCGGAATCAGTTGCGGTCCGCGCGCGCGCTGCGCATCGTGCCCGTGCCGGAGGCACCGGAGGCGCGGGTGTCGACGTCGGCTCCGCGGGCGGTGCGGGCATTCTTGCCGGTATCGACGTCGGCCCGGGGCAGGTTCTTCTGGTCACCGTCCTTGCCGACGTCCGCTTCCACGCCGGGCAGGCCCTTGTCCGAGGCATTCTTGCCGACGTCGACATTGACGCCGGGAACGCCGCGGTCACGTTCGGCGCTGCTGGTCTGCGCCTGGGCTTGCACCGCCAGCGCGGAAACGGCGACGGCCAGTGCCGGCCACAGGAGACGGGTCTTGCTCTGCTTCATGAAAACATCCTTTCGCTTTGGAGCCGCCACTGTGCTCCCGCTCGAGCGGGACGGCGGTCGGCGAAGCGCCCACGACGCTGTCGGAGGTTGCCATGCAGAAAGAGGTTCTCGTGCGATGCCAGCCGCGCTTCGCGGCGCCCGCCGACCGCGCGCCGGCGGCCGGGCCCGGACCGCGTCAGATCCAGCGGCGCACGCTGGCGCGATAGCGCGCATAGGGCTCGCCGAAGCGCGACAGGAGGGCCGTCTCCTCCGGCTTGATCTGGAACTGGTTCATGTACGCCACGAAGGCCGGCAGCACGGCCAGCGACAGCGCGTTACCCACCCACAGCGCCAGCCCCGCGAGCGCGGCGAGCAGGCCCAGGTACATCGGGTTGCGCGAATACCGGTAGATGCCGCCGGTCGCCAGCGCCGACGCACGCTCCGGGCTCATCGGATTCACGGTGGTGCGCAGATGCCGGAAGCTCGCCACGCCGGCGGCCGCGACGGCACCGCCCGCCAGCACCAGGATCGCCGCGGCGACAGGCTGCCCCGGGACGCGGAAGGCGAGTGCCGGCGCCGCTCGCGCCGCGCCGATGATGGCGAGCGCCGCGACCGCCACGACGGCGAGCGGCGGAATCCGGAGTGCCAGCGGGTTCATGCCGTCATTGTGCAGCGCGCGGCTGCGCGGACGCGCTGTCAGCGCACGACCAGCGGCCGCATCATGTCGTGCTCCTCGTGCTCGAGGATGTGGCAATGCCATACGTATTCGTTGCCGCCCGTGCGCGGACTCGGCGGCACGACGAAGGGCGCCTGCGGCAATTCCAGCCGCATGATCACGCGGGTGGCCTCGCCCGGGTTCATCCGCACCGTGTCCTTCCAGCCCAGTTCGTTGGCATCGGGCGCCGTCGGCAGGCCTTCCCAGCGCGGCGCGCCGCCCGCGTAGCCATTCACGTTGAACGCCTGGCGCGACAGCAGCTGGACGTTGGCGAGGTGGAAGTGGACGGGATGGGTGTCGGCGGTGAGATTGAGGATCTCCCAGACCTCGACCATGCCGTTGTCGACCACCTCGGTCGGTGCATCGGCGTAGGCGCGCCCGAACATCGCCTGGTGCTTGCCGGCAAGGCTTGCCGGGTCGGCGGTGCCGATCGTTTGCACCAGTCGCCCGAATCCATCGATGCCTTCGTTGAGCGTCAGCCGCCGCACCGGCACGCCGGGCGGCACGGACGTGGGCACGCCGGGTTGCTGCACGACCAGGAACGGTCCGTCCAGCGGGTTGTGCATGCCCCCGGGCGGCAGCGCGATCGGCGCGTCGGCGCTGCCGCGGCGGGCGGCGACGCGGATCTGCAGGAGCGTGCGGGTGTTGGGCGCGGCGCCCGGCACCGAGTCGGGCGTGCGCGGGTTGCCCGGGTGGTAGTCCTCTTCGGCACTGCCGTGGGGGAAAGGCGCCGGTGCGTCGTTGTAGAGGATCAGCACCGAACCGGCGGGAACGTCACGGAAGTCGACGATGAGATCCGCGCGTTCGGCCGGCGCGAGCAGCAACCGCGGCTGGCGCGGTCCGCCCAGCATCACCGGCGCGGGCAGGAAGCCGCCCTCGGTGCCGATCTGCACGAAGGCCGGCCCGTCCCGGCCGGCGCGCGGCTCCGTGGCCTCGATGCCGCTCGTGCCCATCGCATACACCAGCCGGGGATTCAGGAAACGCGCGTTGCACGCATTGAGCATCCGCAGCCGGTATTGACGCTGTTCCACGGCCAGGAACGGTGCGACCGTGCCGTTCACGAGGATCGTGCCGCCGAAGAATTCGGGAACGCACGAGGGCTGCGGCGGGGCGGGCCAGGCGAGGCCGCGGACCGGTTCGACTTCGGCCTCGTGCGCATACCAGAGGTCGCCCGGCCGCGAGGCGGGCAGCAGCGCGCTCCACGCGGGATCGTCGCTGCCGGTGCGGGTCGAGACGAAGCTCTTGTCCTGGAACACCAGGTATTTGGTGCGCGGATCGAGCGGGCCCGGCAACCGGTACCCGACGCCCATGGTGTCGCGCTCGTAGTCGTCGGTGATCACGTAGGCGGAGGCCAGCCCCGCATACGCGTTCAGACGCGTGATGCCCAGCGCGTGATCGTGGTACCACAGCATCCGCGCCCCCTGCTGGTTCGGGTAGAAGTACTCGGCCTGCCCGGGGCGCAGCGCCGGGTTGAGGACGCGGAAGATGGCGGCGCCGGTCGCGGGATCGGTGGCGCTGTCACCGTAGCGGCCGGCCGGATCGAACCACGCATGCGGCCCGCCATCGCTGATCCACGGCGTCAGCCCGCCGTGCAGGTGCAGCGACGCGTGGTTCGCGCCCTGGCCCCGCTCCGCGCCCAGCACGCTGGCGTCGACGGGCAGGATGTGACGGGCCGGCAGGTTGTTCGTCACCGTGATCTGCACGGCGGTGCCGCGCTCGGCCACGATCGCGCCGGCCAGGTGCAGATTGCCGCCGGCGGCGACATTGGCCGGCCGGTATCCCCACAGGCGCGTGGCGGCGGGCAGTTGCGGATGCAACTGGTCCTCGAACTGCTCCAGTGCGATCGCATAGTGCTGCACCGGCGCGCCGCCCCAGCGGCGCAGCCCGTCGCTGGCGGCCAGCGGAATGCCGCCGGCGGCGCCGAATTCGCGCAGCGCTTGCACGAACTTCGCGAGGCGTACGCCCTCGGACGCCCGCACGCGGCGCGGCACGCCGGCGAGAAACGCCGCGCCGACCGCGGCGGCGGATTGGAGGAAGATGCGACGATTGGCCATGGCGTGACCTCCGGTGCCCGCCCACTGTCCACCAGTCGCGCGCGCACCGCATGATGTGTGTCAGGAAGCGACGAGGCCGGCGACCTTTGTGACGACTCTTACGGGACGACAGGAGGCCGAGCCGGACCGGGCCGTCCCTTTGACCGGCGTCATGGCGCTGCGCGGCGCGCGTCCTATAGGGGAAGGGCGCGTCAGTGCCAGGCTCATGCAGACCGTGGGGAAACTCAACATGAAATCGATGAAGTTCCAACTTGCCGCCCTCGGCGCCGCCTTGGTGCTGGTCGCCTGCGGTGGCGGCGACTCGGGCCGTGTCTTCGACTCGATCGTGTCCTTCGGCGACAGCCTCAGCGACGTCGGGACCTACCAGGTGGGCACGATTGCGGCCGCCGGCGGCGGCAAGTGGACCGTGAACGGCCCGGATGCCAGGATCTGGACCGAAATCGTGGCCGCCGAGAGCGGCATCGCCGCTCCTTGTCCGGCGCAAACCGGCCTGCTGCCGAACGTGCCCGGTTTCGCGGGAGCGCCCGTCAGCAATCACGGCGAGTGCACCAACTACGCGCAGGGCAGCGCCCGCGTGAGCAACCCGTTCGGCAGTCCCAGTGCCGCCGCGCTCCAGGCGCCGCCCTTCAACCAGGTCAACATCGGCCTGCTCGCCACGCCCGTCAGCACCCAGATGCAAACGCATCTGGCCAGGGCCGGCGGCGCCTACCGCGGCTCGGAACTGGTCACCCTCACCGTGGGCGGCAACGACCTGTTCATGAATTTCTACGGCATCGCGGCCGCGGCCAGCGGCGGTTCGGCGGCCGCCGGCGCGGCGATCGCTGCTGGCTGGGACCAGCCGGTGCAGGCGGCCGTCGCCGCCGGCGGGCCAGCCGCGGTGCAGGCCGCCACTGCCGCCGCTTTCGCCGCGATGGGGCGGACCGGGGCCGAACTGGCATCGCTCATCAGGACGCAGGTTCTCGACAAGGGCGCGCGCTACGTCCTGGTGCTGAACCTGGGCGACGCCGCGCAGACGCCATTCGCCATGGCCACCGATGCCGGCACGCGGCAACTCGTTGCCGCGCTGGTGACGGCGTTCAATACCGAGTTGCAGGCCGGCCTGGCAGGCACGCCGGTGCTCGTGCTCGACGCCTTCGCGCAGAGCCGCGACCAGGCGGCCAACCCCGCGAAGTACGGCATTGCCAATGCCACGACGCCGGCGTGCATCACGTCCCCAAGAAATCCGTTGGGGAACTCATCGCTCGGATGCACGAAGGACAGCACGGTGACCGGGGACACCAGCGGCTACCTGTATGCCGATGAGGTCCATCCGTCGCCGCTGGGCTACCGGCTCTACGCCCGGTTCGCCATGCAGCGGATGACGGCGGCGGGCTGGTTCGAGTAGCGCACCGCGGCTGTTCTCGGTCACGCGCTCTCGGGGCTCGCCGGCGGGCTCCCGGTCCTCGCCAGCCAAAGCGGTCGCGGCCGGCGCGCTGCCTTTCCTGCCGGAGCCGGACCGCCGGTGAGACGGGTGGATCGCTGCGGTGAGCCCGCGCCGGCATGCGCAGAAAACATCGGGCCATGCCGAACCGGCTGCGCGCAGCGTTTGGGCGCTTGAGGCAAAGCAAACGGCCAGCAAACCAGCCCTCCAAGAATCAGGACAAGGACACAACGAAAGGGCAACGTGAGGACCGAACGAGACTTCCTGGGCGAGCGCGCAATTCCCGGGGGCGCCTACTACGGCGTGCAGACGCAGCGCGGCATGGACAACTTCCGCATCACCGGCGTGCCGATGTCGGCCGAACCCGAATTCGTGCGCGCCTTCGGCTATGTCAAGAAGGCGGCGGCGCTCGCCAACCGCGATCTGGGCGCGCTCGAACCCGCCATCGCCGACGCGATCGTGGCGGGCTGCGACCGTCTCATCGCCGGCGAGATGCGCGATCAGTTCCTGACCGACTTCATCCAGGGCGGGGCCGGCACCTCGACCAACATGAACGCCAACGAGGTCATCGCCAACTTGGCGCTGGAACACCTGGGCCACGAAAAGGGCCAGTACCAGTTCGTCAGCCCGAACGACCACGTCAACTTCGGCCAGTCGACCAACGACGTGTACCCGACCGCATTCCGCCTCGCGCTGATCCTGAGGCTGGCGAGCTACACGGACGCGCTGACGCGCCTGCAGCAGGCATTCTTCGCCAAGGCCACGGAATTCGAGCGGGTGCTGAAGATGGGGCGCACGCACCTGCAGGACGCCGTGCCGATGTCGCTCGGCCAGGAATTCCACGGCTGGGGCACCACCCTCGGCGAGGAGGTGCAGCGGATCGCGGAAGTGCGGCAGCTGCTGCACGAGATCAACCTGGGGGCTACTGCGATCGGCACCATGGTCACCGCCGCGCCGGGCTATCCGGAACTGGCCACCCGCTACCTGTCCGAACTCACTGGCCTGAAATTCATCCTGGCGGGCGACCTGGTCGAGGCCACCTCGGACACGGGCGCCTACGTGCTGCTGTCCGGCGTGCTCAAGCGCACCTCCTCCAAGCTCACCAAGATCTGCAACGACCTGCGCCTGCTGGCCTCGGGCCCGCGGTGCGGGTTCAACGAGATCAACCTGCCGCAGATGCAGCCGGGCTCCTCGATCATGCCGGGCAAGGTCAACCCGGTGATCCCCGAAGTGGTCAACCAGGTGGGCTTCCTCGTGATCGGCCTCGACCTGACGGTGACCCTGGCCGCCTCGGCCGGCCAGTTGCAGCTCAACGTGATGGAGCCGGTGATCACCTACGCCCTCTTCACGTCGATCTCGACGATGGAGAACGCGGTCAACAGCTTGCGCCTGAACTGCGTCGAAGGCATCACCGCCAACGCCGAGCGCACGCGCGACATGGTGCTCAACTCGCTGGGCATCGTGACCGTCCTGAAGCCCAGGCTCGGCTACAAGCTGTGCGCCGAGATCGCCCGCGAAGGCTTCAACACCGGCAAGTCGCTGCACGACATCGTGGTGAGCGAGCGCCGGCTGCTCACACAAGCGGAGTGGGACCAGGTCTTTTCCTTCGACAACCTGATCAGACCCGCATTCGCGAAGTGAAGACAGGAGCGGAACAATGACACTCGCCATCCTTCTTCAATTCGCCGTCGTGCTGGGCGCCATCTGGCTCGGCGCCCGCTCGGCCGGCGTCGGCCTCGGCCTGTGGGGCGCGGTCGGCCTGCTGGTGCTGGTCGTGACCTTCGGCGTCAACCCGACCTCGCCGCCGGTCGACGTGATGCTGATCATCCTCGCGGTGATCATGGCCGCCTCGGTGATGGACGCCGCCGGCGGCATCGACTTCCTGGTGCGCGTCGCCGAACGCATCATCCGCGCGAACCCGAAGTACGTGACCATCGTGGCGCCGCTGACCACGTGGACCTTCACGTTCCTCGCGGGCACCGGCCACATCGTCTATCCGCTGCTGCCGGTGATCTACGAGACGGCGCACCAGAACGGCATCCGGCCCGAGCGCCCGATGGCCGTGGCAACCATCGCGTCGCAGCAGGCGATCACGGCCAGCCCGGTGGCAGCTGCCACCGCCGCGATGATCGGCCTGTTCGCCGAGAAGGGCATGACGGACTGGGGCCTGGCGCAGATCCTGATGATCTGTGTCCCGTCGACCCTGGCCGGGGTGGTGGTCGCCGCCATCGTCTCGATGTTCATGGGCAAGGACCTGAAGAACGACCTGGTCTACCAGGACCGCCTGAAGGCCGGCCTCATCCCGCCGCCGCAGGCGCCCGGGGCGCGCGCGCCGCTCAAGCCGGCCGCCAAGCGCTCCGCACTGATCTTCCTGGCCGGCGTGGCGCTGGTCGTGCTGCTCGGCTTCTTCCCGTCGCTGCGCACGCTGCCGGGCGCCAAGTCGGCGCTGGCGATGCCGATCGTGATCGAACTGGTGATGCTGTCGGTCGCCGCCGTGATGCTGCTGGCCAGCCGGGTGGCGGTGGACGAGGTGCCGAAGACGGCGACGCTGCGCGCGGGCGTCGTGGCGACGATCGGCATCTTCGGCCTGGCCTGGCTGGGCGACAGCTTCATCGCCGCCAACAAGGAAGTCATCGTGCCCGCCATCGGCGAGTGGGCGAAGGTCGCGCCATGGACCTTCGCCCTGGGCCTGTTCTTCGCGTCGGTGCTGCTGTACAGCCAGGCAGCGACCACCCGTGCGCTGATGCCGCTGGGCGTGGCGCTTGGCCTGCCGCCTCAGTTCCTGATCGGCATGTTCCCGGCGGTCAACGGCTACTTCTTCATCCCCACCTACGGCTCGCTGATCGCCGCCATCAACTTCGACCTCTCGGGGACGACACGCATCGGCAAGTACGTGCTGAACCACTCCTTCATGGTTCCCGGCATCGTCGCCACCGGCGTCGCGGTGGCCACGGGGCTGGCGATGGCCCGCGTGGTGTTCTGACGCTGTGATGCGTATCGCGGCACGGTCTGACCGTGCCCGCGCCTGGCCCCCGACGGAATGCCTCCGGCGGGGCCGGCCCTGTAGACTCCGGCCCCCGACGATTCCTCCGGAGTACCGCATGACCCAAACTCGCATCACCCGCCGCCACTGTCTCGCCGCCGGCAGCGCCGGCATCCTGTCCACGCTGGGCCTGCCCGCGTTCGCCGACGCCTGGCCGAGCCGCGTCATCAAGATGGTGGTGGCCTTCCCCGCCGGCGGCCCCACCGACACCGCGGCCCGCATCGTGTCGCAGAAGCTCGCCGAGCGTCTCGGCGTCTCGATCGTTGTGGAGAACAAGCCCGGCGCTTCCGGCTCGATCGGCACCGCGGCTTTCATCAAGTCGCCCGCGGATGGTTACACCTTGTCGATGTTCGGCATGCCCGCCTTGCTCGCGCCCATCCTCTACAAGACGACGGCCTACGATCCGACGAAGGACTTCCAGAGCGAGAGCGTTGCCACCGTGTACGACCTGCCCATGGGCATCGTGGTCAACCCCTCGCTGCTGCCAGAGGTGGACTCCCTCAAGGCACTGGTGGCGCGCGCCAAGGCATCCAAGGTGCCCATGAACTACACCAGCTCCGGCGCCGGCAGCTTTGGGCACCTGGCGATGGAGCAGCTCAAGGACCTGGGCAGCTTCGAGATGCAGCACGTGCCGTACCGCGGCAGCGCGCCCGCCGTGGCGGACCTGCTGGGCGGCCAGGTGGGCGTCATGTTCGCCGACCTGGTCGCGGCGCTGCCGCACATCAAGGCCGGCAAGTTGCGCGCCATCGCCTTGAGCTCGCCGAAGGCCGCGGCCATGCTGCCGGGCGTGAAGACCGTTTCCGAGCAGGGCTTCCCGAGCTTCGACTTCGACTCCTGGGGCGGCTTGATCGCGCCGGCGGGCACCCCCGCGGCCGTGGTCGCGCGGGTGAGCAAGGAAGTGGCGGCCATCCTGGCCGAGGACAAGGAGATCCAGGCCAAGCTGCTCTCGGCCGGCGCGATCGCGGCGTACCAGCCCGGGGACGCGATGCAGAAGCGGCTGGTCGCCGACCACGCGCGCTGGAGCAAGGTGGTCAGGGAGAAGGGCATCAGCGCGACCTGAGCGCGCCCGAACCCCGCAAGCCACAACGGGCCGGCGCGTTCCTGCGCGCCAGCGCGGGCCGATGCGGGGGGCCCTGCCCGGCCGACGGCGCCGCGACGCCGGAGCCGCCATGCGGCCGCCCGTTTACACGCAGGAGGCGAAGCGCTATCCTGCGCCCGCTCGGGAAGTGCGGCCGCAGCCGGCGGCGTCGCCGCACTGGTGTCTCCCTTGCGCCGGGGCTCGACGAGGAGGCACGCATGCGACAGACAGCTGCTTCGAACAATGGCCAGTTCCGCCTGAAGGTGGTCGCCGGCACGCGGACCGTGTTGATGGCGCTGGACTGCGACGAGGCGCGGCGTGAGGGGCTGCTTGGTTTCTCCTTCTACCGCGCGCGCCAGGGAGCCGCCAACTCCGGCAAGTGGCTGCGCTCGCAGAAGGTATTCAAGTCGCTCGTGCCGAATCCGAGGAAGAAGGTCAACGGTCGGCCGCCGGTCTTCACCACAGCGGACCATCCGGTTCAGAGTTTCCTCTGGGGCGACTACACGGCGGAGCCGGGCGCGACCTACGAATTCCGGATCGTGCCGGCGTACGGCCGGCCCGGAGCGCTGAGGCACGAGGCGGACGACGAGATCACGATCTCCGTCACGACCGAACTCGAGAACGACCCGCGAGGCCATGGCGTCTGGTTCAATCGCGGCGCGATCGCGAGCCAGCATTTCGCCAGGGAGTTCGGCGACGTGGAGCCGAGCTCGCAGCAGCTGGAGGACCTCACCCAGCCCGTGACGAAGTGGCTCTCGCGCGGGCTGGCCGAGGCATGCCTCGACTTCATCAACGAGATTCCCGAGGGCGAGGGGCTCCGGTGCTGCCTGTACGAGTTCACGTACAAGCCGGTTCTCAACGCCCTCAAGGCGGCGATCGACCGCGGCGTCGATGTGCGCATCTGCTTCCATGGCACCGAAGTCAACCGCAAGGCGGTGGCGGCCGCCGAGCTGCGCAAGAAGGTGGGCAACGTGCAGGTCCTCTTCGAGCGCACGGTGCCGAAGATCCCGCACAACAAGTTCATGGTGCGCCTCGACAAGCGGGGCCAGCCGCAGTCGATCTGGACCGGCTCGACCAACATCACCTCGTCCGGCTTCCTCGGCCAGTCGAACGTCGGCCACCGGATCAACCGCCACCCGAAGCTGGCCGCGAAATTCCTGGAATACTGGGAGGCGATCTCGAAGAATCCGAAGTCCTTCCCGTCGAAGGAGGCGTCGACCAAGGTGAGCCCCCATCCGGTCGAGGAGCCGAAGGAAGGTTCGATCACGCCGGTGTTCTCGCCGCGGCACACGGCGGGGATGCTGCAGTGGTACGCGAACCGGATGGTGGACGCGACGCAGGGCGTGATGTTCACCGCGGCCTTCGGCGTCAACGAGAAGTTCGTGCTGCCCCTGGCGGATGACCGCGACTTCCTGCGTTTCGTCCTGATGGAAAAGCGCCCGAAGAAGGACCTCGAGGACCGGTTGCGCGACGATCGCGACCTGGTCATCTCGTACGGCTCCGTGCTCGGGGAAGCGGCCTTCATCAAGGACGG
>NZ_DATMHS010000070.1:0-15000 GCF_035554825.1 Ramlibacter sp. | reverse complement strand
TCGTCTGCTTTGCTGCGATCAGCGAAGCCTTGAATTATGACAGTTTTTGCTAAGTCCTGTCAAACTTGAGGGTTTCTACCGATTTCGTCAGGGGCCAGATCGGTTAGCGATTCAGCCGCTGCACTCGTCAGCAGAGCCATAGACTGTAGCACGCCTTTTGGCAGCTTGCCAGTCCGTCGCCAAAACTTTTTTTCGGGCAAGCGCCGGACGAGCCGCGTTGACAGCGCGCCCCCGCCGGACGCTCGATCTGAGCGCGAGCTGCCGTCCGAAGTTCCGCGGCCCCGTGTGAACTTGTTTCCCCCGCACCGCAGCGCCGGACGGTGGCGCGGCGACGCCTGCGCGGCCTGGGCCCTCGATAATCCCCCGCTCATGGCCGTCCTCACCCTTCTGAACGCCCAGCTGGCCTACGGGCACGTACCGCTGCTGGATCACACCGACTTTTCTCTGGAGTCCGGCGAGCGGGTCGGCCTGATCGGCCGCAACGGCGCCGGCAAGACCTCGCTGCTCAAGATCCTCGCCGGCCTCGAGCGGCCCGACGATGGGACGCTGCAGTTCCAGCAAGGGCTCGGCGTCGCGTACGTCGCCCAGGAGCCGGCGCTCGATCCTGGCAGGACCGTCGCGGCGGAGGTGCGCGCCGGCGTTGCCGACGTCATCGCCCTTGTCGACCAGTACAGCCACGGCAGCGGCGACCTGGACCGGCTGCAAGGCCAGATCGAGGCCAAAGACGGCTGGAACCTCGAGCAGCGCATCCGCGAAACCGTGCATCGCCTGCACCTCGATCCCGACGCCGTCATCGGCACCCTGTCGGGCGGGACGAAAAAGCGCGTCGCGCTGGCCCAGGCCCTGGTCCGACGTCCCGACGTGCTCCTCCTGGACGAGCCGACCAACCACCTGGATCTGGATTCGATCGAGTGGCTGGAGGACCTGCTGATCGCCTTCAAGGGCAGCCTGGTGACGATCACCCACGACCGCGTCTTCCTCGATCGGGTCGCGACGCGGATCGTCGAACTGGACCGCGGGAAGCTGCGCTCCTATCCCGGCAATTTCAGCCAGTACCAGTTGCAGAAGGAAGAGCAGCTCGCGCAGGAGGCCGTCGTCGCCGCCAAGGCCGACAAGCTCCTGGCGCAGGAAGAGGTCTGGATTCGCAAGGGGGTGGAAGCGCGCCGCACCCGCGCGCAGGCGAGGATCGGCCGGCTCGATCAGCTGCGGGCCCGCCGCGCCGCGCGGCGCGAAGCGCTCGGCAGCGTGCGCATGGACCTGGCCTCCGGCGTGCCGAGCGGCAAGATCGTCGCCGAACTCACCGACGTGTCGAAGTCCTTCGGCGAGAAGGTGGTCGTGCGCGACTTCAGCGCCACCATCCTGCGCGGCGACAAGGTCGGTCTCATGGGGCCCAACGGCGCCGGCAAGACGACGCTGCTGAAGTTGATCCTCGGCGAATTGCAGCCCGACCGCGGCAAGGTGCGCCAGGGCGCCAATCTGCAGGTGGCCTACTTCGACCAGATGCGTGAAACGCTCGACCTGGACGCGACACTGGAGGACTTCATCAGCCCCGGCAGCGAATGGATCGAGATCGGCAGCCAGCGCAAGCACGTGAAGAGCTACCTCGGCGACTTCCTGTTCTCGCCGGCCCGTTCCGCCTCGCCGGTGCGATCGCTGTCCGGCGGCGAGCGCAACCGCCTGCTGCTGGCGCGGCTGTTCGCCCGCCCAGCCAACGTGCTGGTCCTCGACGAGCCGACCAACGATCTCGACATCGACACGCTCGAGCTGCTCGAGGACCTGCTGCAGAACTACGACGGCACCGTCTTCCTGGTGAGCCACGACCGCGCGTTCCTGGACAACGTGGTGACCAGCACCATCGTGTTCGAGGGCCAGGGCCGCTGGCGCGAGTACGAAGGCGGCGTCCAGGACTGGCTGACGCAGTCGCGCCGATCGCAGGCGCTCGCGGCGGCGCCCGCGGCCGAGGCGCCGCGCCCGGTCGCGCCGGAACCGGCACCCCAAGGCAACAAGGCGGCCGGCACGCCGGCCAAACGCAAGCTCAGCTACAAGGAACAACGCGAGCTCGAAGGGTTGCCGGGGCTGATCGAGTCGCTCGAGGAAGAGCAGCGCGACATCAACGACGCGCTGGCCGACGGCGCCATGTACCGCGACGATCCGGAACGCGCCGTGCAGTTGGCCGAGCGCAGCGCCGCGATCGAAGACGAACTGATGGCCGCGCTGGAGCGCTGGGAAGCGCTGAGCTCGCCGTAGCTCCTGTCCGGCAGAAACTGCCGCCCACGGCTGACTCACACTGGGCCCCGGCGACCGCGGTGGCCGCTACAGTGGCTGGACATGACGACGTCCGCCGATCCCAGCCGTCCCGCCGCGCCACCGTGGCCGTGGGCCGGGGTCTGGCGCTGCGCGGTGGCCGTCGTGTTCGCCACCGGCGCCGCCGGCTGCGCGAGCCTTCCCAGCAATACCGGGCGCACGCCATCGACCGCCCTCACCGCGCCGGAGCAGACGGCGCTCGGGCGGCTGGTGCAGGAGCGCCGCGAGCGCGAGAGTGCCCGCAGCGACTCCGCCTTCCGGCTCCTGGAGAACGTCGACGCGGCGTATTCCAGCCGCCTCGCGCTGATCCGCGAGGCCCAGCGCACGCTGGACCTGCAGTACTACGCCATCCACGCCGACCACAGCACCGAGGTGCTGCTGCAGGCGCTGCGCGACGCGGCGCGCCGCGGTGTGCGCGTCCGCATCCTGCTCGACGACTTCAATACGGTGGGCAAGGACGCGCAGGTGCTGCGGCTGGCCTTCGAGCCGAACGTGCAGATGCGCCTGTTCAATCCGCTGCCGGGCTCGCGCCGGTCCCTCCTCGGGCGCCTCTTCACGTCGCTGCACGACCTCGGGCGCCTGCAAAAGCGCATGCACAACAAGCTGTTCATCGCCGACAACGCGGTCGGCATCACCGGCGGTCGCAACCTCGGCGACGCCTACTTCGGCGGCGACGACAAGAGCAACTTCGTGGACCTGGACGTGCTCGCATTCGGTCGCATCGTGCGCGACATGTCGGCGAGCTTCGACCGCTACTGGAACGACGAACTGGCCTATCCGATGCAGACCCTGGTCGCGCCGCAGGAGCTCGAAGCGGTGCGGCAGCCGGTCGAGCCGCCCCAGCCCGACGCCTCCCGCCCCCGTCCGGCGCCCGCCCCGAGCATCCCGCCGGTCACCCCCACCGCCACCATCCTGCCGAGCGTCACGAGCACCGTGGCCGTGACCGCCGCGCCGGCGATGGACCTGCGCCAGCTGCCCGTGGTCTGGGCGCCGGCCGTGCTGCTGGCGGACGCGCCGGCCAAGATCGGCCCCGACGACGATGAAGCGGACGCCGGCGAAACAGTGGTGGACGGCTTGCTCAACCTCATGCGGCAGGCCCGCCAGGACGTGTTGATCGTGTCCCCGTACTTCGTGCCGGGACCGGTCATGATGGCGGTGTTCCGGGAACTGCGCAGCAGGGGGATTCGCATCCGCGTGCTCACCAATTCGCTCGCCTCCAACGATGCGCCGGCAGCGCATGCCGGTTACGCGCGCTACCGCGACGCGCTGCTGGCGCTGGGACTGGAGCTGCACGAGATGCGCGCCAGCCAGGAAGGCACGATGACGGGGCTGGGCTCCACGCCGCTGCCCGGCTCCGGCGGCGGCGGCTCCAAGAGCGCGAGCTCCCGCGCCAGCCTGCACTCGAAGGCGGTGATCATCGATCAGCGGCTGGCGGTGATCGGCTCGATGAATCTCGATCTGCGTTCGCAGCGCAAGAACAGCGAGGTCGCCCTCCTGATTCGCGGCGCGGCGTTGTCGCGCGAAGCGGTGCGCCAGGTGGAAACGACCCTTGCCGAGGGCGCATATCGCCTGCAGCTGCGGGACGGGCGCCTGGTCTGGGAAGCACCGCCAGGCGCACCGTTTCGCAGCGCGCGCTCGGAGCCCGATGCCAGCGCCAAGCTGCGGCTGCTGGCGCGTCTGATCGCCCCGTTCGCGCCCGACGAAATGTTGTAGCGGCGCGACCGGCGGCTGCACGCTACAGTGCGCAGCATGAACCAGGCCCAGCACCGCCCCTTCAAGCAGGTCGACGTCTTCACTGCGCAGCCGTACCGCGGCAATCCGGTCGCCGTGGTGCTCGATGGCAGTGATCGGTCGGATGACGAGATGCAGCGCTTCGCGCGCTGGACCAACCTGTCCGAGACGACCTTCCTGCTGCCGCCGCACTCGCCCGAGGCCGACTACCGCGTACGCATCTTCACGCCAGGCGGCGAGCTGCCGTTCGCCGGTCACCCGACGCTCGGCAGTTGCCACGCCTGGCTGGAGCACGGCGGCAGGCCGCGCCACAGCGGCTTCGTGGTGCAGGAGTGCGAGGTGGGCCTGGTGCACCTGCGCCGCGAGGGCGCCCGGCTGGCCTTCCGGGCGCCGCCGCTGCGGCGCGGCGCGGCCGATCCGGCGGCTCTGGCGCCGGTGCTCGCCGCACTGGGCCTGGCGAGCGGCGATGTGCTCGCCGCGCAGGTGCTCGACAACGGCCCGGTCTGGCTCGGCCTGCTGCTGGCGCAACCGGAAACGGTGCTGCGACTGGCGCCCGACCATGCCCAACTGGCCCGGCTCGGCCAGAAGGTCGGCGTCGCCGCGCTCTACCGCGATGCCGACGGGTCCGGTCACCACCTCGAGGTGCGAGGCTTCGCCGCACCCATCGGCGTGCCCGAGGACCCCGTGACCGGGAGCCTGAACGCCGGCCTGGCCCAGTGGCTGATCGAGGAAGGCCGGCTGCCGGATCACTACGTCGCGGCGCAAGGCGCCTGCCTGGAGCGGGCTGGCCGGGTGCACGTGCAGCGCGATGGCCAGGGGCAGGTCTGGGTTGGCGGCGACTGCGTCAGCTGCATCACGGGCACCGTGCTGTTTTGAGCCGTCGCTCCCCGGCTCCGTGAGGCGGGGAACGCCTCGAGCACAAGCCCCGGGGGCGGCGCGCCAGGCGCTCGGCGTACCGCGCCGGAGCTGCACCATTCCGGCGATGGCATGCGCGGGGCCGTGGCGAATGCGGTCGCCGCCGTGACTGGCGGCGCCGCACGGGCGCGGGGAGAATGAACGCAATGGGAACGCTTTACCTCGTGCGCCACGGCCAGGCTTCGTTCGGCGCCGACGACTACGACAACCTCAGCGACCTCGGTCGGCGCCAGAGCCTCCGGCTCGGGGAGTACTTCGGCCAGAAGGGCATCCGCTTCGACGGGCTGATCGCCGGCACCTTGCGCCGGCACAAGCAGACGCTGGCCGGCATCCTGGAGGGCATGAGCCACGCCGGCGAGCATCTCGAGTGGGAAGGCCTGAACGAGTACGACAGCGCCGCCGTCATCGCCGCGATCCACCCGCATCCCCTGGAACGGCCGGACTCGCCGGAGCGCTACCGGCACCACTTCCGGCTGCTGCGCGACGGCCTGGCGCAATGGATGGCGGGCGTGGTCAGCCCCAAGGGCATGCCGACCTACAGCGAATTCGCCGCCGGGGTCGCCGGCGCACTCGACCACGTCCGCGCCAACCACTACGGCCAGAGCGTGCTGGTGGTCACCAGCGGCGGCCCGATCTCGACCGCGGTCGGCCAGGTGCTGGGCACCAGCCCCGAGACCACGATCGAGCTGAACATGCGCATCCGCAATACCTCCATCACGGAATTCGCGTTCACGCCCAAGCGCCACATGCTGGTTTGCTACAACGCGATCCCGCATCTGGAACACCCCGACTTCGCGCACTGGGTCACCTACACCTGAGCGCCCGCACCTCGGGCGCCACGGGCCGCTTGCTACACTGGCCCGAATGGAACCGACCGCCGACGAGCCCGGGCGCGACCACTGGGTGATCTGTCTGTGCGCCCAGTGGTGCGGCGTCTGCCGCGAGTGGCGTCCTGCCTTCGAGCGCGCCGCCGCCGGCCATCCCTCGGTACGGTTCGCATGGGTCGACGTCGAGGACGAGGCGGCGGCCATGGGCGATGTCGACGTCGAGACCTTTCCCACCTTGTTGATCGCAGCGGCGGGGCGGCCGGTGTTCTTCGGGCCGGTGCTGCCGGCGGCGGCCCAGTTCGATCGCCTGCTCGCCACCGTGCTGGCTTCCGGCGCCCGTCCCACGGGCATCACGCCCGAGGTCGCCGAACTCTTTCCACGGCTGGCCGGGATGCTACGGAACTGATAGCTACCAACGGTAACCGGGCAAGGCCACGTCCTACACTCGGCGTTTTGGCTTCCTGACGAGCGTGCGCGCGCGGCGAACGCTCAATCACGACATGGCTGGCGACCCGCCAGTCATGATCTTTCCACTCCCATTTCTGTCAGGAGATCCCACATGGCATCCAACAACCAGGGCAACCAGGGCAACCAGAGCAGCAGCGGCAAGTCGAACCGCGGCTTCGCCTCGATGGACCCGCAGCGGCAGCGCGAGATCGCGAGCGAAGGCGGTCGCGCCGCCCACGAGAAGGGCACGGCCCACGAATTCACCTCGGAAGAGGCGCGCGAGGCAGGCCGCAAGGGCGGTCAGGCCCGCAGCCAGAGCAACCGCTCCAAGAACAACGCCGGCAGTTCCTCGCATGGCGGCACCTCCGGCGGCAACAGCTGATCGGGGGTCGTCGTCCCACGAAAAAGGGCGTCCGCGGACGCCCTTTTCGTTGTGGCGACGTGAGTCGCTTCCTACGAGCTGAGTCGCTCGTGCTGGACACGGCCGCGGCCGGTGCCGGCGCAGGTCGGCCGGGCGTTACCACTCGCCGGACAGACGGACCCGCTGATCGAGATCGAGGGGCCCCTCACCGGCAGCGGCCACGGCCGGCTCGGGATGCGGCGCCGCTCCCGAGGTCAACGGCGTGACGTTCGATGGCTGCACCGGCTCGGGCGCCGGGTGCGGCAACCCGATCTGCTGGATGGCGGCTGAAAATCGCATTGCGGCTCCTTCCTGCACCCAGTGTAGGAACCGCGGCGTGACGGGATTGTGTCCGCCGTCACAGGTTCGTGCAAAAGGCTGCCCGCACGTGGGGGTGGTGCAACGCTCGAGTTGCGTTGCAGTGGCCGTTCCGGGCCCGCGAGCTTGCGCGCTCGAGCAGGGAACGCCTGCGGCGACTACTTCGACTGGCGCCGCGGCCGGGCCGAGCCCGAGGCCGAGCCGCCGCCGGCCGGGCCGCTGGCCTGCGACTGGCCGGAACGGTCCGGCTCCGCCGGCGAGGAGATGTCGCCGAGCGACACCGCCACTTCATCCTCGTCCCCGACGTCCTTGGCCGCGATGTCACCCAGGGTGACGATGCCCACCAGTTTCTGCTGGCCATCGACCACCGGCATGCGCCGGATCTGGGTGTCGGCCATCTCACCGAGCACGCTGTCGATGTCCTCGTCCTCCGTGACACAGCGCACGTTGGTGCTCATGACGTCGGCCAGCTTCAGCGTCCTGGGGTCGGCTTCCTGGGCAACGCCGCGGACCACGATGTCGCGGTCGGTGACCATGCCCACCAGTTTCTCGCCGTCGCACACGGGGATCACGCCCACGTTCAGCTCGTCCATCGCCTGCGCCGCATGGACCACGGTGTCCGAGGGGGTCATCGTCCGCACGCCGCGGGTCATCACGTCTGCCACTGTCGCCATCTGGTACTCCTTGCGATTGGTTGCCGCCGGCCGTCGCCGGGGATGGAGCCAATCTAGCGTGCGCGCGCCGGCGTGCTGTCGGTCCCCTCGCAAGCTCTCGTAGGACGCTGCCGATGTCCGGGCCGCGCGGTCCGTCAGGGCTGGGCGTCGTCGACCAGGGTCGACAGCGGCAGGCTCGAAAACTCCTGCAGCAGGGCGGCGAGCTTGAGCCCGGCGGCCTCGACCAGGGCCCGGCCCTTGTCCGCCGTGGCGGCCGCGGCACGGCCGGCGGCGCCGCGCGTGTTGTAGTCCTGCATCTGCCACCCGAGCTTGGCGCTCTTGCCGTCGCCCAGGATCGGGTACTGGCTGGCGCGGTGCTGCGAGGCGGAGGTGAAGTCGCGGGCCTGCGTCATGTCGACCAGCTGCGGCCGCAGCGCCAGCATGAGCGAAGTCTCGATCTCGCCGCCATGCACGCCGAAGCGGTGCTCCTCGGGCGTGAACAGGCCGGTCACGGCGTCGCCCAGCGGGAGGTTCCACCAGCTGCAGCTGTACACGATCAGCTTGCAGTGGCCGCGCAACTCGCGCGCGACGATGTCCATCAGGCTCACCTGGCCACCGTGGGCATTGAGCAGCAGCAGCTTGCGCAGGCCGGCGCGCGCGACGCACTGGCCGATGTCGGTCCACATCGCGATCAGCGTGCTGGCCGAAACGGTGAGGGTGCCGTCGAAGCGGCCGTGCTCCGGGCTGTAGCCGATCTGCTGCGTCGGCAGGAACAGCACCGGCAACTGCGCCGGCAGGTGCGGCAACGCCGCCGCGACCACGCCGTCCACCAGCACCTGATCGACCGCCAGCGGCAGGTGCGGGCCATGCTGCTCGGTGGCGCCCAGCGGCAGCACGGCGACGGTGCGCGCCGGATCGAACCGCTCGAAATCGCGGGTGCCGAGGTCGGCCCAGAAGCGTGAAGTCGTCATGCCCCCGATGGTAGTGCCGGCCCGGGATTTGTCACCCCGGCGGCAGCGTCACGGGCTCGGCAAGGCGGCGCGCGCCGCCCGAACGATGCCCGCCGCATCCACGCCGAAGAATTCGCGCAGCGCCGCCCGGGTGTCGCTGCGCCCGAAGCCGTCGGTGCCGAGCGTGAGGTAGCGGCGCCCCGCCGGGATGAAGGCGCGAATGCTTTCCGGCACCGCCCGCACGTAGTCGCTGGCCGCGATGACGGGGCCTGCGCTGCCCGCCAGCTGCCGGGTGACGAACGGCAGCGCCGCCGCTTCGCCGGCCAGTGACCGCAGCTCCAGCGCCTGTCCCTCGCGTGCCAGTTCGCTCCAGCTCGTCACGCTGAACACGTCGCAGGCCACGCCGGCGGCCGCCAGCTGCCGGGCCGCCGCGACCACTTCGGTCAGGATCGCCCCGGACCCGAGCAGCGTCACCCGCGGCGCGCTGCCGCCGTCCTGCGCCTGGTAGCTCGCGAAGCGGTAGCAGCCGCGCATCACGTCGTCCTCCACCCCGGCCGGCAGGTCGGGCTGGGCGTAGTTCTCGTTCATCAGGGTGACGTAGTAGAAGACGTCGTGCTGGTCGATGAGCATCTCCCGCATGCCGCGATCGACGATCACCGCCATTTCGCCGGCGAAGGCGGGGTCGTAGGCGCGGCAGTTCGGCACCGTGGCGGCGACCAGATGGCTGCTGCCGTCCTGGTGCTGCAGGCCCTCGCCGGCCAGGGTCGTGCGTCCGGACGTCGCGCCCAGCAGGAAGCCGCGGGCCCGCTGGTCCGCCGCCGCCCAGATCAGGTCGCCGACGCGCTGGAAGCCGAACATCGAGTAGTAGATGTAGAACGGCAGCATCGCAAGGCCGTGCACGCTGTAGCTGGTGGCCGCGGCCGTCCAGCTGGCGATGGCGCCGGCCTCGCTGATGCCTTCCTCCAGGATCTGGCCGTCCAGGGCTTCGCGGTAGGACAGCACCGAGCCGATGTCTTCCGGCTCGTAGCGCTGGCCGACGCTGGAATAGATGCCGACCTGCTTGAACAGGTTGGCCATGCCGAAGGTGCGGGCCTCGTCGGCCACGATCGGCACGATGCGCGGCCCCAGCTGCGCATCCTTGAGCAGGCTGCCGAGCAGCCGCACGAAGGCCATCGTGGTCGACATCTCCCTGCCGGCGGCAGCGGTCGCGAACGAGCCGTAGGAAGCAAGTTCCGGCACCGGCAGCGGCGCCGCCGCCGACTGCCGCTGCGGCAGGTAGCCGCCCAGGCTCGCCCGGCGCGCGTGCAGGTACTGCAGCTCGGGGCTGTCCGGCGGCGGCTTGAAGAATTCGAGACTGCGCGCCTGCTCGTCCGAGATCGGCAAATTGAAGCGGTTGCGAAATTCGATCAGCGCCGCGCCATCGAGCTTCTTCTGGCTGTGGGTGGTCATCCGGCCCTGCCCGGCCGAGCCCATGCCGTAGCCCTTCTTGGTGTGGGCCAGGATCACGCTCGGGGCGCCCACGTGCTCGGCCGCCGCCGCGTAGGCGGCATGGATCTTCACCAGGTCGTGGCCGCCGCGCTTGAGCCGGTCGATCTGCTCGTCGGTCATGCCCTGGGCCAGCCGGGCCAGTTCCTCGTTCTGGCCGAAGAAGTTGTCGCGGTTGAAGCGCCCGTCCTTGGCCGCGAAGGTCTGCATCTGCCCGTCCACCGTGCTGGCGAACGCCCGTGTCAGGGCACCGGTCACGTCGCGGGCGAACAGGCCGTCCCAGTCGCTGCCCCAGACCAGCTTGATCACGTTCCAGCCGGCACCGCGGAACAGCTTCTCCAGCTCCTCGATGATCCGGCCATTGCCGCGCACCGGTCCGTCCAGCCGCTGCAGGTTGCAGTTGACGACCCACACCAGGTTGTCCAGCCGCTCGCGCGAGGCCAGCGTGAGCGCGCTCATGCTCTCCGGCTCGTCCATCTCGCCGTCGCCAAAGACGCCCCAGACCTTGCGGCCGGTGCAATCGAGCAGGCCGCGGTGCGTCAGGTAACGCATGAAGCGCGCGTGGTAGATCGAGCTGATCGGGCCCAGGCCCATCGAGCCGGTCGGGAACTGCCAGAAGTCCGGCATCAGATAGGGATGCGGATAGCTCGAGAGGCCGCGCGCGCCGTGGCGCGGCCCCGTGATTTCCTGCCGGTAGTGGGCCAGGTCGGCTTCGGTGAGCCGGCCTTCCAGGTAGGCGCGGGCATACACGCCGGGCGCGCTGTGCGGCTGGAAGAACACGAGGTCGCCGCCATGCTGCTCGCTGCGGCCATGGAAGAAATGATTGAAGCCGACCTCGAACAGGTCGGCGGCGCTGGCGTAGCTGGCGATGTGGCCGCCGAGTTCGCCGTACGCCATGTTGGCCCGTGCCACCATGGCCAGCGCATTCCAGCGCATCAGCGAAGCCAGCTTCTCCTCGATCGCGAGGTCGCCGGGAAAGGCCGGCTGGCGGTCGACGTCGATGGTGTTGACGTAAGGCGTCACCAGCTCGGGCGACCAGCCGACATGCGGTCCGCGCGCCAGCGCCGCCAGCTGGTCGAGGATGAAGCGGGCCCGCGCCGGGCCGTGGGTGGCCACCAACGCCAGGAACGCATCGCGCCACTCACCGGTTTCGAGGGGGTCGACGTCCGCGGCATCGGCGGCGAGGAAGCGGGAGATGCTGTGATCGGTCATGCGCCACTGTAGGAAGGCGGCCGCCAAATAGGGGTTTGCAAATGTGCTTCGAAGAGCCCATCCGCAGCATAAAATGCCGACCCATCGAAGATTGGGAGCACTTCATGCAGCTGGACGCGATCGACCTGCGAATCCTTGCCGAGCTGCAGCAGGACGGTTCGCTGACCAATGTCGAACTGGCCCGGCGGGTGCACCTGTCGCCCTCGCCCTGCCTGGTGCGGGTCAAAGCACTGGAATCGGCCGGCGTGATCCAGCGCTACGTGGCGTTGGCGGACCCGAAGGCGGTCGGCCTCGGCTTGAATGTCTTCATTTCGATCAGCCTCAAGGAGCAGGCCAAGGATTCGCTGGCGGAGTTCGAGCGCCGCATCGCCGAGCACGAGGAAGTGATGGAGTGCTATCTCATGACCGGCGACAGCGACTACCTGATCCGCGTGGCCGTGCGCGACATCGCCGAGCTGGAGCGCTTCATCCTGGAGCAGCTGACGCCGATCCCCGGCATCGAGAAGATCCGCTCCAGCTTCGCGCTCAAGCAGGTGCGCTACAAGACCGCGCTGCCGCTGCCGCGCCGCTGATCCTCAGCGCGGCGCCACGCGCCAGATCGCGTTGCCCACGTCGTCGGCCACCAGGAGCGCGCCGCGGCGGTCGATTGCCACGCCCACCGGCCGGCCGTACGCCTCGCCGGCGGCGCTCAGAAAACCGGTGAGGACGTCGACCGGGGTGCCGACCGGCCGGCCGGCCTGGAACGGCACGAACACCACCTTGTAGCCGCTGGCCGGGCGCCGGTTCCAGGAGCCGTGTTCGCCGATGAAGGCGCCGCTGGCAAACGGCGCCGGCTGCCGGCCGTCCGCGAACGCGAGGCCGAGCGCCGCCACGTGGGCTCCCAGCGCATAGTCCGGGGCGCGCGCCCTGGCCACCATGTCCGCCGGCGCCGGCCGCACCCGCTCGTCGACGTGGCCGCCCCAGTAGCTCCACGGCCAGCCGAAGAAGTCGCCCTCGCGCACGGCGCTCAGGTAGTCGGGCACGAGGTCGCTGCCAAGTTCGTCGCGCTCGTTCGCCACCGTCCACAGCACCCCGGTGGCCGGCTCCCAGGCGAGTCCGTTCGGGTTGCGCAGGCCGCTGGCGAACAGCCGCTTGGCGCCGCTGGCCACGTCGATTTCCCAGATCGCGGCGCGGCCGGCCTCGGCTTCCAGGCCGCGCTCGGCCACGTTGCTGTTGGAGCCGACGGTCGCGTACAGCTTGCGGCCGTCGCGGCTTGCCAGCAGGTTCTTGGTCCAGTGGTGGTTGATGGGACCGCCGGGCAGGTCCGCCACCTTGACCGGCGGCGCCGCCGCCCGCGTCTGGCCGCGCTGGTATGGCACCTTGACGACGGCGTCCGCGTTGGCGATGAACAGCTCGTTGCCAACCAGCGCCATGCCAAAGGGCGAGTTCAGCCCCGAGAGAAAAACGCTGCGCAGTTCGGCCCGGCCGTCGCCGTCCGCATCGCGCAGCAAGGTGATCCGGTTGGCGCTCGGCACGCCCGCCCCGGCCCGCCGCATCATCAGCTTCATGACCAAGCCCTTGATGCCCTGGCCGTCCTGCGGCTTTGGCGGCGCATTGCTCTCGGCCACCAGCACGTCGCCGTTGGGCAGCACGTACAACCAGCGCGGGTGATCCAGGCCGGCGGCGAATGGCCCCACCGCCCAGCCGCTGGCCGCCTTGGGCGCCATGCCCGGCGGCCAGCCGATCGCGGGCGCGACCTGGACCGTCGGCACCAGCGCCTTCCCGGGCGACGGCAGGGTCGGCCGCGGGCCTTCGTCCGCGCCGGGCGGCAGCCGCGCCATGTCGCCGCACCCCGCCAGGCCGCCGGCCAGCAGCGCCAGTCCCAGACCCTGCACGGACCGGGTGCGCATGACATACATCCAACGGGGCATCCGCCGGACACGCGAAAATAACGGCATGACACAGGACCTCTTCCGCGAAAACGCGTATCTGAAGGAATGTACGGCGACGGTGACGGCCCTGGGCGAACAGGGCATCGCGCTGGACCGCACCGTCTTCTATCCGCTCGGCGGTGGCCAGGCCGGCGATGCGGGGGTGCTGGTGCTCGCTGACGGCAGCGAACTGGCGATCGCCGATACGCGCAAGGGCAAGGACGAAGAGGGTCGCCCCACGGCCGACATCATCCACGTGCCCGCGCCCGGCCAGGAGGCGCTGCTCGGCCGGCTGCAGCCGGGCGCGCTGGTCACCGCGCGCGTCGACTGGGCGCGGCGCCACAAGCTGATGCGCTTTCACACCAGCACCCACCTGCTGTGCCATCTGGTGCCGCAGCTCGTCAACGGCTGCTCGATCACGCCGGAATATGCGCGGCTGGACTTCAACATGACCGATCCGCTCGACAAGGAGCTGCTGACCGCCGGCATCGCCCGCCTGGTGGCGGCCGGCCTGCCGGTGGACGTCGGCTCGATCAGCGACGAGGAACTCGACGCCAATCCGGCGCTGGTCAAGAGCATGTCGGTGCAGCCGCCGCGCGGCACCGGCCGGGTGCGCACGATCCGCATCGGCGGCGAATCGCACATCGACTTCCAGCCCTGTGGCGGCACCCATGTCGCCAACACCGCCGAGATCGGCGGGGTGGTCGTCACCAAGATCGAGAAGAAGAGCGCCACCACCCGGCGCGTCGTCCTGGGCTTTGCCTGACGGAACTTCCCTCCTACCGCAGAGCTCCACCGATCATCATGATGTCTTCCGCCCACCGCCTCGCCGGCCCTGCCCTTGCCGCCGCGCGCGCCTTGTTGCTGGCGGCCGCGGCCATCGCCTTGCTTCCCGCCCAGGCCCAGGTCGGCGCCGGCAGCGTCGTCAAGACCGAGCGGGTGCGCGCCGAGCTGATGGCCCATGCCCCGGACGGCATCGCCGCCGGCAAGCAGGTGTGGCTCGGCCTGCAGCTGACGCATCAGCCCGAGTGGCACACGTACTGGAAGAACCCCGGCGACTCCGGGCTGCCGACCAGCCTGGAATGGACGCTGCCGGCCGGCGTCACGGCCGGCGAGATCGCCTGGCCGGTGCCCCGGAAGATCCCGATCGGGCACCTGGCCAACTACGGCTATGAAGGCACGGTGCTGCTGCCGGTGCCGCTGACGATCGCCCCGGATTTCAAGCCCTCGGCCGGCGGCGAGTTGCCGGTCAAGCTCAAGGTCAGCTGGCTGGTGTGCCGCCAGGAGTGCATCCCCGAAGACGGCGAGTTCGCGCTGAACGTGCCGGCGCGAAGCACCACGGCGCTCAACGGCCCGGCCTTCCAGGCCAGCTTCGCCGCCCGGCCGCAGCCGATCGACGGGACCAGCCAGGTCGAAATCGCCGGCAATGCGATCAAGGTGAAGGTGGCCGGGCTGCCGGCCGCGCTGCGCGGCAAGACACTGGAATTCTTCCCCGAGACCGCCGAGATCGTCGAACCGGCCGGACGCTGGAGCCAGGGCTGGCAGGGCGACGTCTGGACCGCCGAGGTGCCGCTGTCGGGCCACCGCAGCGCGACCCCGAGGGTGCTGCCGATCGTGCTGGCGGCGGGCGACCGCGGCTGGCGCACCGAGGCCAAGGTCAGCGGCGCCTGGCCGGCGGCAGCGAGCGCGGCCGGCGTGTCGCCGGCGCTCGCCGCGGCCTTGCGCAACGCCGCGGCGGCGCCGGTCGAGCCGACGCCGGCGCCGGTGGCGTCGCTGTCGTTGATCGCGGCGCTGCTCGGCGCGCTGCTGGGCGGCGTGGTCCTGAACCTGATGCCCTGCGTGTTCCCG
>NZ_DATMHS010000069.1:0-8515 GCF_035554825.1 Ramlibacter sp. | reverse complement strand
TGAGCGCCTGGAACCGCAGCGACCTGGCCTTCACCCTGCAGCCGATGGAGCGGCTGGCGCAGCTGGTGATCGTGCCGGTGATGCAGGCCAAGTTCAATGTGGTGGATGAGTTTCCCGCCACCGAGCGCGGCGCCGGCGGCTACGGCTCGACCGGCAAGCACTGAGCTGCTGCGCGGCGGTGGCCCGCGCCCGGCCCGTCATCGGCCGGCTCCTACGCCCGGCCACCCGCGTTCTTACAGGAATGCGCGGCGATCCCTGCGGCCCAGGTCGGGGAACCTGACTCTTTAATCGTTCGTACGAGGCGCAGCCGCTGGCTGTGCCGTCTGTAGAACAAGGAGAGTCCAATGCGAATTCCGCGTCTTGCCCACGTCGCGACCGGTTCGGCCCTGGTGGCCAGCCTGGCCGCGTGCGGCTACAACCCCACGCTGCCCAATGCGGTCGGCGCCTATCCGGCGACGTCCGCGCCGGCCGCCGCCGGACTCGAATACGGCCGCGTGACCAACATCCAGTACTTCCCGGGCGGCGCCACGGCGTCCAGCGGCGTCAACGTGCCGGGCGCCATCATCGGCGCAGTGGCCGGCGCCGTCATCGGCAACCAGGTCGGACGCTCGGTCGGCGGCACCAGCACGCGGGATACGGCGGCGGTGCTCGGCGGCGTCGGCGGCGCGGTGGTCGGCAGCCAGGTCGGCCGCGGCGCGGCCACCGGCACCGGTCCGGTCTACCGCGTCACGGTGCAGACCGACCAGGGCGGCACGCGCGTCTACGACGTGCCGTCCTCGGGCGACCTGCGCATCGGCGATCGCGTGCGCGTCGACAACGGCGTGATCTATCACATCTAACCAGGAGCACCACATGAACTCGAAATTCCGCTTCCTTCCCCTGGCCGGCGTGGTCACGCTGGCCGCCGCCATGACCGCCTGCTCGACGGTCGACCTGTACGGCAACCCGGCGCCGGTGACGTCCTCGGCGTCGCCGGCCTATTCGACCACGGCCCAGGTGCCGGTCGTCGAGTACGGCCGCGTGACCAACGTGTCGCTGGTCAGCGGCACGCCGGTGGCGCCTTCGAGCGGCCGCAACATCGCGGGCACGGCCATCGGCGCGATCGTCGGCGGCCTGCTGGGCAGCCAGGTCGGTGGCGGCTCGGGCCGCACCGCGGCGACGGTCCTGGGCGCGGTCGGCGGCGCGGTCGCCGGCAACCGGATCGCCCAGAACACGGCGCCTGCGGGCACCACCGCCACCACCAACCCGGTCTACCGGATCGAAGTGCAGACCGACCAGGGCGCGGTTCGCACCTATGACGTCAGCGCCACCGGCGACCTGCGCCCGGGCGACCGCGTCCGCATCGAAAACGGCGTGATCTACCTGGCCTGAGCGCCGAGGTGAACGGGGCCGCCCCGGCGCACACGCGCCGCGGCGGCCCTTTTCTTCGGCTCAGTGCAGCAGCCCGCCGTCCGGCGCGGCGCGCTGCACCTTGAAGAAGCCGGTCCCGGCCGAGCCGCGCCCGATCTCTTCCTCGGTCGCCTCGCGCACCTGCTCCACTTTCAGGTGCAGCCGGATCGCGATGCCGGCCAGCGGATGGTTGCCGTCGACGACCACGTGGTCGGGGTAGATCTCGGTGACGGTGTAGATCAGGTCCTTGGGCGCGTCGGGATGGGCGCCGGCGGGCAGGCCCTCGAAGGTCATGCCTTCCTCGAGCTCCGCGGGGAAGAGGCTGCGCGACTCGAGGAACACGAGCTGCTCGTCGTAGTCCCCGAACGCCTCTTCCGGTTCGAGGTGCAGATCGAGCTGGTCGCCGGGCACGTGGCCCTGCAGCGCTTCCTCGACCCGCGCGAGCAGATCCTCGCCGCCGACGAGAAACTCGACCGGCTCCTTGAGTTCGTCCAGCACTTCGCCCAGTGTGTCCTGCAGCGACCACGTGAGGGCGACCACGCATTGCGGGGTGATTTCCATAGGAGAATTGTGGCACCTCCCGATGGACATCACACAAGCGCTCCCCCTGCTCGGCGGCCTGACGCCGGACCAATTCATGCAACGCCATTGGCAAAAGCGCCCGCTGCTGGTGCGCGGCGCGCTGCCTGGCCTGCGCCCGTTGCTGTCGCGCGCCGAGCTGTTCGGCCTGGCCGAACGCGATGAGGTCGAGTCGCGACTGGTCGCGCGCGCGGGCCGGCAGTGGCAGTTCCGGCGCGGACCGTTCCGCCGGCGCAGCCTGCCGCCGCTCGCGCAGCCGAACTGGACGCTGCTGGTGCAGGGCGTGGACCTGCATGACGAGCGCGCGCACCACCTGCTGTCGCGGTTCAGGTTCGTGCCGCAGGCGCGGCTCGACGACCTGATGATCAGCTACGCCAGCGACGGCGGCGGGGTCGGGCCGCATTTCGACAGCTACGACGTGTTCCTGCTGCAGGTGCAGGGCCGGCGGCGCTGGCGCATCGGCCGCCAGCAGGACCTCGCGCTGCTGCCCGACATGCCGCTGAAGATCCTGGCCAACTTCGAGCCGGAGCAGGAGTGGCTGCTGGAGCCCGGCGACATGCTGTACCTGCCGCCGCGCTACGCGCACGACGGCATCGCCGTCGGCGAGTGCCAGACCTACTCCGTCGGTTTCCGCTCGCCGGCCGGCGCCGAGCTCGCGCGGGAATTGCTGCAGCGGCTGTCGGAAGACGCGGCCGAACGCGCGGGCGGGCAGCTGTACCGCGATCCGAAGCAGCCCGCCACCGGCACGCCCGGCGCCATTCCGGGCGAGCTGCAGCAGTTCGCGCGCGAGGCGCTGCAGGCTGCGCTGGCCGAGCCGCACGCGGTGGAGCGCGCGCTCGGCGAGCACCTGAGCGAGCCCAAGCCGAGCGTCTGGTTCGAGGCCGCGCCGCCGGCGGACATCGGCGCCGGCGTGAGGCTCGATCGCCGCACCCGCATGATGTACGACGGCCGCCACGTCTTCATCAACGGCGAGAGCTATCGCGCCGCCGGACGCGACGCGACGCTGATGCGGCGCCTGGCCGACCAGCGGCACCTGGACGCCGCGCAGCTCGCCGGGGCCAGCGACGCCGCCCGCGGGCTGCTCGCGTCGTGGCAGCAGGCGGGCTGGCTGCAGCCGTTGGCGGAGCCCAGGTGACGGCCGCCGCCGCTGCCAGCGCGCCGCTGCCGGCCGGCCGCTTCGAAGGCCGCGCCGCCTTCGAGCAACTGGTGCGCGACGCGCTGGCCACCGCCGCGCGCGAGGGCTGGCGCGAAATCGTCCTCAGCGATCCCGACTTCGGCGACTGGCCGCTCGGCGAGCGCGCCGTGGCCGAGACGCTGCAGGCCTGGTCGGCGAGCGGCCGCCGCTGCACGCTGCTGGCGCGCCGCTTCGACGAGGTGGCGCGGCGCCACGCCCGCTTCGTCACCTGGCGCATCACCTGGTCGCACATCATCGAAGCCAGGGCCTGCCGCGCCGCCGACCCGGCGGAGCTGCCCAGTGCCATCTGGAGCCCGGGCTGGGTGCTGCAGCGCATCGACCTGGAGCGCTGCATCGGCTACGCGGGCAGCGAGCCCGAGCGGCGGCTCATGCTGCACGAAGCCCTGCAAGGATGGCTCCGGCGCAGCTCGCCGTCGTTTCCCGCCAACACTCTTGGGCTTTGAGCGGTTCAAACCTAGGGGACTCCCTTAAGGGTTTGTGGGGTATTGGTTGTTCGGACCTATAATTTCGTGCTGAACGGCAGGGGCTCGAGTACCTGCGTTCGGGTCACAACCGGCCATCCCGCCGAACTGACATTTCCGGAAATCGTTTAGTCCCAGAGAAGGAACCTTGAAATGAAGAAATCGCTCGTCTTGGCCACCCTGGTTGCCGCCGTCGCGCTCGCCGCCTGTGGCAAGAAGGAAGAACCCGCGCCGGCGCCCGCGCCCGCTCCTGCTGCTGCCCCCGCGCCGGCTCCCGCCGCCGCTCCGGCTGCTGCCGACGCCGCTGCTGGCGCTGCTTCGGCTGCCGCCGCCGCTGCTGCCGGCGCCGCGAACGCCGCTTCCGCTGCCGCTGCCCCCGCTTCGGCTGCCTCGGGCACGAAGTAATCCGGCCCACCGGCATCAAGAAGCCGCCCTCGGGCGGCTTTTTTCATGGGCGCGCGGCCGGCCTGCCTACGCGGTGAGCCAGTCGCAGCCGCTGCCCGCATCGGCCACGTAGATGTCGGCCGGGCCGCAGCCGAGGGCCGCGGCCAGCGCGCTGCGGGCCAGGTCGGGACGGTTGTTCTGCTCGCTCAGATGGGCCGCCACCACCTGCTTGAGGCCGCGCGGCTGCAAGGCCGCCGCAATCGCCGCGGCGGCGCTGTTCGCCAGGTGGCCCCAGGCGCCGGCGACGCGCCGCTTCAGGAACGGCGGGTAGCCCGACGCGGCCAGCAGGTCGGGGTCGTGGTTGCATTCGAGCAGCAGCGTGTCGCAGCCGGCGAGCTGGTCCAGCACGTGGCTGCTGGCGTGGCCCATGTCGGTGGCGACGCCCAGCCGCCGGTTGCCGTCGGTGCAGGTGAGCTGCAGCGGCTCGCGCGCGTCATGCGGCACGGTGAAGGGCAGCACTTCCAGGTCGCCGATCGGGATGTCGACCTCGTCGCAGGCGATGCGCAGCAGGCCCTCGAAGTCGGGCTTGCCGAGGGCGCTGTAGGTGCCATGGCTCATCCAGACCGGGATGCGCTCGCGCAGCGCGAGCTGGCGGGCGCAGCCGACGTGGTCGGAGTGCTCGTGGGTGATGAAGATGGCGTCGATCTGCTCGGCCAGCATGCCGGCGCGCGCGAGCCGCGTCTCGAGCTGGCGGATGCCCAGCCCGCAGTCGACCAGCAGGTGCGTGACGCGGCCGGGGCCGCCGGCCTGCACCACCGTGGCATTGCCGGTGCTGCCGCTGCCCAGCGACTTGAATCTGATCATGCGTCAAAGGACACGGGGCCGCGGCGCGGCCCGTGTCTCACCTTACTTCAGATCGTCCGCGATGACCTGCACGATGCGCTTGGCGGTGTCCGAGGCTTCGGGCGCGCCGTTGGCATTGAGCACGGAGACGGTGGTCGACTCGCCCTGGCTCTTGAGGCTGATGCGGTACTTCAGCGGCGCGCTGTCCTTGTCGGAGCTGAACAGCTTGGCCAGGAAGCCCTTCTCCTTCTTGTCCGCGCTCGGCTGCACGTAGCGCACGAAGTACGTGCCCTGCGCGCGGTCGCGGTCTTCCACCGTGAAGCCGGTGCGATCGAGCGCGAGGCCGACGCGGCGCCAGGCGCGGTCGAAGCCTTCGTCGATCTGCACCACCGGCGCGTTGCCGACCATGGCGACGCGCGAGGTCTGCTTTGGCGTGCCGGTGGCGACCAGCTGCTTGGTCTGCTCCTGCGGCACGCCCAGCTTGACCATCAGGCGGCGCAGGAACTCGGCTTCCAGCTCGGGATCGCTGGGCCGCGGCTGCCACACCGTCTGGTCCTTCTGGGTGTTGCTGTAGACCTCGATCATGCCGCGGTGGCTGACGTAGATCTCGGTGCCGCCGTTGGGCATGCGCTCCAGGCGGGTGCGGAACTTGTCGCGCTCCGAGGTGGAGTAGACCGAGTCCAGCAGCTTGCCCAGCGCGTTGCGCAGGAAGTCCTGCGGGATCTTGGCCCGGTTCTCGGCCCAGTCGGTTTCCATGATGCCCAGGGCGGCCTCGTCCTGCGCCATCAGGAAGCCGCTTTCCAGCCAGAAGTCGCGCACCGGGCCCCACAGCTGGTCGGCCGACCGGTTCACCACCAGCCAGCGCTGGGTGCCGGCACGCTCGATCCGCACGTCGCCCAGGGTGGTCGCGGCGGTGGGCAGCGACGGCGCGGCCTGGCCCATCTGGAAACTGCTGGCCGTGACGGCGCCGCCGGGGATCTGGTAGCGCGAATCGCGCGCCAGCTGGGTCAGGTCGGGCGGGACTTCCAGCGCGACGCCCTTGCCGGCGCTCTTGTAGTCGATCTTCTCGCCCTCGAACACCGAACAGGCCGACAGCGCCAGCGCGGCACACGCGGCCAGCACGCCCAGTCTTGCAGATTGCTTCACTTCATCCCCTCTGGATTGATTCTTCGGTTCAGGCCAGCAGGCCGCCCGCGCGCAGCGCGGCCTCGACGGCCGGCTCGTTCGACGCCGCCAGCGGCGTCATCGGCAGGCGCAGGGCGCCGCCGCACAAACCCATGCGGGCCATCGCCCACTTCACGGGAATCGGGTTCGCTTCCACGAACAGGTAGCGGTGCACCGGCATCAGCTTGCGCTGGATCGCCATCGCCTTCTTGGCGTCGCCGGCGATCGCCGCCATGCACAGCTCGTGCATCTGGCGCGGCGCGACGTTGGCGGTGACGCTGACGTTGCCCTGGCCGCCGCACAGCATCAGCGCCACCGCGGTCGGATCGTCACCGGAGTAGACGGAGAAGCCGGCGGGCACTTCCTGGATCAGCCACTGGGCCCGCTCCAGGTTGCCGGTCGCTTCCTTGATGCCGACGATGCCGGGCACCTGCGCCAGGCGCAGCACGGTGTCGTGCAGCAGGTCGGCCACCGTGCGGCCGGGCACGTTGTACAGGACCATCGGCAGGTCCACCGCTTCGGCGATCGCGCGGAAATGGCGGTACTGGCCTTCCTGGGTGGGCTTGTTGTAGTAGGGCACCACCTGCAGCTGGCAGTCGGCGCCGATCTTCTTCGCGTACTTGGCCAGCTCGATCGCTTCGGCGGTGGAGTTGGCGCCGCAGCCGGCCATGATCGGCACCCGGCCCTTGGCCTGCTCCACCGCGACGCGGATGATCTCGTGGTGTTCCTGCACGTCGACGGTGGGCGATTCGCCCGTCGTGCCGACGACGCCGATGCAGTCGGTGCCCTCGGCGATATGCCAGTCGACCAGCTTGCGCAAGGCCGGATAGTCCACGCTGCCGTCTTCGTGCATCGGCGTGACCAGTGCCACGATGCTGCCAGTAATCGGTGTCATGTGCGGATACTCGAGGGGAAACGGACATTCTACCCAGGCGTCCCCCCAGCCCGGCCGTGGTGTCGCGGCGCGGGTCGACTATTCGAGGCGGTGCCGCGGCAGGGCGCCGCCGGCCGTCCGCACCGCGGCGATGCGCTGCACGAAGCGCGGCGGCTCCTCGAGGAACCCGTCCTCGTAGGCGACGACGTGCAGGCCGTCCGCCAGCCGCAGCAGCTCGCCGTGCTGCAGCAGGAAGTCGGGCCGGGCGGGGCGGCCCACCGTCTCGTTGCCCAGGGCGAAGGTCTCGTAGATCAGCACGCCGCCGGGCGCGACGCTCTGGCGCAGGGCGGGAAAGACCGGCCGCCACAGGTAGTTGGTGACGACCACCGCGCCGAACGTGCGGCCGGGCAGCGGCCACGGGCTGCCGTCCTCGAGGTCCGCCGGCACCGCTTCGCCCAGGCCGCGGGCGGCTTCCAGCGCCTCGGGCGCGCGGTCGATCCCGGTGACCGGATGGCCGCGCCCGGCGAACCAGCGCATGTGGCGGCCCTGCCCGCAGGCGACGTCGAGCACCGCGGCGCCGGCCGGCACCAGGTGCGACCAGCGCTGGACCCAGGCGGAGGGGGATTCGGTACCGTGCATGTGTTTTCTCAGGCTCCAGGAAATGGCGGGCCGGCCCGGCCCTGCGGCCGACCGGGCGGCGCGGCCCGGCGGGGGCCAGCCCCGCCCGTCACCGGAAGCAGGCCCAGATCTGCTCCGAGAGGGCGACCATCATGGCCGGCCGCGTGTAGAGGACGAACACTGCCAGCAGCACGCCGATGGCCGCGGCGTAGGCGAGCAGCTTGCGGGCCGGCCGGTTCACGTCACGCGGCCTGCGGCAGCGCCCTGGCGATCGGCGCCTCGCGCACCGGCAGGTTGACGATCGCGGCGAACACGCCCAGGGCGATGGCGATGTACCACACCACGTCGTAGCTGCCGGTGCGGTCGTACAGGTAGCCGCCCAGCCAGACGCCCATGAACGAGCCGATCTGGTGGCTGAAGAACACGAACCCGCCCAGCATGGACAGGTGGGCGACGCCGAAGATCTGGGCCACCGTGGCGTTGGTCGGCGGCACCGTCGACAGCCACAGCAGCCCCATCACGCTGGCGAAGACGTAGACCGATGCCGGCGACAGCGGCGCCCACAGGAACAGCGCGATCGCCGCCGAGCGCGCCAGGTAGATGAACGCGAGGATCTTGCGGCGGGCCAGCCGCTGGCCGAGCGTGCCCGCGATGTAGGTGCCCAACACGTTGAACAGGCCGATCAGCGCCAGCGCGTAGCTGGCCACCTGCGGCGACAGGCCCTTGTCCTTCAGGTAGCTGGGCATGTGCACGCCGATGAACACGACCTGGAAGCCGCAGACGAAGTAGCCGGCCATCAGCAGCTGGAAGCTCGGGTACCTGAACGCCTCGCGCAGGGCCTGGGCGATGGTCTGCTCGCGGCGCGGCGCCGCGCCCGCGGCGAACCCCGGCTCGCGCAGGCCGTAGGACAGCGGCACCACCAGCAGCACCGCCACGGCAAGCGCCAGCAGCGCCGTCTGCCAGCCGAAGCCGCCGATCAGGAAACCTTCCACCGGCACCATCAGGAAC
>NZ_DATMHS010000068.1:0-11639 GCF_035554825.1 Ramlibacter sp. | reverse complement strand
CGATCTGGTCGTAGGCCTTGGCTTCGCCGCCGAACTTGGTCGCCAGCACCGAGGTGATCGCCGCCGTCAGCGTGGTCTTGCCGTGGTCCACGTGACCGATCGTGCCGACGTTGACGTGCGGCTTGGTGCGCTCGAATTTTCCTTTTGCCATTTTCGACTCCGAAAAGTAACTATGCGATCACTGACTTCACTGGTGCCACAACAACCGCGCACCGATACGGTGGTGCCCTTGGTGGGAATCGGACCCACGACCTCTCCCTTACCAAGGGAGTGCTCTACCACTGAGCCACAAGGGCTTGAATTCTTCTGCCGCGCCCGCGCGCGGCAACCGGTTCATGGAGCGGGAGACGGGAATCGAACCCGCGTCATTAGCTTGGAAGGCTAAGGTTCTACCATTGAACTACTCCCGCAGCGGGTGGACTTCAACGAACCCCGGCCGGTACCGAACCCTCCCGGATCCGTCCTTCTCTTCGCTCGCACAAACCACTTCAAACATTTCGCCGGCCTCGCTAAAGCAAGGCTGGTGGAGGAGGCTGGATTCGAACCAGCGTAGGCGTAAGCCAACAGATTTACAGTCTGCCCCCTTTAGCCACTCGGGCACCCCTCCGGCGAACCTCGAACTATAGCACGTTCCATCTCCCTCGTCAGCGCCGGACTACAGCCCGGCCCCGCGGCGATGCGAGCTTGCGACAGCGCCGGGCGGCGTGAACAGCCCGGGCGCGCCGCGCGCCGCCAGCCACTGCCGAGCCTGCGCGAAGTGGCCGCAGCCGAGAAAGGGCACCGGTGGCCGCCGGGCCGACAGCGGCGACGGATGATTGGCCTGCAGCAGCAGGACGTCGCAGCCGTTGCGGTCGGCCGCCGCCCGGATCAGCGCGGCCTTCGCCTGGGCATGGGCGCCCCAGAGGAGGTAGGCGCAAGGCGAGGCCCGGCTGGCCACCGTCTCCAGCAGCGCGTCGGTCAGCTGCTCCCAGCCCTTCTTCGCGTGGCTGCCCGGCCGACCTTCCTCGACGGTGAGCGACGTGTTCAGCAGCAGCACCCCTTGGCGGGCCCACGGCAGCAACGATCCGCTGGCCGGCGGCGGCTCAGCGGGACCGCAGGCGAGCTCGCGGAAGATGTTGCGCAGCGACGGCGGCAGGGCCACGCCAGGCGCCACCGAAAACGCCAGACCCTCGGCTTGGCCCGGCCCATGGTACGGATCCTGGCCGAGGATCACGGCGCGCACGCCGGCGAGCGGCGTCAGTTCGAGGGCGCGGAAAGGCCGCGGCGGATACATCGTGGCGCCGGCGGCCAGCCGCTGCTCGATGTACGAACCCAGCCGCTGCCCGGCCTCGGTCGCCAGGAAGGCCTCGATCACCGGCCGCCAACCCTCGGCGACCGGCCAGTGCGCGGGGTCCCAGCGCAGCAGCCGGTCCGGCTCGCCGCCCAGATCGAGCGGCGCCTGCGCCGCCGCCTCAGCCACCGAACAGCGCCTGCAAGGCGGCGCCCGGATCGTCGGCCCGCATGAAGGCTTCGCCGACCAGGAAGGCGTGGACGCCGGCCTCGCGCATGCGCTGGACGTCGGCGCGCGTGAGGATGCCCGACTCGGTGACGAGCAGCTTGCCGGGCGGCACCAGTTCCATCAGGGCGAGCGTCGTCTCCAGCTTCACCTCGAAGGTCCGCAGGTCGCGATTGTTGATGCCCAGCAGCGGCGTCTTGAGCTTGAGCGCCCGCTCGAGCTCGGCGCGGTCGTGCACCTCCACCAGCACCGCCATGTCCAGGCTGCGGGCGATCGCCTCCAGCTCGGCCATCTGCGCGTCCGACAGGCAGGCGGCGATCAGCAGGATGCAGTCGGCGCCGACCACGCGCGACTCGTAGACCTGGTACGGGTCGATCAGGAAGTCCTTGCGCAGCACCGGGAGGTCGCACGAGGCGCGCGCCTGCTTCAGGTAGTCGTTCTGGCCCTGGAAGAACTGGCGGTCGGTCAGCACCGACAGGCAGGCGGCGCCGGCTTCGGCATAGCTCTGCGCGATATCGGCGGGAACGAAGTCGGCGCGCAGCAGGCCCTTGCTGGGACTGGCCTTCTTGATCTCGGCGATGACGGCGCTGTGGCCGGCATCGATCTTGCGCCGCAGCGCGGCCTCGAAATCGCGCGTCAGCACCCGGCTGAACGCATCGTCGCGCATCGCGGCCAGCGGCACCCGCTTGCTGGCCGCGGCGACCTCCTCGCGCTTGACCGCGACGATCTTGTTGAGGATGTCGGACATCGCTCAGCCCGCCAGCGTGCGCGACACCGCGATCAGCTGCTCGAGCTTGGCCTTGGCCGCGCCCGACGCGAGCGCTTCGCGGGCCTTGGCCAGGCCGGCCGGGATGCTGTCGACGACATTGGCCGCATACAGCGCCGCCGCCGTGTTGAACAACACGATGTCGCGCGCCGGCCCCGGCTCGTTGTCCAGCACGCCCATCAGCATCGCCTGCGACTGCTGCGGCGTCTCCACCTTCAGCGAGCGGTTGCTCGCCATCGGCAACCCGAAATCCTCGGGGTGGATCTCGTACTCGTGGATCTCGCCGTTGATCAGCTCGCCGACCATCGTCGCGGCGCCCAGGCTCACCTCGTCCATGCCGTCGCGGCCGTACACGACCAGCGCGTGCTCGGCGCCCAGCCGCTGCAGCGCGCGCACCTGGATGCCGACCAGGTCCGGATGGAACACGCCCATCAGGATGTTGGGCGCGCTCGCCGGGTTGGTGAGCGGGCCCAGGATGTTGAAGATCGTGCGCACGCCCAGCTCCTTGCGCACCGGCGCGACGTTCTTCATCGCCGGATGGTGGTTGGGCGCGAACATGAAGCCGATGCCGACCTCGGCGATGCAGCGCGCGATCGCCTCGGGCGGCAGGCTCAGGTTCAGCCCCAGCGCCTCCAGCACGTCCGCGCTGCCGCTCTTGCTGGAGACGCTGCGGCCGCCGTGCTTGCTCACCTTGGCGCCGGCGGCGGCGGCCACGAACATCGAGCAGGTCGAGATGTTGAAGGTGTGCGAACCGTCGCCGCCGGTGCCGACGATGTCGACCAGGTGGGTCTTGTCGGCGACGTGCACCTTGGTCGAGAACTCGCGCATCACCTGGGCGGCGGCGGTGATCTCGCCGATCGTTTCCTTCTTGACGCGCAAGCCGGTGATCAGCGCCGCCATCATGACCGGCGAGAGCTCGCCGCTCATGATCATGCGCACGACCTTCAGCATCTCGTCGTGGAAGATCTCGCGGTGTTCGATGGTGCGTTGCAACGCTTCCTGCGGCGTGATCGGCATCTCAGCCTCCTGTGAGTGATGGATTGTCGGAAAGGGCCAGCTTCAGGCCGAAGCCGATGAACAGGCAGCCGGCGGCGCGATCGAGCCACCGCAGGCTGCCGCGCACGGCGCCGCGGCGCGCCAGCCAGGCGGCGGCCAGCGCCCAGCACGAATTGAGCAGCACCGTGTTGGCGGTGAACACGAGGCCCAGCAGCATGAACGCCAGCGCCTTGTCGGGCGCGGCCGGCGCGATGAACTGCGGCACGAAAGCGAGGAAGAACAGGGCCACCTTGGGATTGAGGACGTTGGTCAGGAAGCCGCCGCCAAAGACCTTCTTCAGCGGCCGCGCGCCGGCAGTGGCCGCCAGCGCGGCCAGGTCGGGACCGGGCGCGGCGCCGCCGGCCAGCAGGATCCTGGCCCCGAGCCACAGCAGGTAGGCCGCGCCGGCGTATTTCAGCAGCGTGAAGGCCGAGGCCGACGCGGCGAGCAGCGCGCTGACGCCCAGCGCGGCGGCGGTGACGTGCACCAGACAGCCGGCGGCGACGCCGACCGCGGCCGCCAAGCCGGCCCGCACCCCGCCGCGCAGCGCGCTGCTCACGATGTACAGCACATCCGGGCCGGGGGTGAGGTTCAGCAGCACCCCGGCGAGGATGAACAGCAACAGCTCGTGCGGCCCCGGCATGACGCGATCAGCGGCCGAAGAACTGGCGCACGGCCGCGATGGCGCGATCGACGCCTTCGGCCGTCACGTCCAGGTGGGTGACCAGCCGCAGGCGGTACAGGCCCGTCGCCAGCACGCCCCGATCGGCCAGGTGCTGGACCAGGGCCGCCGAGCGTTCGCGCGCGGGTCCCACCAGGTCCACGAACACCATGTTGGTGTGCGGCGGCGCGACCTGGAGCCCGGGGATGCCGACCAGGCCTTCGGCGAGCCGCTTCGCGTTGGCGTGATCCTCGGCCAGCCGGTCCACGTGGTGCTCGAGCGCATAGGCGGCCGCCGCGGCCAGGATGCCGGACTGGCGCATGCCCCCGCCGGCCATCTTGCGGATGCGGCGCGCCCGGCCGATCAGCTCGCGCGAGCCGCACAGCACCGACCCGACGGGCGCGCCCAGTCCCTTGCTGAAACAGACCGAGACGCTGTCGAAGCATTGCGCGATGCGCCTCGCTTCGGCGGCCGCGGTGCCGCCGCCGGCCGCCGCCTGCGCGACCGCCGCGTTGAACAGGCGCGCGCCGTCGAGATGGGTGGACAGACCGAGGCGGCGCGCGAGCGCCGTCGCCTGCTCGATGTAGGCCATCGGGATCAGCTGGCCGCCCAGCGTGTTCTCCAGCGCCAGCAGCCGGCTGCGCGCGAAATGCGGATCGTCCGGCTTCACGGCGGCTTCGATCTCGGCCAGCGCCAGGGTGCCGTCCGGCTGGTGCGCGATCGGCTGCGGCTGGACGCTGCCGAACACCGCGGCGCCGCCGCCTTCCCAGCGATAGCAGTGCTGCATCTGGCCGACGATGTACTCGTCGCCGCGCTGGCAATGCGCGAGCACGGCGCACAGGTTGCTCTGGGTGCCGGTCGGCACGAACAGCGCGGCCTCGAACCCGAGCCGGCCGGCGAGCTGCTCCTGCAGCGCATTGACGCTGGGATCGTCGCCGAACACGTCGTCGCCCAGCGGCGCGGCGGCCATGGCGGCGCGCATGCCGGCGCTGGGCCGGGTGACGGTGTCGCTGCGAAGGTCGACGACGGTGGTGGCCATCAGTTCTGCTCCAGGAAGTTGCGCAGCATGGCATGGCCATGCTCGGTCAGGATCGACTCGGGATGAAACTGGACGCCCTGGATCGGCAATTCGCGGTGGCGCACGCCCATGATCTCGCCGTCGTCGGTCCACGCCGTGATGGCGAGGTCGTGCGGGCAGCTGGCGCGCTCGATCGACAGCGAGTGGTAGCGGTTCACCGTGAACTGCCGCGGCAGCCCGTGGAACACCCCTTCGCCGGTGGTCGTGATCACGCTGGTCTTGCCGTGCATGAGTTCCCGGGCGCGGACGATGGTGCCGCCGAACGCGGCGCCGATCGACTGGTGGCCCAGGCACACGCCCAGGATCGGCAGCCGGCCGGCGAAGTGCCTGATGGCGGCGACCGAGATGCCGGCTTCGGCCGGCGAGCAGGGGCCGGGCGAGATCACCAGCCGGTCCGGCCGGCGCTGCTCGATACCGTCGATGGTGATCTCGTCGTTGCGGAACACCTCGACCTGCGCGCCCAGCTCACCGAAGTACTGCACCAGGTTGTAGGTGAAGCTGTCGTAGTTGTCGACCATGAGGAGCTTCATGCGTGGCTCTCTTCAAACCCAACAGCCGAACGCAGAGGGCGCAGAGGATACGCAGAGGACGCAGAAGAAGCCAAAAGGAGCCTCATAGCTTGTTCACCAGGCGGTGGATGCCCTTGACGACGGGAAAGGCGTGGAAATTGACGAGGAGCCCCAACCTGTATCCCGACATCCGCAGGTACGAGAGCAACTGCGCCCGGTGCAGCTCCGTCACGCCGTCCATCGCCTTGAGTTCGACGATGACGGTGTTCTCGACGACGAAATCGGCGCGGTACACGACGCCCAAGTCCCTTTCCTTGTACTTCCCCCAGATCGGCACCTCGCGATCGAACTTCAACCCGCGCTCGGCAAGTTCGATCGCCAATGCGGCCGAATAGGCACTCTCGAGCAATCCGACACCCAGGACCCGCTGGACCTCCACCGCTGCCCCGATGATGGCGTGGGAACAGTCATTTTCAGGCCTTGGTTGTTCCTTCTGCGTCCTCTGCGTATCCTCCGCGCCCTCTGCGTTCGGCTGTTGGGTTTGTTGGTTCATTCCAGCCCCTCCTCGACCAGTTCGGAGGCGCGCAGGAGGGCGCGGGCCTTCGCCTCGGTTTCCTTCCACTCCAGTTCGGGCACGGAATCGGCCACCACGCCGGCCGCGGCCTGCACGTACAGCATCTGGTCCTTCACGATGCCGGTGCGGATCGCGATCGCCACGTCCATGTCGCCGGCGTAGCTCAGGTAGCCGCAGGCGCCGCCATACAGGCCGCGCTTGCTCGGCTCGAGCTGATCGATCAGTTCCATCGCATGCACCTTGGGCGCGCCGGTCAGGGTCCCGGCCGGGAAGGTGGCCTTCAGCACGTCGATGCTGTCCATCCCTTCATTGAGGATCCCCTCGACGTTGCTGACGATGTGCATGACGTGGCTGTAGCGCTCGATGGCGAAGGCCTCGGTCACCTTGACGCTGCCGGTCTTGGCGATCCGGCCGATGTCGTTGCGCGCCAGGTCGATCAGCATCACGTGCTCGGCCCGCTCCTTCGGATCGGCCAGCAGCTCCTGCTCGATCGCCTTGTCGCGCTCGGGCGTGGCGCCGCGCGGCCGGGTGCCGGCCAGCGGCCGGATCGTGACCTTGTTGCCGTCCTCGGTCTGCTCCTGGCGCACCAGGATCTCCGGCGAGGCGCCCACCACGTGGAAGTCGCCGAAGTGGTAGTAGTACATGTACGGGCTGGGATTGAGCGAGCGCAGCGCCCGGTACAGCGACAGCGGCGATTCGGTGTAGCGCTTCTTGATCCGCTGCCCCACCTGCACCTGCATGAAGTCGCCGGCCGCGATCAGCTCCTTGGCCCGCTCCACCGCCTGCAGATAGTCGGCCTTGGCGAATTCGCGCTCGGCCGGGAAGCCCTGGGTCTGGCGCACCACCGGCGCGCTCACCGAGTACTTCAGCTGCTCGCGCAATTCGCGCAGCCGCTTCTTGCCGTTCGCGAACGCTTCCGGCTGGCCCGGGTCGGCATAGACGATCAGGTACAGCTTGCCCGAGAGATTGTCGATGACCGCCAGCTCCTCGCATTGCAGCAGCAGGATGTCCGGGCAGCCCAGCGTGTCGGCCGGGCAGCTGCGCTCGAGCTTCTTCTCGATGTAGCGCACGGTGTCGTAGCCGAAGTAGCCGGCCAGCCCGCCGCAGAACCGCGGCAGCCCGGGGCGCAAGGCCACCTTGAAGCGCCGCTGGTACTCGCCGATGAAGTCCAGCGGATTGCCGTGCGCGGTCTCGACGACCTGGCCGTCGCGCACCACTTCCGTCCTGGCGTCGGGCCCGAACCCGCTGGAACGCAGCAGCGTGCGGGCCGGCAGGCCGATGAAGCTGTAGCGGCCGAAGCGCTCGCCGCCGACCACCGACTCCAGCAGGAAGCTGTGCTTGCCGCCGTCCCTGGCGTGGGCCAGCTTGAGGTACAGCGACAGCGGGGTTTCCAGATCGGCGAATGCCTCGGCGATCAGGGGAATGCGGTTGAAGCCCTGCAGCGCCAGGCTCTTGAATTCGAGTTCGGTGATCAAGGGTGAGCCTCCACAAGCTCGGCGGCCGCCGGTGCCGGCCGCATGATGTTCAAGGTGAATGCCTCGTCGCGAGGCGCGGTGCACGGGGAACCCGCGCGGTCAGAAATGCGCGCTCAGGGACGCCAGGGCCAGGCTCCCCGGCGGGAGCGCCCTGCGACGGCATTTCGGTGGATGGACATGGGCAAAGTGTAGCAAACGGACCGAACCGCGGCGCGCGGCCCCGCAAAGGACGCGCCGGCCCCCGGGAAACCCGCTTGCCGCGGCGGCGCCCGCCGCCAAGAATCGGCCGTTCCCGACGGAGATCGACATGAAAGCATTGGCAACAGGACTGGCGCTGGCGGCGCTGTTGGCCGCGCCCGGCGCCTGGGCGCAGGCCACCGTGGCCGGGGTGAGATACGAGGAAGCGGCCGACCTGGGCGGCAGCCGGCTGGCGCTCAATGGCGCGGGCATCCGCACCAAGTTCCTGTTCAAGGTCTACGCCGCCGGCCTGTACCTGGGCAAGAAGGCGGCCACGGCCGAGGAAGCCCTGGCCCTGCCCGGCCCCAAGCGCATCGCGCTGACGATGCTGCGCGACGTCGACGCCGCCGAATTCGCGCAGGCATTTGCCAAGGGCATGGACGACAACAACGACAAGGCCGTGCTGGCCAAGGTCGCGCCGAGCATGCAGCGCATGAACCAACTCTTTGCCGACCACAAGAAGCTGGCGCCGGGCGACACCGTCGCCATTGACTGGGTGCCCGGCACCGGGACGACGATCCGGGTGAAGGGCGCCGCCGGGGAGCCGTTGAAGGATCCCGACTTCTTCGCGGCGATGCTGCGCATCTGGCTCGGGCCGCAACCGGCCGACGCCAGCCTGAAGGAAGCCTTGCTCGGCAAGGCCGGCTAGGAAAGCCCCGAATCAATCGCGGCGCGCGCGGCGCGGTCTGTTGGGCGCCTGCTCAAGCGGGCGAGGCCAGCCAGGCCGGGACGTCGGCGAGCGAGTCGACGAACCCGTCGGCCGGCACGTTGCGTACCGGCTCGCCGTGGTTGTAGCCGTAGGTCACCAGCACCACCCGGCAGCCGGCGGCCCGCGCCGCCTGGGCGTCGTTGCTGGAGTCGCCGATGACCAGGGTCCGCGCCGGGGTGGTGCCCAGCGCCTCGCAGGCCTTGAGCAGCGGCAGCGGGTCGGGCTTCTGGCGCTCGAAGGCGTCGCCGCCGAACACGGCCTCGAAGTAGCCGGCCAGTCCCTTGCGCTCGAGCAGCGGGCGGGCAAATCCGGTCGGCTTGTTGGTCAGACAGACGAGGCGAAGGCCGGCCGCACGCAACGCGGCCAGGCCCTCCAGCACGCCCGGGTACAGCTGCGCGTGCTCGCCATTGATCGCGAGATAGTGCTTCTGGTAGGCGCTCCACGCAGCGTCGTACAGCTGCGCGCGGCCCCCGACATGGGCCAGCACCGAGCGGATCAGGTGCTCCGAGCCCTTGCCCACCAGCCGTTCGATCGTGGGCCGGTCGGTGGCGGGCAGGCCGAGCTCGGCCAGCATCCGGTTCAAGGCGACGGCGAAGTCACCGATGGTGTCGACCATGGTGCCGTCGAGATCGACGATCGCCGCTTGCGGGGGGTGGGTGGTCATTTCAAGTGCGTTCGAAAAGTTGGAAGACGCGGCGAGGTCGCCGGCGCGGCGGAGGGGCCCGCTTCAGCTGCTCGCGGCGCCGGACATCCTGCCCCAGCGCCTGGCGGCCTGCACGGCCAGCGCCATGGCCAGCGCCGCGGCCAGCGCGAGGACGAAAGCGGCGGCGCGGCCGAGCCCGCCCAGGCCCCAGTACAAGGCCAGGAAGAACGCGGTGAAGCCGTGCAGCCCCTGCAGGAAACCGGTCATCAACGAGGCGGTCGCGGCTGCGCCATACCGCTGCAAGGTGAAGCAAGGCAGCACCGTGCCGGTGATCGGAACCGCGAGCAGGATGCCGCTGAGCGCGGGAGGCAGCGTGTCCGCGCCGAGGATGATCACGCCGGCCATCGCGACCGCCACCGCGATCCGCAGGACCAGCTCGATCCGGGGCACGTGCACCGGTTGCGCCGCGCCGGTGTGGCGGGCCGCCAGCCAGAGCCCGACGCCGGGCGCGACCAACGCCAGGACGCACACGGCCGCGACGCCGAACGGCGCCTGCGCCAGCAGCGCCCCGGCGGCGGCGTACGCGAGCAAGGCCGCGGTCACTGCCGCCGGCCATCTGCTCCGTGGCGCCGCGGCGGCGAACGTGACGATGTGCAGGATCGTCGCCGGCACGCAGGCCAGGGTGGCCAGCGCGATGCGCCTGACCTCGACGGCGCCGAGGTCGAGCAGCAGGAGGCCGACGATGGGCGCGGCAATCATCGGCATGCCCGCGACGGCGCCCCCGATCGCGTGGCCGAACCGGCGCGCGGCCAGCGTGGACAGCAGCACCGACAGTGCGACGAGGAACAGCTTGAGGATCAACACCGGGTTTGCATTTCGGATGCCGGACGGCGCGCGATCTTAGCGCCTTGCCCGGTCGCGGACGCGCGCTCGCTCGGCGACGGCGGTTTACACCCACAGCGCACGTCTTACACCACGGCCGGTGGAAACCCGCTCGGCTGGCGCTATTGATAAAGGCGGGGGCCGGGCCGCCGCCGCTCCATCTGCACCATGTCCGCGCCAGCTGCCGCCGCCCCTGCCGCCGCCCTTGCCGATGCGCGCCGCGCGCTGGCCGCCCCCGACCGGCTGCGCCGCGCCCTGTTGTGCGCACCCGCTGCCCTCGCAGCGGTCCTGGCCGGCTGCGTCACGCCGCCGCGGCGCGAGCTGCCGCAGGCGGTTGCGCCGTTTTCCACGCTGCGGGCGCTCGACGGGTTGCCGCCCGGCTGGGAGGAACTGGTGATGCGGCGCGACCTGCCGCGCACCGACTACCGTGTGGTCACGCTGGACGGTCGCCGCGTGCTGCGCGCCAGCGGCCACGGCGCTTCCGGCCTGCGCTGCCGGCTGCGGGTCGACCCGCATGCCGCCCCGTGGCTGCGTTGGTCGTGGCGCACGCGCGAGGTCCCGCTGTCGATGTGCGTCGACCGCAGCGAAACCGACGATTCGCCGGCGCGCGTGGCGGTCGCGTTCGACGGCGACGAGCAGCGCCTGTCGATGCGCGACCGGGCCCTCTACGAGCTGGTGCAGCTGATCACCGGCGAGCGGCTGGCCTATGCGACGCTGATGTACGTCTGGGACGGCCAGCTGCCGGTCGGGGCGACGGCGAACTACGCGCGCACGGCGCGCATCCGCTACCTGGTCGTCGAGAGCGGAAGCGCGCGGGCCGGGCGCTGGCTGAGGTACGAGCGCGACATCGTGGCCGACTTCAGGCGCCTGTTCGCGGAGGAGCCCGGGCCCGTCAACAGTGTCGGCGTCCTCACCGACGCCGACGACCTGCGGCTGGACCTGGAGACCTGGTACGGCGACATCCGCATGGAGCCGGCCTGACCGCCGGACCGGCCGCTATTCCCGGTCGGCCGGCGTCCCCTGTTCGCGTTCACGGCGGCGCCGCGCCGCTTCCACCAGTTGCTGCACCACGGAAGCGAACTGGTCCTTGCCGGCGGCCTTCGGGCGGCGGCGGCCGGGATCGTCCAGCGGCTCGGGCTGCCGCTCCGGGTCGAGCGAGACGAAACCGCGGTTCAACGAGCCGCTGGGCGAAGCCTGCGCGCGATCGTTGCGGTGCGGTTGCGCAGCCACCATGAGGGTCTCCTGAGTTGAAGCGGGCGCGGTTCACGCGGCCGTCCGTATTTGGAGACCGGATGCCGCCAGCGTCAAGCGCCGCCGCAAAAGCCCCAGGGCTGAGGCAGCGCGGCGCCGCCGCCTCACGCCGGAATGGCTTCGAGATTGGCGCGCGCCCAGTGGCGCCGCTTGGCCAGCGCCGCCAGGAAATCCTGCGCCAGTTGCGGGCGCGACGGCGGATCGTTCTTGCCCAGCACCACGCCCGGCAGCGCGGCCGCGCCCTCGGCGTCGACGCCAAGGGTGCGCAGCAGCTGCACCCCTTCGCCGATGACGCCGATCGGCTTGCAGTGCCGGTAGGCCTCC
>NZ_DATMHS010000067.1:0-19276 GCF_035554825.1 Ramlibacter sp. | reverse complement strand
CGGTGCAGTATAGGCAGGCCCCCAAGCAGATGCTCTGTAAAAATGGGGACACGGGCGGCGGCGCGCTCAGGCAGCGTTCAGGCCCGCAGGCGGGCGACCGCCGCGGGCCCGGGCGGGCGCGGCGGCCGTGCACTTTCGTTTGTAGAACCACCGGAGCCGCCATGATCGAACGCACCTTGTTCAACGCCGAGCACGAGGCCTTTCGCGACAGCTTCCGCCGTTTCATGGACCGGGAGATCGCTCCGCACCACGCGGCCTGGGAGGAGCAGGGCTATGTCGACCGCGATGTGTGGAGGAAGGCGGGCGCCAATGGATTCCTGTGCATGACGATGCCGCAGCAGCACGGCGGCAGCGGGGCCGACAAGCTGTATTCGGTGGTGCAGATGGAGGAACTGGCGCGCGCCGGCTTCAGCGGCATCGGCTACGGGCTGCACAGCGAGATCGTCGCGCCCTACCTCCTGCACTACGGCACCGCGGCGCAGCAGGCCCGCTTCCTGCCGCGGCTGGCAAGCGGCGAAATGATCGGCGCCATCGCGATGAGCGAGCCCGCCGCCGGCAGCGACCTGCAAGGCATCCAGTCCACCGCGCTCAGGCAGCCGGACGGCAGCTACCTGCTCCATGGCAGCAAGACCTTCGTCACCAACGGCTGGCACGCCGACCTGGTGGTCGTGGTGGCGAAAACCGACCCGCAGGCCGGCGCCAAGGGCACCAGCCTGCTGCTGGTGGAGCGCGGCATGCCGGGCTTCCAGCACGGGCAGCGGCTGAAGAAGCTGGGGCTGAAGGCGCAGGACACGGCCGAGCTGTTCTTCGACAACGTGCGGGTGCCGGCCGAGAACCTGCTGGGCGGCGCGGCCTTCGAGAACCGCGGCTTCGTCTGCCTGATGGAGCAGTTGCCCTGGGAGCGGCTGCAGATCGCCGTCACGGCGGCGGCATCGGCGCAGGCGGCGATCGACACCACCGTGCGCTACGTGAAGGAGCGGCAGGTCTTCGGCCAGCCGGTCGCCGCGTTCCAGAACACCCGCTACACGCTGGCCGAACTCCAGACGCAGGTGCAGGTGGCGCGGGTCTTCGTCGACAAGTGCCTGGAGTTGCTGGTGCGCGATCGGCTCGACACCGACACCGCGAGCATGGCCAAGTACTGGACCAGCGACCTGCAGTGCCGGGTGATCGACCAGTGCCTGCAGCTGCACGGCGGCTACGGCTACATGTGGGAATACCCGATCGCCCGCGCCTATGCCGACGCCCGGGTCCAGCGCATCTACGGCGGCACCAACGAGATCATGAAGGAGGTGATCGCGCGCGGCATGGGGCTGCCGGCGCGCTGACGGCGGCCGAGCCGCGCCTTAACGCGCGCTCGAACGCGGCGGATGGCGCGAGGTCGGGAAGGGCATGCGCGTGGCCGGCGCGCGGTACTTGTCGTACAGCTTCTTCGCCAAGCCGGAGGTGATGGCGAACATGATGAGCTTGCGCAGCATGGAGGTCTCCCGAAAGTTCGGCGTCCACCATAGTTCGCGCGTCGCGCCGGCGCTGGCGGCGCACTGCCCATGGCCACGTCGGCCGGTCCCTACGCGGGCGCCGAGGCGCCGCGGCGAGGGCGCCGACCGGGGCCGTGAATTTCGGCCGACACGGCGCGCCGCAGGGCGGGAATATTCACTGACGGCCGGCTCCTACCCCGATGCCCCGTGCCTGCCGACGGTAGAGCGCCGCCGGGCCGCCTACATTCGGTTCGGTGTTCATGACGAAGACGGCAGGAGCGGGACGCTGATGCAAAGGACCGAGTGGAGCGAAGTCGCCGAGGCGGAAGACCTCGGCCGCGACGTGCGCGCCCTCGGCCCTGCGTGCGGAGCGGGCTCCGAGAGTGCCCTCGAAATGTGGAAGCGCCGCGAGCGGGCCCGCGCGCTGCTCAACGTGCGCGAACTGCGCCGATCGCGCGGCGACCGCGGCCGGCCCGATGGCGAGCGGCCGTCCGGCACCTGATCGGCCGGCCCGGGGCCGGCGCCACCTCAGAGCCGCTGCAGGTGGCCATTGGCGGCCCGCACCGCGCTGCCGGCGCCCCAGGCCGGACGTGCCTGCTGCTCGAAGCGGCGGACGCTGCCGTCGCTCATGCGCACGGTGGTGACCCAGACCGTGCGGCTGTTGGCGCGCTTTTGCACCTCGTTGCCAACGTAGCCGCCGGCCGCCGCGCCGCCGACGGTGGCCAGCGTCTTGCCCCGACCGCCGCCGATCTGGTGGCCCAGCAGGCCGCCGACCAGCGCGCCGCCGACGATGCCGGCCGCGCCGCCTTCGCCCTGGCGCTTCTCGGCGTGCACCTCCTGCACGGTGCCGCAGGCGGCACAGGCGGCAGGCGCGGCGGTGCGCACCCCGTGGTCGCGCGACAGGACGGCGGTGGAGGCGGAAAGCACGAGGGCTGCGACGAGAAAGTTCTTCAGGGCCATGTTGTGTGTGTCGTTGCGAGAAAGGCGTGCCGAGTCTGACACGGCTGCTGCTGAGCCAGGCAACCGAATGTCACAAGGTGCTGCATGCGGCGCGGCGTGGCCGCCGGGCCGCGCATGGGCTCAATCGAGCTTGACCCCGGCATCCTTGACCAGCTTCACCCAGAACTTCGCATCCTGCTCGAGGAAGGACGCGAACTGGTCCGGCGACTTCGACAGGTCGATCGCGGTGCCCTCGCGCGCCAGCGCCACCTTGACGCCGGGCTGCTGCATCGCGGCCGCGGCCGCCTCGTAGATCTTGCGGATCACCGGCGCCGGCGTGCCCGCCGGCACGAAGAGCCCGTACCAAAAGTCGATGGCGTAGTCGGGCAGCCCCGCCTGCGCCATGCCCGGCAGCCCGGGGAACATGTCCGAGTTGTCCCTGGCGCTCACGGCCAGGCCCTTGAGGCGTCCGGCCTGGATCATCGGCAGCACCGAAGGCGGCGTGCCGAAGGTGACCTGGGTGTCGCCCGACACCACCGACTGGATCGCCGGCGCGCCGCCCTTGAACGGGATCAGCGTCATCTGCACGCCTGCCACCTGCGAGAACAGCGCCGCGCCCAGGTGCGGGGCGCTGCCGTTGCCGGCCGTGGCGCAGTTCACCGTGCCCGGCGACTTCTTCGCCTTGGCGATCAGGTCCTGGATCGAGTTGATGCCGCTGCCGGGATGGGCCGCGACCACCAGCGGCGAGCTGGTCACCTTGGCCACCGGCGCCAGGTCGCGCAGCGTGTACGGCAGTTTCGGATTGAGCGCCGGGTTGACGAGGATGCTGCCCGGGCTGGCCAGCAGCACGGTGTAGCCGTCGGGTGCCGCCTTGGCCACCATGTCGGTGGCGATGCTGGCGCCGGCGCCCGGCCGGTTCTCCACGACGATGCCCTGGCCCAGCGCCTTGCCGAGCGGCTCGCTGATGACGCGGGCCACGTAGTCGGCCGCGCCGCCGGGCGTGAAGCCGACCAGCAGCCGGATCGGCCTGGCGCCGGGGTAAGCGGTGGCTTGCGCCAGCACGCCGCCGCTCAGGCCGGCCAGGGCGAGGCCGCCCGCGAATGCCCTTCTCTTCATCCTGTGTCTCCTGCTTGGTATGGACTGCGTGCCGCGCGCGCGGGGGCGGGCGGCGGCAGGCGCCAGCCTACACAAATTCCCCGCCCACGCTATCCGGGTTCGCCCCGCGCCGGCGCCGGGGCGCCGGCGGCGATGGTTGATCTCCGACAAGGAAGGCGTGGCGCGGCGCGCCTTCACTTGGAACGGGGTCGCCCGCATGGCCTGCGATCCGCGACCCGGCACCGTCATGAGGCTGCGCAGCTTTGTTCATCTGCTCGTGTTCGCGTTCACCGTGGGCGCGACCGCGGCGTCCGGCGGCCAACCCCTGCTGTGGTTCGCTGGCGGCCAGCCCAGCGCCGAGGCCAGGCAGGCGGTGCAGTGGCTGCTGACGGCGGCCGATGACGGACTCGATCCGCGCGACTACGACGCCGCCGCGCTCGCCTCGGCCCTGGAACAGGCTCAGCCGGGCGGGCCGCAGGCGCAGGTGGACGCGGCGCTGACCGCCGCGCTGCAGCGTTACCTGGCCGACCTGCAGGGCGGGCGGGTGGACCCGCGCCGCATCGCCGCGAACTTCCCCGCGCCGCCGCGCACGGCGCCCGACACGCTGGCGCTGCTGCGGGATGCGGTGGCGAACCACCAGCTCGCCGCCGTGCCGGCGCAGTTCACGCCGCCGGTGCCGATGTACGCCGGCCTGCGGCAGGCGCTGGCGCGCTACCGCGCGCTGGCGGGGCACCCCGCCTGGCAGTCGCCGCTGCCGCCGCTGCCGCGCAAGCTGGCACGGGGCCAGCCCTATGCCGGCCTGCCGGTGCTGGCCCAGCGCCTGCAGGCCCTTGGCGATCTGCCGGCCGACGCCGCGCTGCCGGAGCGCTTCGACGGCCCGCTGGTGGCGGCGCTGGAAGCATTCCAGGAGCGCCACGGCCTCACGCCCGACGGGGTTCTCGGCCGCGCGACGCTGCAGCAGCTGGAGGCGACGCCGGCGCAGCGCGCGCGGCAGATCGAGCTGGCGCTGGAGCGCCTGCGCTGGACGCCGCTGCTGCAGGGGCCGCGGATGGTGGTGGTGAACGTGCCGGAGTTCGTGCTGCGCGCCTACGAGGTGCGGGACGGCCGCATCGCGGTGCGGCTGACCATGAAGGTCATCGTCGGCAAGGCGCTGCGCACCCGCACGCCGCTGTTCGGCGAGGACATGCGTTTCATCGAGTTCAGTCCCTACTGGAACGTGCCGCCGTCGATCGCGCGCGGCGAAACCGTGCCGCGGCTGCGGCGCGATCCGGGTTACTTCGAGCGCGAGGCGCTCGAATTCGTCACGTCCTCCGGCCAGGTCGTGCGCACGTTCGCCCCCGCCGGCCTGGATGAGGTGGTGCGCGGCGGCTGGCGCATCCGGCAGCGGCCGGGCGAGCGCAACGCGCTGGGCGGCGTCAAGTTCGTGTTCCCGAACAACGACAACATCTATCTGCACGACACGCCCGCGCGCCAGCTGTTCGAGCGCGAGCGGCGCGATTTCAGCCACGGCTGCATCCGCGTGGAAGCGCCGGTGGCGCTGGCGCAGTTCGCGCTGCAGGACGACCCCGCCTGGACCGAGGACCGCATCCGCGAGGCGATGGCCAGGGGGGTCTCCAGCACCGTGCCGCTGAAGCGGCCGCTGCCGGTCCTGATCGCGTACAGCACGGTGATCGTCCGGGCCGGCACGGTCCACTTCTTCCCCGACCTGTACGGCGCCGACGCGCGGCTGGCGCAGGCGCTGCGGGCGCGTTCCGCGGGATTGACCCCATGGCGGCTGCGGACGGCGGGCCCAAACTAGAATGCCCCGCGTGAGCCGCAGCATGTCCATCCAGTCGCCCGAGGCCTCCGCCCGCCGTTCGTTCCTGCGCCGTTTCGCGCAGGCAGCGATGGTGGGGGCGGCCGCGCCGCTCGCGGCCCGCACGGCATGGGCGGTGCCGGCCAACGCCCGCAGCCTGGCGTTCGATCACACCCACACCGGCGAGAAGCTCAGCATCGTGTACGCGGTAGGCGAGCGCTACCTGCCCGAAGCGTTGCAGGCGCTGAACCATTTCCTGCGCGACCACTACACCGGCGACGTCGGCGTGATCGAACCGCAGTTGTTCGACGTGCTGCACCGCCTGCGCTCGGCGCTCGGTGCGAACCAGTCGTTCCAGGTGATTTCCGGCTACCGCTGCCCGGCGACCAACGCCAGCCTGAAGGCGACGCGCGGCGGCGGCGTCGCCAAGCGCAGCCTGCACATGGATGGCAAGGCCATCGACATCCGGCTGCCGGGCGTGCAGCTCGCGGACCTGCGCGACGCCGCGCTCTCGCTCAAGGCCGGCGGCGTGGGCTTCTACCAGCGCGAGCAGTTCGTCCACGTCGACACCGGGCGCGTGCGCACCTGGTAGGCGCAGCCGCGGCGGCGCGAGCGCGCGGCGCCGGCCTTACTTCTTCGCCGCCTCGCGTTCCTTGAGGATCGCTTCCTTGTCCTCCGGCAGGTAGGAAATCCCGCCGCACTGTTCGTTGTGCGCGACCAGCGACTTGTTCAGCGCCTCGAGGTCGGCGCGCAGCGCCTCCACGCCGGTCTTCGCGGCCGCCACCCGGGCGTTGTGCGCGCGCACGTGCCGCTCGAAGCGGTCGCGGCCGAGCGGGCGCTCGTCGGCCCGCTTGCTTTCCTCGGTCAGCTCCTCGGCCTCGGCCCGGATCGCCGCCGCCTCCTCGCCGTTCTTCTTGTTGCGCGCGTCGAGCGCCTGGCGCCGGCTGGCGAGATCGCTCTCGGAATTCATGCAGACCCGCAGCTGGTCGCGCGTGACGAGCTTGGCCGCCTTGTCCTGGGCGTGCGCCGAAGTCAGCGCGAGGGCGGCCAGGAGCAGGCCGGATCCGATGGTGGTGATTCTGGTTTTCATGAGCATGCGTTGCGGCTCGTGGCCTTCGGTTGGGGGGAACGGACCCGGGTCGCGGGTCCGGGCCGAATGGTAAAGCCTGGCGGCCCGGCTCCCGCCGGCGCCCGCCGCCTCAGCCGGGCGCGCGCCGCAGCACGGCGTCGGCGCCGCGGCCCACCAGCTGCGCGTACAGCGCCGGATCGGTGTCGCGCTCGCTGCCGACGAAGAGCAGCCGGCTCGACTGGTCCAGGCCGAGCGCCGCGCGCTGCGCCGGGTTCGCGCTGATGCCGATCGCGGCGGCCAGTCCCGCCACCGCCGATTCGCCGGCGACGATCGGCGGGTCGCCGTCGCTGCCGTCGGCGAGCAGCCGCATCGTGGCCACGGCGGCTTCGTCGCCGATGGTGGCGAAGGCATCGGCGCCGGTTTCCAGGATCTCCCAGGCCAGCGGCGACACTTCGCCGCAGGCCAGGCCGGCCATCAAGGTGTCCAGCTCGCCGGGCACCGCCGTGATCCGGCCGCGGCGGGCGCTGCGCATCAGGCAGTCCGCGGCGCGCGGCTCGACCACGGTCAGCCGCGGCCGCGTGCCGCCGAGGCGCTCCCAGTAATAGCCGCAGACGGCGGCCGCCAGCCCGCCGACGCCGCCTTGCACGAACACATGGGTGGGTGGGGCGGCCAGCTGCTGCGCCGCTTCCGCCACCAGCAGCTGGTAGCCCTGCATCACGTGGCGCGGCACGTCCATGAAGCCGGGGTACGAGGTATCGGAGATCACGTGCCGTCCGAACGCCTGAGCGTCCGCGTCGGCCCGGCGCACCGATTCGTCGTAATTGCCGGCGGTGCGAACGACCGCTGCCCCGTAACCGGCGATTGCCGCGCGCCGGCCCTCGCTGACCTGGGCGTGGAGGTAGACCACGCAGCGGCAGCCAAAGAGCTGCGCGCCCCAGGCCACCGAGCGGCCGTGGTTGCCGTCGGTGGCGCAGGTCACGGTCACCTCGCGGGTGAGGTCGTGGAACCGCCTTGCCAGCAGGTCGGCGGTCGTGACGGCGTGGCCGACGCGCTGGGCGACGGTGCGGCACAGCAGGCGGGCGACGGCGTAGGCGCCGCCCAGCGCCTTGAAGCTGCCGAGACCGAAGCGGCTGCCTTCGTCCTTGTACGCCACCGCTGCGACGTCCAGTCGCGCCGCCAGTCCGCGCAGGTCATGCAGCGGCGTCACGTCGTGGCCGGGCCAGCACTGGATCTGCGCCGTCGCGGCCGCCAGCGCGTCGCGCCCGAGGATCGCCGCGCGTGCGGCGCCGTAGGCGCCAGCGCGATCGCATGCCGGATTGGCGAAGAGGTCGACGGCGATGCGGGGCAGGGCGTCCAACGCGCTCATCCCGCCCTGGCTGCCGGCTGGGCGGCCGGGGCGCTTCGCATCAAGGCGACGGTGCACAGGGCCAGCGGCAGCGCCAGCGCGACGAAGCCGGCGCGGTAGCTGCCGAACAGCCCCGACAACGCGCCGAACAGCGGCGGCCCGAGCACGACGCCGAGGAAGGTGATCGCCAGGGTGCCGCCCGTTGCGGTGCCGGCCATGCCAGGCGGCGCCTGGCGCGCCACCTCGGCGAGGTAGACGCCGTTCCAGCCGATCGCGGAGGCGCCGAACACCAGCAGCACGGCGAGCACCAGCACGCTGGGCAGCTGCTGGTGCAACAGGGCCGTCGCGAGCGCCGTCGCCGCCATCAAGGCCGACAACGCCGCCAGCATGCGCCGCGCGCCCAGCCACCGGTCGCTGACGTAGCCCCACAGCACGCGGCCGACGATGCCGCCGACCTGCGAGACCGACAGCAGCAGTCCGGCGGCCACCAGTCCATAGGCCAGGCTGTCGGTGAGATACGTGACGAGATAGGTCGTGAGCGACAGTTGCGCCGTGGAGAACACGAACGAGCAGCCCGCCAGCATGCGCAAGGCGGGCTGCGACAGCACCAGCTGCACCGGCTGCAGCAGGTGGCCCATCGCCAGCCGCCGCGCGCGATCGCGGTCGGCGTCGAACCCGGCGCGCAGCGGCTGCGCCAGGAAGGCGCAGAGCGCATTGGCCGCGGCGACCGCGAGCAGTGCGTTGCGCCAGCCGACCAGCTCCTGCAGGCCGGGGACGATGGCGCCGGCCAGCGCGCCGCCGACGGGCACGCCGGTCTGCTTGATCGAGAACACCAGCGACATGCGGTGCGCCGGCGTGGTGCGGGCCAGCAGGTGCGAACTCGCCGGCGTGACCGGCCCGTAGCCGACGCCGACCAGGAACGCGCCCACCGCCATCGCGGCCACGGTCGGCACCGCACACAGCACCAGGCCGAGCGCGCAGAGCAGCAGCCCGGCCTGGCTGACGCGGATCGAGCCGTAGCGGGCGACCGCGGCGCCGGAAGCGAGGCTGGCCGCCATCGCGCCGGCATACACCACCGCGATGTAGAGACCGATGTAGACCGCGGAGACGCCGACCGCGTCCGCCACCTTGGGCGCGATCGCCGGCAGCGTCAGCAGGGCCATCGCCACCATGGCCTGGATCGCGAGCGTGACGGACAGGGGCGCCCAGCTGTTCTTCCATCGTGTGCCGCCCCGGTTCGACCCGCTGTCGGCCGGCGCGGCCGCCTCCCCGGCGCGGTCGGGGACGCCGCGCGATCCGTTGTTCGTCATGGGCGAACTGTAATGCCCGCGGCGCGGGCGCCGCCTCGGAGGCCGCGTGCGCCGCGGCCCTTGCCGCCGATCGCCGCGATCAGGGGTGTGGGCCCGCCTGCAGCTGCCGTGCCACCGCGGCCAGCAGGTCGTGCGGATGCAGCATCGCCTCGCGCGCCGCCTGTGCCGTCTCGTACTGGTGCAGCGCCGAGCGCAGGCGCGGCGCGGCGAGGGCCTCCCACACCGGCGCGAGCTCGCTTGCCGGCGGCGACGCGCCGGCCGCCAGCTGCCGCGCGAAGGCCAGGCACGCCGATTCGGCCAGCAGCGCCGCCTTGCTGGCCGCGCTCAGCATCTGCGGCTGCGCTTCGGGCGGTGCCGTGCAGCAATAGATCACGTGCGCCGGCAGGCAGCGCCCCGGCGGCTGCAGGCCGCGCAGCGACTCCCCCGACACCCGCAGCGGGCCATCGGCCGACGCGAAGTCGTACGCCTGCCCGGCGCTGGCGTGCGCCAGCCGCTGCAGGCCCCGATGCAGCCGCGAAAAATCGGGCGTCGCCGCCGCCGGCGCGGCCTTCACTTCGGCGAGCAGTACGACGTCGGCAGCGCCGGTGGCCGTCGTTCGCACGATCGCCGCGTCCCACTCGTCCTTCGCCTTGCCCGCCTGGCCCGGGAAACCGCGCGGCGGGCGCAGGCTGCGCGCGATGCGATGGCGGCCCTCGAGCCGGTCATGCCGGTCGAGCAGCGCCGCGATCTCGCGCAACGCCTGCACCGTCTCGTCCTCCGCCAGCGCGCCCAGGCGCGCCGCGGCGCGGCCCCGGGCGGCGGCGGCCGCGCTGCCGGCTGCCGGTCCGTGCCGCTCGCGCAGCGCCACGTAGCGTTGCACCGCCTGGTCGCCCAGGAGGGCGCCGCCCCGAACCAGCCGCTGCAGCGCCGGCATGGCCGCGATGGCTGCGAGGCCGGCGCGCATGGTTTCGTCGCCGGCGGATTGCTGCCGCAGCAGGCGCTCGACGGCGGAGCCCAACTGCGGCCACGAACCGGCCGACGCCAGCCGATGCAGCTGCCCGAGCGCCTCGCGCGGCGGCCCGGCCGGCGCGCCGCGCAGCTTGCCGGGGTGGGCGAGTGCGTCGATGGCCGAGCGCACGGCCCGCCGGTCGGCTGCGCGCTGCGCCGACAGCTGCACGTGTTCGCGCACCGGCCCGTCCTGCGCCTGCAGCAGCAGCGCCTGAAAGCCCGGATCGCCGCCGTCGGCCGCGAGCGCCCGGCGGATCAATCCGGCGAGGCTGGCCGTGAACAGGGCCCGGGCGCCGTCGGGCGGCGGCGAATGATGCTGGCGCGCGGCGCGAGCGGCCTCCATCGCGAACGCCAGCGCTGTTTCGGCGCCGAGCGCCGCGGCCACCTCGGCGTCGCCGGGCAATGCCGGCAGGCGGTAGCGGCGGGGTGCGGCCCGCAGGGCGGCCAGCAACAGCACGGGCGGCGCGAAAGCCACGGGACCGTCAGCGCCCGACGGTCACCTCCGCAGCGGGAACGACGGCCACGCGCGGGCCGAAGCTGGCCATGCGCGACAGCGTCCGGTTGTGGTGCGCGACGATCTGCGGCGCGCCGAGCACCCCGTTGTCGACGGTGGAGTGGCCATCGGCCACCAGCACCACTTCATAGCCGAGCCCGAGGGCGCGCCGGACCGTGGTGTCGATGCAGAAGTCGGTCTGCAGTCCGCAGACGACGAGGCGCGTGACGCCTCGCGCCTGCAACAGCGGCTGCAGCTCGGTGCCGTGGAACGAATCCGGGGTGGTCTTGCGCACGGGGATGTCCCCGGGCCCGCTCGCCAGCGTCTCGGCGAGCTGCCAGCCGTCGGCCCCGAAGCGCAACGGGCCTTCGTCCTCCTCATGCTGGACGACCAGCACCGGCGCGCCGGCGCGCCGCGCCTGCGCGGCCAGGCCGTTGATGCGGTCGATCACACGGTCGATGTCGAAGGCCGCTTCCTCGCCAGCGCACAGGGCGCGCTGGACGTCGATGATCAGCAGTGCATCTTGCATGGCGGACGAGCATAGCGCAGGCGGCGCGGCGGGCGTGTCCGGCCCAGTGCCCCATCCGGGCGGGCGGCGCCGTCGACCGACGGCTGGCCGGGCGCGGTTCGGACGGCGGGCCTGCCGGCCAAGCTCACCGGCGCGGCACCCGGGCGCCCCGCGGCCTGGGCGCCGGATGCGGTTCGAACAGCGTGTCCGGGTCCGGGAACCGGCGCGGAACCGTCACCTGCTCGCGCACGGGCGTGCCTGCGAAGGCGGCCTTCGCGCTGTCCATGGCGGCGTCGCTTTCCCGGCGCAAATTGCGGATCACCTCGTCCAGCGATGGCGCCAGCGGCTCTTGCCAGGGGTGCGCGCTCATGGCGACACCGCTTCGGCGAGGACGTTCCGCCGGGCAGCCGGCGCCGCCGGCGCGCGAGCCTGCGACGGCGCCAGCTGGAGTGCCTGGTCGATGGCCTGCCCATCGACCGGCTTGGTCAGGTGGGCGTCGAAGCCGGCCGCCAGCGAGCGGCGCCGGTCCTCGTCGCTGCTCCAGCCCGTGAGGGCGACCAGCGCCGGCTGCCGGGTGGCGAGCCCGCGCAACTCCATTGCCACCTGCAGCCCGTTCATGTCCGGCAGCCCGATGTCGAGGAACACCAGGTCGGGCTGCTCCCGGGCGACGACGTCGAGCGCGGTTGCCCCGTCGCCGGCGGTCAAGGCCTCGTGGCCCTTCAGGCGCAGCAGGGTCGCCAGCGTGTCCGCGGCGTCGGGGTTGTCGTCGACCACCAGCACGCGCCGTCCAGGGCCGGCCGCCGGCGCCCGCTCGTGCGGCGTCTGGCCGCACGGGGCTTCCGGCGCCGCGGCCGGCGTTGGCGGCCGGTCCGCCGGCAGCGCGCGTGGCAGGCTGATCACGAACTCCGCGCCCCGGCCCCAGCCCTCGCTGAATGCCTGCACCGAACCACCGTGCAGCCGGACCAGGTCGCGCGTGAGCGGCAGCCCCAGCCCGAGCCCGCGGTTCTGCGTCGCCTCGTGCGCCAGCTGCACGAAGGGTTCGAAGATGTGCTGCAGCTGGGCGGGCGGGATACCGACGCCCGCGTCCTTGACGCTGATCGTGATCCATTCCGTGCCGCCGGCCACGCGCACCTCGATCTCGCTGTGCTCGGGCGAGAACTTCGAGGCGTTCTGGATCAGGTTGACGAGGATCTGATGCAGCCGCAGCGGATCGGCGTAGATCAGGCCGGCCGGCTGGGGCGCCAGCACCAGCACCGACTGGTGCCTGGCGGCGGTGGCCAGGCGCAGATCCGCGACCTCCTCCTGGACGGCCGCCAGCACGTCGATCACCTGGCGCTGCAGCGACAGCTTGCCGGTCTCCAGGCGCGAGACGTCCAGCAGGTCGCCGACCAGCTTGGTCATGCGGTCGGTCTGGCGCTCCATCATCTCCAGCGTGCCGCGCGCGGCGACGGGATCCAGGCCGCCCGCCTGGAGCACCTTGCCCCCGATGGCCACGCTGGTCAGCGGATTGCGAAGCTCATGGCCCAGGAGGCTGATGAACTCCGATTTGCGGTGACCGGCCCGCTCCAGTTCGGTCAGTGCCGCGGCGAGCTCCTGGCGCTCGCCGCGCGCCCATTCGACGGCCGAAATCACCGCCGTCGCCACGCCCAGATAAGCCATGTAGGCCATCGCCCGGTGCGCCGCAGCCCCGTCGGCCGCATAGATCGACGGAAACGCCTCGCCCGCCAGCAGGCAGGCCAGCGCGACGAGCAGCCCGTAACGCCAGCCCAGGAGCCAAGTCGCGGCGGCCATGGCCGCGTACCCCGGGAGGAACTGGTGCTTGTCGATGAGGAAGGGGTTGAGGGCCAGCCGCAGCAGCAGTGCCGCCACGATGATCGCCGCGGCCAGGGCCAGCGCGCCGCCGGGACCGGACCGGCGGTCCTTCTTCGGTGCAAGGTTCACTTCGGATTCTCCTCGTGGACCAGATGCCGGCGCCGCGCCCGCAACCCCGTGGCGGCGGGGCCGGCGGGATGTCGGGAGACCGCTTCGCGGCCGGCCTGGACCTTCGATGAAAGTGGCTTGGGCGTCTAAGTCTGTGTTGCGCGCCTCGCCTTGCTTTGATCAGGCTCAAGGATTTTTGCGTATTAATTGGAGGATTTCTCCTCCGGCCCGTGCGTAACTTCGTCGTCGCGTATCGAGAAGCTTCGCGAAGGCGGCGCGGGGTCGGCTCGACGGTGGAGTGCTCAGAGTGGGAGGCTGGCCGGTTCCGGCGCCCCGGCCGGCCGCAGGCAGATGCCAAGCGGCTGAGCCACCGTCGGCTCCTGGGCCGCCTGCGCGGCGAGCAGGGGGAGGGTGACGGTGAAGGTCGCGCCGCGGCCGGGACCGTCGCTCTGGGCCGAGACGCTGCCGGCGTGCAGTTCCACCACGTGGCGCACCACGGCCAGCCCGATGCCCAGGCCGCACGGCGAGAGCGAGCGGCTGCGTTGTTCCTGCCCGAACAGCTCGAAGATGCGCTGGAGATCGTGCGCCGCGATGCCCGCGCCGTCGTCGCTGACGCTGAGCTCGGCGCGGTCACCGGCGCGGACCCTGACGCTGACGTGGCCGCCGGGCGGCGTGAATTTCGCCGCGTTGTCCAACAGGTTCGTCAGCACCTGCGACAGGCGATTGGCATCGCCGTGGATGCGTACCGGCGCCGCCGGCAGGTCGACACCCAACTGCAGTTCGCGCAGGGCCGGGCGGCAGGCGGCCACCGCGGCCTCCACCAGCTCCTGCAGCACCAGCGGGCGCGACTCGAGCGTGAACTGGCCGTTGACGATCCGTCCGGCATCGGTCATGTCGCGCAGGAGGTACTCCATCAGGGTGAACTGGCGGCGGGTGATGGCCAGGGCACCCGTGCGCCCGCCCGGCTCGGCGCCGCGCTCCAGCATGTCCAGCCCGCCGCCGAGCGCGGCCATGCAGTTTCGCAGCTCGTGCGCAATGGTGGCGAGGAAGACATCCTTGCGCCGTGACTCGCTGGCGAGCGCCGACTCGACCGCCTTGTGCTCCGCTTCGCGCCGCAATGCGTGCCTGAGCAGCACCTGGTACAGCTGCTCGCGTTGTGCGCCTGCCTGCGGCGCCCTCAGTTGGATGTTCACGTTCCCTCCCCGTCGCGTGAGTGCGTAGCGTGCGGCCGGCGCGAGCGTCGGCTCTGTGCGGCCGCGCACGCAGGCACGTCTTTTTGTGTCGCGTCTGTGTCGTCCTGTAAAGAACGCGCATAGATCCCGCATCCGGCGGCGTCTACTGTGACTTTGTGCCCGTTGCGAGACCCCATCACCCCGGATCGGAAGCCATGCAGCAGATCGACCCGCGAAGAAATGCGCTGCTCGCCGCGCTGCGAGCCGACTCGTTCCGCGCCTGCAGCCCCTACTTCGAACCGGTGCGAATGGAGCTCGGCGACACGCTGTCGGAGCCGGGCGACACCTTCCGCTTCGTCTATTTCCCGGTGACGAGCAGCGTGGCGCTGCTCACGATGCTGGCGACCGGCGCCTCGAGCCAGGTGGCGGTGGTCGGTCGCGAGGGCCTGGTCGGCGTCTCCGCATTCCTGGGGGGCGGACCGGCCAGCACGCGGGCCATCGTCCAGAGCGCCGGCGTGGCCGTGCGCGTCGACGCGCAGGTGATCCGGCGGGAATTCGAGCGCCACGTCGGCGTGACGCACCTGCTGCTGCGCTATGCGCAGGCGTTGCTGGCGCAGGTCTCGCAGACCGCGGTCTGCAACCGGCACCACACGCCGGAGCAGCGGCTGTGCCGGTGGCTGCTCCTGAGTCTCGACCGCGTCGACGGCGACGAGTTTCGCCTCACGCACGAACTGATCGCGTCGATGCTCGGCGTGCGGCGCGAGACGGTGAGCGAGGCGATTCACCGCCTCCAGGGGGACGGGGTGGTGCGCACCCACCGCGGGCGCCTGCAGGTGCTCGACCGCGCGGGTCTGTTGCGGCACGCCTGCGAGTGCTACGCGGTCGTCACCGCCGATTACGACCGGCTGCTGCCGCCACGGGAGTCGAAGCCGGCGGGGTCTTCCACCGGCGCGCGGTAGGCGTCACGGCAGGACCGGTTCGGGTGCGCGGGCCCACGGCCGCGGTCGCTCGGCCCGCGCCGGGCTCACCGCCAGCCGGCACGGCGCGAGCGCGTAGATCAGCGCCCGGCGGTGGTCGGCGCCGCGGAAGGCGCCGCCCGTTTCCAGCACGATGTCGCGCGGATCGTGGTCCAGCGTGATCCAGACGCTGCCCTGCTCGCAGGCGATGCGCACGTCGGCCGCGTCGGCGATTTCGTACAGGGCGCGCGCGGCCAGGCTGACGGCATACGGATGGTGCGTGATGGCGACCATGGGAAAGCTCCTTCACATGCAACTGACGAATCAATATACTGGCCGCCCCCAGACGCAACAAACGCTCGTTTCGCATCGATCGCATGCGCTCACGGAATGTCAACTTGCCGCCGCCGCGCGCCGCCGGGGCGCCGCAGCCGCGCTCGCGCCAGCTGCGGCTGGACCTGCTGCACACGTTCGAAGCGGCGTCGCGCCACCTGAGCTTCACCGAAGCCGGCAGGGAACTGTTCCTGTCGCAATCGGCCGTCAGCCGCCAGATCCAGCAACTGGAGGCCAGCCTCGGCGCGGCGCTGTACGAGCGCCGGCATCGCGCCCTGGTGTTGACGCCGGCCGGCCGCATCATGCAGCGCGCCGTCGACGACAGCCTGGGGCGGCTGCACGATGCCGTCGCGCAGGTGCGCCAGTCGGCGGCGCCGCGCCAGGTGGCGATCACCTGCACCCCCGGCTTCGCGTCGTTCTGGCTGATCCCGCGGCTGGCCCGGTTCACGGCCAGCCACCCCCAGGTGGACGTGCGCATCTCCGCGACGCTGGAGCTGGTCGACCTCGATCGCAGCCGGATCGACCTGGCGATCCGCTTCGCGCCGAGCAGCCGTGCCACCGGTGCGATCCTGTTCGAGGAGGAGGTGCAGCCGCTGTGCTCGCCGGCCCTGGTGCGCGACAAGCGGCGGCCGCTGCGCACGCCGGCCGACCTGGAGCGCCATGTCCTGTTGACGGTGGACATGCCGCCGGGCGAGCCGCCGACGATGGACTGGGAGCCGTGGCTGCAGCTGATGGGCCTGGACACGGTGCGTCCGGCGAGCACCATGCGCTTCACCCAGTATTCGGAAGCGGTGGCCGCCGCGTGCGCCGGGCACGGCGTCGTCATCGGCCGCCTGCCGCTGCTCGACGCCCTGATCCGCCAGCGCAAGCTGGTGGCGCCGTTCCGGGGCGCGGCCGCGTCGCGGCGCGCCTACTTCATCACCCTGTCCGGGCAGGCCGCGCACAACCCGGACGCGCAGGATTTCGTGCAATGGGTCCTGAGCGAGGCGGAGCACGCCACTGCGCCGCGGCCGGCCGGCAAGCGGGCCGGCAAGCGGGCCGGGTAGCCCGGGGTCACAGTCTTCACGCGGGCTTTGCAGCGGCGCGTCCGCTCGCGAATCGCACCACCCGTTGAATGCACAGGCGCGGCGCCGCCGTGCCTGGACGGAGGTTCGAGAATGCAAGACGCGCGACATGCCGGCGGCGGCCGCTTCTGCCTGTGTTTCCGGTCGCTGTTCGACCGGGGCCGCGGCTATGCCTTTCCCTGCGATGCGGATGGCCGCGTCGATCTCGACGGATTGAGCGACTGCGCCCGCACCAACTATCTCTACGCCCGCGCGATGGTCGGCCGCGAACTCGCCGCGCCGGCGGTCGAACCGGCCCAACCGTGAGCAGCGGCTAAGATGGCCGGCCCCAGGCCGCCCCTTGCCAATGTGGATCAGGGGATGGGCGGGCGCGGCTCGCACACACCTCAAGGACCACCACGCGCGGGCCGCCTTCACGCTTGTCACCAGAGGAGAGAACCATATGCCAACCATCCGCGTCGAATTGATGGAGGGACGAACCGTCGAGCAGAAGCGGGCCCTGGCCGAGGCACTGACGCAGGCGGTCGTCGACACGCTGGGCGCCAAGGCGGAATCGGTCGATGTGCTGCTGTTCGACATCAAGCGGCACGACTGGGCCACCGGCGGCAGGCTGTGGTCGGACCGGAGCCCCGGATAGGTCAGCGGCGAACAGCGCGCGCCGGATCACGCATCCGGTTGCAGGAGATTGCGCCCACTCGCAACCGGCGGGCCCGAAGACGGTTAAAGTGGCCCATGCAAGATACAAAACTCGCCACCGTCGTCCAAGCGTGGTGCGACGCCTATGAACGCGCGGACCGGGCCCTGGCCGAGGCGCTGCTGGCCGACGACTTCACCTTCACCAGCCCCAACGACGACCGGATCGACAAGGCGACCTATTTCGAGCGCTGCTGGGCCGAGGGCGACGCCGGGCACCGGCAGCAGGTCGAGCGCATCGTGGTCGACGGCGACCGGGCCTTCGTCACCTACGTCTGCGAGACGCAGCAGGGCAAGTCATTCCGCAACACCGAGTACCTCACGTTCCGCGGCGAGCGCATCGCCAGCGTGAATGTCTATTTCGGCGCGGCCTACGAGGACGGCGCGCTGGTCTAGCGCCCGCCTGCGCCGTCGATGCCGGCGGCAATCACGTTCGCCACGTCCTGCAGCCCGAGCACCTCGGCGTCGCCCAGGTCGGGCCGCGGTTCGTGGCTGAAGCAGCACAGCGTTCCGTACACCTCACCGTTCTTCAGCACGATCGGCACGCTCAGGTAGGCGCCGATGCGCAGCCGCTGGGTGATCGGCAGTGCCCGCGCCTCGGGCGAAGCGGCGGTGTCCGGGATGGCCCGCGGCAGCCGTCCTTCCACGATGCGCTGGCAGTAGCTGTCCACGAGCGGGTCGGACTGGCCCGGTGCCACGCGCGGGCTGACCGCCGCGGCGACGCTGACGATGCGGAACACCCGCTGGTCGCCGGCGAACTGCGAGACGAACGCGATGTCCATGCCCAGCGCCTCGCGCACGCGGGCGAGGAAGGCGCTCAGCGCCCGGTGTTGCGGATGGCTGGCGGCATCCGCCGTGGCCACGGCCAGTTCGCGCGCGATCGTCGACAGCTGAGCGGAGACGGGCGTGGAACGTTCGGATGCCGGCATCGGGCGATCATAGGCGGCCACGGCGCTGGCGGGCCCACGCTGCATCCGGATGTTCTATCGTCCGGGGATGGACCACGGAACTGCCGCGAGATGCCTCCCGATCCACTGCCCGTGACTGTCACGCTGGACGGCGGAGGCCGGGTTTCCGCCTTGCTCGACGCGCCGCCGCATCCCCTGGCCGGCTGCGTGCTCGCGCACGGCGCCGGCGCCGGTATGGCGCACGAGTTCATGGCGGCGCTCGCCGGCGGACTGGCACTGCGCGGGGTCGCCGCCTTGCGCTTCCAGTTTCCCTTCATGGAGGCAGAGCGCCGGCGGCCGGACCCGCCGTCCGTCGCCCACGCGGCGGTGCGCGCCGCGGTGCAGGCGGCGGCGACGCGGTGGCCGGGCGTGCCGCTGTTCGCCGGCGGCAAGTCGTACGGCGCCCGCATGGCCTCGCAGGCGCAGGCGATCGAGCCCTTGCCCGGCGTGCGCGGCCTGGTGTTCGCCGGTTTTCCGCTGCATCCCACCGGCAAGCCTTCGACCGCGCGGGCGCAGCATCTGCAGCAGGTGCAGGCCCCGATGCTGTTCCTGCAGGGCACGCGCGACGCGCTGGCCGACCTGGACCTGGACCTGGTGCGCCGGGCCACGGACAGCCTGGGCGCGCGGGCCACGCTGCACGTCGTCGACGGCGCCGACCACTCGTTCCACGTGCTGGTGCGCTCGGGCCGCACCGACGCGCAGGTGCGCGAGGAACTGCTCGACACGATGGCGCGGTGGATGCAGGCGCAGCTCGGACGTGATCGCGTCCGTTCCGGCTGAACGGATGGCCGGGCGCTAGCGGGGGCCGGGCCGCTCGCTGCGGCTCGGCGAGCTCGGCAGCGTCTTCTCGATCACCTTCTCGTCGGGCACGTCGTGCGGCCCGTCCTCGTCCGGCGTGTGCGCCGTCGGGTCGTCGGACGGATCGGCGTTGCTATCGCCCGCTGGCTGGTGCTGGTCGGTCGGCATGGCAGTTCTCCTGTGTGGCCGTCGGGTCGATCACGTTAAGCGCGCCGGTCAACCGTGGACGTAGGAGAGCGGCTCGTCCGGCGCCGCGCCAGCGCCCACGCCGCGCGTGCGGCCGCGGCGTGCACGGTACGATCGGATGGTCATGCGCATCACCGACCCCGAACTCATCGTCATTCACGAGCATCCCGAGTGGCAGAAGCCGCTCTTCG
>NZ_DATMHS010000066.1:0-13655 GCF_035554825.1 Ramlibacter sp. | reverse complement strand
AGCGGTCCGCCCCGTTCACAGCTTCACGTACTCGTATTCCACCGGATTGGCGTTGATGCCGCGATCGGGCGGCGCGATCCACGCGGCCATCTTGCCGGGTTCCACCACCCGCTGCATCAGGCTCTTGACGTAGGCGAGGTCGGCCGGGCTCGGCAGCCACTCGTCGCGGCGCGCGTCGAACTCGCCCTGGCTGATCGGCTGGCCCTCCGGCGTCGTCGGAACGCAGGACCACGCACCGACCTGGCGGCGAAAACGGGTGGACGGCAACTTCAGCTCGAACGGCACGCCGGCCTTCCGGATCGCCATGTTCCAGCGCGTGACGCCCACATTGCAGTCCTTCACGTATTCCAGGCGCGTGATCTCGTTCATGCCGTTGCGCGTCGAGATGGTCTCGTTCTTCAGGCCGCCCTTGCCGTCGGGCACCTGGATCGTCATCTCGGTGTCGGCCTCGACGTGGTCGGCGAACTTCGCCTCGTCGGGGCGGCCCTTGATGCCGTTGCTGAAGTAGTTGGCGGCGTTGGAGGACGCTTCCGATCCGAACAGGTCGAGCGAGCTGGTGAACCAGAAGTTGAGGAATTTCTGGATCGTCGGCAGGTCGACCACCCCCGCGCGGCGCAGCGCCGCCACGTCGTCGGTGTCCAGTTCCTTCATCACTTCCAGCGTGCGCTTGATCACGCGCCCGACGCCGGTCTCGCCGACGAACATGTGGTGCGCTTCCTCCGTCAGCATGAAGCGCGTGGTGCGTGCCAGCGGATCGAACGCCGACTCGGCCAGCGACTTGAGCTGGAACTTGCCGTCGCGGTCGGTGAAGTACGTGAACATGTAGAACGACAGCCAGTTGTCCATCGGCTCGTTGAAGGTGCCCAGGATGCGCGGCTTGTCGGGGTCGCCGCTGTGGCGCTCCAGCAGTTCCTCGGCCTCCTCGCGGCCGTCGCGGCCGAAGTACGCGTGCAGCAGGTAGACCATCGCCCACAGGTGGCGGCCCTCCTCCACGTTCACCTGGAACAGGTTGCGCAGGTCGTACAGCGAGGGCGCGGTGTGACCCAGCAGCCGCTGCTGCTCCACCGAGGCCGGCTCGGTGTCGCCCTGCGTCACGATCAGGCGACGGAAGGTGGAGCGGAATTCGCCGGGCACGTCCTGCCAGACGTCCTGCCCCATGAAGTCGCCGAAGCCGATCTTGCGGCCCTCCTCCTTGTCGGCCAGGAAGATGCCCCAACGGTAGTCGGGCATCGCGGTGTAGCCATAGCTGGCCCAGCCCTGGGCGTCGACGCCGACGGCGGTGCGCAGGTAGACCTCGCGGGCATTGAAGTCGCTGGGCCCCATCTCGTCCCACCACCTCAGGAAGGCCGGCTGCCAATGCTCCAGCGCGCGCTGCAGCTGGCGGTTGTCGCCGAGGTTGACGTTGTTCGGAATCAGGGCCTGCAGGTCGATGGTGCTCATGGTGTGTGACAGTCTGGTGGTGGTTGCCGTTGTGGTGGGGCCGCTCAGATCCGCTTCCAGTCGAACTTCGCTTTCTTGCCGGTGCCGAACAGCTTGAGGGCACCGTCCTCGCCGACCGCGTTGGGCCGGATGAAGATCCAGTTCTGCCAGGCCGACAGGCGGCCGAAGACGCGGGTGGCCATGGTCTCCCGGCCGGGGAAGCGCAGCGACGCCTCCATGCCGGTCAGCGCGTCCGGCGACAACGAGGCGCGCTCCTCCAGCATGAGGCGGATCTCGTCGTCCCAGTCGATGTCGTCGGGCGCGAGCGTCACCAGCCCGAGCGCCAGCGCCTGGTCGGCGCGCAGCTGGCTGCCTTGCACGGCGCGCAGCTGCTCGATGGCCGCCGCGTCCTCGTGGAAGCGGGTCTGCAGCCGGGTCAGGTCGTTGACTGCCGGGTAGCGACCGAAGTTCGCCGCCGACAGCGTCAGCGCCGGCGCCACGTCCGGCGAATCCGGCAGGTCCAGCATGTAGATGCGGTCGCAGGCCAGCGCCAGCTCGTACAGCGTGCCGGCAAAGCATGAGCCCTGGTCCACCAGCGCGATCAGCGAGCGGCTGGTGACGTCCAGCCGCGCCAGCGTGCGGCGCAGCGCGCCCGTGGTCTCGCGCACCAGCCAGTGGTCCTTCAACTGCTCCAGCACGGCATCGGCCTGCAGCACGCGCTGCGCGTCGCCGCGGGTCTTGATCACCCAGGTGCCGATCTCCAGTTCGTTGGTGCGCAGGTTCAGGATCAGGTCGTCCAGCTCGCGGGCGAATTGCAGCGGCCACCAGTCGGCGCCGGCGGCCTCGATCGCCTCCGGGTTCGCCTCGATCGCGCCGGCCGGCGCGTTCACGGTGATGGTCGCGACGCGCCGGGCGCGGTCGATCTGCGCCGCCACCGTGCCGTAGCGGTAGCCGTCATCGTCGACGCGGGCTTCCAGGGGCCGCAGTTCGATGCCTCGCCCGGGACCGCCGCGCGTGGACTGGCGGCGCAGCGCCTCGATCTCGCCGTCCACCAGCTCGCCGAACTGCTGCGGCTTGGCGTGGCCGTCGATCAGCTTCCAGTCCTTCGCCCGGTCGGCCCGCACGCCTTCGCTGGTGGTGCAGAAGATGTCGGCGAGGTCGCGCCGCACCTTGCGCTTGTCGGTGACGCGGGTCAGGCCGCCGGTGCCGGGCAGCACGCCCAGCAGCGGCACTTCCGGCAGGCTCACGGTCGACGACCGGTCGTCCACCATCACGATCCGGTCGCAGGCCAGGGCGAGTTCGTAGCCGCCGCCGGCGCAGGCGCCGGTGACGGCCGCCACCGACTTCAGGCCCTCGTGCAGCGAAGAGTCCTCCAGGCCGTTGCGGGTCTCGTTGGTGAACTTGCAGAAGTTCACCTTCCAGGCGTGGGTGGACAGCCCCAGCATGTAGATGTTGGCGCCCGAGCACCAGATCTTTTCCCTGGCGCTCTCGAAGACCACCACCTTGACGGCCGGATGCTCGAACCGGATCCGGTTGAGCGCATCGTGCAGTTCGATGTCGACGCCCAGGTCGTAGCTGTTCAACTTGAGCTTGTAGCCCGGCTTGATGCCGCCGTCCTCGTCGATGTCGAGCTTCAGGCGCGCCACGTCGCCGTCGACGGCGAGCGTCCAGTGCCGGTACTTCGACGGATCGGTGGCGAAGCGCACGAGCTCGCGGTCGCCCTGCTTGAACAGCAGCGGCTCGGTGATGGCGTTCATTGGGTCGGCTCCTTGGTGGCGGCGGGGACGGCGCGCGCGAGGTCGTTGAGGGATTGCCGGACCGAACGCGCCGCGGTATCCACCACGGCGTCGGCCCGGGCATAGAGGGACTCGCGGCTGGCGAGGATGCGTCGGATGTCTTCCATGGCTTCGCCCATGGCGCCCTGCCCCACGTCCGCATCGCCGTGGAACGGCCGCATGTCGCCCTGCGCGACGACGCGGCTCATGTGCTCTTCGGGGCTGGCCTTGAGCCACACGCAGTAGAAATGGCTTTGCAGCAGGTCGAAGGTCTCGCGCTCGCTCACGATGCTGCCGCCGGTGGTCATCACCACGCCGTCGGCGTGCTGCTCGGCGATGTGCAGCAGCGCGCGCCGCTCGTAGCGGCGGTAACCGGCCTGGCCGTGCAGCAGCAGGATCTCGTTCATGCTGGTGCCGGCCTCGCGCTCGATCTGGCGGTCCAGTTCGACGAAGGGCACGCCGCGCTCGGCCGCCAGCTGCGCCCCCAGCGTGGACTTGCCCGCGCCGCGCAGGCCGATCAACGCGATGCGGCGCTCGCGGCCGTGGGGGTCGCCCAGGCCGAAGCTGGTGGACAGCAGCCCGTACGCCTGTTCCAGCTGGGCGTCGTCCAGGCGCGCCAGCAGGTCGTGCAGCCGGGCCAGGGCCGGACGCGGCGCGTCCTGCAGCAGTTCCAGCACCGTGAGGTTGAGGGCGCGCGCCGCCGCCTCCAGCGAGTTGATCGACACGTTGCCCTTGCCGCCTTCAACGTCGGCCAGGAAGCGCTCGGACAGGCCGGAATCGGCCGCCAGCTGCTTGCGCGTCATGCCGCGCCGGGCGCGCCAGGCACGGACCCGGGCGCCCAGCTCGGCCATGGTGGCGCGGGATTCGGGTTCGAGGACGGCGGCCATTGCTTGAGTTATCTGAGGAAAGTTTGCGCTAGATCAAAATGGCAGTATACTTCCTGCAAGTGACGCGTCAAGCACTTTATTGCACACGGAGAACCTGATGAAATTGATCATCCTTGTCGGCACGATGACCAGCACGGCCGACTACGTCGCCCAGGCGATCCAGATGGATTGCGCCGACCTGGTGGACGAGATCGAGATCAAGTTGATGGACGGGCTGGACATCGGAGTGTTCGACGAAGATGCGCTATACCTCATCTGTACCTCCACCTACGGTTCAGGTGACGTGCCCGACAACGCCCGGCAGTTGTACGAGTCGCTTGACAGCCAGCCCAGATTCCTGGGTCACGTGCGCTACGGCGTCATTGCGCTGGGCGACCGCACCTATCTCAACACGTTCGCGTTCGGCGGCAAGAAGTTCGACGAGCGGCTGCAGGGCCTGGGTGCCCAGCGCATCGGCGAAATCTGGTGCCACGACGCCAGCGCCGGTACGATGCCCGAAGAGCTGGGCACCGCCTGGTGCCGCGACTGGCTGGCGCAAGCCCTGGCCCCTGTCTCCGACGCCGCCTGACGCCGGCCAGCGGCCATCCGCCGGCCCTGCCAGCGGCGCGGGGTAGCCAGGCGCGCCAGGATTCCAGGAACAGCAGGAGACAACGATGCATCTGAGCCGCGCCGACCACGCCGCCAGCCCGCCGCTGGTGGAGATCCCCCGGGACTACAACGCCGCCTACGACCTGCTGGCGCGCAACGCCGCACGCTCGGGCAAGGTGGCCTTCATCGACGCCGCCAGCGGCGCGACGCTGACCTACGGCCAGCTCAGCGAGCAGGCCCACCGCTTCGCGAACGCGCTGCGCGCGCGCGGCTTCGCGCCGGAGACGCGGGTGATGATCGCGATGCACGACACGCTCGAGTGGCCGGTCGTGTTCCTCGGCTGCATCCTGGCCGGGGTGGTGCCGATCGCCGCCAACACGCTGCTCACGACCCGGGACTTCGACTTCATGCTGCGCGACTCGCGCGCCCAGGCCCTGTTCGTATCCAAGCCGCTGCTGCCGACGATCGAGCCGCTGGTGGGCGCCGTGGCGACGCTCAAGACCCTGGTGATCGCTGGCGAAACCGGCGACAACTCGGTGGCCGGCTGGATCGCCGCCGGCGCCAGCGGCCAGAGCGTGGCCTCGACCTGCTCCGACGAGGCCTGCTTCTGGCTGTACTCCAGCGGCTCCACCGGCACCCCCAAGGGCACCGTCCACCTGCACAGCCACCTGGTCCAGACCGCCGAACTGTACGGGCGCGCGATCCTCGGCATCCGCGAGAGCGACGTCGTCTATTCGGCCGCCAAGCTGTTCTTCGCCTACGGCCTGGGCAACGGCCTGACCTTCCCCATGAGCGTGGGCGCCACCGCGCTCCTGCTGCCGGCGCGCCCGACGCCCGCCGACGTGTTCGGCGTCCTGAAGAAGTACCGGCCGACGATCTTCTACGGCGTGCCGACGCTGTTCGCGGCGCTGGTCGCCGATCCGGCGCGACCCGCGCGCGACGAGCTGAACCTGCGCGTGTGCACCAGCGCCGGCGAGGCGCTCCCGGCGGAGATCGGCCGCCGCTGGACCGCGCAATACGGCTGCGAAATCCTGGACGGCATCGGCTCCACCGAGATGCTGCACATCTTCCTGTCCAACCGGCCGGGCGAGGTGCGCTACGGCACCACCGGCAAGGCGGTGCCCGGCTACGAGCTGCGCATCGTCGGCGACGACGGCCGCGAGTGCGGTCCCGGCGAGATCGGCGAGCTGCAGATCAGCGGCCCGAGCGCCGCGCTCATGTACTGGAACAACCGCGCCAAGACCAAGTCCACCTTCGCCGGCGAGTGGACGCGCAGCGGCGACAAGTACACGCGGGACGCCGACGGCTACTACACCTACGGCGGGCGCAGCGACGACATGCTGAAGGTGGGCGGCATCTACGTGTCGCCGTTCGAGGTGGAGGCCTGCCTCATGACGCATGCGGCGGTGCTCGAAGCCGCCGTGGTCGGCGCCGCCGACACCGACGAACTGGTCAAGCCCAAGGCCTACGTGGTGCTCAAGCCCGGCCAGTCGGCGAGCGCGGAAGACCTGCAGATGCACGTCAAGAGCCAACTGGCGCCCTACAAGTACCCGCGCTGGATCCAGTTCGTGCCCGAGCTGCCCAAGACCGCCACCGGCAAGATCCAGCGCTTCAAGCTGCGTTCCGCCGCGCCGGCGGCCGGGCACCGCTGACACGGCCCCGCCGCGCACGGCAGCTGCTGGCGCCGCGCCTGTCGCGAGCGCGATGGACTGCTTCCCAATCCGGGTAAGCATGGTGGTCCGCCGCTGCGCTGAACGTCACAATCGCGCGGATCACAAACACACAGGAGACACCAGCATGACCACCCGCCGCCTCGTCCTCACGCGCAGCGCTGCCGTCGTGGGCGCCGCCAGCACCGGGCTGTTGCTGCCCCAGATCGCCCGCGCCCAGTCCGGCAAGGTCCGCGTCGGCTTCATGCTGCCGTACACCGGCACCTATGCGCAGCTGGGCGTCGCCATCGAGAACGGCGTGCGCATGGCGATCGACGAAAAGGGCGGCAAGCTCGGCGGCCGCGAGATCGAGTGGTTCAAGGTCGACGACGAGTCCGAGCCGGCCAAGGGCGTCGAGAACGCCAACCGCCTCGTGCAGCGCGACAAGGTCGACGTGATCATCGGCACCGTGCACTCGGGCGTGCAGATGGGCATCCAGAAGGTGGCGCGCGAGAGCGGCGTGCTCAGCATCATCCCCAACGCCGGCGTCCATGCCGCCACCCGGGCCCTGTGCGCGCCCAATGTGTTCCGGACGTCGTTCACCAACTCGCAGCCGACGCTGGCGCTCGGCAAGCCGATGTTCGATCGCGGCGTGAAGAAGGCCGTGTGGATCACGCACAAGTACGCGGCCGGCGACGAGGCGTTCGAAGGCTTCCGCGAGAGCTTCACCAAGGCCGGCGGCACGGTGGTCAAGGAGCTCGGCCTGCCCTTCCCGCAGGTCGAATTCCAGGCGCTGCTGACCGAGATTGCGTCGATCAAGCCCGATGCCGTGGCCTGCTTCTTCGCTGGCGCCGCCGCGCCCAAGTTCATCCGCGACTACGCCGCCGCCGGCCTCAAGGGCAAGATTCCGCTGTACGGTTCCGGCTTCCTGACCGAAGGTGTGATCGAGGCGGCAGGCCCGGCCGCCGAAGGCATCGTCACCACGATGCACTACAGCGACTCCCTGGACATTCCGCGCAACAAGCAGTTCCGCCTGGCGTACGCCAAGATGTTCCGGCTGCAGCCCGACGTCTACGCCGTGCAGGGCTACGACGCCGGCCAGCTGTTGGTGCAGGGCCTGGCCGCCGTCAAGGGCGACCTGGGCAACAAGCAGGCGATCTCGAAGGCGATGGAATCGGCCGTGATCGACAGCCCGCGCGGCAAGTGGACCATGAGCAAGTCGCACAACCCGGTGCAGGACATGTACCTGCGCGTCGTCGAAAAGGGCGAGAACAAAGTGATCGGCGTCGCTGCCAAGGCCCTGGCCGACTCCGGCGCCGGCTGCAAGATGGGCGCCTGACGGCGTCCGGCCCCGCCACAGGGGCTGGGGCCAGCGGCCGCGCTGACCGGCCGGGCCCCGGCCCTTTTTCTCGACCATGGATTTCGCGAACTTCTCCATCCAGCTCCTCAACAGCGTCCAGTACGGACTGCTGCTGTTCATGCTCGCCGCCGGGCTCACGCTGATCTTCGGGATCATGGGCGTGGTGAACCTGGCGCACGGCAGCTTCTACATGCTCGGCGCCTACCTGGCGTGGTCGCTGGCGGCGCGCACCGGCAGCTTCGCGCTGGCGGTGATCGGCGGCGCGCTGCTGTCGGTGCTGTTCGGGCTGGCGCTCGAACGGGTGCTGTTCCGCCATTTCTACCAGCGCGACCACCTGGACCAGGTGCTCCTCACCTTCGGGCTGATCTACATCTTCGAGGAGCTGCGCTCCATCCTCTGGGGCGACGACGTGCACGGCGTGAAGATTCCCGACCTGCTGTCCGCGTCGATGCCGCTCACCGAGAACCTGTCCTATCCGGTGTACCGCCTGTTCATGGCGGGCGTGTGCGTCGCGCTCGCGATCGGGCTGTACCTGCTGATTTCGAAAACCCGGCTGGGCATGAAGATCCGGGCCGGCGCGTTCAACCGCGACATGACCGAGGCGCTGGGCGTGAACATCAAGCGGATCCACGCCGTCGTGTTCGCGATCGGCGTCGCGCTGGCCACCGTGGCCGGCATGATCGCGGCGCCGATCTCCAGCGTGTATCCCAACATGGGCTCGCAGGTGCTGATCATGTGCTTCGTGGTGGTGGTGATCGGCGGCATCGGCTCGGTGCGCGGCGCGCTGATCTCCGCGTTGCTGGTCGGCCTGGTCGACACCTTCGGCAAGGTGCTGCTGCCGCAGGTGGCCGGCATGCTGGTCTACATGCTGATGGCGGCCGTGCTCCTGTGGAAGCCCGAAGGACTGTTTCGGACATGATCACCATCCCCTCCCCCGGCATTGACCCGCTGCCCGCCACGCGGGTCCTCGTCGCCTTGGGGCGGCCCGGCGGCGACGCATGACCGCGCACCGCAATCTCGAGTCCCTGCCTCGCGCACTGCAGGTCGTGCTGGCGCTGGCCCTGCTCGCCCTCGCGCTGTTTCCGTTGATCGCCACCGACTTCTACGCCCAGATGGTGGCGCGGATGATGATCCTGGGCATCTTCGCGATGAGCCTGGACCTGCTGCTCGGCGTCACCGGACTGGTGTCGCTCGGGCACGCCGCATTCTTCGGGCTGGCGGGCTACGCGCTGGCCTTCCTCACGCCGGCCGGCGAGCCGGTCAGCCTGTGGTGGAGCCTGCCGGCAGCGGTGGCGGCGTCGGCGCTCGCCGCCCTGGTCATCGGTTTCTTCGTCGTGCGCACCCGCGGCATCTACTTCATCATGGTGACCATGGCGTTCGCCCAGATGGTGTTCTATGTCTTTTTCGACAACAAGGCGCTGGGCGGCTCCGACGGCATCTACGTCAATTTCAAACCCGACGCCAAGCCGTTCGACCTCGACAACAAGCTGGCCTTCTACTACTTCACGCTCGCCTTGCTGGTGGCGGTCTACCTGTTCCTGCGGCGGCTGCTGTGGAGCCCCTTCGGGCGCGTGCTGGCCGGCATCCGGGTCAACGAGCACCGCATGCGCGCGATGGGCTACGGCACCTTCGGCTACAAGCTCGCGGCGTTCACCCTCGCGGGGGCGTTGGCCGGGCTGGCGGGCTATCTGCTCGCGGCCCAGACCGGGTACGTCAATCCCGAGCTGATGGGTTTTCACACCAGCGCCCACGCGATCATGATGGTGATCCTGGGCGGCATGGGCAATTTCGCGGGCGCCATCCTCGGCGCCTTCGCGTTCGAGTATCTGCTGCACTGGTTCAAGGACCTGCCGGCCATCGGCGGCTTCGACCTCGGCAAGCATTGGCAGCTGTGGATGGGGCTGTTCATCGTGCTGGTCGTGGTGTTCGCGCCGCGCGGGCTGCTGGGGCTGGTCGAGCGCGCCACCCGGCGCAAGGAGCGGGCGCGGCTGCAGCCGCGCGGAGAGCAGGCATGAGCGCCCCGCTGCTCGCCGCCAAGGACGTCACCAAGCGCTTCGGCGGCCTGTCGGCCGTCAGCGGCGTCTCGCTGGAACTGCACCAGGGCGCGATCCACGCCGTGATCGGCCCCAACGGCGCCGGCAAGTCGACGCTGACGCACCTGCTGTCGGGCGACATCGCACCGACCAGCGGCAGCGTGACGCTCGCCGGTCAGGACGTGACGGGCTGGACGCCCGAGCGCATCTCGCGCGCCGGCCTGGGGCGCAGCTACCAGAAGACGAACATCTTCCTGCCCTTCACGGTGTGGGAGAACGTGCGGCTGGCGGCGCAATCGCGCAGCCAGCATGCGACCCGCTGGCTGCGGCTGGCGACCAGCTTCGCGCAGACGAACGAACGAGCCGCGCGCGCGCTGGAACTGGCGGGCCTGACCCAGCGGCGCGAGGCCGTCGCCGGCGTCATGAGCCACGGCGAGCAGCGGCAGCTGGAGATCGCGATGAGCCTCGCGACCGATCCCAAGGTGCTGCTGCTCGACGAACCGCTGGCGGGCATGGGCACGGCCGAAGCCGAACGCATGGTCGAGCTGCTGCTGCGCCTGAAGCCGCTGCACGCGATGATGCTGGTGGAGCACGACATGGACGCGGTGTTCGCGCTGGCCGACCGGCTGACGGTGATGCTGAACGGCCAGGTGATCGCGAGCGGCGAGCCGGCGCGGGTGCGCGCCGATCCGACCGTGCAAACGGCCTACCTCGGCGAGGAGCACTGAATGGGCGAGGCGCTGATCGAAGCGAGCGGCCTGCAGACCTACTACGGGGCCAGCCACATCCTGCGCGGCGTCGACTTCGACGTGCGGCGCGGCGAAACGATCGGCCTCATGGGCCGCAACGGCATGGGCAAGACCACGCTGCTGAAGACGCTGATGGGGCTGGTGCAGCCGCGCAGCGGCAGCGTGCGCGTGCGGGGCCGCGACATGACCGGCCGGCCGCCCTACGAGATCGCGCAGCTGGGCGTGGCCTACGTGCCCGAGGGCCGCGGGATTTTCGGCAACTTGAGCGTGGTCGAGAACCTGAAGATGGCGGCCCGCCCGGGGCGCCGCGGCGCCCGTGCCGACGACTGGACCTACGAACGGGTGCTGGCGACCTTTCCCCGCCTCAAGGAGCGGCTGGGCCATGGCGGCCAGCAACTGTCCGGCGGCGAGCAGCAGATGCTCACGATCGGCCGCGCGCTGATGACGAATCCGGACGTGCTGATCCTGGACGAGGCGACGGAAGGCCTCGCGCCGCTGATCGCGCGCGAGATCTGGCGCATCTGCGAGCTGATCCGTGCGAGTGGCATCTCGAGCGTGATCGTCGACAAGAACTGGAAGCACCTGACGCAGATCACCGACCGCAACGTGATCCTGGTGAAGGGCCAGGTCGTGTTCGCCGGCTCGTCCGCCGAACTGCGGTCCCGACCGCACCTGCTCGAGCAGCACCTGGGCGTCTGAGGCGGCGCGCGCCGCGCCCCTTCCTTCCTTTTCGAAGCCGGAACTGCCGAGGTCGCACCTCGGCCGCAGGCATCCCGACAGATGCCGAAACGCGCGCGTGCGACGTCATCCATGCCGGCCTACAGGACCTGTCGGCGCGGCCGGTGTGCGACTGTCGGCGCGGCGTCGCCGTCGATGTAGGCGCAGGACTACGCCGCTTTGTCTGCGCTTCCTGCAAGCCATTGATACATGGCGCAACACAATTGCGCGCTTACGGCCTGCACGCAATCCATGACCCCGACCCAAACCACGCCAGGCACCTGGTCCGGCAGCTCCGCGCCGGCCCTGGCCAGCCACCACCACCGGCAATTCGAGGTGATGGGCGCGCACGTGGTGCCGGGGGCCGGCGTGCGCTTCACGGTGTGGGCACCGAATGCGCGCGCCGTGGGCGTCATCGGTACCTTCAACGCCTGGACCTGCCAGCTCCTGGAGCCGATGCCCGATGGCACCGGCCGCTGGAGCGGCGTGGTGGAAAACGCGCGGCCGGGCGACTGCTACAAGTACCGCATCCAGGGCGTGCACGGCCAGTGGTTCGACAAGGCCGACCCGTATGCGTTCTTCGCCGAGCATCCGCCCGGCACCGCCTCGCGCATCTGGCAGCTCGGGCATCACTGGGGCGATCGCGAGTGGATGGCACGGCGCGGCCTGGCCCAGTCGCACCAGTCGCCGATGTCGATCTACGAGGTGCACCTGGGCTCCTGGCAGCGCGAGGAGGACGGCCGGTTCCTGAACTACCGCGACCTGGGCGTGCGCCTCGCGACGCACTGCCTGAACATGGGCTTCACCCACGTGGAGCTGATGCCCGTCACCGAGCATCCGTTCTACGGGTCCTGGGGCTACCAGACCACCGGCTACTACGCGCCCAGCGCGCGCTACGGCACGCCGCAGGACCTGATGGTGCTGGTGGACACGCTGCACCAGCACGGCATCGGCGTGATCCTGGACTGGGTGCCATCGCACTTCCCGTCCGACCCGCACGCGCTGGCCCGCTTCGACGGCACCGAGCTGTACGAGCATGCCGACCCGCGCCAGGGCTTCCATCCCGAGTGGCAGAGCCTGATCTTCAATTACGGCCGCTACGAGGTGCGCGACTTCCTGATCAGCAACGCGCTGTTCTGGCTGGAGCACTACCACGTCGATGCACTGCGGGTCGACGCGGTGGCGTCGATGCTGTACCTGGACTACGCGCGCCGCCCGGGCGAATGGGTGCCCAACCCGCATGGCGGCAACCAGAACCTGGAGGCCGTGCACTTCCTGCAGGACCTCAACAGCGCCGTCTACGCGAACTTCCCCGACGTCCACATGATCGCCGAGGAGTCCACGGCGTGGCCCGGCGTGTCGCGCCCGGTGCACCACGGCGGCCTGGGCTTCGGCATGAAGTGGAACATGGGCTGGATGAACGACACGCTGCGCTATCTGGCGCGGCCGCATCTGTTCCGGCGCTGGCACGGCGACGACATCCGCTTTTCGGCGGTCTACGCCTTCAACGAGAACTTCGTCCTGCCGCTCTCGCATGACGAGGTGGTCTACGGCAAGGGCAGCCTGCTGGACAAGCAGCCGGGCGACGAGTGGCAGCGCTTCGCCGGCCTGCGCACCTTGTACGGGTACATGTGGGCGCACCCCGGCAAGAAGCTGCTGTTCATGGGCGGCGAGTTCGCGCAGGGCCAGGAATGGCACCACGAGCGGGCCCTCGACTGGCACCTCTGGGCGCGGCCGCTGCACGCCGGCGTGGCGCGCTGGATCGTCGACCTCAATGCCGCCCTGCGCCGCATGCCGGCGCTGCACGTGAACGATTTCGACAGCCAGGGCTTTCGCTGGCTGCCGGTGGAATCCGGCGATCCCGACGTCCTCGCCTTCCTGCGCCGCGGCCGGCCGGAAGACGCGCAGGCGATCGCCCTGGTCAACATGACGCCGCAGCCGCATCGCTGCCTGCGCATCGGCGTCCCGCATGCCGGCGACTGGTATGAGCTGCTCAACAGCGACGCCGCGTACTACGGTGGCAGCGGCTGGGGCAACCTCGGCCGCGCCGTCGCCACCGACCAGCCACTGGGGGACCAGCCGGCCTCCCTGGCACTGACCTTGCCGCCGCTGGCCATGCTGCTGCTGGCCGACCGACCGTTCGACCTCACCACCCCCTCTTCCGGAGTACACCATGCGCGCCCATAAGAATGTCCTGGCTTTCGTCATGGCCGGCGGCGAAGGCTCGCGCCTGCACCCGCTCACCGCGGACCGCTGCAAGCCGGCCGTGCCGTTCAACGGCAAGCACCGCATCGTCGACTTCGTATTGTCCAACCTGGTCAACTCCGAGATCTATTCGATTTACCTGCTGGTGCAGTACAAATCGCAGTCGCTGATCGAGCACGTGCGCCAGTCGTGGACCATGGCCCGGTTCATTCCGCAGCACTTCATCACGGGGGTGCCGCCGCAGATGCGGCACGGCAAGGAGTGGTTCCAGGG
>NZ_DATMHS010000065.1:0-31425 GCF_035554825.1 Ramlibacter sp. | reverse complement strand
CGCGGTAACCTCCACCCGGAGCAATTCCAAATAGGCACGCATTGAGGCTGCTCGCGGAGCGTGCGGGTAGGAAGCTTGAGCCGTGGAGCAATTCACGGCCTAGATGAATGGCTGTCATAGCGCGACGATCCGTCGTTGTCGCCGTAACAGAATCCGGCCTATCGGCTTGCTTTACTTTCCTTTCCTGAGCGGCGCGCCGCGCCGCCCTTTTCTCCGGGATTTTCCGGACGCACGTCGCATCTTTTTTTTCCGTCCTTGGCTCCTTCATCGCGCAGGCGGTTTTCCTGCGGTGTGCGCATAAGTCGCTGTGGATAAGTTGACCTGAATCATTTGAACGTCGTTCGTTGAGCTTCTATATTCGTAAAATATTTCTTTAAAGAAATTCCACTAAAGTAAAAAGGGAGAAAAGTGGAAATATTCGAAACTGATGTCGCGATTATCGGAGCCGGTGGTGCCGGACTGCGGGCTGCTATCGCTGTTGCCGAGCAGGACCCGGCGCTGAATATTGCGCTGGTCTCCAAGGTTTATCCGATGCGCAGCCATACGGTCGCAGCCGAAGGCGGCTCGGCCGCCGTGGTGCGTCCCGAGGACAGCCTGCAGCACCACTTCGACGACACGGTGCACGGCGGCGACTGGCTGTGCGACCAGGACGCGGTCGAGTACTTCGTGGCCCACTCCACCGAGGAGATGGTGCAGATGGAGCACTGGGGCTGCCCGTGGAGCCGCAAGGAAGACGGCCACATCAACACGCGCGCCTTCGGCGGCATGAAGATCGAGCGCACGTGGTTCGCGGCCGACAAGACCGGCTTCCACATGCTGCACACGCTGTTCCAGACCTCGATCAAGTACCCGTCGATCCGCCGCTTCGACGAGCACTTCTGCCTCGATCTCGTGGTCGACCAGGGCCGGGTCCAGGGCGTCGTTGTCATCGAGATCGCCACCGGCGAATTCCGCCTGATCCAGGCCAAGTCGGTGATCATCGCCACGGGCGGCGCCGGTCGCGTGTTCCGCGAGAACACCAACGGCGGCATCGTCACCGGCGACGGCATGGCGCTGGCCTTCCGCCACGGCGTGCCGCTGCGCGACATGGAGTTCGTGCAGTACCACCCGACCTGCATGCCCGTCACCGGCCTGCTGTTCACCGAGGCGTGCCGCGGGGAAGGCGGCTTCCTGCTGAACAAGGACGGCTACCGCTTCCTGCAGGACTACGGCCTCGGCCCGGCCGAGGACAAGCCGCGCAACAAGTTCATGGAACTAGGCCCGCGCGACCGCCTGAGCCAGGCGATCTGGCACGAGAAGCAGAAGGGGCGCACGTTGTCCGACCCGCGCTGGGGCTCGTACGTGCACCTCGACCTGCGCCACCTCGGCGAGAAGAAGCTGCGCGAACGCCTGCCGCAGATCTACGAGCTGGCCGTCGAATACCTCGGCGTCGATCCCGCCAAGTCGCCGATCCCGGTGCTGCCGGCCGTCCACTACACGATGGGTGGCATCAGCGCCGACGGCGCCACCGCCGCCCCGGGGGTGGCCGGACTGTACTCGGCGGGCGAGTGCTCCAGCGTCGGCATCCACGGCGCCAACCGCCTGGGCTCCAACTCGCTGACGGAACTGCTCGTGTTCGGCAAGATGGCCGGGGTGGAGGCCGCCGCCTTCGCCAAGAGCACGCCGCACGCCAGCACCGACCGCATCAGCAAGCTCGCCGACGAGGCGCAGGCACGCGCCGCCGCCATCGTCACGCGCATGGACGGCACGGAGCGCCTGGCCACCATCCGCAGGGAGATGGCCAAGAGCATGGAGGACGGCTGCGGCATCTACCGCACCGCCGAGACGATGCAGGCCACCTGCGACAAGCTGGCCGAGCTCAAGCAGCGCTACGCGAAGATCCGGCTGGACGACAAGTCCAAGGGCTGGAACACCGAGTGGCTGCTCGCCATCGAACTGGGCTACCTGCTGGACGTCGCCGAAGCGATGGCCCACTCGGCGCTCAATCGCCGGGAGTCGCGCGGATCGCACCAGCGCCTGGACGGCTACGAGCAGCGCGACGACGTGAATTTCCTGAAACACTCGCTGGCCTACTACCAGCCGGGGGCTGCCCCGCGCATCGACTACGGGCCGGTGAAGATCACCACCTCCAAGCCCGGCACGCGCGCTTACGGCGCCGCCGGCGAGGAAGCCGACCGGAAGGCCAAGGAGGCCGCCCATGCCTGAAGCCCAAAGAATCGAAATCCAGGTCCTGCGCTACCGGCCGGAAGAAGAGGACAAGCCGGTCTGGCAGAGCTACTACGTGCCGTTCACGAACGACATGTCGGTGCTGCAGGGGCTGCAGTACATCAAGGACGAACTCGACGGCTCCGTCAGCTTCCGCTGGTCCTGCCGCATGGCGATCTGCGGCAGCTGCGGCATGATGATCAACGGCAAGCCGATGCTGTCGTGCTCCACCTTCCTGCGCGACCTGCTGCCCGGCCCGGTCCGGGTCGAGGCGCTGGCGCACTTCCCGATCGAGCGCGACCTGGTCGTCTCGGTCGGCGAGTTCGTCAGCAAGCTCGAAGGCATCAAGCCCTACATCATCCCGAAGGAAGAGCGCGAGCTGTCGCAGGGCGAGTACCTGCAGACGCCCGAGCAGCTCGAACAGTTCGAGCAGTTCAGCTCCTGCATCAACTGCATGCTGTGCTACGCGGCCTGCCCGCAGTTCGGCCTCAACCCCGACTTCACCGGCCCGGGCGTGCTGGCGCTGCTGCACCGCTACAACGCCGACTCGCGGGACGGCGGCCGCGCCGAACGCATGAAGATCGTCAACGCCGAAGAGGGCGTGTGGAGCTGCACGGCGGTCGGCTACTGCTCGGAGGTCTGTCCGAAGCACGTCGATCCGGCCAACGCGGTGAACCAGAACAAGGTGAACAGCGCCAAGGACTTCTTCCTCCGATTCCTCTCTCCCAAGGGGGCTACGACATGAACCACAGGGCCACATTGCGGCGCGGCTACGTCCGTCCGATGCAGGGCTGGTGGCGCCGCGACCCGTTCTTCGTGAAATACATGATTCGCGAAGTGACGGCCATCGCCGTGCTGGTGTACGCGATCATCCTGATGATGGGCGTGCTGCGCCTGTCGCAGGGCGAGGCGGCGTTCAACGGCTGGCTCGCCGCGCTGCGCAGCCCCGGCTCGATCCTGCTGCACCTGGTGCTGCTGTTCTCGATGATGGTGCACGCCAAGAGCTGGTTCGACATCATGCCCAAGACGATGCCGCTCATGTTCATGGGCGGGCAGCGGGTCGAGGGTTCCACGATCACCCGCACCGGCTACCTCGTGACGATCGTCGTCACCGTGCTGGCGCTGGCCGTTGTCTGGGGGGTGCGGGCATGAACGCAGATCTCAAGCGATCCAGGGCGCCGATCTTCTGGGTGATGTTCGGCGGTGGCGGCATGCTGTCGGCGCTGCTCGGCACGGCGCTGGTGTTCGTCACCGGCATCGCCGCGCCGCTGGGCTGGCCGTTCGGCGACAACCTGCTGTCGTACCAGCGCATGCACGCGTTCGCGCAGCACTGGGCGGGCAAGGGCCTGTTGTTCGTGCTGATCTGGCTGTTCGCCTACCACGCGATGCATCGCATCTACCACAGCCTGCACGACCTCGGCATCCCGGTCGGCTTCGTGGCCAAGACCGTGTGCTACGGCGGCGCGTTCCTGATCACGGTGATCGCGGCGTACAGCCTGCTGTCGATCGGGTTCTGACCCAGGTTCTGAAAACCCAACAGCCGAACGCAGAGGGCGCCAAGAAACGCAAAGGACGCAGAGAAGAGAAGGCGGGGCGCCGAGGGCGCCCCGTTTTCATTCCTCAATCTTCTGCGTCCTCTGCGAATCCTCTGCGCCCTCTGCGTTCTGCATTGGGTTGGAATTCAGGAGCTTCGCACCGGCGCGACGGGGCTGGGCTTGAGCAGCACCACCAGGGCGCCGGCGCCGCCCTCGTCGGCGCGCGCCTGGACGAAGGCCAGCACCTCGTTCTTCTGGATCAGCCAGCCCTGCACCTTGCCCTTGAGCACCGGTGTCTTGCCCGGCGAGCCCAGTCCCTTGCCGTGCACCACCCGCACGCAGCGCCAGCCGCGCCGGTGCGCTTCGCGGATGAACCCGGCCAGGGCCTCGCGCGCATCCTCGCGGCGCAGGCCGTGCAGGTCGATCTCGCCCTGGATGCTCCAGTCGCCCTTGCGCAGCCGCCGCGTCACGTCCGGCCCCACGCCGGGCCGCCGGAAGCTGAGTGCGTCGTCGACGTCCAGCAGGGTGGTGGCATCGAAATCGTCGCTGATCGCCTCCTGCAGGACCCGCTGCTCGTCGAGCTGCTGCTGCACCGGCAGCGGCGCCGGCTGGTCCGGCGCGAGGTCGACCCGTCCATGGCGGCGCAGCGGTCGCACCTCGCCCGCGGCGCGGATGAAGAGCGTGCGCTCGGCGTGCGCGCGCCGCTCGGCCTCCTCGCGCGCCGCGGCCTGGGCGGCCGCGATGTTCTGCTGTTCCACCAGCTTGCGCTGGATCTCGTGCAGCTCCTTGAGCGACTTCGACTTCATCGCCGGTACTTCTTTCAGATGAGGCCCAGTTCGGCCATCGACAGCGCCGCCCCCGGGGCGACGATCACGTGATCGAGGATCCGCACGTCGACCAGCGCCAGCGCGGCCTTCAGCGTCTGCGTCAGCGCCTCGTCGGCGCGCGACGGCTGCACCGTCCCGCTCGGGTGGTTGTGCGCGAGCACCACCGCCGCGGCCCGGTGGTGCAGTGCCTGCTGGACGACTTCGCGCGGGTACACGCTGGTCTGTGTCAGCGTGCCGCGAAACAGTTCCTCCAGCGCCAGCAGCCGGTGCTGCGCATCCAGGAACAGCACCGCGAACACCTCATGCGGCCGCGCCGCCAGCCTCAGTTGCAGGTATTGCTTCACGGCGCCCGGCGAGCCGAAGACCTCGCGCTCGTGCAGCTGCTGCGCCACGGCACGCCGCGCCAATTCCAGCACGGCGGCGAGTTGCGCGCGCTTGGCGCTGCCGCCCATGCCCTTGACCCGTTTCAGGTCGTCCAGGTGCGTGTTCAGCAAGCCCGCGATGCCGCCGAAGCCGCCTTGCGCCCTGGGGGCCAGCAGTTCCTGCGCCATCTGCAGCACGCCGCGGCCGGCCGTGCCGGTGCGCAGCAGCAGCGCCAGCAGCTCGCTGTCGCTGAGCGCGGCGGCACCCCGGGCCAGCAGCTTTTCGCGTGGCCGTGCGTCGGCGGGAAGGTCTTTCAAGGGCATGGCAGCGTCCGGTCGATCCGCCCCGAAAGGACGACGGGTATCCCGGGCCCGCGGGGCGGCCGGCGGGCGGCTTTCTACAATAGGGCCAGTTTATCGGGACTTGCATGGCCTCCTCCGCGCGCCGGGTTCAACCGGGCTCCTTTCTGACCCTCCACTACCGCCTTGCCGGGCCCGAGGGCGACATCATCAACACCTTCGCCGGCCAGCCGGCGACGCTGACCCTCGGCGCGGGCGAGCTCGCCCCAGCCATGGAGCAGCGCCTGCTGGGGCTGGAGGAGGGCGCGCACGAGCGCTTCGAGCTGCCTGCGGGCGAGGCCTTCGGCGACCGCAACCCGGAACTGCTGCAGTGGGTCGCGCGCAAGCTGCTGGACCAGATGGGCGACCCCGACGAGCAGTACGAGGTCGGGGACGTCGTGCAGTTTCCGACGCCCGACGGCCAGGGCCAGTACGCGGGCGCCGTGCGCCAGGTGGGTGCGCCGGGCGGGGACGCTGCCGGCGCGGCGGTGCTGTTCGACTTCAACCATCCGCTCGCCGGCCAGGCGGTGACCTTCGAAGTGCGCGTGATCGGGGTGCTATGACGCGCGCCGCCGACGCTGCCCGCGAAGTGCTGCTGGCCGAGCCGCGCGGCTTTTGCGCGGGCGTCGACCGCGCGATCGAGATCGTCGAGCGGGCCCTGAAGAAGTTCGGACCGCCGATCTACGTGCGCCACGAGATCGTGCACAACACCTTTGTCGTCAACGACCTCAAGGCCAAAGGCGCGATCTTCATCGACGAACTGGCCGAAGTGCCGCCCGGCGCGACGGTGGTGTTCTCGGCGCACGGCGTGAGCCGCGCGGTGCAGGAGGAGGCGCGGGCACGCGGATTTTCCGTGTTCGATGCCACCTGCCCGCTGGTCACCAAGGTCCACGTGGAAGTGGCCAAGCTCGCGCGCGAGGGCTACGAGTTCATCATGATCGGCCACAAGGGGCATCCGGAGGTCGAAGGCACGATGGGCCAGCTCGATGGCGGCATCCACCTGGTGGAGGACGTGGCCGACGTGGCCCGCATCCAGCCGGCGCAAACGGAAAAGCTTGCCATCGTGACCCAGACCACGCTGTCCGTCGACGACGCGGCCGAGATCATGGCGGCCGTGCGCGCGCGCTTTCCCGCCATCCGCCAGCCCAAGCAGCAGGACATCTGCTACGCCACCCAGAACCGGCAGGACGCCGTGAAGATCATGTCGCCGCAGGTGGACGTGGTGATCGTCGTCGGCAGCCCCACCAGTTCCAACAGCAACCGGCTCGCGGAGCTCGCGCGCAAGCTGGGCGTGCCCAGCTACATGGTCGACAACGCCGGCGAGCTGAAGCCGCAATGGCTGGAGGGCCGCACCCGCGTCGGGATCACCGCGGGCGCGTCGGCGCCGGAGGTCCTGGTGCAGGAGGTGGTGGCCCGCATCCGCGACTTCGGCGGCGTCGCCGTGCGCCGCCTGCACGGCGTCGAGGAAACCGTGAAGTTCCCGCTGCCCAAGGGGCTGAAGCTGTGAGCCGCGAGGCGATCGCCGCTGCCGCGGCGAGGTTCGCCCCGCACGATGGCGCCTTCCTGCGGCGCACCCCGCTGTGGAAGCTCCCGGGCGCCGCCTTCGGCGTGCGCTGCGATGAGGTGTGGCTGAAGCTGGAGCATCTGCAGGTCAGCGGCAGCTTCAAGGCGCGCGGCATGCTCAATCGGCTGCTCGCCCAGCCCATTCCCGGCGCCGGCGTGGTGGTCGCGTCCGGCGGCAACGCCGGCATCGCCACCGCGGCAGCGGCCAGGCGGCTGGGCGTGCGCTGCGAGGTCTTCGTGCCGACCGTCTGCAGTCCGGCCAAGCGGGCCAGGCTGCGCGAACTGGGCGCGCACGTGGTGGTGACCGGCGATGTGTATGCGCAGGCACTGGAAGCCTGCCTCGAGCGCCAGCGCGCGACCGGCGCCTTGCTGACCCATGCCTACGACCAGCCCGAGGTGGTGGCGGGGGCCGGCACGATCGCCCGCGAGATCGAGGAGCAGGGCGGGCGGCCCGACAGCGTGCTGGTGAGCGTCGGCGGCGGCGGGCTGATCGCCGGCATCGCGTCCTGGTTCCGCCGCGAGGCGCGCATCGTTGCCCTGGAGCCGGAGCTGGCGCCCACGCTCTTCGCCGCCCGGGCAGCCGGCGCGCCGGTGGACGTGGCGGTGAGCGGCCTGGCCGCCGATTCGCTGGGCGCCAAGCGCATCGGCTCGATCGCCTGGGACATCACGCAGCAATTCGTGGGCGATGCCGTGCTGGTGCCGGATGGGGCGATCGGCGCCGCGCAGCGCACGCTGTGGAAGGAATTCAAGCTCGCCGTGGAACCGGCGGCGGCGCTCGGGCTGGCCGCCCTGCAGGCCGGCGCCTACGTACCCGGCGAGCGCGAACGCGTCTGCCTCGTCGTGTGCGGCGCCAACGTGGATCCCGCCACCCTGGCGTGAGCCGGCGGGACCCGGGGTCCCACTTAGAATTCCGGCATGCTCGATATCACCCTGCTGCGCAAGGACCTGGCGTCGGTCGTCGCCCGACTCGAGACGCGCAAGAAACCGCAACCCTTCCTCCAGGTGGACGCCTTTCGGGCGCTGGAGGCGGAGCGCAAGGCAATCCAGACTCGCACCGAAGAGCTGCAGGCGCAGCGCAACCAGCTGTCCAAGCAGATCGGCCAGCGCAAGGCCAAGGGCGAACCGGTCGACGAGATCATGGCGCAGGTCGCCGCGATGAAAACCGAGCTCGACAGCTCCGCGGCGCGGCTCGAGCAGCTCCAGCCCGAGCTGCAGGCGCTGCTGCTGTCGGTGCCGAACCTGCCGCACGAGAGCGTGCCGGTCGGCGACGACGAGCAGGCCAATCGGGAAGTGCGGCGCTGGGGCACGCCGCGCCGGTTCGACTTCGCCCCGCGCGACCACGTCGACGTGGGCACGCCGCTGGGGCTGGACTTCGAGACCGGCGTGAAATTGAGCGGCTCGCGCTTCACGGTGATGAAGGGGCAGATCGCCCGGCTGCATCGGGCGCTGGCCCAGTTCATGCTCGACGTGCAGACGCAGCAGCACGGCTACACCGAGTGCTACACCCCGTACATCGTCAATGCCGAATCGATGCGCGGCACCGGCCAGTTGCCCAAGTTCGAAGCCGACCTGTTCGCCGCGAAGAAGGGCGGCCAGGAGGGCGAGGATGCGCCGCTGTACCTGATCCCCACCAGCGAGGTGCCGCTGACCAACTTCGTGCGCGACGAGATCCTGGCGCCGGAAGTGTTGCCGCTGAAGCTCACCGCGCACACGCCGTGCTTCCGGTCGGAAGCCGGCAGCGCGGGTCGCGACACCCGGGGCATGATCCGGCAGCACCAGTTCGACAAGGTCGAGATGGTGCAGATCGTCCACCCCGAACGCAGCTACGAGGCGCTGGAGGAGATGACGCGCAACGCCGAGGCGGTGCTGCAGCAGCTGGGCCTGCCGTACCGGGTGATGCTGCTGTCGACCGGCGACATGGGCTTCGGCGCCGCCAAGACCTACGACCTGGAAGTGTGGCTGCCGGCGCAGAACACCTATCGCGAGATCAGTTCCGTCTCGAACTGCGAGGCCTTCCAGGCGCGCCGGCTGCAGGCGCGCTATCGCACCGCCCAGGGCAAGACCGACTGGGTCCACACGCTCAACGGTTCGGGGCTGGCGGTGGGCCGGACGCTGGTGGCCGTGCTGGAGAACTGCCAGAACGCGGACGGCTCCGTCACGGTGCCACAGGCGCTGCGGCCCTATCTGGGCGGCCTGGAGCAACTCGCGCCCGCAGTCGGTTAGAATCTCGGGCTTCGCACCACGCGAATCAAGACACCTGGAGAGGTGGCAGAGTGGTCGAATGCGCCGGACTCGAAATCCGGTGTACGTGCAAACGTACCGTCGGTTCGAATCCGACCCTCTCCGCCACGGACAAGCCTCGCAACGCGAGGCTTTTTCCATGGCCGTGACCCGCCGAAGTCCGGTTACACGCCAGTTTCAGCTCTTACCCGGCGGGTCGCTCGCAATCCGCCGGACCCGGGCTATTGCTTCACAGGCGGCGCCGTTCAGGGAGGGCCGCCAGCATGAACAGCAACAGCCACGGCAGGTCCCCGTCCAGGTTCGATGCCGCTCCTTCGAGCGCCGACGAGCGCGCCGGTCCGGCGCCGGCCGGCGGCCATGGACACCACGATGGCGGCAGCGTTGTCACGGTGGCGCTGCCGCAGGTTGCCGTGTACCACGTCGGATGGGGGATGATGAATACCCCCTATCCGGCCATTGCCGCGCTCAGCGACGGCGGCTACGTCGTCGCCTGGTCGGTGCTGGGCAAGACCACCGTGTATGTCTACACGCAGGAGTTCGACGCCGCCGGCACTCAGGTGGGTGGCGTCACGGAGGTCAGCGATTGGGGCGGCACGCCGGCGATCGCGGCGACGGCCGACGGCGGCTTTGTCGTGGCGTGGGAGTCGCTGGGCGCGCTCGGCCAGCCGGGGCACGACATCATGGCCCAGCGCTTCGACAACAATGGCGCGCCCGCCGGCGCGCCGATCGAGGTCAACGCGACCACCGCGGGCAACCAGTTCCAGCCGTCCGTGACGGCGCTGGCCGACGGCGGTTGGCTGGTGACGTGGACTTCGTACCAGGACGGCAGCTCCAACGGCGTCTACGCCCAGCGCTTCGACGGCAGCGGCGCGCCGGTCGGCGCCGAGACACGCGTCAACACCACCACGGCCGATTCGCAGGAGGTGCCGGCCGTCGCCGCGCTGGGCGACGGGGGCTACGTGGTGGCCTGGGGCTCCTACGGCCAGGACGGCAGCGGGTACGGCATCTACGCCCAGCGCTTCGACGTGGCCGGCACGCCGGTGGCGGGCGAAACGCGGGTCAACACGACCACCGCGGGCGATCAGTGGAATCCGTCCGTCGCGGCGCTGGCCGATGGCGGCTACCTGGTGACCTGGGCGGCCGGCGACATCTACGCCCAGCGGTTCGACCATACGGGCGCGCCCGTGGGTGGCGAGGCGCGCCTCACCAGCAGCACCGGCGGTCATGCCCTGGATCCGGGTGTCGCCGCGATGAGCGACGGTGGCTGTGTCGTGACGTGGCAGTGGCAATCTGCCGACGCCAGCGACACCAACGTGTACGCGCAGCGCTACGACAGCAGCGGCGCGCCGGTCGGCGCCGAGATGCAGATCGACAATCCGCCGTCGTCGTTCCAGTCTGCGCCCGCGGTCGCCGCACTGGCGGAGGGCGGCTTCGCGGTGACGTGGTGGGACTCGCGGCCCGGCGCTGGCGGCTACGATGTGGCGGTGTACGTCCAGCGCTTTCAGGACGCCCTGGCCGGCACCCCGGCCAACGACTGGCTCGACGCGGACCCCGCCACGCACCTGGTCCTGGGCTACGCCGGCGACGACCACCTGTACGGGCTTGCCGGCAACGACTCGCTGGATGGCGGCCTCGGCAACGACTTCATGGCCGGCGGCGCCGGCAACGACACCTACTTCGTCGACAGCGCGCGCGACAAGGTCATGGAGCGGCACGGCGAGGGGCTCGATACCGTCAGGAGTTCGGTCAGTTACGAGCTGGGAGCGCAGGTCGAAAACCTGGTCCTGGTGGGGCCGGATGCGATCGACGGGACGGGCAACGCGCTGGATAACGCGCTGACCGGCAATGCCGCGCCCAACGTCCTGACCGGCGGCCGCGGCAACGACACGCTCGACGGCGGCGGCGGCCGCGATGTTTTCGTGTTCGAACAGAAATCGGGCGCCGGCAACGTCGACCTGCTGGTGAACTTCGTCGCTGCGGACGACGTGATCCAGTTGGACGGCAAGGTGTTCCGGGGCCTGGATGCCGGGTCGTTGGCCGCCGCGGCGTTTCAGACCGGCGCCAGCGCCACCGACCCCAGCGTCAGGATCGTCTACGACCCAGCCACCGGTGCGCTGACGTACGATCGCGACGGGAGTGGCGACGGCGCGGCAGTGCAGATCGCGACGCTGGTGGGCCTGGTCGGTTTCCTGTCGGCCGAGAACTTCGTGGTCACCTGAGGCGCGCTTCTTTCGTCCGTCCTTCCGGCCCCGGCCGCCTCGCGGGACGAGTCACTGCGTACCGCGGGCGCGGTTGACGAGCTCCACCAGCGCGTTCAGTTCCACCGGCTTGGTCAGGTGCCCGTCGAAGCCGGCTTCCGTCGTGCGCTGGCGGTCCTGCGCGCTGCCGTAGCCGGTCATCGCGATCACCGGCGTTTGCCCGAACCCGGGCAGGGCGCGCAGCCGCTGCAGGGTCGCGTAGCCATCGAGCTGCGGCATCGCCAGGTCCAGCAGGACCAGGTCCGGCTGCTGCTGCTGCGCGGCGCGCAGGGCGTTGCTGCCGTCATAGGCGCACACCGCGCCGTACCCGAGCAGCCGGATGATGGCGGCGGCGCTGTCGGCGGAATCGCGGTTGTCGTCCACGACCAGCACCTTGAAGTCCGATCCCACCTGGTCGCCGGGCGCCTGGTCGTGCGGGCCAGCCAGCGGCAGGCGCAGCAAGAAGGTGCTGCCCCGGCCGCGGCCCGCGCTTTCGGCGTCCAGGCGGCCGCCGTGCATTTCGGCCAGCGAACGCGCGAGCGTCAGCCCGACGCCCAGGCCGCTGTCGTTGGGCACGTCGTTGTCGCCCTGCGCGAACAGCTCGAACATGCGCTCCAGGTCCGCCGCGGCAATCCCGCGACCGGTGTCCGAGACCGCGACCGTGACGAAGCCGTTCGCCGCCTCGACCTTCACGCCGACACGGCCGCCGTCGGGCGTGTACTTCGCCGCGTTCACCAGCAGGTTCTGCACGATCTGGGCGAGCCGGGTCGGATCGGCATTGATGGTGACCGGCTCCGGGGGCAGGTCCAGCGTGAGCGTGTGGCGCCTGGCCTCGATCAGGGGCCGGGCCGTCTCCACGGCGCGGCCGACCACCTCGCCGACCGCGGTGGGTTCCAGCCGCAACGCCACCTTGCCGGTCGTCAGGCGGCCCACGTCCAGCAGATCGTCCACGAGGTGGGTCAGGTGCGTCAGCTGCCGGTCGATGATGTCGCGCGCGTTCTTCAGCGCGGGGCTCGCCGTGTGTTCCAGCTGCATCAGCGTCACCGCGTTGCGCATTGGCGCCAACGGGTTGCGCAGCTCGTGCGCCAGCATGGCGAGAAACTGGGTCATCATGCGGCTCGAACGTTCCAGCTCCTCCACCCGGCGCCGATCGGTCATGTCGCGCGTGACCTTGGCGAATCCGATCAGCTCGCCGCTGTCGCCGTGCACCGCCGTGACGACCACGTTGGCCCAGAACAGCGTGCCGTCCTTGCGGACCCGCCAGCCGGTGGCTTCGACGCGGCCGTCGCGGCGCGCCGCGCGCAGTGCCGCGGCCGGCTTGCCGGCGGCCTGGTCTTCGGGCGTGTAGAAGGCGCTGAAGTGGCGGCCGATGATTTCCTGGGCCGTGTAGCCCTTGAGCGCCTGGGCGCCGGCATTCCAGCTGCGCACGTTGCCGCCGGGGTCCAGCATGAAGATCGCGTAGTCGCGCACGCTCTCGACCAGCAGCCTGAAGCGCGCCTCGCTCTCGCGCAGGACTTCCTCGTGGCGCCGCCGCTCGGTCAGGTCGCGCGTGATCTTGGCGAAGCCGGTGATCGCGCCGGCTTCGTCCTGCAGCGCGGTGATGACGACGTTGGCCCAGAACCGGGTCCCGTCCTTGCGGATGCGCCAGCCCTCGTCCTCGAACCGCCCGGCCAGGCGCGCGCGGCGCAATTCCTCCTGGGGCCAGCCGGTGGCCACGACCTCGGGCGGATAGAAGACCGAAAAATGCCGGCCGAGGATCTCGTCGCGCCGATAGCCCTTGAGCTTCTCGGCCCCTGAATTCCAGGACACGATGTGGCCTTGCGGGTCCAGCATGAAGATGCCGTAGTCGACCACCGCATCGACCAACAGCTGGAACCGACGCTCGGCGGTGTCGTGCGCTCGCAGTGGACTGAGCATTCTGCTTGCGATCCGATGGCTGGAAAGTGGGGATTATGCGGTGGCCGCTCGGGCCGTGCGGCGTGGCCCGCGGATTTCCGCCGGATGCGGGCCGGTCCTAGGGCGCGGCCTGGTGGGGCCGGTGCAGTGCGGTCGCGATGCGGTCAGTGGCCATGGGTGAACAGGGAGGCATTCGCCTGCCAGCGCAACGCCGTCGGCCGCGGGCCGGGCGTCCGGGCGAGCGGCAGCAGCACCTGTTCCAGGCCCTGCGCGGCGGCGCAGTGCTCGCGCCACAGCCGCATGAACGACGCGTCGTGGCCGCGCTCCAGCCACGCCTCCGGATCGCCCGGCCGCATGCGCTCGTGCATGCGCAGCAGCCGCGCGAGCTGCAGGTGCACATGCAAGAGGCGCTGCATCTGGGGCGCCAGCGCCGGAAACCACTGTTGCTGCAAGGCGCCGATCTCCTGCACCGCGCCGTCGGGCGGCTGGGTCGCCGCCTGGAAGCACACCGCGCGCCCTTGCGCCGCCATCCACTCCGTGTAACGCGCCAGCGCGTCGAGCAGCTCCACCGCCTTCAGCTGGCGCTCCCGTGCCCGCAGCCGCCACACGAACCCGGCGCTGGCGGCGGCGATGGCCAGCAGGCCGGCCGCCAGGCAGATCAGGTAGTAGGCGGAGCTGGACACCGCATTCAGGCGAGCTTGGGAATCCGCAGCTTCTGGCCCGGGTAGATGCGGTCCGGGTCCGACAGCATCGGCCGGTTGGCCTCGAAGATGGCCTGGTACTTGCCGGCGTCGCCGTAGTACTTCTTCGCGATCGCGGACAAGGTGTCGCCCTTGACCACATCGTGGAACTGGGCGCTCTCGGCGCCCTGCGGCACCGTGAGCTTGTTCTCGACCGTCGCGACGTGGGCGACGTTGCCGCAGCACAGCACCGCCTTCTCGGCCGCTTCCTGGGACGGCGCCGTGCCGCTGATGGTGGCCTTTTCGGTCGCGCCGTCGTACTTCACGTCCAGGTTCTGGATGCCCAGGTTCTGTTGGGCGACGAAGGCCTCGATCGCGTCGCCGGCGCGTGCATTGAGCACGTCCACGCTTTCGGGCGCCGGCGCGGCTGCCGCGGCCGATGGTGCCGCGGCGGCGCTGGCCGTGGCCTCGGGCTTCTTGAAGAGCTTTTCACCCGCATCACGGATGAAGTTGAGAAGGGACATGGGGGCTCCTGATTGTTGCCAGAAGTTTGCGGGCCAGGCGCTCGCCCAGACGTCGGACGCAATCAGCCGGCGCTGTAGGCGAGGCCCCACACCTGGGCCCTCGCCCGTGGCCCCTCAGTGCGGCTTGGCGAAAGCGCGCTGCAGCAGCCCCATGCCGCCGCTCGAAGGCTCGCGCGGGGCCAGCGCGTCGGCCTTGGCGGACCAGCGCTGGGCCAGGTTCGAAAAGATCATGCGGCTTTCGGCGCCGAACACGGCTTCCTGCTCGCGCAGCATGGTCAGGTTCTTGGCGATCCTGCGGGCGATCAGATAACGGTGGGCCGGGGCGCCGGTCTGCATGAACGCGGTCATGAGGGACAGCGTCGCCACCCACAGCGCCGTGCAGGCGCGGGTAAGGGCGAGCGCTTGGCTCGCGCCGGCGTCGGGGACCGCGGTGGCGGCCGTGGCGTTCTGCATGACAGGGCTCCTGGCGAGGACTTGTGGATTCATCCTAAAGTCCGCGCCAGGGGCGGCGTGTCAGTGCCAGCGGGCACCTGCGGCCCGCCTTTTCCTACGCGCGGGCGGCCCGCCGGTTCAGCCCTTTTCGCGGGTCCCGCCTTGCGAATGGCGCTTGCGGCCGGCCGCGCGGGCTTCCTCGCTCGTGAATTCGTGGGCGTGGCCGCTCTGGTGCGCGGCGCGGCCGCCCAGGCTGGCGATCTCGCGCTGGCGCTGCGGGTCCATCGCGGCGAAGCCGCGCACGCTGCGACGCTGGGCCGGGGTCTGGCTGTCGGGGCCGGTGTTCGGTTCTGGCAAAGCCATGGCGATCCTTTCGGTGGTGGGGGGAAGAGTGACCTCCTCCTGTGGCAAGGTCCGTGCCTGCCGCGCCGCCACGCGTTGCCCGGCGGGGACGGCGCCCGGCCCATCCGGCCGCGGCCGCTCGGCGGTAAAACTTGCGGTACGGGCTATCCGTCAGGCCGCGCCGGCGCGGGTGGCCCTCGCCTCAGACACCGTATTCCTTCAGTCGGTTGTAGAGCGTCTTGAGGCTGACGCCGAGGGCGGCCGCGGTGCGCTCCTTCTGGTGCCCGCAATGCTCCAGCGTGGCCAGGATCAGCTGGCGCTCGGCGGCTGCCAGCGGCGTTCCGACCGGGACTCGCAGCATGCTGGCGTCGCCGGCCGCCGCCGGTGGCACGAGCACGTCGCGCGGCAGCCACTGGTCGCCGATCTCGTTGCCCGCGGTCATCACGTAGGCCCGCTGCAGCGCATTGCGCAGTTCGCGCACGTTGCCGGGCCAGCGGTACCGCGCCAGCCGCGCCAGCGCCGCCGCGGAGGCATGCTTGAACGCGCCTTCGCGCGCCCCGATCTCCTGCAGGAAGTGGTTCACCAGCAGTGGCAGGTCCTCGCGCCGCTCGCGCAGCGGCGGCAGCTCGATCGGAAACACGTTCAGGCGATAGAACAGATCCTCGCGCAGCGCGCCGGCGGCGACCGCCTGGGCCGGGTCGCGGTTGCTGGCCGCCACCACGCGCACGTCGGCTTCCTGCGACACGGTCGAGCCGACGCGCATGAAGCTGCCGGTCTCCAGCACGCGCAGCAGCTTGACCTGCAGCGCCGGCGGCATCTCGGTGATCTCGTCGAGGAACAGCGTGCCGCCGTGGGCGCGCTCGAAGAAGCCGTGGTGCTGGCGCTCGGCGCCGGTGAAGCTGCCCTTCTCGTGGCCGAAGATCTCGCTCTCGATCAGGTTGGGCGAGATCGCGCCGCAATTGACCGCCAGGAACGGCTTGCTGCGACGGCGGCTCAGGTCGTGCACCGTGCGCGCGGCCAGCTCCTTGCCGGTGCCGCTCTCGCCCGTGACGAACACGGTGACCGAGGTCCCGGCCACGCGCGCCAGCTGCTCGTACACGCGCTGCATCGGCTCGCTGCGGCCCACCAGATGGCCGAACCGGCCGGTGCGGTGCAGGTCGTCGGTCAGCTGGTCCACCTCGGCGCGCAGCGTGGCCGGCCGCATCACCCGCGACAGGATGCCCTGCAGTTGCTGGGCGCTCACCGGCTTGATGAGGTAGTCGGCCGCGCCGTGGCGCAGCGCCTGGATCGAGGTCTCGAGGCTGGCGTGCCCGGTCATCAGCACCACTTCGGAGTTGCCGATCAGCTCGTGCTCGTCCAGCAGGCTCATCCCGTCGCCGTCCGGCAGCCGCAGGTCCAGCAGCACCAGGTCCGGTTGCTGCATCGCCATCTGGCGGCGGGCGTCGAACAGCGACCTCGCGGTCGCCGCCGAGAAGCCTTCGGCGCCGACCAGCGTCGCCATCATGCGGGCCGAGTCGGCGTCATCCTCGACGATCAGTGCATGTCCCATCGGTGGATCTTTTCCCTGTGCAGCGACCCTGCCGGGCCGTGGCCATTATTTCCTGCCCGGCTGCGCGCGCGCTGTAACTCGACGTCACGATGCCTTCAATCGTCACTCGGCGTCGAGTGACGCGCGCAGTTGCTGGCGGTCCACCGGCTTGACGAGGTACGCGTCGAAGCCGGCCACCAGCGCTTCCCGTGCGTCGCGCTGGGCGCCGTAGCCGGACATGGCGATCATCCTGCCGGCATAGCCCGCTGCCCGCGCGTGCCGCGCCAGTTCGAACCCGGTGAGGCCCGGCAGCCCGATGTCGACGATCGACACCTCGGGCTGGAGCTGCAGCAGCCGCTCCAGGCCCTGGATGCCATCGTGCGCCGTGCTGACCTGGTGGCCGTCGAGCTCCAGCTTGGCCCGCAGCGCCGCCAGCACGTCGTCGTTGTCCTCCACCACCAGCACGTTGCGGCGCCGCGCCGGCGGCAGCGTGTCCGCGCTGTGCTGCGGCGGCGCGGCTATCGCCGGCAGCCGGACCGTGAAGCGGCTGCCCTGGTCCGAGCTTTCCACCTCGACCGTGCCGCCGTGCAGCTTGACGATGCTGCGCACCAGGGTCAGTCCGATGCCCAGGCCGCCGGCGGCACGGTCGAGCGGGCGCGGTCCCTGCACGAACAGGTCGAACACCCGCGCCAGCAAAGCAGGCGGGATGCCCATCCCCGCATCCTGCACTTCCAGCACGGCCATCGCGTCCTGGCGGCTCACCCGCACGTCGATCGGCCGGCCGGCCGGCGTGTACTTGACCGCGTTCGTCAACAGGTTGGTCACGATCTGCTCGATCCGCACCGCATCGCCCTCGCACCATGCGTCGTCCAGCCGCAGGCGCAGCGGATGCTCGCTCGCCTCGCCGGTGACGGCCAGCGTCTGGTCGACGCGCCGCACGACGCTGGCCAGGTTCACCGGCTGCCGGACCAGCACGATCTTGCCCGCGATCACGCGCCCGACGTCGAGCAGGTCGTTCATCAAGTGCGCGAGGTTGCGGGTCTGGCGGGCGATGATGTCGCGCGCTTCGACCGCCGGCGCGCTGCCGTGCTCGGCGGCGTTGAGCACGTCGCTGGCGGCGGAAATCGCGCCCAGCGGGTTGCGCAGCTCGTGGCCGAGCATGGTGAGGAACTCGTCCTTGGCGCGGTTGGCCGCCTCGGCCTCGGCCCGGGCGGCCAGGGCGCGCTCGGTGAGCAGCGCCCGCTCGCGTTCGGTCTCGACCTGGTCCGTCACGTCGATGCTGACGCCGATCAGCTGGGCGGCGCGGCCGTCCCCGTCGTATTGCACCAGCACGCGGCTCGACAGCCAGCGCATGGTGCCGTCGGGGCGCAGCACACGGTATTCGAGCGTCTCCTTGTCGCGGCGCAGGGCGCAGGCGGTCCAGAATTCGCGCTCCAGGCGCTCGCGGTCCTCGCCGGCCACGCGCCCGAACCAGTCGGCGAGCGCACCCTGCGCCAGCTCGCCGATCCCGAACAGCTTGCACTGGCCCGGCGTCCAGGCCAGCCGGTCGGGGCCGAACTGGTAGTGGAAGAAGCCGACATGTCCCGCCTCCTGCGCCAGTCCCATCAGGCGCTGGCTCTCGCGCAACTGGGCGTCGGTCGCGTGCAGCCGCTCCTCGACGCGCTTGCGCTCGGTGATGTCGGCCAGCGCGCTCACGGCGCCGCGCGGCTGGCCGTGCTCGTCGCGCAGCGGCACCGCGTTGGCGATGACGAAGGTCGACGGCCGCCCCTCCATGGCGATTTCCAGCTCCAGGCCGGTGGTGGTCTCGCCGCGGCTGGCAGCGCGCTGCAGCGGCTGTTCGCCGGGTGCGAGCACGCGGCCGTGGTGCAGCACGCGCACGCTGCCGGCCTGCTGCGAGCCGGGTGCGCCGATCAGGGCGTCCATCGCCGCGTTGTGCGAGATCACGCGGCAGGCGGGATCCTGCGCGAAGGCCATGCCGATCGGACTGCTGTGGAAGAGGGTTTCGAACTCCTGCGCCTTGGCCGCCAGCGCGGCATGGGCCGCGGCGTCCTGCGCCCTGGCCAGCTGCAACGCGTCGCGCAGGGCGGCGATCTCGCGCACCGGCACGTGGCTCGACGGGGTGCCGCCGCGCGCGGCCAGCTCGCGCAGGGGATGCGCGACGCGGCGCGCCACGAACGCGGCCAGCAGCAAGCCCAGCAGCAGGCTTGCGCCGCTGGTGGCCAGCGCCGCCGCGATCGACCGGCGATGCGCGGCGTCGATGGGCGCGGCCGGCAGCGCCACCCGCACCCGCCACCCCGAGGTCGGGACGGTGCGCCACGCTGCATACACGGTGCGGCCGTCGACGTCGCTGAAGCGGTGGACGCCGGCTGCGCTTTCCTTCATCTGCGCGGCGGCGTCGGCCGGCAGCGTGGCGCCGGCGGGCGCGACCGGCGCCAGCGAGTAGCCGAGCAGCCGGTCCTGGGCATCGAACACGGCGGCGTTGGCCCCCGGCGGCAGCTTGACGCTGGCGCTCAGACGCTGCCACACGGCTTCGCCCATGCGGGCGCCGAGCACCGACCGGATGCGGCCGTTTTGCAGGATCGGCACGGCGACGGCCACCGCGCGATCGCCCGGCTGCTGCCGCTCCCACATGCCGGAGACCGCGCTCGCGCCGGCCAGCGCCTGCCGGTGCAGCTGCCGCAGCGCCTCGGCGCCGCTGGCGCGCACCCGCGCCGTCCCGGTGTCGAGGACCACCCGGCCGTCGGCGTCGAGCAGGAAGACACTGTCCCAGTCGCCGCGCGGCCGCCCCTGCAGCAGCCGGCCGAGCGCGGCCACCCGGCCGTGCTGGAACAGCTCGGACTGGGCGAGCACGCCCAGGCCATCGAGCGAGGAACGCAGCTGGCGTTCGACCCCCTCGGCCAGTGCGGCGGCCGACTGGCTGAGCTGGGCTTCGATCTGCTGCTGTTCGCTGCGGATGTCCGCGAAGCTCTGCAAGCTCATCAGCACGGCCATCGGCAGCGTGGCGAGCAGCATCACCGCGAACAGATAGGTTCGCAGCGACGCGATCGGCCACGCGCGTTCCAGCCGGGCTTTGACGGGTTGCAGCAGTCGCATGGATACGGACCAGGACGGCAAGCGTAGCGCGGCGGGACCGGCGGCGGCACGGCGTGCAACCGGAAGTAAGGCACGGCCATGTCAGCAGATCCCGGCAGGCAGCCCAGCTGGGCGTCCGCCCCGCGCGCAGCTCTTGCTGCAATCCCTACCGTGTCGCGCGGCCCGTGGCCGCGCTGGGTCGCCCGGTGCGGTCGGGGTGGCGCAAAACATCACACCACCGCCGGGCCGGCCGTGACCAACGCGCTCAACGGTGACAAGGGACTGCGGCCAGCCCTCGCCGGCACGGTCGTTGCGTGCGGTCCCGACCAGCCCGCCGCGTTTCATCCTGGAAGGACCATCCATGCATTCGCTCACCCTGCACGCCAGCGCCACCACCATGCTGCACCCGACGCTTGCGCCGCGACTGCAGCAGGCGGTGCGGCTGCTGCAGATGTCCTCACTGGACTTCGCACAGGCGATACGCGACGCGCTCCAGCGCAATCCGTTCCTGGAGCAGGAAGAGTCCGCTGCCGACAACGACACCAACACCGACCTCGGCACCGACGCCGGGGCCGAACCGCTCGGCGACGAGGGCGCGCAGCCGCTGCCGTCGCACGCCGAGACCTGGGGCGTGCAGGGGCTGCCCCGGACGGGTCACGCCGATGTCGACGGCAGCCTGTCCGACACGCTGGCCGCGCGGCCGTCCCTCGCCAGCCATCTGCTGGGCCAGCTGCGGGTGCTGCCGCTGTCCGGGCGCGACCTCACGCTGGCGGCAGCGGTGGCCGAATCGCTCGACGAAGACGGCTACCTGCGCGCGCCACTGCACGAAGTGGGCGATGCGGCGCGGCTGTCGCCGGCGGCCGACCCCGAGGAGCTGCAGATCGCGCTGCGGCTGGTGCAAGCGCTCGAGCCGGCCGGGGTCGGCGCGCGCAGCGTCGCCGAATGCCTGCAGCTGCAGCTGCAGGCGATCCCGGCTGGCCCGGCGCGCGAGACCGCGGCGGTGATCCTCGGCCACCACCTCGAGCTGCTGGCCAGTCGCGACCTGCGCGCGCTCGCGCGGCGGCTCGGACAGGCGCCCGCGGCGGTCGAGGCGGCCTGCGCGGCCATCCGGCGGCTCGATCCGCGGCCGGGCTGGCGCTTCTCGGAGCCGGCGGTGCAGTACGTCACGCCCGACGTCATCGTGCGCAGGATCCGGGGCCAGTGGGCCGCCACGCTCAATGAAGCGGTGGTGCCGCGGGTGCGTCTGAATCGCAGCTACGTCGCGCTGTTCCAGCAGCACCGCGGCGCGCAGCACCTGGAGCTGGGCACCCATTTGCAGGAGGCGCGGTGGACGGTGCGCAACGTGGAGCAGCGCTTCGCCACCATCCTGGGCGTGGCGCAGGCGATCCTGCGGCGCCAGCAGCACTTCCTGGCCTATGGCGCGATGGCGATGAAGCCGCTGGCGCTGCGCGAAATCGCCGACGAGGTCGGGGTCCACGAGTCCACCGTCTCGCGGGTCACGAACAACAAGTTCATGGCCACGCCGTGCGGCGTGTTCGAGCTGAAGTATTTCTTCTCGCGCGGCCTCGCGACGGCCAGCGGCGGCGAATGCTCGCCGACGGCGGTGCGCGGCCTGATCCAGGAGATGATCGGCGGCGAGCCGCCGGAGCAGCCGCTGTCGGATGTGGAGATCGCGCGCCAACTCACCGCCCAGGGGCTGCGGGTGGCCCGCCGCACCGTCACCAAGTACCGCCAGTTGCTGAAGATCGAAGTGGCCGAGCGGCGGCGCGACCTTCGCGCCGGCCGCGCCGCCGCCCAGCCCGCCGCGGCGGAAGGTCAAGCGAAGGGAGGGGCACATGGCTGCTGACAAGCGCGCCGGGCCGCCGGGACCGCAGGGCACGGCGCAGCCGCGACAGTTCGCCATCCGGCCCGGCTCGGCCAATCGCGGCTTTGCCAGCAGCGATCCGGAGCGCCAGGGCGCGCCGCCCGGGTCGACGGCACGCGGCGAGCCGCAGGACGCGGCTCGTGGCGACGCGGCGGGCGACGAGCACGGCGAGGCGGTGCGGCTGCACCGCAGGCTGCCCAGGGCCAGCGCGGCGTCGCGCGTTCCCGCGCGCCAGGACGCGGGCCAGCCGGACGATCCCGCCGCGGCGCCGGGGGCGCGCGACTGACGTGGGCCGCCAGCCTGGCGCTGCGCGGCAGCGCCACGGTTCTGCCCTAGACTTGGCGGGCATGAAACCCGACCTGCCCGCCGCCGTCGCCACGCCGGCGGAAGCCCAGTGGGTCGAGGCCGAACTGGTGCGCAGCCTGCTGCGGACGGCGCGGACCACGCAGCTGCTGGGGCTCTTTCTCATCCCCATCCTGATCGGCGTTCTCTGGAACGATGTGTCCTGGGGCGCGCTCGCGCTGTGGTCGGCCTGCGCGCTGGGCCTGGCGGTGGTGCGCTTCTTCGTGATCCGCCGCTATGTGCGGGACGTGCTGCCCCACGGGTCCGCGGCGCACCTTGCGTTCTTCGCCCGCTATCGCTTCCTCTGGCCGCTCAGCGCGATCGTGTGGGGCGCCTCGACGCTGCTGTACTTCGACCGCTCGTCGCTGGCCGACCAGTTCATCTGCTGGCTGATCCTGGCTGGCCTGGCGATGTTCGCGATCAACGCGCTGTCGACCCACCTGGGGACGCTGCGCGCCTACCTCGACTCGCTGGCGCTGACGGCGCTGGCCGTGCTGCTGTGGCGCATCGGCGGCGAACTGCAGTTCCGCGGTCCGTACTACCACTACTGGATCATCGCGCTGCTGCTGATCTTCTGGGAAGTGCTGCGCGAGGCGGGCCTGCGGCTGCACCTGACCCATCGCCGCAACTTCGAGCTGCAGTTCCGCAACAACCAGCTGATCGAGTCGCTGACCCGCCAGACCCAGGCCGCGCTCGACGCGGTGGAGATCAAGAACCGGTTCCTGGCCAGCGCCGCGCACGACATCAGGCAGCCGGTGCACGCGCTGAGCCTGTATGCCGACTGGCTCGGCAGCGAGCCCGAGCTGGTGCACGAGCTGGCGCCCAAGATCGTCGAGTCGACCAAGGCGGTGAATGCCTTGTTCGACTCGCTGTTCGACCTGGTGCGGCTGGACTCCGGCAAGATCAAGCTCAACATCGAGGCCGTCGACCTGCCGCAGCTGCTGCACGACCTGGAGCTGCAATACCGGCCGCTCGCGCGGGCCAAGGGGCTGCAGTTCCGCGTCCACGCGACCCGCGGCACGGTGCTGTCGGACCCGATCCTGCTGCGGCGCATCATCGGCAACCTGCTGTCGAACGCGATCAAGTACACGCACCAGGGCGGCGTGCTGCTGGCGTCGCGCACCGCCGGCGGGGCCACGCGCATCGAGGTCTGGGACACGGGGGTGGGCATCGCGCCGGTGCACCAGCGCGAGATCTTCCGGGAGTTCTACAAGGTGCCGGCGCATGGCGGCACCGAGGATGGCTTCGGCCTGGGCCTCTACATCGTCGCCCGGCTGGCCGCGATCCTCGGCCATCCGCTCGCACTGGACTCGCGGCCGCAGCGCGGGACCGTCTTCCGGCTGATCCTCGCCCCGACGGACCCGCAGCAGGCGGCGGACCGCGCCGCCGCCTCGGTGGCTCAGCTCGTGAGCATGCCGTGAGTGCGGGCGTAGTGGATCGTCTGGGTGCGGCTCTTGACACCCAGGCGCCGGAACAGGCGCCACAAATGCACCTTCACCGTGTGCTCGCTGATGCCCAGCTCGTCGGCGATCTCGCGGTTGGACAGGCCGCGATCGAGCATCACGATCAGCTGCTTCTGGCGCTTGGACAGCTTGTTGTCGGTGGGTGACAGCTCCTCGAAGCCGCCGTCGGCGCTGAGCAGCGCGCGCAGGGCGCTGGCGATCTCCTGCGCGCCGGCCGATTTCTCGATGTAGATGTCGGCGCCGGCCTCGATGCAGCCTTCCTCGGCATCGGCCGCCGGCGAGGCGGAGAGCACCGCGAGCGGCGCTTCGGGAAAGCGCTTCTTCAGTTCGTGGATGCCCGAGGTGCCGGTGGTGTCCGGCAGCTTCAGGTCCAGGCAGATCAGGTCGGGCTGGCCGTGCTCGCGCACGGCCGATTCGATCCCGCCGAGTCGCTCGAGCTCGATCACCGTCGAGCCCGGGCGCAGGCGCCGCAGCAGCATCACCACCGCCTCGCGCATCAGCGGATGGTCGTCGATCACGTACAGGACCATCGGCCGGGGAGTTTTGTTTTCAGCAGTCATAACGGCCAAGGATAACTCTGATGGACCGGGCGCTTCGCCCGGGGCGGCTACTCCTGGCTGAACTGGCGCAGCGCGGCGGCGACCTCGGCCTCGGTGATGCCGGGGGCCAGTTGCAGCGCGTGGCCGGGCGGCAGGGCCGCGTCGTGTTTGAGCTGCGCGACGACGCGCCCGGCCTCCTGGGGCGAGGCGAAGCCCGCGCTTTGGGCGAGCAGCCGGCCGCCGGCGTCGACCAGCTTGAAGTAGTGCCGGCCGTCGGCCTCGCGGTATTGCTTGAACGCCGGCAGGGCGGCTTTCGCGGCCTTGGCCTTCGCACGTCCGGCCTGCGCCGCCAGGTTGCGCAGGCCGACCGCCTGGCGCAGCTCGGTCATGAACGGGGTGGCGATGGCGCGCGCCTTCTCGGCGCCCGCCCGCAGGATGCGCTCGATCTCGGCGGGGTCGTCGATCAGGGCCTGGTAGCGCTCGCGCATCGGCGCGATCTCCCGGTCGATGCGATCGAACAGCATCTGCTTGGCGTCGCTCCACGCGATGCCGCTCGCGTACGCCTCGCGCAGGCGCTGCGTTTCCTCGACCGACGCGAATGCCTCGTAGATCTGGAACAGCGCCGATCCTTCGACCTGCTTGGGCTCGCCCGGGGCGCTGGAGTCGGTGACGATGCCGGCGATGAGCTTGCGCAGCTGCTCGCGCGGCGCGAACAGCGGAATGTGGTTGTCGTAGCTCTTGCTCATCTTGCGGCCGTCGAGGCCGGGCAGCAGGGCCACCGTTTCGTCGATCTGCGCTTGCGGCGCGACCAGCAGCTCGCCGTAGAGGTGGTTGAAGCTGTTGGCGATGTCGCGCGCCATCTCCACGTGCTGCACCTGGTCGCGGCCGACCGGGATCCTGTGTGCCTTGAACATCAGGATGTCGGCGGCCATCAGCACCGGGTACATGAACAGGCCCGCGCTCACGTCCACGTCGGGGTCGAGTCCGGCGGCCGTGTTCTTGTCGACGGCGGCCTTGTAGGCGTGGGCGCGATTGAGCAGGCCCTTGCCGGTGACGCACGTCAGCAGCCAGGTCAGCTCGGGAATCTCCGGAATGTCCGACTGGCGGTAGAACAGCACCCGCTGCGGGTCAAGGCCGACGGCCAGCCAGCAGGCGGCGATCTCCAGCGTCGAGCGCTGCACCCGGGCCGGCTCGTCGCACTTGATCAGCGCGTGGTAGTCGGCCAGGAAGTAGAAGTTCTCGGTGCCGGGGCGGCGGCTGGCCTCGACCGCCGGGCGGAAGGCGCCGACGTAGTTGCCCAGGTGGGGCGTGCCGGTGGTGGTGATGCCGGTGAGGAAGCGGACGGGAGCAGCCATCAGGAGAACAGGGCGGTAAGGGGGGTGAGAAGGAAATCCAGCACGCTGTAGCCGACGTGGATCAGCGGGCGCAGCCAGTACGTTCCGACCACGCCGACCAGCACCAGCGCGAGGACGATGAAGAAGCCCCAGGGCTCGATGCGGCTGAACGACCAGGCCATGCGCCGCGGCAGCAGGCCGACCAGGATGCGGCCGCCGTCGAGCGGCGGCAGCGGAAAGAGGTTGAAGGCCCACATCACGAGGTTGACCAGCACCCCGGCCTTGCACATCTCGAGGAAGAAGCGTTCGCTCAGGCCCGAGCCCACCAGCAGCGTGTAGGCCGCCGCCCACAGGATCGCCTGCAGGAAGTTGGAGGCGGGGCCGGCGAGCGCGACCCAGACCATGTCGCGCTTCGGATGGCGCAGCTGGCCGAAGTTGACCGGCACCGGCTTGGCATAGCCGAACAGGAACGCGCCCGCGGTGGCGAAATACAGCATCAGCGGCATCAGCACCGTCCCCATCAGGTCCACGTGCTTGATCGGGTTGAGCGTGACGCGGCCCAGCACGTAGGCCGTGTTGTCGCCCAGCGCGCGCGCCACGTAGCCGTGGGCGGCCTCGTGGATGGTGATGGCGAACAGCACCGGCAGCGCATAGATCAGGACGGTTTGGACGAGGTTGTTGATATCCACCAGGGGATTGTCTCAGACGGTTGCGGGCAGGCCGGCCGCGCTCGGGCGGCCGGGGCGGGGTTCAGGCCAGGCCGAGGGCGGCGAGGTCGCCGCGGCCCCGGCGGATGACCGCGGCCTCGTCGCCGGCCCCCATCGGGGTGAGGTCGACCACGGTGGTCGGTTCCGACGGGCAGGCGCCGGCGTCGACCACGCCGGCGATCTGCTTCTCGAAGCGGTCGCGGATCTCCTGCGCGTCGTTGAGCGCCTCGCGCTCGGCCGGCGGGATCAGCGTCGTGGCGAGCAGGGGGCCGCCGTGCAGCGCCAGCAGGGCCTGCAGCACCCGGTGGTCGGGCACGCGCAGCCCGATCGTCTTGCGCTGCGGATGGCTCACCCGGCGCGGCACTTCGCGCGTCGCCTCGAGAATGAAGGTGTAGGGCCCGGGCGTGCCGGTCTTGAGCAGGCGGTACTGCCGGTTGTCGACGCGGGCATAGGTGGCCAGCTCGCTCAGGTCGCGGCACAGGAGCGTGAGGTGGTGCCGCTCGTCGACGCCGCGGATCTGCCGCAGGCGGTCCACCGCCGCCTTGTCGTCGAGATGGCAGGCCAGCGCGTAGCTCGAATCGGTGGGCACGGCGACGATGCCGCCTTGTTCGAGCAGCGTCACCGCCTGCTTCAACAGGCGCGGCTGCGGATTGTCGGGGTGCACTTCGAAGTACTGGGCCATGGTGTCAGCGGCGCGGTGCGCCGGGTGCGAAAGCTACCACGGGAGGGCGGTCCACGTCAGGCCTCCACCGGCTCGATCACGACGCGGCTCTCGCGCACCGTGAGCCAGGCGCCGGCGGCGCCGCACAGCGCGATCGCCGCCATGCCCAGCAGCGACCAGCCGTCGGGCAGGTGCGCGAACACGATGACGCCGCCGACCATGGCGAACGCGATCTGCGAATAGAGGTACGGCGTCAGCGTGGCGGCCGCCGCGCGCTGGTACGCCAGGATCAGCACGAAGTGGCCGATCGCCCCCATCGCGCCCATCAGGCACAGGAGCGCCCACAGCGTCCACGACGGCAGCGGGGTCCAGACGAACGGGAGCGCCACCGAGGCCATCAACGTGCCCACCCAGCCGGTGTACAGGTGCATGGTCACCGGGTCCTCGGTGCGCGCCATCTTGCTGGTGAGGACCTGGAACCAGGCGTTGGTGACGACCAGGCCGACCGGCAGCAGGCTGGCCCAGTTGAACGCATCGCCGCCCGGCCGGATGATCACCAGCGTGCCGGCGAAGCCGCCGGCGACCAGGGCCCAGCGCAGCGGCGACACATGCTCCCTGAGCACCGTCGCCGCCAGCAGCGTGATCACCAGCGGCGCCATCATCACGATGGCGGTGAATTCGCCGACCGGCATGTATTTCAGGCTGGCGAACGCGAGCAGGCTGCTGGTGAGCAGCAGCGCCCCGCGCAGCACCTGGAACCGGGGATGCCGGGTGCGCAGCACGGCGGCGCCGCGCAGCGGCAGCACCACGCAGGTGGTCGCCACCGCCTGGAACGCGTACCGGAACCAGAGCGCCATCAGCAGCGGCACGGCCGCGCTGACGTACTTGGTGGTGGTGTCCAGCGCCGCGAAGCAGGCGCAGGCGGTGATCGCCAGCGCGATGCCGGCGAGGGCGCGCTTGGACCTGCTCACCGGATGCGGTCCGCCAGCATCTCCCACACCGGGGTGAGTTCGCCAGGAAGATCAGGCAGCCGCCCCAGGTCGGTGTGGCTCTCGTCGGGGCTGTGGAAATCGCTGCCGCGCGACGCGACCAGGCCGAACTCGCGGGCCGCTTCGGCGTAGCGCAGGTACTCGGCGGCGGTGTGGCTGCCGGTGACCACCTCGACGCCGAGGCCGCCGTGGGCCTTGAACTCGGTGAAGAGGGCGTATTCCTCATTGGCGGTGAGGCGGTAGCGCGCCGGATGCGCGATCACCGCGACCCCGCCGGCCTCATGGATCCAGCGCACGGCGTCCTTCAGGGCCGCCCAGCGGTGCGGCACGAAACCGGGGTGGCCTTCGGTCAGATAGCGGCGGAACACCTCGCCGGTCTCGCGGCAGACGCCGGTCTCCACCAGGAAACGGGCGAAGTGGGTGCGCGAGATCAGCTCCGGATTGCCGACGTACTTCAGCGCGCCTTCGTACGCGCCCTTGATGCCGGCGGCGGCCAGCTGGTCCGCCATTTCCATCGCCCGCGCGCCCCGGCCGCCGCGGGTGGCCCGCAGGCCGTCGCGCAACTGGCCGTCATCCGGATCGAAGCCGAGGCCGACGATGTGCACTGTTTCGTTGGCGAAGGTCACGGAGATCTCGGTGCCCGTGAGATATTTCATGCCCTGCGCCTTCGCCGCGGCCGCGGCGCGATGCTGGCCGCCGACCTCGTCGTGGTCCGTGAGCGCCCACAGTTGCACGCCATTGGCGGCGGCGCGTTGCGCGAGGGCTTCCGGGGTCAGGGTGCCGTCGGAAACGACGGAATGGCAGTGCAGGTCGGCATTCAGGATGGGCACCGGCGAATTTTAGGTCGTCGCCCCCGATCGCTGCGGCACGCGCCGCAATGTCCTTCAGGCGAGCGCGCCCGCCTGCGCGCGCACGTCGGACACGGTGGTGAGCGCGCACTCGATGGCGATCCGCAGGCCCTGCACGGTTTCCTCCAGGCGCATCGACGGCTGGCCCTGGGCCGGCAGCCAAGGCACGTGGATGAAGCCGCCCCGGGTGTGCGGCAGCGGCGGCCGCCTGGCCAGCAGGTGCATCAGCCCGTAGAAGACGTGGTTGCAGACGAAGGTGCCGGCGGTCTGGGAGACCTCGGCGTTGATGCCGGCGGCCAGCAGGTCGACCAGCATCGCCTTGATCGGCAGCGACGTGAAATACGCGGCCGGGCCGCCCGCCACCACCGGCGCGTCGACCGGTTGCGCGCCGGCGTTGTCGGGGATGCGCGCATCGCTGACGTTGATCGCCACCCGTTCGAGCGACAGCGCGGTCCGGCCGCCGGCCTGCCCGAGGCAGACGACCAGCGTCGGATGATGCCGCTGCAGCAGGTCGGCCAGCACCTCGAGGCTGCGCCCGAAGACCGTCGGCAGCTCCGCACCGATGAGCCGGTGGCCCGCGACCAGCCTGCCATGCAGCGCCTGCACCGCCAGCCGGCTGGGGTTCAGCCGGGCGCCGCCGAAGGGCTCGAATCCGGTTACCAACACACGGGGAAAGCCGCCCACGGGCACGGATGATGGCGATACCATGGTTTTCACTGTACCGCAGCCATCGTCTGCAGCAAGGGAGAACACCAACATGCGCTGGGAAGGAAATCGTGAATCCGGCAACGTCGAGGACCGCCGCGGCGAGGGCGGCATGGGCGGGGGCTTCGGCCTGGGCGGGCGCAGCATCGGCATCGGCACCATCGTCATCGCGCTGGTCGGCGGCGCGATCTTCGGCATCAATCCGCTGACCATCCTCAGCATCCTGAGCGGCGGCGGCAGCCCGGCGGCCGTGCAGCAGCAGGGACCCGCGCCCGCGCCGCCGGCCAACGACCAGGGCGCCAAGTTCGTTTCCGTCGTGCTGGCCGACACCGAGGACGTCTGGAAGCAGCTGTTCAGCCAGGGCGGCGCGACCTACCACGAGCCGCATCTGGTGCTGTTCCGCGGCGGGGTCCGCACCGCTTGCGGCGCGGGCCAGAGCGCGATGGGGCCGTTCTACTGTCCGTCCGACCAGAAGGTTTACATCGATCTTGCCTTCTACGACACACTGCGCAGCCGGCTCGGCGCCCCGGGCGACTTCGCCCAGGCCTATGTCATCGCGCACGAGGTGGGCCACCACGTGCAGGACGAACTCGGCATCACGCAGAAGGTGGACGCGATGCGCTCGCGCCTGAGCCAGGGCGATGCCAATGCGCTGAGCGTGCGGGTGGAACTGCAGGCCGACTGCTTCGCCGGGGTCTGGGCCCACCACTCGCAGCAGGGCAAGAAGTGGCTCGATCCGGGCGACGTCGACGAGGCCATGAACGCGGCGGCGAAGATCGGCGACGACGCCCTGCAGCAATCCGCCGGGCGCTCGGTGGTGCCGGAGAGCTTCACCCACGGCTCCAGCGCCCAGCGCCAGCGCTGGTTCCAGGCCGGCTTCGAGAGCGGCAGCGTCAAGCGCTGCGATACCTTCGCCGCCCGCCAGTTGTAGCGCGGCCGCGCCAGGCCCGGCGCCGCCGGGCCGTCCGGGAGGGGCGAATGGCCCCGCCGGGCGCAGATGCGCCCAGGGTGCGACAATCCAGGGTTGACATGAGTGCATCCTTTTCCAAACTGTCGCTGGCGGCTCCGCTGGCGCGGGCCGTAGCCGAGATGGGCTACGAATCCATGACCCCCATCCAGGCCCAGGCGATTCCGGTCGTGCTGACCGGCAAGGACGTGATGGGGGCGGCCCAGACCGGCACCGGCAAGACGGCCGCGTTCGCGCTGCCGCTGCTGCAGCGCCTGATGAAGCACGAGAACACCTCGACTTCGCCGGCGCGGCATCCGGTGCGCGCACTGGTGCTGCTGCCGACCCGCGAGCTCGCGGACCAGGTGGCCCAGCAGGTCAAGCTCTACGCCAAGTACACCAACCTGCGCAGCGCCGTGGTGTTCGGCGGCATCGACATGAAGCCGCAGACCGCGGAACTGAAGCGCGGCGTCGAGGTGCTGGTGGCGACGCCCGGCCGCCTGCTCGATCACATCGAGGCCAAGAACGCGGTGCTGAACCAGGTCGAATACGTGGTGCTCGACGAGGCGGACCGGATGCTGGACATCGGCTTCCTGCCGGACCTCCAGCGCATCCTGTCGTACCTGCCGAAGCAGCGCACGACGCTGCTCTTCTCGGCGACCTTCTCGCCCGAGATCAAGCGCCTCGCCAACAGCTACCTCCACGATCCGGTCACGATCGAGGTGGCGCGTCCCAACCAGGAAGCGTCCACGGTCGAACAGCACTTCTACAGCGTGGGCGACGACGACAAGCGGCGCGCGCTGCGGCAGATCATCCGCCAGCGCGGGCTGTCGCAGGCCTTCGTGTTCGTCAACAGCAAGCTCGGCTGCGCCCGGCTGGCCCGGGCGCTGGAGCGCGACGGGCTCAACACGACGGCGCTGCACGGCGACAAGAGCCAGGACGAGCGGCTGAAGTCCCTCGACGCGTTCAAGCAGGGCAAGGTCGACCTGCTGGTGGCCACCGACGTGGCCGCGCGCGGCCTCGACATCAAGGACGTGCCGGCGGTCTTCAACTTCGACGTGCCGTTCAATTCCGAGGACTACGTGCACCGCATCGGCCGCACCGGCCGCGCCGGCGCCTCGGGGCTGGCGGTGACGTTCGTCGCGCCGAGCGATTCGCGCCTGGTGAACGACATCGAGCGGCTGCTCAAACGCAAGATCGAGATCGAGGCGCTGGAGTTCGAGGACGACCGGCCGCGCGGACGC
>NZ_DATMHS010000064.1:0-2555 GCF_035554825.1 Ramlibacter sp. | reverse complement strand
CCCGCCACGGCGCGCTCGCCGCGCAGCATGGCGTCGCCCTGCACGCCGCCGGCCTGGACGAGGTGCCCGGCAGCTTCGACGTGGTGGTCAATGCCACCGCCAGCAGCCTGCACGGCGCCGGCGTGCCGGTGGCGGCCGGCGTCCTGAAGCCGGGCGCCCTGGCCTACGACATGATGTACGGCACGGCGGCCGCGGCCTTCCTTGCGTGGGCCCGGGCCCATGGCGCGCGCGGCCGCGACGGCCTGGGCATGCTGGTGGAACAGGCCGCCGAGTCGTTCCTGCTCTGGCGCGGAGTGCGGCCGCCGGCGGCGCAGGTGCTGGCCGAATTGCGCGCGCTGGTGGAGGCCGGGCGGTGAAGGCGGTCTGGCGCATCCTCGGGCTGCTGCTGGCCGGCGCCATCGCGCTGCAGCTGTTCTTCATTGGCCGCATGGCGCTGATGACCGTGGTGGATCCGCAGTCCACCACCTTCCAGCGGTCCGAGGCCTGGCGAATCGCGACCACCCGGGGCTCCTTCCGCTGGCGGCAGGAGTGGGTGCCGTACCAGCGCATCTCGGATCACCTGAAGCGGGCCGTGATCGCCTCCGAGGACGGCAGCTTCACCAGCCACGAGGGCGTCGACTGGGAGGCGCTGGAAAAGGCATGGGAGCGCAACGCCCAGGCCGAGGCGCGGGCGGCGCGGCAGCAGGCTCGCGGGGCCGCGCGCCAGCACTTCGCGCCGGCGGCGCCGGCCAGGCCGCCGAAAGTGGTGGGCGGCTCGACGATCAGCCAGCAGCTCGCCAAGAACCTGCTGCTGTCGGGCGAGCGCACGCTGCTGCGCAAAGGCGAGGAATTCCTGCTGACGCTGGCACTCGAGCAGATGCTGTCGAAGGAACGGATCCTGGAGATCTACCTGAACAGCGTGGAGTGGGGTGAAGGCGTCTTCGGTGCCGAAGCGGCAAGCCGGCACTATTACCGCAAGAGCGCCGCGCAGCTCACCGCGTACGAGGCGGCCCGGCTGGCGGTGATGCTGCCGCGGCCCAAGTATTTCGAGAAGCTGCCCAACTCGGGCTACCTCGCCAGCCGCGCTTCGACCATCGTGGCGCGCATGCGCGCGGCCGAACTGCCATGAGCGGCCTGCGCATCCTGGGCATCGATCCCGGTCTGCAGACCACCGGCTTCGGCGTGATCGACGCGCAAGGGGGCGAACTGAACTACGTCGCCAGTGGCACGATCACGACGACGCACCTGCACAAGGGCGACCTGCCGTCGCGGCTGAAAGTGCTGTTCGACGGGATCGGCGAGGTGCGCCAGCGCTACCAGCCCGCCGTCGCGGCGGTCGAGATCGTGTTCGTCAACGTCAATCCGCAGGCGACGTTGCTGCTGGGCCAGGCGCGGGGCGCCTGCATCACCGCCCTGGTCGCCTGCGATCTGGCGGTGGCGGAGTACACGGCGCTGCAGATGAAGCGCGCGGTCGCCGGGCACGGGCAGGCGGCGAAGGCGCAGGTGCAGGAAATGGTCAAGCGGCTGCTGCGGCTGCCGGGGCTGCCCGGCAAGGATGCGGCGGACGCGCTGGGCCTGGCGATCACGCACGCCCACGCGGGCCTGACCATGCAGAAGCTGGCCGCCGCCGGCGGCGAGCGGCGCACCAGCGCGATGTACAAGGCCGGGCGCAGCTATTGAGTGGGTGGCGTTCCCCGGGAGCCAGCGCTGTCGACCGCGTGACTTCTTCTGAACGCAGAGGACGCCAAGCGATCGCAGCACACGCAGAGAAGAAGAATTCAAACGGTCTGCTCTGCGTCCTCTGCCAATCCTCTGCGCTCTCTGCGTTCAGGCATCCGCAGCCGCGCCCACTCTCAGCCCAGCCGCTCGAGGATCAGCACGCCGAAGAACACGAACGCAGCGATCAGCGTCCACTTGAAGATCACCCAGCCCCAGCGCCGGTAGCGCAGCTGGCCGGTGCCGGCATAGAACGCGAAGCAGACGGCCGCCGCCAGGAGCAGCAGCAGCATGAGCCAGCGAAAGACCAGCACGTGCTACCAGGCGCGGGCGGGTTGGGCGAAACCCGCCGGCGCCTGCCGCTCGTCGTCGAAACTGGCCACCTCGTACGCCTCCGGCCGCGCCAGCAGCGCGCGCAGCAGCTTGTTGTTCAAGGCATGGCCGGACCGGAACGCGCTGTAGGCCGCCAGCAGCGGCTTGCCGACCAGGTACAGGTCGCCCATCGCATCCAGGATCTTGTGCTTCACGAACTCGTCGTCGTAGCGCAGGCCGTCCGCATTGAGAACCCGGTAGTCGTCCATCACCACCGCGTTGTCCAGGCCCCCGCCGAGCGCCAGGCCGCTGGCGCGCATCATCTCCAGGTCCTTGGTGAAGCCGAAGGTGCGGGCCCGGGCGATGTCGCGGGCATACGAGCCGGTGCCCAGGTCGAACTCGACCCGCTGCCCGGTCGAATCGACGACCCGGTGGTCGAAGTCGATCTCGAAGCTGAGCTTGAAGCCGTGGTACGGCTCCAGCCGGGCCCACTTCAGGTTCTCGCCCTCGCCTTCGCGCACCTCCACCGGCCGCAGCAGCCGGATGAA
>NZ_DATMHS010000063.1:0-52430 GCF_035554825.1 Ramlibacter sp. | reverse complement strand
CCTGCAGCGCGTCGCCCGCGAGCAGGGCCTGCGCCTGGCCGAACTTCACGTGCACCGTGGGCTTGCCGCGGCGCAGGACGTCATCGTCCATGCACGGCATGTCGTCGTGCACCAGCGAATACGCGTGGATCAGTTCCACCGCGCAGGCGGCGCGCACGGCGGCATCGGCGTTGCCCCGCACCGCTTCGCAGGCGGCGAGCACCAGCAGCGGCCGCAGCCGCTTGCCGCCATCGAGCACCGCGTAGCGCATCGCCTCGCCCAGGCCGGCCGGCGCATCCGCGACGACCCACCGCGACAGGGCGTCCTCCACGCGCTGCAGCCGCTGCGCGCTCCACGAGCGCAGATCGAAAGTTTCGAGCGGCGCGTTGTCGCCCGCGGCGGTACGGAGGCGCGCGCTCACTCTTGCAGCCACGGCTTGAGCGTGCCTTCGTCCAGGACCTTGATCTGGTCTTCCACGGCCTGCAGCTTGTCGCGGCAGAACTGCAGCAGCTGGGCGCCGCGCTGGTAGCCGGCCAGCAACTGCTCGAGCGGCAGCTGGCCGGATTCGATGCGGCCGATCAGCTGTTCGAGCTCTTCCAGCGCGGCTTCGTAGGTGGCGGGCGTCGGTGCGGGCTGGGACATCTTGGAGACTGGGGGGAAACACACGATTCTAGGCCGTCCGCCATGGCCGGGCCGCGATCGGGACACTGCGGCGCGGCACGGCCTTGAGAGCCCGTCCGCAGCCCCCAAATATGACCCCGAGGGTACAATCCGTCTCCCTTCCTTCCGGGCCCGCGCCCGGGTTCCCGTCCCTTTCACTTTCGCGCGCTCCCTCTCCGGACGAAGCGCTTCCCTGCCCCTTCATAGGGGGAGTCTCTAGGTCAGGACACCATGTCTGATTTAAGTCTTCAACTGCAGCAGGCCGCAAGCCAACTTCCAGTTTCCAGCTATTTCGACGAGGCGCTGTTCAAGCGCGAGATGGAGATCATCTTCCAGCGCGGGCCCCGCTACGTGGGGCACCAGCTTGCCGTTCCGAACGTGGGCGACTATCACGCCCTGCCCCAGGAGGGCGGCGGCCGCGCGCTGCTGCGCACGGCCAACGGGGTCGAACTGATCTCGAACGTCTGCCGCCACCGGCAGGCCGTGATCCTCAAGGACCGCGGCTCGATCCAGACCGGCGCCTCCGGCGGCAACATCGTGTGCCCGCTGCACCGCTGGACCTACAGCGGCGGCAGCGGCGCGAAGGCCGGCACGCTGCTGGGCGCGCCGCACTTTCCGCAGGACCCGTGCCTGAACCTGAACAACTACCCGTTGCAGGACTGGAACGGTCTGCTGTTCGAACGGACCCCGGGCAGCCCGGACGTGGCAGCCGACCTGGCCGGCATGGGCCCGCGCGCGGAACTCGATTTCACCGGCATGGTGCTGGATCGCGTCGAGCTGCACGAGTGCAACTACAACTGGAAGACCTTCATCGAGGTCTACCTGGAGGACTACCACGTCGGCCCGTTCCACCCGGGCCTGGGCAGCTTCGTCACGTGCGAGGACCTGCGCTGGGAGTTCAAGGAGAACTTTTCGGTGCAGACGGTGGGCATCGCCAACCGCCTGGGCAAGGCCGGCAGCCCGGTGTACGAGCGCTGGCAGAAGGCGCTGCTGGCCTATCGCGAAGGGCGGCAGCCGAAGTACGGCGCGATCTGGCTCACCTACTACCCGCACATCATGGTGGAGTGGTATCCGCACGTGCTCACCGTGTCGACGCTGCATCCGGTCTCGCCGCAGAAGACGCTCAACATGGTGGAGTTCTACTATCCCGAGGAGATCGCCGCTTTCGAGCGCGAGTTCGTCGAGGCGCAGCAGGCCGCCTACATGGAGACCTGCGTCGAGGACGACGAGATCGCCCTGCGCATGGACGCCGGTCGCCACGCGCTGTGGAAGCGCGGCGACGACGAGTTCGGCCCCTACCAGAGCCCGATGGAAGACGGCATGCAGCACTTCCACGAGTGGTACCGCGGCCGCATCGGCGCGAACGCGGCGCGGTTCCTGGTGTGACGCCCGACCTGCCATGAGGGCCCGCTGATGCAGGCCCTCTGGATGGTGCTCGCGTCGTTCTTCTTCGCCGCGATGGCGGTGTGCGTGAAGTACGCCTCCGCCTGGTTCAACGCGGCCGAACTCGTCTTCTACCGGGGCCTGCTCGGCATCGTCTTCATGTGGGCGTTCGCGCGGCACCACCGCGTCGCGCTGCGCACCTCGCATCCCGGCATGCACGCCTGGCGCTCGGTCGTCGGCGTGCTGTCGCTCGGCGCCTGGTTCTACGCCATCGCCAAGCTGCCGCTCGCCACCTCGATGACCCTCAACTACATGAGCAGCGTCTGGGTCGCGCTGTTCCTGGTGGGCGCCATGCTGCTGTCGTGGCGGCCGGGCAGCGGCGAGCGCGGCCCCCGCCAGGGACCGCTGCTGCTGAGCGTGCTCGCGGGGTTCGCCGGGGTGCTGCTGCTGCTGCGCCCGACGATCGAGCAGAACCAGCTGTTCGCGGGCGTCGTCGGGTTGCTGTCGGGCCTGACGGCGGCGTTCGTCTATCTGCAGCTCATCGCCCTGGGGCGGATCGGCGAGCCCGACACCCGCACGGTCTTCTACTTCGCCGTCGGCTCCACCATCGCCGGCGCGCTGGCGATGCTGGCCACCGGGGTCTCGCCCTGGAGCTGGCGCGGCGCGGCCTGGCTCGCTCCCATGGGCCTCCTGGCGTCGCTCGGCCAGCTGTGCATGACGCGCGCCTACAGCCGGGGTTCGACGCTGGTCGTGGCCAGCCTGCAATACACGGGGTTGCTGTTCGGCGCGTTCTTCGGCGTGACGCTGTTCGGCGACCGCATCACGGCCTCCGGCTGGGCCGGCATGGCGCTCATCGTCGCCAGCGGCGTCGGCGCGACCATCCTGCGTGCCCGCGCCGCGCCCGAGGCGGACCCGGCGCCACTGCTCCCCGACAATTTCCCGCACGCAGAGGTCGCGGAGGGTTCGCGGAGAACGCAGAGAAGAACCTGAAGGCCGTTGGTTTGCCTTCCTCTGCGTCCTCTGCGTCATCGTTGCGCGCTCTGCGTTCAAAATTCGGGGCGCGCACCGCCGCTCCGATTCGGCCACGCGCGGGATAATCGCCCTCTCATGGACGCAAGGGCCAACGCATGTACACCACGCTGATCTCCGTCGACGAACTCAAGCGCCTGCAGGCGAGCGGGGCGCCGCTGATGATCTTCGACTGCAGCTTCGACCTGATGAACCCGGCCGCCGGCGAGGAGCAGTACCGCCAGGCCCATATTCCCGGCGCCGTCTACGCCAACCTCGACACCGCGCTCAGCGACCAGGGCGTCGTCGCGCCGGACGGCACGCATCACCCGCATCCCGACGCCGCCTCCGGCGGCCGGCACCCGCTGCCCAGCCGGGAGCGATTCGCGATGTGGCTGTCCAGCGTCGGCTTCGCCAACGAGATGCAGGCAGTGGTCTACGACCGCAACAACGCCAATTACTGCGGCCGCCTGTGGTGGATGCTCAAATGGGCCGGCCACGAGGCCGTGGCCGCGCTCGACGGCGGCCTGCAGGCCTGGCAGGCGGCGGGCGGCGCGGTGACCGACCGCGAGGAGCCGTCGCACTTCCAGTCCAATTTCAAGCTCGGCCCCGAGCTGCGCCGGCTCGCCACCACGCGCGAGGTGCAGGCGGGACTGGGCCAGGCGACGCAGACGCTGATCGATGCCCGGGCGCCGGCGCGTTATCGCGGCGAGACCGAGCCGCTCGATCCGGTGGCCGGCCACATCCCCGGCGCGCTGAACCGGCCGTTCGGCCAGAACCTGGGGCCCGACGGCAGGTTCAAGCCGGCTGCGCAGCTGCGCGAGGAGTTCGACGGGTTGCTGCGGGGGCGCGATCCGCGCGGCGTGGTGCACCACTGCGGCAGCGGCGTGAGCGCCGTGCCGAACGTGCTTGCCATGGAAATCGCGGGCTACGGCCCCACGGCGTTGTATGCCGGGAGCTGGAGCGAGTGGTGCCGCGATGCGTCGCGGCCGGTGGAAAGGGGCTGACGCCGCCTCTCATGCCGCGGGTCGCCCCGGTGCGAGGGCCGCCCGCGCGTTCGCGCGCCCGGACTGCCGCCCGGAAGGATAAGCCGGCCACCGGCGAGACGCCATGGCCGGCCCGCATCACTTGGTCGTCGTGGTGGACGTCGTCGTGGTGGTGGTCGAGCCGGTCACGCCACCGGTGCTGGACGAATCGGTGCTGCCGGTGGTGCCCGTCGCGCCCATCGAGCTGGTGCTGCCCGGGGCCGTCGTGCCGGTCGAGGAGCCGCTCGCGCCAGCCGTGGTATCGGTGCTGGACGTGCCGCCGGTCGTGCCGGCGGTGGAGGGGGCCGTCGAGGGCGCCGTGGAAGGAGCCGCCGGCGTGGTCGTCGTGCTCGACGTCGTGCTGCTTTCGGTTGTTTCCTTCTTGGTGCAGGCGCCCAGCGACAGGGCGGCGACGATCGCGAGCGCGGCGGCCGCGCTTTGGGTCAGAGACGTTTTCATCAGGGAAACTCCTTGAGGGTCATGTTCGAGGGAAAGTGGAAGGGGCAGCCTGCGCTGCCCTATGCCGAACTTTAGGCAAGCGCCGAGCCCAGCTTGTCGGTACCTGATGATGGTCGGTGTAGGACAAGCGCAGAGGCACGGGCGGCCGCCGGGACGGCCGCGCTGGCGGCCATCGCCGAGGCAGCTCAGCGCTGGCTGCCCCGCTCGCGGTCGGTCTTCTGTTCCTGCTTCATCGCGGACTGGGCCGCGTTGCCGCGCCCGCCGGTGCCGCTGGCCGCGGTGCCGGCATCTTCGTCCTGCATGTCCGCATTCGGCGTTTGCTTGTTCCTGGTGTCGACTTCCCTGGCGCTGGCGGGTGCCTCGCGGCCGCCCGAGCGGGATGAGCTGGCTGGTTTCATGTCGGTCTCCTTGAGAAGGGTTCCACTCTAGGCACGGCAGCGGCGTGCGCTGTCATCCCTGGCGCGGCCCGCCTGTAGGAGAGCTGCCACTGCCGCGCTCGCGCCCGGCAGCGGGGTCGCGCCTGGTCGCCGACCGCCGCCCGCGCAGGGCGCGCTCGTAGCCGGCCATCAGCGGCGTGACCGAGACCCCGTGGACGACGATCGAGGCCACGACCACCGACAAGGTGAGCGCCGTCAGCGCATCCACCAGTTCCGGGGACAAGCCCCGGTTGATGGCGAACATGAGGTAGTAGAGCGAGCCGATGCCGCGGATGCCGAACCAACCGATCAGCCAGCGCTGGCGCCGCGAGCTTGACGAGCCCACCAGCCCGAGCGCGGCGCACAGCGGCCGGATGCCCGCCAGCAGCAGCGGCACGAACCACCACACGGCATGCTCCCACCGCACCGCCCACAGCAGCGCGCCGATGGTCACGACCATCGCCAGTTCGCCGATGCGTTCGAGCTGCTGGTTGAAACCGAGGACGGCCTGCGCCATGTAGGCCGGCGCGTGCCGGGGGTCGACCGCGATCGCGTCCGCCACCGAGCGGTCGGGATCGGCCTGGGCCTGCTCGACCGCCGGCTGCACGCTGCCGCCGCGGGTCTGCGATTGCTCCAGGTGGCGCAGCGCCACGCCGGCCGCGAACACGGCCAGGAAGCCCGAGCCGTGCAACGCCAGCGCCGCGCCGTAGGACAGCGCGATCAGCCCCAGGGCCAGGAAATCGTCCAGGCCGACCGCCTCCTTGTGCTCGCGCCTGAGGTAGAGCACCAGGCGGCCGGTCGCCACGCCGAGGCCGGCGCCGACCGCGATGCCGGCGGCGACCGCCCACACCACGTCGACCGCCAGCCAGCGCCAGCCCCAGGTCCCGATGTCGTGCAACCCGAGCAGCCCGAGGCCCAGCATGACGAACGGGAACGCCGAGCCGTCGTTGAGGCCGCCCTCGCCGGTCAAGGCGAAGCGCAGCTTGTCGCGGTCGCCGGGCCGGTGCAACTGCACGTCCGAGGCCAGCACCGGATCGGTCGGCGCCAGGATGCCGCCCAGCAGGACGGCCGCGCCCAGCGGCAGCCCCAGCAGCAGCCAGGCGACGGCGGCGATCGCCAGCACCGTCAGCACCATCGAGGTCAGCGCCAGTCGCAGCGGCAGCAGCCAGCGCCGGTCGCGCAGGCCGGGACTGAGCTTGAGCCCGGCCGTGAACAGCGAGGCCAGCACCACCACTTCGGTCAGCCGCTCCAGCAGATGGGTGTGGGCCCGCGGATCGACGGCGAGCAGCCCCAGCCACAGCGGGCTCACCGCCAGGCCGACCAGCAGGTAGAGGATGGCCGTCGACAGCGGCAGCCGCGACAGCACCGTGCCGCTGAGCGCGACGAAGATGAGCAGGAGACCGACGACGACGGACCAGAGGGCGAAGGACATGCCGGACATTGTCGGCAGCGCCCGGCCGCTCGTGCGGCCGAGCCGCGACCGTTACACGAAGGAACGCCGCGGCGCTGCGGGATCAGGCGGGCTGCCTACAGGCAGCCCAGGGCGCCGTGCAGCGCCTTGCGGAAGCTCGGGAACTTGTGCACGTCGCCGTGGCCAGCCCCCTCCACGCACAGCAGCTGGGCGCTCGGCGCCGCCGTGCGCAGGGCGTGGCTGTGGTGGATGCCGATCAGCTCGTCCTTGTCGCCGTGGATCAGCATCAGCGGGCCCTTCAGCTGCGCGGCATGTTCGGCGGTGTGCAAGGGATAGCGCAGGACCTGCCGCGGCACCCAGGGATACAGCTCGTCGGCCAGCGCCCGCATGCTGCTGTAGGGCGACACCAGCATGGTCAGGTCGGGCGCGCGCCCGCTGGCGCACAGTTCGGCGGACAGCCCGGCCGCCAGCGCGGTGCCCAGCGACTGGCCGGCGATGACCACGCGCTTGCCTTCGTACTGCGAGCCGTAGTGCTCCCAGACGGCGCGCACGTCCGAGCGCAGCTGGGCCTCGCTGGCGATGCGGCCGCTGCTCTTGCCGTAGCCGCGATAGTCGAACATCACGACGTCGAAATTGACCGACCGGAAAGCGTCCAGGTCGACCAGGCAGTCGCGCAGGTTGCCCGAGTTGCCGTGCAGGAAGAACACGACGCCGCGCGGCTGCGGCAATCGCAGCTGCGCGGCCGACAGGCGCGCGCCGGGCACGTCGATCCACTGCTCGTGCACGTCGGGATCGTCGATCAGCGCCTCGTCGGCCGGCAGCGGCGTCGGCTCGAACAGCAGGCGTTCCTGGCGGAACCAGAGCCAGCCGATGGCGGCGGTGTAGACCGCGCCGACCGCGGCCAGCACGCCCAGGGAGAACAACGCGTAGACCATGGTGCCCTCCCTTTTCATGATCACTGCTTCTTGCCGTCCGGATCGGACGGGCCGTTGCGGTCGGACAGGCCGGCGCCCGGCGGACCCAGGGGCGCGCTGTCGCCGCCCTGCGCCTTCCAGGTGCCGCCGGCGCCCGTGGCCTTGCCGCGCGGATGCACCATGTCGTCATCGTCGAGGTTCACGGAACCGCCGGCCATGGGCTTGTCGTCCGCCACGCCGTGGTCGCGCTCATTGACCCCGCTGGGCGCGACCAAGTCCGGCTGGTCGTCGCTCGTCAGGCCGATCTTGCCGGGGCCGTCGCCGCGCTCGTCCCGGCGGGCCGGATCGGAAGCGCGCGCGCCGCTCTTGTCCGGCGCGCCATCGGCGCCGGGGCGCTCGCGGTCCGCGGGCGCGGCGCCGTTGGGAGACTGGGTCTGGTTCGCCATCGCGTGTCCTTTGCTTGGTTCGCCTTGGAGCGGCGTTGACCAAAGCATGCGCCCGCGCGGCAGCTCAGCGCTGTAGGAACCGGACGTCGCGCGGCGTAGGAACCCCGCGCCGGCCGAGGCAGGCGCGCGGCTAGAGAAAATGCCCGAATGCCGCCAGCGCGTGCTCGTGCAGCTTCTCGGTGAAGGGCCGCGATTGCCAGGCCTGCAAGGTGACGCGGCGCGACTGCCGCAGGTCGGCCTCGAACACCTGCGTCTGCCGCGCCGCGAAGCCGGCGTCGTAGATGTTCAGGTTGGCCTCGTCGTTCAGGCGGAACGAACGCACGTCGAAGTTGGTGGAGCCGACCGAGGTCATCAGGCCGTCGATGACCATCACCTTGCAGTGGAACATCGTCGGCTGGTACTCGTGGATCGCGACGCCGGCTTCCAGCAGCTCGCCCCACAGGCCGCGCGACGCGCGCCGCACGGTGGCCGTGTCGATGTGCTCGCCCGGCACCAGGATGCGCACCCGCACGCCGCGCTTGGCGGCGGTGACCAGCGCGCGCCGCGTGATGTCGTCGGGCACGAAGTAGGCGTTGGCGATGTCGATGCTGCGGGTGGCCGCGGTGATCGCCAGCAGCATCATCATCAACATGCTTTCGCTGCCGCCGTTGGGCGAGCTGGCGAACATCTGCGCGTGCTGGTTGCCCACCGGCTGCAGCGCCGGGAAGTAGTCGGCGCCGTGCAGCACCTTGCCGGTGGTCTTGGCCCAGTTATCGAGCATCACGCTCTGCATCTGCGCCACCACCGGCCCCTCGACCCGGAAATGCGAGTCGCGCCAGTGCTGCGGGTCCTGCGCGTTGCCGGTCCAGGGCGGCGCGATGCCGACCCCGCCGGTGAAGCCCACCTGGCCGTCCACGATCAGCAGCTTGCGGTGGGTGCGGTTGTTCAGCCGGTCCAGCGTGTACCAGCGCAGCGGGTGGTACTTGCGCACCTCGACCCCGGCCGACTTCATCTTTTCCACCAGCGCGTCGTCCACCTTGGCGCTGCCGACCCAGTCCAGCAGCACGTGGACCTTGACGCCGCTGCGCGCCCGCTCCGACAGCGCCTCGGCGAACTCGTTGCCGATCTCGCCCGACCAGTAGATGAAGGTCTCGAACAGCACGGTGCGCTTGGCGCCGCGGATCGCCTGCAGCATCGCCGGGAAGATCTGGTCGCCGTTGATCAGCTCGGTGGCCGTGTTGCCGGGCACGATCGACGGGCCCATCAGCAGGCCCATCGCCCGCAGGAACTGCGGATCGTCGACCGTGTAGAGATGCTGGATGTCCGTTTCGACCTTTCGCTCGGGCCCGCTGAAGTTGATGAAGATCAGGCCGACGAGGAGCGTCGCGAGAACGGTGGCGAGGATCACTTGTTTTCTGGTCACGTGTTTGGGCTGGAGCGCATGCCGCGGATGCTACCCGGCGGCGGCCGGTTCGTGTGGTCCCGGCCGGCCCGCTGCTGAGTCGGGCCGCGGCGCCGCGCCACAATGCGGGTTGCAACCACCGGGAGCCGAGCATGAGCAGCGATCCGTCCGTTTCCGCGTACCTGATCTCCAGCAGCGACGCCGGCGTCAGCGCCGCGTTCACGCGGTTGGCGCAGGCCGACCTCGATCCGGGCGAGGTCACGGTGCGCGTGCAGTACGCGAGCGTGAACTACAAGGATGCGCTGGCGGCGACCGGCAAGGGCCGGATCATCCGGCGCTTTCCGTGCGTCGGCGGCATCGATGCCAGCGGCGTGGTGGTGGCCTCGGACGCGCCGCAGTTCAAGCCCGGCGACGAGGTGATCGTGCACGGCCACGGCTTCGGCGTGTCGCACCACGGCGGGTACGCGACGCTGGCGCGCGCGCCGGCCGCCTGGGTGAACCGGCTGCCCGCCGGCATGAGCCTGCTCGACGCCATCACGCTGGGCGTGGCCGGCTACACCGCGGCCCTGGGCATCGACGCGATGGAATTGAACGGGCTGCATCCGTCCAAGGGCAAGGTGCTGGTGAACGGCGCCACCGGCGGCGTCGCCAGCGTCAGCATCGACCTGCTGGCGCAGCGCGGCTACGAGGTGGTGGCCGTCACCGGCAAGCCGGCGCAGGCGCCCTATCTGCGCGAGCTCGGCGCCAGCGAGGTGATCGCGAGCGCCGACCTGCCGTCGGGCACCAGGCCCCTGGAGCCGGCGCTGTGGCAGGGCGCCGTCGATTCGCTGGGCGGCGCGCCGCTGTCGATGCTGACGCGCAGCGTGCGCAAGGACGGCGTGATCGCGGCCATCGGCAACGCGGCGGGGCTGGAGTTCACCACCAGCGTGATGCCATTCATCCTGCGCGGCGTGCGCCTGCTGGGCATCAATTCGGACAACGACCCGCCGCTGCGCGAACACGTCTGGCAGCGGCTGGCGACCGACCTGCGGCCCCGGCACCTGGCGCGGATCGCGCACGTGGTCCCGTTCGAGCAGCTGCCGCAGGCGATCGACGCCGTGATCGGCGGCCAGGCGCGCGGGCGTACCGTGATCCGCATCGGCGGCTGACGGTCAGCGCCGCGGGCCGGACTGCCCGGGTTCCAGGTAGAGCTCCCGCAGCCGCTCGCGCTGCGGCTCGCGCAGGTTCAGGCCGTCGCGGAAGTAGCCTTCGATGTCGCCGTAATCCGCCGCCACGGCCTCGAACGCCGCCTGCAGGAAGTCCGGCTGCACTCGCCACAGCACCATCTGCACCTCGGGCGCGAGGCCGTGGGGCGAGGCCTGCATCGGCTTCAGCCGCTCGTTGGTCAGCAGGTAGTCGCGCATGACCTCGTCGTGCGGCACGCCCAGGCTGCGCAGCACCAGCGCCGCGGCAAAGCCGGTGCGGTCCTTGCCCGCGGTGCAGTGGAAGACCGTGGGCACGTCGGACGCCAGCAGGTGGGCGAACAGCTGCGCGAACCGGTGCGTGTTGTGCCGCACGAAGCCGCGGTAGGTGTCCTGCATGTGCGCCACCACCTCCCCCGGGGTGAGGCGGTGACCGGCGGCGATCAGGTCGCCGAGCTTGCGCACGATGGTCGGCTCGATCGACAGCGCGTGCACCGCGACGTCGTCGAGCGCGCAGGGCGCCGTGGTTCGCTCTTGCTCGCCGCGCAGGTCGAGCACCCGCCGCACGCCCAGCGCGCGAAGGCGCGCCATGTCCTGCGCCGTGAGCGCGCCGAGGTGGTCGGCGCGGAACAGGCGGCCGGCCACGACCGTGGCTCCGGACGCGGTGCGATGGCGGCCCAGGTCGCGGAAATTCGTCGCACCCGACAATCGATCGCTCAAGCCGGACTCCTTGCCGAAGACGACCTGCCCGGCCGGGCAGGATCGTTCCGGCTGGCATTGTCGGCGATCAGGCCTTCACGCCGGCGATGCTGCCCAGGTAGCGTTCCAGCACCGTCATTTCGTCGCCGCTGGGCACCCCCTTGCCGGCGATCACGGCAAAGACGTTGCCGCCGAACCCGTCGTTCGGGTAGTAGTTGCGGAAGCCCCAGCCGATCAGCAGCTGGTTGAACTGGCTCTTGGCCAGCTGGTCCCCGGCGCTGCCGGCCTCGCTGCCGTTCACGCGCAGGCGCTGCGCCCCCGGCTGGGAGCTGAACGCCAGCACCGCCGGCTGGTTGGCCGCGAGGGCCTGGGCCGCCGTCAACTCCACGGTGTGGCCGTTCGCGTCGATCCAGCGCGCCTGCGGCCGCCCGCCGCTGAGCGCCAGTTCCGCAGTCTGGTTGTCCTCGGCTTTCGATGCCTGGAACACCACGCCGGTGTTGCCGGCCGCGGGGACGCTGACGGCGGCCAGCGCGAAGTGGCCCTCCTCGATGCCGAAGGCGATCCTGTTCTTCGGCTTCTCCTGGATGCCCGGCTGGCTTTCCGACTTCTTGCACCAGAAGCCGAAGGTGTTCTCGGCCGAGTGGTCGCTGGTCTTGCGGCCGTTGACGACGCGCATGACCGGCACCTTCATCGTGCCGCTGGGCCCCATCTCCTTGTTGATCCAGTTGATCATCTCCATCGCGTTGCCGGGGCTCGAGCCGTAGCCCGAATCCGCCACGGCCCGCACCGCCGCGCCCTCGCCGGCCGGCCCGCCCAGCATGTAGTCGGTGTGGCCGTCGGCCAGGTCCCATTTCGAGGCCCCGTACTTGGCCAGGATCGCCATGGCCGCATCGGCCAGGCTGGTCGCGGCGTAGGCCACCGGGTCGGTCAGCGAAAACACCTTGCGCGGCGGCGGCACCTGCCCGCCCAGCTGGCCACCGTCCTCGACGGTATAGGTGAGCGTCGCGACCGAGTTGGCGGCCGGCGTGAACGTGAAGCTGTCCTGCCCGTTGGCGCCGGCCGGGATCGTCAGCACCGTCTTGCTGAACGTGCCGCCGTTGCTCGACGCGACCGTCACCCGCACCGGCGCGCCCAGGCTGCCGCGGGCATAGACCGTGATCTCCACCGGCGCGCCCGGCGCCGCGGCGCCGCCGGCGTCGTCGAACAAGGCGGCCTGGGTCAGGCCGGCGGCCGCCTTCAGCACGCCGGCCACGGCCGGCTCGAGCGTCCGGTTCTGGTGCCAGCCGGGCACGTTGTTGATGGCGTAGTTGCGGATCGGCCAGTGATTGCCGCCCATCCAGGTGTAGATCTCCACGCCTTCCTGGCGCGCCAGCGCGACGGTGCGGCGGAACATCTCCTCCCAGCGCGGATCGTCGATCGGCATGCCGATCTCGGTCAACGCCAGCTTGACGCCCTTGCTCTTGGCCCAGTCGGTCGCCATCCGCAGCCGCTCGGCCCCGGTGTCCATGTCGATCGCGCGGCCGCCCTGGCCGGCGCTGAAGTTCTTGCCCTGCTCGGTGTCGAAATCGAAGGCGAAGCCGTTGCTGTGCGAATCCAGGTACAGGTGCACCTCGTAGACCAGGTTGGCGCCTTCCAGCGGCCAGCCCGGATTGAGCTTGCCGAGCGTCATCGCCGCTTGCCACTCGTTGCCCGCCACGTAGATCGGATTGACCGTGTCCACCGCCCGGATGGCGGCGATCGCCGCCTTGGCGAAGGTCGGCCAGATGGTCAGGTCCTCGCCCCCGGCCGAAGCCACGGTGCCGCCGGGCACGGGCAGGTCGTGCGGCTCGTTCATCAGGCCGTAGCCGCCGAAGCCCGGGTGGTCCTTCAGCTTCCTGGCCGCGCGGGTCCAGAAGTCGGTGTAGTTGGCCACCTTGAGCGTGGCGCCCGGCGCCAGCGCAAAGATGCGCTCCTGCACCTGGCTGGCGTCGGTGGTCCACGGCCGCACCAGGCCGTCCTTGGCCACCGTGAGGCCGACCACGGAGCCGTCTTCCTGGTACACGAAGTCCTGGTAGCGGCAGTAGTTGTGCAGGTCGACGATGCAGGTGATGCCGGCCGCCGCGTGGGCGTCGAGGACGCCCATGATGTAGGCCTCGTAGCCGGCGTGGAATTCGCCGGGCTGGCCGATGGCGGCCCGGGCGGCGTCGTTGGCCACGGTGTCGTGCAGCATCGGCTGGAGCAGTTCCCACTGGATCGGCAGCCGGTTCCTGGTGTAGCCGATCGATGCCAGGTAGGCGGCGTCGGCCGCGCGCGGCACCGTGAAGTTCAGGTTGGGCATGCTGCTCTGGCCGTAGCGCAGCACCGGGCGCGCCCACTCCATGCCCGAGAGATTGGTGCCGATCGTCGGGCCGCTCGCCCGCACCCCGGCCGGCGCATCGCGCTGCGCGGCGGCCGCAGTGGGGGCCGCATTGGCTGCCGGGCCATCGGCTGCCGCGCCGGCGTCGGACGAGCCGCCACCGCCACCGCCGCATCCGGTCAGGGCCAAGGCAGCGGCAGCAGAGGCTGCCTGCGAAAACTCGCGTCGTTTCATTCGTTCATCCCCAGTGTTGATTCGGGCAACCCATCGCCCGGATGGGTGCCGCTCGCCGGGCGGCGCCGCGACGAGTCGCGGGGCCCGGCAGGCTGTGCAGGTCGGCGTCCCGTCCTGCGGCGTGGCTGAGGTGTGGCCTCAGCAGTGACGCGGATGTTAGTAGGACTGCGCCGACAAACGAGCGGGCAAGGGGACTACGAAACGTAAGGCAGGGGGCGCGACTTTTACCACCGTAAATTGTCACGGAATGAAGCTGATGCACGGGCGCAACAGTCCCGGCGCGGCCGCCGGCAAGCACAACCGTGCGGGTTCCGTATGGATGAGGCAGCTCACCGGCCACCGGATCCGTGAACTATTCGCAGCGGGTTTTCCCTGGCACGACGGCAGCTCGGCTGTCACGAACGACATTGCTTGTGACAGTCGTCTACGTCTGATTACGGGATGGGGTGTCGCGGAACCGCGCCGGGCGGCGCGGCGGCGGACTTCAGGGATCGTTGTACTTGCGGCTGCTGCCGCGCGCGCGCTCGACGGGGTACTTCTGCGCGTTCAGCTCGAGCTTCTCGCGCGCGGCCTGCGCGAGGTCGATCTGCAGCTTGTCGGTCAGCTGCAGCAGGTACAGCAGGACGTCGGCCGCTTCGTGGCTGACGGCGGCCAGCTTGTCGGCCGGCAGCTGCCGGCTCTGGTCCTCGGTCAGCCACTGGAAGTGTTCGAGCAGTTCCGCGGCTTCGACCGCCAGCGCCGAAGCCAGGTTCTTGGGCGAATGGAATTGCTCCCAGTCGCGGGCCGCGGCGAACTCGCGCAGGGCCCGGCTCAGCGATTCGATGGTGGCGTCCATGGGCAGATTCTGCCCCGGGGTCTGCCGCTTGGCGGCGGCGGTGGCGGCCCGCCGGCGGCGGGCCCGGCGCCGGTCGTGCGGTGCCGGGGATGAAAACAAGGATGCCTGGCGGCTTGCGCGCGCCAGGCATCCCTGGATCGGGCCGGCCTTACTTGCTGCTCTTGCTGCCGCTGGACTTCTTCTCGCCGCCCTGGCTGCTGCGCTTGCTGGTGCCGCGAGCGCTGGCGCGCTCGCCTGGCGCGGCGCTGTGCTGGCTGCCGGCCTTGCCGCCCTTGCCGGCGGGTTCCGAGCGGCTCATGCCGCTGCCGGAGGACTTGGATTCACGCGATGCCATAGAAGATGCTCCTTGGTGTGGCGCGGACGCGGCGAATGCGCGCGGCCGCAGGGCGACTCTAGAAGCGGCCCGGCACGTTTCTGTCGGCTGTGTTTGCGCCTGCATGTAGGAAGATTGACGACGCGGCTGCTTCATCCCGCGAGCTGCTGCGCCGACTGCAGGTCGCGGCGCAGCACCGGCAGCGTGCGGTCGATCCACAGGGCCAGCTCGCCGTCGCGCGTGGCACGGCGGGTGCGTTCGAGCAGCGCGATGTGCGCGGCCTGGTCCTCGATGCCGACCACGCGCACGTAGGCCGCGTCGAAATCCGGGCTCGGCTTGAGGGCAGCGAGCCGCCGCAGCTTGGTGGCCTTGTCGGCCGCGAGCTGCCCGGGCACGGCGATGCCGCGGGCGCGCATCAGCGCGGCCAGCTGCTCGCGCGACTGCCGCCGGTGGTCGACCACGGCTTGCGCGAAGCTGCGCACCCGCGGGCTGGTGGCGCGGCTGGCGGCCAGCCGCGAGACCTCGATGTCGTACAGCCCCGCGGCGGCGACGCGCGCCATGACGCTGCGCTCGCTGGACGGCGGCTGGCTCGCCACGACGGCGTGCGGCACCGGTTGCTCGGGCATCGGCGCGCAGCCGGCGACGAAGGCGCCAGCGGCGAGCCAGCACGCGAGGAACCGTGGACGGTGGGTTCTGGCGGGCATCGGGGCCGGCGCGGGCGGCCGTCCTGCCTGGGTCATGGGCTGCTCCGGATCGAAGACGTGGACGACAACCACTGTAGGGCGGCGCGCCGCGGCGCGTGTAGTCGCGGCGTGGCCGCAGCCGTAGGACGGCGTCGGCAGGTGACCGGCGCCGCGTCAGCGCCAGGCGGCGCGGGCGCGGGCGCGAACCTGCATCAGCGGCGCGCCGGCGACCGGACTGCCGGCCGTGCCGGGGGCGGCTTCCGGCCAGGTCGTGCGCTCGAACTGCTCCGCCATCGCGTCGGTGATGAACCGGCTGCGCGCGGCGTAGACATGCCGGTCGCCGCCGCCGGCCTGCTGCGTGACGTAGAAGCGATGCGGCACGATCAGGTGCAGATGTTCCCTGGCGCGGGTCATCGCCACGTACAGCAGCCGCCGCTCCTCCTCGAGCTCCTCGGCCGTGCCGGTGGCCATGTCGCTCGGGATGCAGCCGTCCACCACGTTCAGCAGGTGCACGCAGCGCCACTCCTGGCCCTTGGCGCTGTGGATGGTCGACAGGATCAGGTAGTCCTCGTCGAGCAAGGGCACCCCGGCTTCGTCGCTGGTCGCCTGCGGCGGGTCCAGCGTCAGCTCCGTCAGGAAGCGCTCGCGGGTGGCATAGCCGGCCGCCAGCCGCACCAGCTGGTCCAGGTCGAGCTTGCGCACGTGCGCGTCGTCGTGGATGCGCTCCAGCTGCGGCAGGTACCAGTCCCTGGCCAGTTCGAGGTCGGCCGGCCAGGTCGACGCCGGATCGCGCAGCCGCGCGTAGAGTTGCGCGAAGCCCTCCCAATCGTCGCGCGCGGCCGGCGGCGGCACGAAGTTGCGCAGCGTCTCGCCCGGCGCCGCGGACTGCGCCATCGCATCGAGCAGGCGCGTCGCCGTCGCCTGGCCGACGCCGGGAATGAGCTGGGTGACGCGGAATCCGGCCAGCCGCCCGCGCGGGTTCTGGGCGAACCGCAGCACGGCCAGCAGGTCCTTCACGTGCGCCGCTTCCAGGAACTTGAGGCCGCCGAACTTCACGAACGGGACGTTGCGGCGCGCCAGCTCCAGTTCCAGGGCCGCGCTGTGGCTGCTGGTGCGGAACAGCACCGCCTGGCTCTTGAGCTTGTGGCCGGCCTCGCGCTGGCGCAGCACCTGGTCGGCCACCCAGCGCGCCTGGGCCGCCTCGTCGGGCACCAGCAGCAGTTGGGCGCGCGGGCCGCCGGCGCGGTCGGTCCAGAGATTCTTGGTGTGCCGCTCGCGGGCCGCGCCGATCACGGCGTTGCTGGCGTCGAGGATCGCCTGGGTGCTGCGGTAGTTGCGCTCCAGCGTCACGATGCGCACCGGCTCGCCGCCCGCCGCGTCCGCCGGCGCGAACTGCCGCGGAAAGTCGAGGATGTTGCGCACGGTGGCGCCGCGAAACGAGTAGATGCTCTGCGCATCGTCGCCGACCACGGTGACGCCCTCCCCGCCCGGCTTCATGGCCAGCAGGATCCGCGCCTGCAGCGCGTTGGTGTCCTGGTACTCGTCGACCAGCACGTGGTCGAAGCGCGCGCCGACTTCGGCGGCCAGCGCCGGCTCGCCCAGCATCTCGGCCCAGAACAGCAGCAGGTCGTCGTAATCGAGCACGTTCTGCTGCTGCTTGGCTTCGACATAGGCGCCGAACAGGCGCTTGAGTTCGGCCTCCCACTGGCTGCACCACGGATACAGCTGCTGCAGCACGCGATCGAGCGGATCGCCGGTGTTGAGGACGCGCGAATAGATCCCCAGGCAGGTGCCCTTGAGCGGAAAACGGCTCCTGGTTTCGGCCAGCCCGATCTCGTGCCGCACCAGGCCCATCAGGTCCTCGGCGTCGCCCCGGTCGTGGATGGTGAAGGATTCGTCCAAGCCGATGCGCTGCGCGTATTCGCGCAGCAGCCGCGCACCGATGCCGTGGAAGGTCCCGCTCCACGGCAGCTGCGGCAGCGCCTGCGACGGCGCCATCCGCAGGGCCCGCTGCAGCACGCTGGCCACGCGCCGCTCCATCTCCTGCGCCGCCCGCCGGCTGAACGTGAGCAGCATCATCCGCTGCGGGTCGGCCCCGTGCCGGATCAGGTTGGCGACGCGATGCGCCAGCGTGTTGGTCTTGCCGGAGCCGGCGCCGGCGATCACCAGCAGCGCGCGCCGGTCGTGCGCCTGCTCGCCGGTGCCGTGGCACACGGCGGCGAGCTGCTGCGGGTTCAGTTCGGCGAGCGGATCGCCGTCGGCGGCGGGAGAATGATCGGACTGCATGGCGGGTGACCGCTGTATATTAATCCAGTGAGCAACATCCTCGTCGGCACGGCCTCCTGGACCGACAAGACCCTGATCGACTGCGGCCGCTTCTATCCGCCGGGCTGCAGGAGCGCCGAGGCGCGGCTGCGCCACTACGCCACCCGGTTTCCGATGGTGGAGGTCGACTCCAGCTATTACGGCATGCCCACGCCGGCCAACGCGCAGCTGTGGGCCCAGCGCACGCCGGCGGACTTCGTGTTCAACGTGAAGGCGTTCCGGCTGTTCACCGGCCACCAGACCGATCCCGGCGTGCTGCACAAGGACCTGCAGGAGGCGCTCGGCCCGAACCGGCCCCGGGTGCTGTACTGGCGCGACACGCCGGCCGAGATCCGCGAGGAGCTGTGGAAGCGCTTCATCGAGGCGCTGGCGCCGCTGAAGGCGGCGGGCAAGCTCGGCGCCGTCCACTTCCAGTTCGCGCCGTGGCTGCTGCGCAACCGCGAAGGCATGGCCCACGTGCGCCACTGCGCCGAGCGCATGCCGGACCACCTGCTGGCCGTGGAGTTCCGCAACCGGAGCTGGTTCGAGGAGCGGCACGCGGACGCCACGCTCGCCTTCGAGCGCGAGCTGGGCCTGGTGCACACCGTCGTCGACTCGCCCCAGGGCTTCGCCAACTGCGTGCCCTGCGTCTGGGCGGTGACGAATCCCGCGCTGGCCATCGTCCGGCTCCACGGCCGCAACGCCGCGACCTGGAACATCAAGGGGGCGGCCAGCGCATCCAGCCGCTTCGACTACTGGTATTCGCGCGAGGAGCTCGGCGCGATGGTGCCGGAGATCCGGCACCTGGCGGGCCTCGCGCGCCACGTGCACGTCGTCTTCAACACCAACTACGAGGACCAGGGCCAGGCGAGCGGGCGGATGATGCAGGAGCTGCTGGCGTAAAGCCGAGGTCAACGGAGGTAAGCAGACCTTGCCCGGCCGCCGGCGACTAGACTCTGCCCGATGAAATTGCTTTCCTCCTCGACGAAACGGTCCGTGGCGGCCGCCCTCATCCTGTCGGCGGCTGCCTTCGGCGCGACCGCGGCGGCGCAACTGCGGGCCCCGCGCGGTGCGGCGTCGGCGCCGGCGCCGGCCGCTTCCCAGCCGGCCGGCGCCAGCGCCGAGGACGCCGCGGCGAATGCGCAGAAGGCGGCGGGCGGCGCGCTGGCCGCCGCCGGGTGGCTGGTGCTGCTCGACCGGCGCGATTGGGGCCGCGCCTGGGAAACCTCCAGCGGCGTCTTCCGCAGCACGGTGCCGCTGGCGACGTGGATGGACGGCATCCCCAAGGTGCGCGAGCCGCTGGGCAAGCTGGTGGAGCGCTCCCAGGCCGAAGCCGTCTACAAGACCACGCTGCAGGGCCGTCCCGACGGCGAATACGCCAGCGTCATCTTCGACTGCAAGTTCGAGAACAAGCAGGTGCAGGAGATCGTCACCACCGTGCGCGAGCCGGACGGCAAGTGGCGCGTCACCGGCTACTCCACCCGCTGACCCCGCCCGGCCGCGGCGCTGCCGGGTGGCGCCCGCCGCGCGGCGGCGGCGCGGCGGCGCGTGCCCGCGGACAGCCGCTGCGCCTCGGCGAGCTGGTAGCGCAGGGCCGGCAGCGTCCGCGCGATCCACGCGCCCAGGGCCGGGTCCTGCACGGCGCCGCCGGCTTTCTCGAACACCTCGACTTCGTCCTGCTGCGCGCCGACGGCGACGGCCTCCAGGAATTCGCGATCGAACTTCGCGCCTTGCAGCCGTCCCAGGCGCGAGAGCGCGCGCCGCTGCGTGTTCTCCAGCATGGGCGCGGCCATGCCGCGCTGGTGCAGCAGGCGCAGCAACTCGTCGGCGGCGGCGCCGTGATGGGCCATCAGGTTGGTGGCCAGGGAGCGCACGTGCGGATCGCCCGAGCGGGCCAGCGCCAGGCGCGCGGCCTCGGCCTGGAACCGGCTGGCCGCCGAGGCGTCGCGCAGGAAGCGGCGCTCTTCGCGCTCGTGCGGCTCGAGCCGGCGCGCGCCGGCCACGGCGCCCGGCGCGAACATCGGACGCGCCTTGGCGGGGGGCGAGCCGGGGCCGCCGGCGCCGCGCGGCGCAGCCGGCACCGGACGGCCGTATTCGGCTTCCGTTTCGGCGCGCGCGGCCACTGCCCACAGCAACGCCGCCGCGGCGGCTCCCAGGCACCAACCCACACGCTTCATGACTGCCCCTCCGCGGCATGGCCGGCGTCGTCGCACCTGGCCCAGCCGTATCGTCGGCCACCGGGACGGCGGCGCGCTGTCGGCGCAGGCGCCGCCGCTCCGTAGGACAGCCGGCCCCGCGCTCAGCTGCCGGTCTTGTTGCCGGTCTGCGTGCCGGTGGCTGCGCCCTTGGGCGTCGCGGTGCCGACGTCGGGCGCTGCGCCAGCGGCCTTGCCGGCGTCCGGCCGGTCCGCGCCGCGATGGCCCATGGCCGCGCCACCGCCTTTGCCACCAGCGGGGGGCAGCTGCTGCGCGGCGGCCAGGTGCTCGCGCAGGTGCGGCAGCGTCTTGTCGACCCAGGCCTTGAGCTCGGGATCCTTCACGGTCTTGCTGGCCTTCTCGAATTTCCTGATGTCCTGCTGGTGGTCCTTGATGCCGATCTCGCGCACGTAGTGCCGGTCGAATTCGCTGCCGCTCAGCTTGGCAAGCTTCGCGATGTCGCGCCGCTTGGCGCGCGGCGGCGCCGCCGGCAGCTCCACCTTCTTGCCGTTGGCCAGCTGCACCAGCTCGTTGTTGGCGGCCGAGTGCTGGTCGACCAGCATGCCGGCGAAGCTCTTGACGTTCGGATCGCTCGCCTTGCTCGCCGCCAGCTGCGACGCCTGCACTTCGAACATGCCGCCCTCGGCGGCCTCCTGGATGAACTTGCGGTCGGCCCGAGCGAGCCGGTCGTCCTTGCGGGTCTCCGCGTTCCTGGTGCCGGTGCCCGCCTGCGCCGCGGGTGCGGAGCGGCCCGCGGTCGCCGACGAGCCGGTGCCGGTGCTGCCGCCGGTCTGCGCGACCGCGAGGCCGAACGGCAGGGCGATCGAAGCGGCCAGCGCAAGGGTGCGCATCGAAGATGTCTTCATTGGATCTCCTGGGGATGAAAAAGGGCGGTGCCGCAAGCGGCCCGCCCCGGAGCACGAACTGCCGTCAGCGCCTATTTCTTCGTCGACGACGAGCTGCCGGTGCTGCTGCCACTGGTTCCACTGCTGCTGCCACCCAGCCCGCTGCTGCCGGTACTGCCGGTACTGCCGCTGCTGCCGGCGCTCATCGCACTGCCGGTGCTGCCCATGCCGCTGGAGCCGCTGCTGCCCGCGGTGCCGGTGCTGCCGCCGGTGCCCATCGTCGACGACCCGGTGTTCTGGCCCTGGCCGCCGCTGCGGCTGTTGCGCCAGCTGTTGAATTCGTCGGAGAATTTCTTGTAGCGATCCTGGCGCCACGAGTGGTAGTCGTTGTCCAGGTTGCGCATCTGCTCCTCGCGCCACTGCTGGTAGTCGTGATCGTGGTGGCCGGGGCTGCCGGCGCCGTAGCTGCCGCCCTGCTGCTGGCCGGCGCCCTGGCTGCCGCTCCAGGTCCCCGAGGCCCCTTGCCCGTAGCTGGTGCCGCCTTGTCCGTAACCGGCGCCGCCGTAGCCGCCCTGGGAGCCCATGTGCTGGCCACCGCCATAGCCGCCCTGCGAGCCCATGGACTGGCCGCCATAGCCGCCCTGCGAGCCCGTGTACTGGCCGCCGTAGCCGCCCTGCGAGCCCATGTGCTGGCCGCCGCCATAGCCGCCTTGCGAGCCCATGTGCTGGCCGCCGCCGTAGCCGCCCTGCGTCCCGCCCATCTGCTGGCCATACGGGTCGTGGCCACCCATGCCGCCCTGCCCGCCGTAGCCGCCCTGCATGCCGCCATAGCCGCCGGTCTGCTGGCCGCCGCCCCAGCTGCCTTGCTGGCGCTGGCCGCCCCACTCGCCGCCGCCCGCGCCGCCCCAGGTGCCGCCCTGGCCACCCCAGCTGCCCTGGCCGCTCTGGCCCGACTGGCTGCCATAGCCCTGGCCGCCGCTGCCGTAGCCCTGGCTGCCGTAGCCCTGGCCGCCGCTGCCGTAGCCCTGGCTGCCGTAGCTGCTGCCACCGGCGCCGCCGAAGCCGGACGACTGCATGCCGCCGGCATTGCGGTTCCAGCCGCCCTGGCTGCCGAATTCGCCGCCCTGGCCGCCGTATTCGCCGCCGCGGCCCTGGCCTTGCCCGTACTCGCCGCCGCTGCTGGTGCCACGCCCGTAGCCGTGGCTCTCGCCGCCCCCGCCATAGCCGCCGTAACCGCCGGACTGCTGCGAGCCGAACTCGGACCCGCCGCCGCGCTGGCCGTAGCCCTGCGAGCCGCTGTGCTGCGAGCCGCCCTGGCTCCAGCTGCCGCGCGATTCGCCGCCCGCGCCCTGGCCGCCCTGGCCGCCCTGCCCGCCCTGGTGGCCTTGCTGGCCCTGCTGGTCACTGCCGCCACGGCCCTGCCGCTGGTTGTCGTCGTAGTCGTGTGATGCCATGTACTGCTCTCCTTGTTGACGTCGCTTGTGTCTGAACCGGTGGACAACGCGCCCTGCCGGGCCGTCGCCCCGACACGGTAGGCCGGCGCGATGAGCCTCCGTGTCGGACGACGGCGACATCGTGTAGGACTGCTCGGCATTGCCCGCGGCGCATTTCTTCACCCGGGCTTCGCACTGGGCACAAGCGCCGTTTACGCGGCCGCACAACGATGAGCCATCCCGAACAACAGGAGGTACCCGATGAACAAGACAGTCTGGATCGCGGCCGCCCTCGCCTCGGCCGGCGCGCTGACCGCCACGCCCGCCGCGGCCGCCACGTCGGTCGACGTGCAGATCGGTATGCCGGCGCAGGTGTATGTCGCCCCGCCGCCGCCGGCACCGCTGGTGCAGTACACGCCGGCGCCGCGGCGCGGCCATGTGTGGGTGCCGGCGCACTGGGAATGGCAAGGGCGCCGCCACGTGTGGGTGGACGGGTACTTCCTGCGCGAGCGCGCCGGCTACGTCTACCAGCAGCCGCAATGGGTGCGGTACGGGGATCGCTGGGGCTATCGCGACGGCAGCTGGCATCGCCGCGGCGACCGCGACCACGACGGCATTCCCGATCGCTACGACCGCGACCGCGATGGCGACGGCGTGCCGAACCGGTTCGATCGGGCGCCCGGCAATCCGTATCGCCGCTGACGCGCGGCGCGCTCAGGCGGGCTGCTCGCGCTCGCCCGGCGCGGCGGCCGCCGCCTGGTCGCGCAGCCGCCTGAGGTGATCGTGCTGCCGCTGGGACTGCTGGTACTCCCGCTGCACGGCGGCGTGCAGGTCCGCCGGCAGGTTGCGCTGCAGCGCGCCCCGCAGCCGATCGACGACCTCGTCTGCCCCGCGCTCGCATTCGGCCAGCAGCGTGGCGTTGCTGGCGCCGCCGAACAGTCCGCGGATCTGCAGCCAGACGCGCTGCGCGGCCCCGGCGACGGTGCCGCCTTCGGCCACCGTGCCACCGAGCTGCTCGATCCGCCCCTGCCACTGGACGGCGGCGGCGTCGCATTGCCGCGCCAGCTCCTCGAACAGCGCCACCAGCTCCGGCGAGCCGGCATGCGCCGCCGCTTCGCGGAAACCGAGCTGCGCGTCGCGGGCGGATTCGAACAATCCCTCCAGCGTCGCACGCACGTCCTCGGCCGCAGCCGTGCCGTCGGTCACGAACTTCGCCGACTCGGCCCGCTGCCAGGAGGCGCGCGCGGCGGGCCGCGCCTGCTCCCAGGACAGCTGCGAGATGCCCTTGCGGACCAGCCATTCGTTGGCGAGCACGCGCTCGGCCGTGTCGAATTCGCCGCCGTACAGGTGATAACTGACCCACCCGAGCTCATACGCGGTGCTGTAGTCGGCGAAGCTGCGCGATGGATCCCAGTACGGTTCGCCCGCGTGGGCCGCGAGCCAGTACTCGCCTTCGCTGAGCGGATACGCCGCATGGCCGGGATCGCCCGGGCGCACCTGCGCGCCCGCCACGACGTCAGCCGGCGGCGCCCGCTCCGGGACCGCCCCGCCGCCTGCTCGCGACGCGGCTGCGTCTGTGTGTTCGGCCATTGCAACTCCTCGCACCGTTGGGGATGCACGGATCGTGGCCGGGCCTGCAGCCGGGCGCGTCGGCGGCCGCCAGCCAAGCGCGTAGGAGGAGGCCGACGATGGCGCTTCACGCGCAGGCGCCGAATCGCGCGCCGGGACCTCAGTGCGAGTGGAACAGGCTGCTGAGGCCCGTTACGAGGGCGATGCCCACCAGCAGCCAGAAAATCTGCGCCAGCGTCTCGCGGGCCGTCAGCCGCTTCTGCAATTGCGGAATCAGGTCGGCCAGCGCAACGTAGATGAAGCTGCTGCTGGCCACGGCCAGGAAGTACGGCAGCCACCCGTGCAGCCGGTCGACCAGCCACCAGCCGACCAGCCCGCCCAGCGGCGTGACGGCGCCCGCCAGCGACACCTTGATCAGGGCGACGCGCCGGTTGCCGCTGCTGGCGCGCAGCACCGCCAGGTCGCCGATGTGGTGCGGCACCTCGTGCGCGAGCACCGCCACCGCCGCGACCAGCCCCAGCCGCAGGTCCGCGACGAAGGCCGAGGCGATCAGCACTCCGTCGCCGAAGCAGTGAACGCTGTCGCCGGTGAGCACGGCCCAGCCGCCCGAGCGCAACGGCCGCGGCTCGTCATGGTGCTCGTGCGCGCCGTGCTCGTGGTCGTGGTCGTGGTCGTGGTCGTGGTGGTGCTCGTGCCCGTGGTGCCACAGTTCCGCCTTGTCCAGGAGGAAGAAGAACACCAGTCCGAACAGCAGCACGGAAAACAGCGCCTGCGGCCCGGCCTCGCTCTCGAAGGCCTCGGGCAGCAGGTGCATGAAGGACGTGGCGAGCAGCGCGCCGGCGGCGAGACTCAGGAGGTGCTGCGGTCCCACGTGCGTGGCGGCACCGGCGCCGCCCTGGACGCGAAAGCCCAGGCGCATCAGCCCGGCGGCCAGCCACACGCTGCCGATGCCCGCGGCCAGCGTCGCGATCAGGATGGAAATCAAGGTCATGGCGAACGGGCGGGCGCGCTGCGCGGGCCGCCCCGGGATCCCTCATGGGCCGGCATTGCAGGTTGCCGGTTCTGCGGCGATCTTAACAACGGCCGCCGCGGCCGCCCCCGGCCCGCTCAGCGCAGTTCGTCGAGGTGCCGGGTGGCGTAGGCGTACAGGTCCAGCCGGTTCGAGAGTCCGAGCTTGCTGTAGATCGACGTGAGATGGTTGCGCAGCGTGTGCTCGCTGATGCACAGGCGGTCGGCGATCACCTTGCCCGGCGCCGCCGCGTCGCTGGCCACGGCGGCGATCGTCTGGCGTTCGCGCAGCGTGAGCGTCGCGATCTTCGAGCGTTCGGGATCGTCTCGGGCGGCGGCCTTCTGGCGCGCCATCTCCATGAAGATGCGGCTGGTGGCGCCGCGGTCGATCCACAGCTCGCCGTCATGCACTTTCACGATCGCCTTGAGCAGCGCCTCGGGCGGCTCGCCGGTGCGGATCACCCCGCGCACGCCGGCCATCACCGCGCTGTCCACCCAGGCGTGGTCCGCCGACCCCGTGATCAGCAGCACCTTGGCCGCCGATTTGGCGCAGAAGCTGGCCATGTCCTCGGTCCGAAGCCCGTCCGCCACCAGGACGACGACTTCCACCGGTCGTCGTTCGAGCTGCATGAGCGCCTCCTCGATCCGCGAGGCGCTTCCGACGACCTCGAACTTCGGATGCGCCGACTCGAGGAGTCGCTCGAGGCCCCACCCGACAAGGGGCAGGGCGACCACGAACACGGGGATGGAACGAGCACCGTTGTTGTTCATTGGCAGGCTCAGTCGTGGTAACGGGAAGCGTCATGGTATGGACGAACACCTTGGTTCGTCAGTTCGTGTCACGAGATGTTGCAACTTCGTACGCAAGCATGCGGTTTGGGCGCCACTCAGCCGTGCGCGGGTGCAGCGCGCGGCAGCGCGGTCCCGGGAGCTTTGTCCCACCGGCAGCCCCCACCGGCGGGCACGGGCAACCAGAAAAAAGGGCGAAACCACCCGCGACCGCGAGCCGGTGGCGCTGCAGACTTGGTCGCATGTTCGAAGAGCAACGCATCGACCCCCGTGAACGGCTGGCGCTGCCGCTCACGCTCGGGGACGGCTCGTCAGCCGTCACGCGCGACATCAGCGCCACCGGGCTGTTCTTCGAAATCGACGGCGAGCACGCGATGCAGGGCCCGGTCGACTTCGAGCTCGAGCTGCCCGAGGTCTCGATGCGGTTCACCTCATCCGGCGTGATCGTCCGGCTGGAACGCCGCGACGGCAAGACCGGGGTCGCCGTCCGGCTGATCGACCCCCGCCTGGAATACGTGGACCCCGGCGGATAGCGAACTTGTCCCGGCCGGGCGCGGCGTTTGTCCTGCCGAAATCGGGAGAACGAACCCATAGGCAAACCGCCGGCCCTGCGCCCATATTTTTCCTCCACGCACCCGACCACCAACCAACGAGAAAGGCTTGTCGATGAATACCGCATCCGCCGACTGGCTTTGGCATCTCACGGGGCCCGACCTCGGCGACGTGCGCAACGTCGTGCTGCTGCTGCTGCTGCTCGTGGCGGCGGTGATCGACGTGCGCACGCTGCGCATTCCGAACTGGCTGACCGTCACCGGCGCCCTGATCGGCCTGGCGCTGAGCGCGGCGGTGCAGTGGCAGGTGCTCGGGGTGGCGTGGGCGGTCGACGGCGCGCTCTGGTCGCTGGCGGGCCTGGCCGCCGGGCTGGCACTGATGCTGCCGTTCTACGCGCTGCGCGTGATGGGCGCCGGCGACGTGAAGCTGATGGCGATGGTCGGGGCGTTCCTGGGGCTGCCGCAGATCGTCCCGGCGGTCATCTGCGTGTTCATCGCCGGCGGCGTTGTCGCACTGGCGGCGGCCGCCTGGCGGCACTCGCTGGGGCGGGTGGCCTCGAACGTCTTCGGGATCGTGCAGTCGATGGCATTCGCCGTCCTGGCGGGAGTACGCCCCGCCCCCGCCATGCCGCCGGCCGGCTCGGTGGGGCGCCTGCCATACGGCATCAGCATCTGCGCCGGAACGTTGGCATGGCTGATCGCCAGCCACCTGCGCCTGGCCTGACGATTTTTTTGGGGAGAGTTTCCATGAGGAACATGAAGGCAATCGGTTTGTTGATCCTCGCGCTCGTCACGGGACTCGCGGCGGCCGTCTATGCGGCCGGCTGGGTGGCCCAACGCGGCAGCCTCGCATCGACCAAGGTCGTCGTCGCCGCCGTCGACATCGAACTGGGCAGCCGGGTTCTTCCGCAAATGCTCACGGTGGCCGACTGGCCGACGGGCTCGGTCCCCGCCGGCACGTTCAAGGATGCCAAGGAGTTGCAGGACCGCGTCGTGAAGACCAGCGTGCTGCGCGGCGAGGCCATCCTCGAGCGCAAGCTGTCGCCGGCCGGCACCAAGGGCGGCCTCTCGGCGGTGATCGCCGAGGGCAAGCGCGCCATGACCGTGCGCGTCAACGACGTGGTGGGCGTGGCTGGCTTCGCCCTGCCGGGCAATTACGTGGACGTGATGGTCAACACGCAGAAGGAACACGGCAAGGATGGCCAGGTCAGCATGACCGTGCTCGAGCAGGTGCTGGTGCTCGCCGTGGCCCAGGAAGCCGGGCGCGACGAGACCAAGCCGAAGGTGGTCAGCGCCGTGACGCTGGAGCTCACCCCGGCCGACGCCGAAAAGCTGGACCTCGCGCGCAGCGTCGGCAGCCTGTCGCTGGTGCTGCGCAACCAGCTCGACAAGCAGCCCATCATGACGACCGGCGTCACCCGCGCCGAACTGCTCGGGATCAAGCAGCCGGCCGCCCCCATGGTCGTCAAGGCACCGCCGGCCGTGATCCGGACCCGGGTCATGGGCGCCCCTGCCGCCATGCCGCGACCCGAGCCGGCGCCGATCTGCGTGGAGGTCATCCGCAACGGGACACGCGCGAACAACTGCTTCTGACGCACCTGCGCCAAGAACAAGAACATGTCCAGGGAGAAAACAATGAAGAACCCCCCATCGGGCCGAGCGGCGCTGTGCGCCGCCGTGCTCCTCGCCCTCGCCACCTCGGCCGCGCCCGCAGCCGCCCAGTCCGGCCCGACCGCGGCCGCAAGCAGCCCGGGCCCAGCGGCCAGCCAGCCGGCGCGCCAGGCCCGCACCGGTCCGGCCCGCGGCGCCACCGGCAGCTCGCTCGCCGGCGCGCCGCCCGGCCAGCCCGCGGGCCGGCCGTGCACTTCGGTCAGCGTCGACCCGCCGACCTATCTCACGCTCGGCAAGTCGCGCGTGGTGCGGCTGGAAGCGCCCGCCGCGCGGCTGGTGGTCGGCGGCCAGTCGGCCAGCCGGGCCGGCATGCCGCTGCCGGTCAACCCCGAACAGGCCGGCGCCGCGCCCCGTGGTTCCGCCGGCGCTGCCGCCGCCGCTCGCGGCACGGCGCACGACGGGGTGGCCGACACCGAAATCACGCTGCTCAGTCCGCACGAACTCTTCCTGCTGGGCCGGCGCACGGGCTCGATGAACGTGGTGGTGCAAAGCACCGACGGCCGCTGCGTGGTCAAGGACATCGTGGTGGCGATCGATCCGGACACGCTGCAGGCCAAGCTCGCGGAACTGATGCCCGAAGAAACCGCCGTCAAGGTCCGTGGCGCCGACACCTCGCTGGTGCTCACCGGCATGGTCAGCGACTCGGTCAAGCTCGACCAGGTCCTCACGGTGGCGAACTCGTACGCCGACAGCAAGAAGGTGGTCAACCTGCTGCGCGTCACGGCGCCGCAGCAGGTGATGCTGGAAGTGAAGATCGCCGAGGTCAGCAAGAGCCTGCTCGACCGCCTGGGCCTGGACTTCTCCCGCGCGTTCACCACCGGCGCCGGCGTCACCAACGTCATCTCCGGGATCATCGGCGGCGGCCTGTCGGTCCTGAGCCACTCCCACGGCCTGCCGCCCGGCGCGGCCGGCACCAGCAGCAACACCACGCTGGGCATCGATGCCAACAAGAAGGACGGGGTGGTCCGGATCCTGGCGGAGCCCAACATCGTGGCGATCAGCGGCCAGTCGGCCAGCTTCCTGTCCGGCGGGAAGATCTTCATCCCCGTGGCACAGGACCGCAACGGCGGCGGCACCACGATCACGCTGGAAGAAAAGGAATTCGGCGTCGGGCTGAAGTTCACCCCCACGGTGCTCGACGGCCGGGTCAACCTGAAGATCCTCTCGGAGGTCTCCGAGCTGTCGCAGACCGGCACCCCGTTCACCGCGATCGGCGGCGCCGTCGCCATCCTGCCTTCGATGGCCACGCGCAAGGTCGACACCACCGTGCAACTGGCGGACGGCCAGAGCTTCGCGGTCGCCGGCCTCATCAAGAACAACTTCACCGAGGCCCTCAACAAGTTTCCGGGCCTGGGCGAAGCGCCCGTGCTCGGCGCGCTGTTCCGCTCGTCCGAGTTCCAGAGCGACCAGACCGAGCTGATGTTCGTCGTGACGCCGCGCCTGGTGAAGCCGTTCATGGCGCCCGTGGCGTTGCCCACCGACAACCATGTGACCCCGAGCCGCTCCGACGTGATGCTGATGGGAACAGGCGAAGGCCAGCCCCTGCCGCAAGCGCCGGCTGTCATCGCACCCGCACCGGCCGTCGCGCCGGCGCCCGCCACCCGCTGAAGGAACCGCCATGAAATACGCCTGGCTACCCATCGTGGCGCTGCTCGGGGGCTGCGCCGCCTCCGTGACGCCCAACTACGACCTGCGCTTCGGCGACGCCGTGCGCGCCGCGCGGCTGGCGCAGACCATCAATCCCGCCGGCGTCAGCGACCCGAACGCGGTCGCCGGCATGGACGGCAAGAGCGCGCGCGAGGCCGCGATCCGCTACCAGGACTCGTTCAAGGCGCCGCCGCCCGTGGTCAACGTCATCAACATCGGCGGCGCGATCAGCGGCGGCCAGTAGCCGCCGCGGCGCCGAGACGATCGCACCAGCCATCCTGTTTCACAACGCAGTGCCGGCACGGCCGGCGGAAAGGAGCGACTGACCATGTCCTAGCCCAGACCTTCCGACGATCCAAGCAGTCGCCAATTTTTTTCAACCATTCATTTTTTTCGAGGTGAATCATGGACAAATTGATGCAAAGCCTGAAGACGTTCGCACGGGAAGACGATGGCTCCCAGGTGATCGAGTACGCGCTCATCATCGCCGTCGTTTCGATCACGCTCGTGGTTGCCCTGCGCAACCTGACCGGCTCGAACTTCAGCGCGTTCATCGGCCGCGTCGGCACCTGCCTGACCGACGGCGCGAACTGCGTGTGACGTGCGCGTGAGGGGAGAGGCGTGGCGCGGTGCGCCGCCTTTCCCCGCACGAGCGAAGAGCTTGCCATGGGCAGCGTCATCCGGCTCCAACGGCAGCGGGGCGCCATCATTCTCACGGTCTGCATGGCCCTGCTGTTCCTGCTCGGGTTCATGGGGATCGCCGTGGACCTGGGCCGCCTCTTCATCGTCCGCAGCGAACTGCAGACCGCCATGGACAGTTGCGCCCTGGCGGCCGCCCAGGAGCTCGACGGCGTCGGCTCCTCGATCAACGGCGTCAGCGATTCGATCTCGCGCGCCCGCAGCGCCGGCATCACCGCCGGCAACCTGAACCGCGTCAACCTGCAGTCGCCCGACTGGAGCGCGCAGGGACAGATCACCGAGGCCGACCTGACCTTCATGGCCGCCGACCTGACGCCGACCACCGTGCCGTCGTCCGCACGCTACGTGGAGTGCCGCCACCAGCAGCCCAATGTCAGGATGTTCCTGCTGCAGGCCATGGGTGCGTTCATTCGCGACGCGAGCGCCTTCCCGGCGACCCGCAACGTCCTGGCCCGCGCCATCGCCACCCGCGGCAGCTCGCAGACCACCTGTCCCCTGCCCCTGGCCCTGAGACCCAAGACGGGCGGCGTCGCGCCCGACTACGGTTTCGCGGTCGGCGAATGGGTCACCCTGCTGATGGGGCCGGGGGAGGCCGGCAACGGCGAGATCGGCTGGGCCAACCTCGACGGCAGCAATGCGGCAAACGAGACCGTCGCGGAAATGAACGGCAAGTGCGGGACCCGCGTCGGTGACCACCTCGGCACGCCCGGCGTGCAGGCCAACGTCGTCGACGTCTGGAACGAGCGGTTCGGCATCTACAAGAACACCGTGGATCCGGCCACGCATCGGCCCGACATGACGGGCTATGCCTACACCACCCACAACTGGCCGGACGCGCGCAACGCATACGACGGCACGCCGAGCTCGGACCCGACCGGGACGGCGGGCAACTTCGTCGCCAAACGGCTGGCCTTCGCCTCCTGCGCCAACACCGACACCCGCACCAACGTGCAGGGGCTGCACGTGTGCGAGACGATCATGGCGCTCTCCCTGAACAGCTTCCAGAAGATCGCCGCCCCCGGGCCGACGGCGAGCGGCGGCCACCGCGACTACGGCATCAGCCGGCGCATCGCGCTGGTGCCGGTGGTCAACGGCAGCAACGACGTCATGGATTACGCCTGCATGCTGATGCTGCAGCCGCTGAGCATCCCGATGGCGCCGGTGCAGCTGGAATACCGGGGCAATGCCGGCACGCCCGGCAGCCCGTGCGTGACCACCGGCTTTCCCGGCGGCGTGGCCGGCCCGCTGGTTCCGGTGCTCGTTCGATGAGGAGCAGGCCGATGAAGAACCAACGCGGTGTCGCCCTGGTCGAATTCGCACTGGTGCTGCCGTTCCTGCTGCTGCTCACGTTCATCGTCACGGAGTTCGGCCGGGCCATGTACCAGTACAACGCGCTCACCAAATCGGTGCGCGACGCCACCCGCTATCTCTCCACCCAGATGCCGGGCACCCATGTGACCGAGGCGAAGAACCTGGCCGTGTACGGCAACCTCACCGGCAGCGGGACGCCCCTCGTGCCCGGCCTCACGATCGCGAAGGTGCAGGATCCGACGTGGCAGACGGTCAGCGGCACACCGACGATCAACACGGTTCGCATCACGATCAGCGGCTACACGTTCCAGCCGCTGTTCTCGGGGGCGTTCGGCGCCACCTTCTTCGGCGGGGAATCGATCACCTTCTCGCCGATCAGCGCCACGATGAGGACCTACCTATGAAATCCCGGCAACGCGGCGCGACGGCGATCGAGTTCGCGCTCGTGATCCTCATCTTCTTCACGTTCTTCCTGGGACTGCTCGATTTCGCGCGGCTGCTCTTCACCTGGAACGCGGCCAGCGAAGCAGCCCGCGCCGGCGCCCGGTACGCCGTCGTGTGCGGCGCGACCGGCGGCGCCGGCGATGCGCAGGTGCTCGCGCGAATGAAGGTTCTCCTGCCGGAGATCACCGACATCGACGTGACCTGGAGCCCGCCCAGCTGCGACCCCACGACGTGCATCGGGGTCACCGTCACCGTCCAGGGCCTGGACTTCCGGTGGATCTCGCCGATCGCGGGTCTGGCGACGCCGATCGCACCGCTGCTGCTGCCCCAGTTCAAGACCTTCCTGACGCGCGAAGTGATGCACCAGGACCCCAACAGCGACGCGATGTGTTCATGAAGCCAGGAGGAGCCCGATGAAAGTTGCAGTCATTTCGCCGAACCCGCAACACCTGCAGCAGCTGGGCGTGCTGCTCGATGCCGGGGGGCACACTGCCGTGCTGTTCGACGGGGGCAAGACCCGCATGCGGGCGGTCGCCGAGGAGGAGCAGCCGCAGCTGATGCTGGTGGACGGCATGTGCTGCGACGCCGACGAGCTCGCGCCCGTCGAATACGTGACGACGCACCACCCGGGAACGGCCGTCATCCTGCTGTGCGCGACCCAGACCCCGGAATTCCTGCTCAATTCGATGCGCGCCGGCGTGCGCGAGGTGCTCCCCTCGCCCGCGCCGGCCGCCGCGGTGCAGGCGGCGGTCGAACGGGTGGAGGCCAAGCTCGCGGGGGCGCGGCTGGGCCGCCAGGGCAAGGTCCTCGCCTTCGTCCCGTGCAAGGGCGGCAGCGGCGCCACCTTCCTGGCGACCAACCTCGGCTACCAGCTGGCCGAGACGCGCTCGGTCCTCCTGATCGACATGAACCTGCAGTTCGGCGATGCGCTCGCGTTCGTGCACGACGGCAAGGCCGCCTCGACGCTGGCCGACCTGGCCAAGGACATCGGCCGGCTGGACGCGTCGCTGCTGGCGGCCAGCACCGTGAAGGTGACGCCGAATTTCAGCGTGCTCGCCGCGCCGGACGACCTGGCCCAGGCCATGGAGATCAAGCCGGAGCACATCGACCAGATCGTCGCCGTCGCCGCCGCCAACTACGACTTCGTCCTGCTCGACATGCCGCGTGCGCTCGACACGATCGCCATCCACGCGCTCGACCGGGCGCACCGCATCTACGCCGTGCTGCAGGCGGGCCTGACGTCGGTGCGCCATGCCGCCAAGCTGCTGGAAGTGTTCCGCTCGCTCGGCTATGGGCCGGAGAAGACGGAGCTGATCCTCAACCGCTACGAGAAGACCAACGAGATCGGCGTGGAGGAAGTGCGCCGCTCGGTCGGCAACGTACGCGTCAACACCGTGCCCAACTCCTACAAGGAGGTCAACGCCTCGATCAATCACGGCGATCCGCTCGTGAAGGTGTCGCGCACCAACACGGTGGCGCGCCACCTGGCCGACCTGGCGGCGGCGCTGAGCCCCAGGCACGAAGAAAACCGCGGCCTTCTCGGCCGCCTGTTCCGGAGAGCATGAACATGGTCCCAGCATCGGTCATCAGCCTGGAACGCGAGCGCGGCTCGCTGCGCGACAAGCTCAACGTGGCATCCGGCGGCGAGGGCGCGCCGCGCACCCAGCACGCGGTCGGCGGCGATACCTACAAGGCGCTCAAGAGCAGGATGCACTTGAAGCTGCTGGAGCTGTTCGACCTTGCCGCGCTGGAAACGCTGGCGCCGGACGTGCTGCGCCAGGAAATCGCCGTGATGGTGGAACGCCTGCTGCAGGAGGAGCAGGCGGCGGTCAACGACGTCGAGCGCGGCTCCCTCATTCGCGACATCCAGCACGAGATGCTGGGTTTCGGACCGCTCGAGCTGCTGATGGCGGACCCTGCCGTGTCCGACATCCTGGTGAACTCCTACCAGCAGATCTACGTCGAGCGGCGCGGCCGCCTCGAGCTGACCAACGTGACGTTCACCGACGAGAAGCACCTGCTGCGGATCATCGACAAGATCGTGTCGCTGGTGGGCCGTCGCATCGACGAGTCCAGCCCGATGGTGGATGCGCGGCTGCCGGACGGATCGCGGGTGAACGCCGTGATCCCGCCGATCGCCATCGACGGGCCGATGATGTCGATCCGCCGTTTCGCCCATACCCCGCTGCAGATGGCCGACCTGGTCGGCGACGCGCTCAAGACCCTGACGCCGGAGATGGCGGCGCTGCTCGAAGGCCTGATCCGGGCCAAGGTCAACATCCTGATTTCGGGCGGGACCGGCGCCGGGAAGACGACGCTGCTGAACATCCTCTCGAGCTACATCCCCGACAGCGAGCGCGTGGTGACGATCGAGGACGCCGCCGAGCTGCAGATGCAGCAGCCGCACGTCGTGCGCCTGGAAACCCGGCCGCAGAACATCGAGGGTCGCGGCGAGGTCACCGCCCGCGCGCTGGTGCGCAATGCGCTGCGGATGCGGCCCGACCGCATCGTGATCGGCGAGGTGCGCGGCGGCGAGGCCTTCGACATGCTGCAGGCGATGAACACCGGTCATGAAGGATCGCTCACGACGATCCACGCCAACACGCCGCGCGACGCGATCGCGCGGCTCGAGAACATGATCGGCATGGCGAACCTGAACCTGCCGCACAAGGCCGCCCGCCAGCAGATCGCCTCGGCCATCACCCTCGTCGTGCAGGTCCTGCGGCTGGTCGACGGCCGCCGCAAGGTGGTCAGCATCCAGGAAATCACCGGCATGGAAGGCGAGGTGGTCACCATGCAGGAGATCTTCGGCTTCAAGCAGACCGGCCTGGGCGCGGACGGCCTGGTGCAGGGCTATTTCCAGGCCTCCGGCGTCCGGCCCAAGTTCATGGAGCGGCTGCGCACCTACGGCGTGAGCCTCTCCGACGCCATGTTCGACCCGCTGCGCCGCCAGCACTGAGCGGAGGCTGCCATGCTCTCGATCCTCGGCAACAACTTCATCGTGCTCACCGTGCTGCTGTTCATCACGGTGCTGCTGCTGCTCGAAGGCCTCTACCTGCTGTGGCGGGCGAACCATGGCCCGCAGGCGACCCGCCTGCAGCGGCGGCTGCAGGACCTGGCGACCGCCCGCCGCGCCACCCAGAACGCCCAGCTGCTCAAGCAAGGGGCATTGAGCGACGCGCCGGCCATGCAGCGGATGCTCCAGGGTTTTTCCAGGATGCGCCTGCTCGAGCGGACGATCATGCAGTCGGGCCTGAACTGGACGGTCTCCCGGCTCCTGACCGGCTGCGCGGTGCTGGCGCTGGCCGGCTGGGTGGCCATGAGTTCGGTCGCGCATGAGACGGCAACGATGTCGGCACTCGCGGCGCTCGCCGCCGCGTCCCTGCCGCTGCTGTACCTGCACCGCCGCCGCAAGCAGCGCCTCGCCCGGATCGAGGCCCAGTTGCCGGAGGCGCTGGACCTGATGTCGCGGGGGCTGCGCGCGGGGCACGCCTTCTCCTCGGTGCTCAAGATGGCCGGCGAGGAGCTGGCGCAGCCGGTGGCCGGCGAATTCCGCGGCGTGCACGAGGAGGTCAACTTCGGCATTTCGCTGCAGCAGGCCCTGACCAACCTGAGCGAGCGCGTGCCGATCACCGACCTGCGCTATTTCGTCGTGGCGGTGCTCGTCCAGCGCGAATCGGGCGGCAACCTGACCGAAATCCTGGACAACCTGAGCCGGCTGCTGCGCGAGCGCGCCAAGCTGCTGGGCCGGGTGCGGGTGCTGTCCGCCGAGGGCCGCATGTCCGCCTGGATCCTCGTGATCATGCCTTTCGCCCTGGCAGCGGCGATGAACCTGGTCAACCCCAAGTTCATGAGCCTGCTGTGGACCGATCCCATCGGCATCTCGCTGATCAAGTTCATGCTGGCCCTCATGGTGTTCGGCGTGCTCGCCATGCGGCAGATCATCCGCATCCGCGTATAGGAGTCCGACATGGTCATTCTGATGACGTTGATCTTCATCGCCGTGGCCTCCGCGCTCGCCGGCGCCTACGTCTGGCTGGCGCCCAGCCGCACCCGCCAGCGCCTGCAGACGATCGCGCCCGCCGCCGCCCCGACCGAGTGGCGCGAGACCGTGGTGCGACTGGCCGGGCCGCTGTCGCGCCTGTCCGCCCCCGAGGGCGATTGGGAATCGTCACCGCTGCGCCTGCGGTTCATGAATGCCGGCATCCGCAGCGAAGACGCCCGGCTCATGTACTTCGGCGCCAAGACCGTGCTGCCGGCGCTGCTCGCGTCCGGGACCTACTTCGCGCTGCGCGCCTTCAACGAAGCGCACACGCTGACACTGCTGATGTGGGTGCTGCTGGCGGCCCTGGTCGGCTGCTATCTGCCGAACCTGCTGCTGCACCTGAAGCTCAAGGACCGCCAGCTCGAGATCTTCCACTCCTTTCCCGACGCCGCCGATCTCATGCTGGTGTGCATCGAAGCCGGCCTGGGGCTGGACGCGGCCCTGACGAAAGTGGCCGACGAGATCAAGCGAAAGAGCATGGCCCTCGCCGAGGAGCTGCACCTGACCACCCTCGAAATGCGCGCCGGCGGCACCCGCGAGAAGGCGCTGCGCAACCTGGCGCTGCGCACCGGACTGGAGGAGATCGGCACGTTCGCGACGATGCTGACGCAGGCCGACAAGTTCGGCACCAGCGTCGGCGATTCGCTTCGGGTGTTCTCCGACGACCTGCGCCACAAGCGGCAGATGCGCGCCGAGGAACGCGCCGCGAAGATCCCGACCAAGATGCTGGTGCCGCTGGTGCTCTTCATCTTTCCCTCGATCATCATGGTGATCCTGGGCCCGGCGGTGATCACGATCGTCCGCACCATCCTGCCGCTGCTCGGCAGCAGCAGGTGAGCCCGTGATCGAGGCACCCGAACTCACCCTCGGTGTCCGGCCCCAGCCGGCAGTGGGCGCCGCGCGCGGCGCCTGGCTCTTCTCGTGGCCGCTGTTGGTCGGCCTCGCGAGTTTCTTCTACTGCTTCTTCCACAGCGACAAGCTGCTGCGCGACGGCGACACGTTCTGGCACGTGGGGGCCGGGCGCTGGATGTTCGAGCACGGCCGCGTCCCGGACGCCGACCCCTTCTCGCACACCATGCCGGGCGCGGCGTGGACGGCCCACGAATGGCTGTCCGAGGTCATCCTGGCGGCGGTGCACCAGGCCGGCGGCTGGACGGCGCTGGTCGCGCTCACGGCGGGCGCCTTCGCCCTCACCGTGGTGCTGCTGACGCGCGCGCTGCTGCGCTGGGTCGAGCCGGTGTACGCGCTGCTGTTCGCGGGGCTGGCCGTCGGCATGGCGGCGTCCCACGTGCTGGTGCGGCCGCACGTGCTGGCGATGCCGTTGATGATGGTCTGGGCACTCGGGCTGGTCCGCGCCGCCGAGGCCGGCCGCTCGCCCTCGCTCTGGCTGCTGCCCGTGATGGCGGTCTGGGCCAACCTGCACGGCGGCTTCACGCTGGGCCTGGCGCTCGCCGTCGCGTTCGCGCTCGAGGCATCGATCGCGGCCTGGCGCGGGCCCCGGCTTGCTCCCACCGTCCGTTCCTGGGGACTGTTCGTGCTGCTCGCCGCTGCCAGCGCGCTGGTCACACCCAACGGCGTCGGCGGCATCCGCTTCACCTGGCAGGTCCTGGTCGAAAGCGGCTATGCGTTGCAGCGCATCGGCGAATGGTGGTCGCCCGACTTCCAGACCTTGCAGCCGCTGGAACTGTGGCTGCTCGGCGGACTGGCCATGGTGATGCACCAGGGGTTGCGGCTGCCGCCGCTGCGCCTGGCTTTGCTGCTCGGCCTGCTGCACCTGGCGCTCAAGCACATGCGCTATGTCGAACTGCTCGGGCTGCTGGCGCCGCTCCTGGTCGCGGCGCCGTTCGCCGCGCAGTGGCGCGCGCGCGCGCGCGGGGCCGGCCAGGCACCGATGCTCGACCGCTTTTTCGAGCGACTGGCTCGACCCGCGGGCGTCGCAGCCATGGCGCTGGCGGCCGCGCTCGTCGCCGGCGTGCCGGTGCTCGTCGCGCGCGTGCAACCGGTCGTCCCGCCCGCGCTGGTCGCGCCTGCCGCCGCCGTCCGGGCCGTGCAGGACGCGGGCATCCGCGGGCCGGTGCTGAACAACTACAGCTGGGGCGGCTACCTGGTCTACCTGGGCATCCCGCCGTTCATCGACGGGCGGGCCGACATGTATGGTGACGCGTTCCTGAAGCAGTACATGGAGGCGCTGGAACTGCGCACCAGCGACGGCCTGGAGCGGCTCGTGGACCGCTACCGCATCGGGTGGACGCTGCTGCCGGCCGGCACGCCCGGGATCGCCTTGCTGGACCGCCTGCCCGGGTGGCGCCGCTTCCATACCGACGAAATCGCCGTGGTCCACGTCCGTGCGGCCATGCCCACGCCCCAGGGAGGACAGCCATGAGCCGAGCCGACCTTCTCACCTGCCCGATGCTGTCGATCGTGGTGCCCTGCTTCAACGAGGAAGCAGTCCTCGGGCAGACCTACGCCCGGCTGGCCGGCCTGCGCGAGCACCTCGTGCGCGGCGGCCGGATCTCCGCACGCAGCGAGATCATCTTCGTCGACGACGGCAGCCGCGACGGAACCTGGCGCCTCATCGACGGCTGGGTGCGCGAGGCGGGCCCGGTCGTCGGCGTGAAGCTGTCGCGCAATTGCGGGCACCAGAACGCCCTGCTGGCCGGCCTCACCTCGGCGCGCGGCGACGCCGTCGTCACCATCGACGCCGACCTGCAGGACGACGAAGGAGCGATCGAGCGGATGCTGGCGGCCTTCGGCGAGGGCGCCGAGGTGGTCTACGGCGTGCGCGAGCGGCGCGACGCGGACACCTGGTTCAAGCGCAATACCGCGCGCCTGTTCTACCGCACCATGCACGCGCTGGGCGTCCAGACGGTCTGCGACCATGCCGACTACCGGCTGCTCAGCCAGCGTGCGATCCGCTACCTGAGCGAGTACAAGGAGGCCAACCTCTTCCTGCGCGGGGTCGTGCCGCTGCTCGGCCTGCGCAGCACGGTGGTGCACTACGACCGTCGGGCGCGCCTGGCCGGCGAGTCGAAGTACCCGCTGCGCAAGATGCTGGAGTTCGCCATCGACGGCGTGACGTCCTTCTCGACCGCGCCGCTGCGCGCCATCGCACTGCTCGGCTTCGCCTTGTCGCTCCTGTGCGTGCTCCTGACGGTCTGGGTGCTCGCCGCCAAGTTCCTGACCACCGACACGGTGCCGGGCTGGGCATCGACCATCCTGCCGATCTACTTCCTGGGCGGCGTGCAGCTGCTCTGCGCCGGCGTGCTGGGCGAGTACGTGGGAAAGATCTACACGGAAGTGAAGCGCCGCCCGCGCTTCTTCATCGAGCAGGTCGCCCAGCCGCAGCCGGCGCAGCCGGTGGCCGCCGCGGCGCGCCCGGTGCGATCGCGCGCCCGCGGGCGGCGGCAGCATGCGGCGGCAGCCGTGTCCGCGCTCGAGGCGAGGTAGGCCATGCCCACGGGAGTCCCCATCGCGCACCGGCCCGGCGCCGACGCCACGAGCCACCGGCTGCGCGACGACGCGGCCCTGCGGGCGGAATTCGACCTGCTGGCCGACGAATACGAAGCCGTCCACGCCGCCAACGTCGCGATCACCGGCGAGCAGCCGGCGTACTTCGCCGAATACAAGGTGGCCGACCTGGGGCGGCTGGCGCGCGCCTCCGCGCTGCGAACCGGACGGATCCTGGATTTCGGCAGCGGCATCGGCAACTCGGTTCCGTTCTTCCGGCGCTACTTTCCGGACAGCGAACTGCACTGCGCGGACGTGTCGTCGCGCAGCATCGACGTCGCTCGCTCGCGCTTTCCCGGCCCCGAGCGCCACCTGCGCATCGATGGCGCCATCCCCCTGCCCTCCGCCAGCCAGGACGTCGTTTTTTCCGCCTGCGTGTTCCACCACATCCCGCACGCCCAGCACGAGCACTGGCTGGCCGAACTGCGCCGGGTGACGCGGCCCGGCGGCGTGCTGGCCATCTACGAACACAACCCGCTCAACCCGCTGACGGTGCACGCCGTGCGGACCTGTCCGCTGGACGTGAACGCCCGGCTGCTGCGCGCCGGCGCGTTGCGCGCCCGCGCGCTCGCGGCGGGCTGGGAGCGCCCGCGCATCGAATACAAGCTGTTCTTCCCCGCATCGCTGCGGCGCCTGCGCTGGCTGGAGCCGCGCCTGCATTGGCTTGCCCTGGGGGCGCAGTACCGGCTGACCGCGCGCCGCCTGCCATGAGCGGCCTGCTGCGCCAGTCGATCCGTTTCGGCGTCGTGGGCGCCGTGAATACCGGCGTGGGCCTGGCCGCGATCTACGGGCTGATGTTCTTCGCCGGCGCCGCGCCGGCCGCCGCCAACCTGGCCGGCTACCTCCTTGGCATGGGGGTCGGCTTCGGCCTCAACCGCTCCTGGACCTTCGCCTCCGGGCGCCCGGTGGCCGATCTCCTGCCGCGCTACGTGCTGGTGCTGGCACTCGCGTACCTTGCCAACCTGGCGGCGGTGCTCGCCGCCACGTCGCGTCTCGCCTGGAATCCCTACCTGGCGCAGCTGGCCGGGATCGCGCTCTATACGTTCGTCGCGTTCCTGGGGTGCCGGCGGTTCGTGTTCGCACGACGCGTGGCCGCCTAGCGGCTCGGCGCCGCGCCGCTTGCGCGCTGCAGCACCTTGCCGACCAGCTTCCAGATCAGGACCGTCGCGGCGATCGCGAAGTAGCCGTCGACGGCGTAGTGCCAGCCAAGGTGCACCGATCCGAAGAGGACGACGCCGGCGAACGCCGCCGCCAGCCAGCCCAGCCGCTGGTGGATGCGGCCCGCGAGCAGGGCGAACATGGCGGCGTTGGCCAGGTGCAGCGAGGGGAAGGCCGAGATGCCGGAGCCCACGCCCACCGCACCGGATACGTACGAGTTCCAGAGCGCGGCCGCCCACTCGCGGCCGATCGAGTGCTGCGCCAGGTACTGCACCAGCGCGCTGAACCTCGGATCGCCGGTGACCTGCTCGTAGTACACCGGGCCCGCCGACATGACGGCACCGGCAGCCAGGTTGCCGAGCACGGGATACATCCACAGGAAGGTCCAGACATACTGGGCGCGCACCTCGCGCAGCCGGGGCAACAGCAGCACGGCGAGCAGGCAGCCCGACAGCAGGATGCCCCAGAAGCCGAAGTACAGGCGTTCGAGGCCGGCCGTCCAGGGCGCGGGCAACAGCGCGCTCGTGTAGCGCCAGGGGTCGCCGCCGTGCAGCCAGGCGTCGGCATGGGCCAGGGCGGGATCGGCAAAGAACGGGATCATGTCGCTCAACATCGTCTTGAGCGACGTGAACACGCCCAGAAACACCGACAGGCTGGCGAACAGCAGCAGGCCGGCGACGGTGTGCGGTCCGAAGCAGGCGGCCAGGAGGCCGCGGAAGGTGCGCAGCGGGCTGCGCGAACCGAGCGACCACAGCCCCGCGCCGGCCACCAGCAGCAGCAGGACGCGCGGCAGCGCGCTGACCAGCCCGAGGTAGCTGAATGGCGCGAACTTCGCGGGCACGCCGGCGGCCAGGCTGACCGCGAGCGCGAGCATGGCGTACACGGCGACGAAACCGTGGAAGCACAGATCGCGGCGCAGGCACGTCGCGTAGGCGCCGCGGCCGACGCGGGCGGCGAAGTCAAGCGCCAGCCCGGGCAGCAGCCGAACGCTCACCGCGTCGCCGGCGCCGGTCTGCTGTGGTCCTTTGGTCAACGGCATGTCGTGTCCTCGCGGCAAGGCCATCGGGCGTCCCGCGGCGCGCGCCCCATGGGGTGCGGGACGTCGCGCCGATCGGCCCCTGCCAATTGGACGCCGGGGGCGCGCCAGGCGCACCAGCGCTCTGTCCCGTCCGGCCTAGGAGAAAACGCTGGTTTTTGTCTGGCGTGGCGCGCGCCGGACACCGTCTGTTGCAGTGCCCGCTGCGCCAGCGCCGGCGACCGGATAATGAAACCCGATATGCCGGTCAGCTCTTCATTCGCCCTGGCACTCGCCACCGCCGCCGCGGCACTGGCCGGTTGCGCCGCGCGCCCGGACACGGCCTCGATGGGCATGGGTGAGTCGCGCTGCCGCGCCGCCGGCGCGCAGGCGGTTCTCGGGCGCCAGCTGGACGCGGTGACCGCGGCCGAGGCGCTGCGCAGCTCCGGCGGCCTGCGCACGCGGGTGATTCCCCCGGGGGGCATGGTGACCTTGGATCACGATCCGATGCGCCTGAACATCGAAGTCGACGACCGCGGCACGATCCGCCGCATGCGCTGCGGCTGAGCCGGGCGCGAGGACCCGGCTAGAAACTGCCGGCCCGCCCTCGCTGGTCGGGAACCTGCTGCAGCGAATGCCGGTTGGCGTATGCATACAGATCCACCCGGTTCGCCAGGCTGAGCTTGCTGTAGATCGAGGTCAGATGATTGCGCAGCGTGTGTTCGCTGATGCACAGCCGGTCGGCGATGACCTTGCCCGGCGCCGCCGCATCACTGGCCACCGCAGCGATCGTGTGGCGCTCGCGCAAGGTCAGCGTCGCGATCTTGGCCCGCTCCGGATCCCGGCGCTCCGCCGCCTTCTCCCGCGCCAGCGCCAGGAAGATCCGGCCGGTGGCGCCGCGGTCGATCCAGAGCTCGCCCTCGTTCACCTTGGCGATGGCCTTGAGGAAGGTCTCGGGCGAGTCGCCGATGCGCACCACGCCGCGCAGGCCGGCCACGATCGCCCGGTCGAGCATGCCCTCGTCGCGGGAGCCGGTCACGAGGATCAGTTTCACGGGCGAGGCCGCGCAGAAGGTCGCGATCTGTTCGGGAGCGACATCGACCGCCAGCACGACCACGTGCGCGGCGCGGCGCGACTCCATCGTGCGGGCCTCGTCGAGACTGTCGGCGCCGCCGGCGACTTCGCATCGGGGGTGGGCCGTCTGCACCATTCGTTCGAGGCCCCAGCGCAACAGGGGCACGCCGATGATGAAGACGCGAATCGGATCAGTGCAAGTCGCCATGAAGCCGCTCCCGAGTCTGACGGTGGGGAGGGGACTGTAATGAACTTTCGCGCGAACCGGCGGAAAGCTCGCCGCACCGGTCCAAGCCGGCGCCTGGCGCCCGGCAGGCAGCGGTTTGCGCCGGCCGAAGTGCGCACGCCGACGCAGGCGCGTCTCGTTTAAGAGACGGCTCAGCCGGAATTTCGCGCCTTCCGGGCAAGTTTCCATGGGCATCGCATGGTCTTTGGGCGACCACGGTCGGGCACTTTATGGGCTCGGCCCCATTCAAATAGTCACAACTGATACACAAGTGAACCAGTCAGTGCGCCTTCTCCCAGTTCTCCGCGACGCCGATCTCCGCCAGCAGCGGGGCCCGCAGTTCGGCGACGCCGGCCATCAGGCGCGGGATCTCGGAGCGCACCCACTCCACCTCATCCTCGGGCACCTCGAACACCAGTTCGTCGTGCACCTGCATGATCATCCTGGTGCGCCGCTGCTGCGCATCGAGCACGTCCTGCACCTTCACCATGCTCAGCTTGATGAGGTCGGCCGCCGTGCCCTGCATCGGCGCGTTGATGGCCGCCCGCTCGGCGCCGCCGCGGCGCGGACCGTTCGGTGAATTGATCTCCGGCAGGTACAGCCGGCGGCCGAACACGGTCTCGACATAGCCGCGGCTCTTGGCCGAGAGCCGGGTCTCGTCCATGTACTGCTTGACGCCGGGATAGCGCTCGAAATAGCGCTGGATGTAGTTCTTGGCCGCGGCGCCGTCGATGCCCAGGTTGCGCGCCAGCCCGAAGGCGCTCATGCCGTAGATCAGGCCGAAGTTGATGACCTTGGCGTAGCGCCGCTGCTCGCCGGTCACCTGGTCGGGCGCGACCCCGAACACCTCCGACGCCGTCGCCCGGTGCACGTCCATGCCCTCGCGAAACGCCCGCAGCAGGGCTTCGTCCTCGGACAGGTGCGCCATGATGCGCAGCTCGATCTGGCTGTAGTCCGCGCTGGCGATCAGGTGCCCGGGCGGGGCGATGAAGGCCTCGCGGATGCGGCGGCCCTCGCTGGTCTTGACCGGAATGTTCTGCAGGTTCGGGTCGTTGCTGGACAGGCGCCCGGTCACCGCCACCGCCTGCGCATAGTGGGTGTGGACGCGGCCGGTGCGCGGATGCACCATCTGCGGCAGCTTGTCGGTGTACGTGCCTTTCAGCTTCGACAGGCTGCGGTGCTCCAGGAGCTTGGCCGGCAGCGGATAGTCCTCGGCCAGTTTCTCCAGCACTTCCTCGTCGGTGCTGGGCACGCCGCTGGCGGTCTTCTTGACGACCGGCAGGCCCAGCTTGGTGAACAGGATCTCGCCGATCTGCTTGGGCGAGCCCAGGTTGAACGGCTGGCCGGCCAGATCGTGCGCCTCCCGCTCCAGCTGCATCATGCGCTGGCCGAGTTCGGCGCTCTGGCGCGCCAGCATGGCGCCGTCGATCAGCACGCCGGTGCGCTCGACCCGGTACAGCGCCTCGCTGCTGCGCATCTCCAGGTCGTAGATGAAGCGCAGCTTGCCGTCCGCCTGCACCTTGGGCCACAGCGCCAGGTGCACGTCCAGCGTCTGGTCCGAGTCCTCGCACGAATACTCCGCGGCCTTGTCGACCGGCACCTGGGCGAAGGGGATCTGGTGCGCCCCCTTGCCGGCGATGTGCTCGTAGTCGATGCCGGTGCGGCCCAGGTGGCGCTCGGCGAGGCTGGCCAGCCCGTGCGGCTTGTGCACTTCCAGCACATAGCTTTGCAGCATCGTGTCGTGCGCATAGCCGCGCACTTCGATGCCGTGGTTGGCGAACACGTGGCGGTCGTACTTGATGTGCTGGCCGAGCTTGGCCCGGGCGGCGTTCTCCAGCCAGGGTTTCAGGCGGGCCAGCGCTTCGTCGCGCGGCAGCTGGTCCGGCGCGTCGCCGTAGCTGTGCGCCAGCGGCAGGTAGGCGGCGACGCCGGGCTGCACGCTGAACGACAGGCCGATGATCTCGGCCTGCATCTCGTCGAGCGAACTGGTCTCGGTGTCCAGCGCCACCAGCTCCGCCGCCTCGATCCTCGCCAGCCACTCGTCGAACTGCGGCCAGGTGAAGATCGTGTCGTACTGCAGGTTGGTCGCCTGCGAGCGGCCGGAGAGGTCGGGGTCCTGGAACTCCGGGCGCCCGCCGGCGCCGAGCCTCTTGCGGCTGCGGTGCTCCTCGATCAGCTCGGGCGGCACGTGGTGGACCTCGAGCTGCCGGGCCAGGCCCTTGAAGCCGTAACGCTCGTAGAACGCCTTGAGCTCGTCGGTGTGCTGGCCGTCGACCACCTTCAGGTCCTGCAGCGCCGGCAGGCCAGGGATATGGTCCTTGAGGTCGCAGTCCTTGCGGATGGTGAGCAGCTCGCGGCCCTTGGGCAGCCATTCCAGCGCCCGGCGCAGGTTCTCGCCGACCGCGCCCTTCACTTCATGGGCTCGCGCCACCAGGGCGTCGAGCGATCCGTATTCGTTCAGCAGCTTCACGGCCGTCTTCGGCCCGACCTTGTCGACGCCCGGCACGTTGTCCACCGAGTCGCCGACCAGGGCCTGGTAGTCCACCATCAGGCGCGGCGGCACGCCGAACTCCGCCTCGACGCCGGCGGCATCGCGCCTGCGGTCGTTCATGGTGTCGATCACCACCACGTGGTCGTTGACCAGCTGGCTCAGGTCCTTGTCGCCGCTGGAGATCACCGTCTCGATGTCGCGCTCGGTCGCCATGCAGGCCAGCGTGCCGATCACGTCGTCGGCCTCCACGCCCGGCACGCTCAGCACCTTCCAGCCGAGCAGCCGCACCACCTCGTGGATGGCGTCGATCTGCGTGCGCAGGTCGGGCGGCATCGGCGAGCGGGTCGCCTTGTACTCGGGATAGATGTCGTCGCGGAAGGTCCTGCCCGGGGCGTCGAAGACGCAGGCGACGTAGTCCGCGCGCACGTCGCGGCGCAGCTTCTGCAGCATGTTGATCATGCCGCGGATCGCGCCCGTGGCCGGGCTGGTCGGATCGCCGGGCACCGCCCGCAGGTCCGGCATGGCGTGGAACGCGCGGTACAGGTAACTGGATCCGTCGACCAGCAGCAGCACCTCGCGGCCCGTGTGCTCCGTGGCTTGCTCTTGGCTCGTGTCGTCGCTCATGGCGGCGATTGTGCCTGCGGTGGAGCACCCGGCCGCGGCGCCGGCGGCAACGGCGCGAAGCTCGCCCCACGCCCTACAATTGCCCCATGCAACCGCGACTTCTGCTCCTCTGGGCCGCCCTGGCGGCCAACGTGGCGTTCGCCCAGGCGCCGGCGGCGCCGCTGGTGCAGGAATCGCCGGCGCTGGAAGGGCGCAAGAACCAGAAGGTCGAGCGCATCCACGTCGAAGACAAGGGCGTCGCCATCGACGAGGTCCGCTATGGCGGCCAGACCCAGAGCATCACGGTGCAGCCCAAGGCCGGCGTGCCCGAATACGAGATCCAGCCGACCGACCTGGGCCGCAGCCGCCCCGCCGACCACCGCGACGGCATGAGCAGCGCGACCGGCCAGCGCGTCTGGAACGTCTTCAAGTTCTAGGACATGGCAGTCTTCACGGAAGTCTCGGAGGGCGAGGCCGGCGAACTGGTGCGCCGCCTGCAACTGGGCGAACTGCGCGAGCTGCGCGGCATCCAGGGCGGGATCGAGAACACCAACTACTTCCTCACCACGGAGCAGGACGGCGCGCGGCGCGAATACGTGCTGACCCTGTTCGAGCGGCTGTCGTTCGGGCAGCTGCCGTTCTACCTGTACCTGATGAAGCACCTGGCGCGCCACGGCATCCCCGTGCCCGAGCCGCATGCGGTGCCGGGCACCACCGGCCAGGACGATCCCGACGGGCAGCTGCTGCACAAGGTGTGCGGCAAGCCGGCCGCCGTGGTCGACCGGCTGCGCGGCGCCAGCGTGCTCGCCCCGGGTCCGGCGCACTGCGCCGCCGTCGGCGCGATGCTGGCGCAGATGCACCTGGTCGGGCGCGACTACGGGCGCCACCAGCCGAACCTGCGCGGGCTCGCGTGGTGGAACGAAACGGTGCCTGTGGTGCTGCCCTACCTCACCGAGGCCCAGGCGGCGCTGCTGCGCAGCGAACTCGCCTTCCAGAACCATGTCGCCGCCAGCTCGCTGCATGCCGCGTTGCCGCGCGGTCCGATCCACGCCGACCTGTTCCGCGACAACGTGATGTTCGAGGACGGCCGGCTGACGGGCTTCTTCGACTTCTACTTCGCCGGGGTCGACAGCTGGCTGTTCGACGTGGCGGTGTGCCTGAACGACTGGTGCATCGACGACACCGGGGCGCACGACGAGGCCAGGGCCGGCGCGTTCCTCGCGGCCTACGGCCGGGCGCGGCCCTTGGCCGCCGCCGAGCGCCGCCTGCTGCCCGCGATGCTGCGCGCCGGCGCCCTGCGCTTCTGGATCTCGCGCCTGTGGGACTTCCACCTGCCCCGCGAGGCGTCGATGCTCCAGCCGCACGACCCGTCGCACTTCGAGCGGGTGCTGCGCGCGCGGGTCGCGCAGCCGGTCGCCGTCTAGCCACTGGCGCCCATGAAACTCAACATCGTTCCCGCCCGCACCGGCCTCACCTGGATGCGGCTCGGCGTCAAGACGTTCTTGCGGCAACCGCTGGCGCTGGCCGGGCTGTTCTTCCTCTACATCGCCGCGGGCGCGCTGCTCTCGCTGGTCCCATTGGTCGGTCCGGTGCTGGCGCTGGGCATCGTGCCGGCCGCCACGCTGGGGCTGATGGCGGCGACGCAGGAGGCCGACAAGGGGCGCTTTCCGATGCCCACCGTGCTGGTGAGCGCGTTCCGCGCCGGCCGCCAGCGGCTGCGCGCGATGGTGATCCTGGGCGCGCTGTACGCCGCCGCCTGCCTGGCCGTCATGGCCATCACGCAGATGGTCGTGGAGGTGCCGCGTTCGCCCGAGGCGAGCGGCACCGCGGCCATGATGACGCCCGAATACCGGCTGTCGATGCTGCTGGCGATGACGCTCTACCTGCCGGTGTCGCTGATGTTCTGGCACGCGCCGGCGCTGGTGCACTGGCATGGCATCTCGCCGGCCAAGAGCCTGTTCTTCAGCACCGTGGCCTGCCTGCGCAACTGGCGCGCCCTGACGCTGTTCGGGCTGGCCTGGCTCGCCCTGCTCATCGCCGCCTCCACGTCGATGGTGCTGCTCACCGTGGGCACCGGCAGCCCGCAGCTGGCGGGCGCCGCGCTGATGCCGCTGGCGCTGATCTTCACGGCCATGTTCTCGACGTCGATCTACTTCACCTTCCGCGATTCGTTCGTCGCGACGCCCGAGGGCGGGCCGGGAGAAGCCGTCGAAGAGCCGTCCTGACCGGGGCGCTCAGGCCCCGCCGGGCTGCTCCAGCCGGTTGGCGAGCTCGAGCAGCTGCGGCCGCACCTCGCCCAGCAGGAAGGCCGGCGACAGGTTGAAGCCGGGTCCGCCGCAGTTGATCGACATCACCGAGCGGCCGCCCGGCGCGTGAAACGCGATGGCGATGGCATTGACGTCCTTTTGCCAGTCGCCGAAGGACGTGCAGCACCCGAGCTCCTGGTATTGCGCCAGCGCCCGCTCGATGCCGGCCTGCAGCTGCGGCCAGGCCTGCGGATGGCGGTCCCGGATCCGGTCCATCAGCACCGAGCGCTGTGCTTCGCTGCAGCGCGCGAGGTAGGCGCGGCCCATGGCCGTGGTCGCCACCGGGATGCGCGAGCCGACGTCCAGGCTCAGCGTCAGCGCCGACTCGCTGCGGCAGTTCTCCACGTAGATCATGCTCAGGCGGTCGCGCATCCCCAGCGACACCATGGCCTGCGAACGGTCGGCCAGTTCCTGCATCAGCGGCCGGGCCATCTGCCGCACATCCATGCGGGCCAGCATGGTGCTGCCCAGCGCCAGCACGGCGCTGCCGAGGCGGTAGCCGGCGTTGCCGTTGCCGTCCTCCGCGTGCTCGAGGTAGCCCTGCTTCGTGAGCGTGTAGGTCAGGCGGGAGATGGTCGACTTGGGCAGGCCGCAGCGGCGCGCCAGTTCCTGGTTGCCCAGCATCCGGTCGCGCGAGCGGAAAGCGCTGAGCACGTCCAGGCCGCGGGCGAGCGCCGTCACGAAATGGCGGTCCGGCTTCGCGTTGATCGGCCGCTTGACCGGTGCGGCGGCATCGGGGGTGCTGGGGCGGGTGGTGACGGAACGGAGGTTCTGCATGACGGAAATGGAAACGGGGTGGCGGCGCGGCGATCCGACGGCCCTCGCCGCGCCCGCAGCGTCGATTGTGCAGGGTCCGGGGGGCCAGCCGCCTGTTCCGGAGTGCAGAACCCGGGAATGGTGCCGGCGGCGGACTGCCCTTCGGGGCAGATCGTCCCTGCCGGCGTTGCGCTCCACACACGGCCGTCGCTCGAGCGACCCGACGCTTCGGCAACCCACCCGAGACGTAATTTCTGTTGCCTGCCTGTGTACTTTGATCTGGGTCATCTTGCGCCCTCGGCCGCGGGCTATTTCTTGATCCGGACCGGGCTTGCGGCGTGCGCAGCAGTGGCGGACGCGCGCTCGGCCAGGGCACCGATGACGAGCACCGTTCGCGACGCCCGCGGGCGCGCCGCCGATTCACCAAGGCGAGGCCCGTCGAGCGATCCGTCGGCGTGCCCGTCAAGAACACGTGGAGTGGCAGATGAAAACAAGCACCTTCCTGATTCGCTTCTTCATGCTGGTGGCCACGAGCCTCGCCATGGCAGGTTGCGGCGGCGGTGGCGGGGGCGACGGCGGTGGTGGCGGCGGCATTCCCGCGCACGCGCCGGCCATTTCCAACATGACGTACGCCCCGCCGACGGCGGTCGCGGCGCCGAACGGCACCGTGACCATCCACGGCACGGTCGCCTTCACCGATGCGGGCGGAGACATCGCCTCCCTGCGAATGGTGAGCAGCGGCGGCGCCGATCTGACGGTGCCCACGCCGGCGCTCAGCGGCATCAAGAGCGGGACGGCCATCGGCTCATTCGTCGTTTCGGTCGACCAAGTGGGCAAATACACGTTCGAGGTCTGGGCGGTCGACAGCGCCGGACGGACCTCGAACCGGCTGGCCGGGACCTTCGAGGTGCTGCCGCCGGTCCAGTCCACCCACGCCCCCTCGATCGCCAACCTCAGGTACACGCCCGCGGCGGCGCCGCAGGCATGGAACGGCAAGGCGAGCGTGACCGGCGCTTTCGACTTCAGCGATGCCGGCGGCGATATCGCTGCGTTCCGGCTGGTGACCGGTGCCGGCGCCGATGTCACGCTGCCCGCGCCGTCGCTGGCCGGCCTGAAGAACGGAACCGGCACCGCGACCTTCGTCGTCTCGCTGGACCAGGTCGGCAAGTATCCGTTCGAGGTCTGGGCCATCGACCGCCTGGGCAACTATTCGAACCAGCTGTCCGGCGTCTTCGAGGTGCTGCCACCGCCATCGGACACCTGGGTCAGGCTGGGCGTATCGCCGCCCAACACCCTGTTCGCCATCGGTTCCAACGGCCACCAGTACGTCGCCGTCGGCGCGGGCGGCACGGTCATGACCTCCTCCGACCTGAACAGCTGGACGGCCCGGACCTCCGGCGTGGGCCATGTGCTTCGCAGCGTCGCCTCCTCGCCGGCGCGCTTCGTCGCGGTCGGCGACAACGGGAGCGGCGAAGCGATCGTGATCGGTTCCGCCGACGGGGTGGCATGGTCGGTGCAGTACCGCAGCACGACCGCGTCGTCACGACTGGCCAAGGTGATCTGGACCGGAACGCAGTTCGTGGCCGTCGGCCAGGAAGGCCGTGCCGGCGCAGGCGGCATGTACGCCCTGGTGCTGACCTCGCCGGACGGGATGACGTGGACCCAGCGCGCGCCGCGGACGATCGAACTCGGCGAGACGGGCTTCCCGGTGGAAAACAACATGACCTCGGTCGCATCGTCCGGCACCCTGCTCGTCGCCCTGGGCCTCGCGCCGCCCTTCGATCCGGCGGCCTGGCGTTCGACCAATGCCGACGCATGGACGCGGGCGGGCCTGCCCGCCGCCGCCGCCGTGGCGTTCTTCGCGCCGAGCGACATCGCCTGGGGCGGCGGGCGCTTCGTCGCGGTGAGCCCGGTGCCCGACGCCAGCGGCCACGCCCCGACGTTCGCCTCGACCGATGGCGCCAATTGGCAAAGCGGCGCGACAGGGTCGAGACTGCCGCCGATGAATGCCGTGGCGGCGGGCCCGGGCGAGTACCTCGCGGTCGGCCCCTCGTACCGCATGCATTCGACCGACGGGCTGGCGTGGACCGTGTCGCCCATGACCGGCTGCGGCAACGGTGTGCTCTGGGACGGCGCGCGCTACGTGTCGGTGGGGGCTTCGATCTGCAGATCGCCGTGACGCTGCCGGCCCGTGCGGCACCGGGGCGCTGAATCCGGTGTCAGCGCGCCCACATCAGCCACAGCACGCCGACCCCGGCCGCCCAGACCAGCACGAGCAGGATCGCCAGCACGGCGAGGAACCGCAGCAGCCAGGCGCGCGGCCGGCCACGCAGCTGGTACAGCGTCCAGCCGGCGGCGGCGACGCCGACCAGCACCCCGGCGATCTGCCACACGATCGCCCCGCCGGGCGCGAACTTGTCCAGGCCCGGCAGCAGGAAGGCGCTCAAGGCGGCGAAGACCGCGACGGCGGCGCTGGCCGCCGGCGAGCGGCGCAGACCGGGTCGACTGCGCGCCGGCCCGCCCATCTCAGGACACCGGCGTCAGCTTGGCCACCGCCAGCGCCAGCCACTTGACGCCATGGCGGGGGAAATTGATCTGGGCGCGGGCGTCGTCGCCCTGCCCCTCGATCGACAGCACCGTGCCTTCGCCGAACTTGGTGTGGAACACCTTCATGCCGTTCCTCAGGCCGTGCGAAGGCGCGGCCTTCTGCGCCGGCACCGGCGGACTGGCGAACGAGTCCTTGCCGAAACCGCTGGCGTAGCCGCCGCCGCCGCGCGTCGTCGGGTAGCCGGCGCCGTACCCGAACGCCGAGCCGCCGAAGCTCTGGTGCTTGGGCGTCAGCCACTTCAATGCGCCTTCCGGCAATTCGTCGAAGAAGCGGCTGCGCACGTTGTAGCGCGTCTGGCCGTGCAGCAGGCGCGTCTGCGAATGGCTCAGGTACAAGCGCCGGCGCGCGCGCGTGATCGCCACGTACATCAGCCGCCGCTCTTCCTCGAGGCCGGCGGGATCGGACATCGAGTTCTCGTGCGGAAACAGGCCCTCTTCCAGTCCGCTGATGAACACGCAATCGAATTCCAGCCCCTTGGCCGAGTGCACCGTCATCAGCTGGATCGCGTCCTGGCCGGCCTCGGCCTGGTTGTCGCCCGACTCCAGCGCCGCATGGGTCAGGAACGCCGCCAGCGGCGACAGCGTCTCGCCGGTTTCCGCGTCCGGCGGCACGTAGTCGGGCGCCGGCTCGTTGATTTCGGGCAGGCTGGGATCGAGGCCCTGGCTCGCCGGCGACTGGCGCAACGGGCCGGGACCCAGTTCGTCCACCGGCATCGCCACAGCATCGCGGCCGAAGCCTTCCTGCGTGACGAAGCTCTCGGCGGCGTTCACCAGTTCCTGCAGGTTCTCGATGCGGTCGGCGCCTTCGCGCTCG
>NZ_DATMHS010000062.1:0-5963 GCF_035554825.1 Ramlibacter sp. | reverse complement strand
CAGGCCCATGGCGTCGGGCACCGTGAGGATGTCCGAAAACAGGATCGCCGCGTCCAGGCGGTAGCGGTCCAGCGGTTGCAGCGTCACTTCGGTGGCGTAGTCGCGGTTCATCGCCAGCCCCATGAAGCTGCCGGCGCGGGCCCGCGTCGCCCGGTATTCGGGCAGGTAGCGCCCGGCCTGCCGCATCAGCCAGATCGGGGTGTGGGGCGTCGCCAGGCGCTGGCAGGCGCGCAGGAAGCTGTCGTTCTGGAGCGGGGCGAAGCTCATCGAGTGCCCTCCGGGCTGGAGCAGTGGTCGGCAGTCATCGCGCGATTGTCGCAGGGGCGCCCGGCGCCCCTATGATCCAGCTCACACAGACGAGGTCAACCGCCGATGACCGGCAATTTCGAGCAGGCCAGGGACTTCTTTCTCAAGGGCGTCGCGCACTACCGGGCCGGTGACTTCGCGCAGGCCGAACGCGAGTTCGCCGCCGCGCTGGATCTGGTGCCCGGCCGGGTGTCGACGCTCACCAATCTGGGTGCGGCGCGGCTGAAGCTCGGCCGGATCGAGGAGGCGGTGGCGCTGCTCGACGAGGCGCTGGCGCAGGAACCGGACAATGTGGAAGCGTTGCGCCAGCGCGCCGCCGCGCTGGCCGAACTGGGGCGCCATGCCGCCGCCCTCGCGGCCATCGACCGGGCGCTGGCCCTGCAGCCGGCCAACGGTCCGGCCTGGACCCTGCGCGGCAGCATCCTGCGCGCGCTGGGGCGGCTGCCGGAGGCGGCGGATGCCTATCGCAGCGCGGCTCGGCACGGCGACGACAGCGAACTGAGCCGCTTCTTTCTGGCTTCGCTCGCCGGCGGCGACACCCCGCCGGCGGCGCCGCGAGAGTACGTGCAATCCCTCTTCGACGGCTACGCCCACGAATTCGACCAGCATCTGGTCGACGTCCTGCACTACCGGGCGCCCGAGATCCTGGTGCGGGGGCTCGGAGCGCAGCCGGTCGGCGCGGCCCTCGACCTCGGCTGCGGCACCGGGCTGTGTGGCCGGCTGCTGCGGCCGCTGTGCCGGCGGCTCGACGGCGTGGACCTGTCGGCGCGGATGGCGCAGCGGTCCGCCGCCACCGGCTGGTACGACGAGGTTGTGCAGGCCGACGCCGCCGACTACCTGCATGGCACCGACCGGCGCTACGCACTGGTGGTGGCCGCCGACGTCTTCATCTACGTCGGCGCGCTGGAACGGGTGTTCGCCGGCGCCGCGCGCGTGCTGGCGCGCGGCGGCCGCCTCTGCTGTTGCGTCGAACTCGCGCCGCCCGGCGCGGACCTGGTGCTGCAGCCGAGCCTGCGCTACGCCCACTCGGCCGGTTACATCCACAAGCTGGCGCAACAAGCCGGTTTCGAAATCTCCGCCACAGCCGAGCACCCCATCCGCGAGGATCAGGGCCTGCCCATCCCCGGGCTGTTTGCCTGGCTGATCCGGACCTAGGCCCGACCACGCCGGCACGGGCGCTGCCTCGCATGGCGGGCGGCGCCGCATGGACGCCCGGGCCCGGCCCGTGTCCGTCAACCGCGCCGGGCTGCCAGAACAAGGAGAGATTTTGGATTTTGCCTATCCCCGGCCCCAGCTCCAGCGTGACCAGTGGACCTCACTCAACGGCAGCTGGCGCTTCCGTTTCGATGACGAATGCCGCCTCACCACCCCCGATGAGATCGATCACTGGCCGCTGGAGATCACCGTGCCCTATCCGCCGGAGTCCAAGGCCGGCGGGGTCGGCGATCGCGGCTTTCACAAGATCTGCTGGTACCAGCGCGACTTCGAGCTGCGCCCCGGCAGCGACCGCGTGATCCTGCGGTTCGGCGCCGTGGACTACGCGGCGCGGGTCTGGATCAACGGCGAGCTCGCCGTCACCCACGAGGGCGGCCACACCCCGTTCTCGGCCGACATCACGCACCTGCTGGACCGCTCGGGGCGGCAGGTCGTGACCGTGCGGGTGGAGGACGACCCCGCCGACCTGACCAAGCCGCGCGGCAAGCAGGACTGGCAGCTGGAGCCGCATTCGATCTGGTATCCGCGCACCACCGGCATCTGGCAGACGGTGTGGCTCGAGCGGGTGTCCCGCACCTTCGTCGACAAGGTCCGCTGGACGCCGCAGGTCGAGGACTACGCGATCAAGTTCGAGGCGCGCATCGGCGGCGATCCCTGCGCCGACCTGTCGATGGAAGTCGAGCTGCGGCACGGCGAGCGCCTGCTGGCCCGCGACCGCTACCAGGTCATCGACGGCGAGGTCGACCGCCACATCGTGCTCTCGGACCCCGGCATCGACGATTTCCGCAACGAGCTGTTGTGGAGCCCGGAGCGGCCGACGCTGCTCGATGCGCGGGTGCGGCTTTATCGCGATGGCCAGGTCGTGGACGAGTTCGTCTCGTACACGGCACTGCGCTCGGTGCACATCCTGCGCGACCGCTTCATGCTCAACGGCCGCCCGTACGTGCTGCGCATGGTGCTGGACCAGGGCTATTGGCCGGATACGCTGCTGGCGGCGCCGAGCGACGCCGCGCTGCGCCACGACGTCGAGCTGGCCAAGGCGATGGGCTTCAACGGCGTGCGCAAGCACCAGAAGATCGAGGACCCGCGCTATCTCTACTGGGCCGACAAGCTGGGGCTGCTGGTGTGGGAGGAGATGCCGTCGGCCTACCGCTTCACCCGCACCGCCATCAAGCGCGTCGTGCGCGAGTGGACCGAGGCGATCGACCGCGACTACAGCCACCCGTGCGTCATCGTCTGGGTGCCGTTCAACGAGTCGTGGGGCGTGCCGGAGCTGACGGCGGTGCGCGAGCAGCGGCACGCGGTGGAAGCCCTCTACCACCTCACCAAGACGCTGGATGCGACGCGACCGGTGATCGGCAACGACGGCTGGGAATCGAGCGCGACCGACATCATCGGCATCCACGACTACGACATCAACACCGACCACATCCGCCAGCGCTACGGTGCCGAGATCGCGCCCGAGCAGTTGTTCGACCGGCGCCGGCCCGGCGGCCGGGTCCTGACCCTGGACGGCTATCCGCACCGCGGCCAGCCGATCATGCTGACCGAATTCGGCGGCATCGCCTTCGAGGCCAAGCCCGACCCCGACGTCAAGCGGATCTGGGGCTACACGGTCGCCAAGGACGCCCAGGAGTTCGCCGCGCTGTACGGCAAGCTGCTGGAGACCGTGATCCACACGGCGCTCTTCAGCGGCTTTTGCTACACCCAGTTCGCCGACACCTTCCAGGAGGCGAACGGCCTGCTCAATGCCGACCGCACGCCCAAGATCCCGCTGGAGCGCATCGCGGCCGCCACCAGGATCTCGCGCACCTACATCCCGGGCGGCGTGTGATGCATCGCCTCCAGCTCACCAAGCCGGACGGCCGGCAGCTGACCCTGTACGGCCGCGAGCCGGTCGATCCGGGCCTGCGCGCGCCCAGCCCCTTCGCCGAGCCGCTGGCCGGCGCCGCGCACCTGCGCTGGCATCCGCTGCGGGGCGAATGGGTCACGTACGCGGCCTACCGGCAGGGCCGGACCTTCCTGCCGCCGCCGGAATACAACCCGCTGGCGGTGACGCGCGACCCCGCCCATCCGACCGAGGTGCCGGCCGGCGCCTGGGACGTGGCCGTGTTCGACAACCGGTTCCCGTCGCTGGGACACGGTGCTGGCGCGCCGCCCGAGCTGATCGTGCCGACCGCGCCGGCCGCCGGCAAATGCGAGGTGGTGGTGTTCACCCAGGATCCGCAGTCCTCGCTCGGCGCGCTGGCCCTCGACCACATCGAGCTGTTGCTGCAGGTGTGGGGCGAACGCACCCAGCTGCTCGGCGAGCGCGAGGACATCCAGTTCGTGCTGCCGTTCGAGAACCGGGGCGCCGAAGTGGGCGTCACGCTGCACCACCCGCACGGGCAGATCTACGCCTACCCGGTGGTGCCGCCGGTGCCGGCGCGCATGCAGGAAGTGGCGGCGGCGCACCACGCGGCCAAGGGCATGGGCCCGCTGCAGCAGCTGATCGAGGCCGAGCGGGCCAGCGGCGGCGAGCGCGTCATCTACCAGGGATCGCACGCGATCGCGTTCGTGCCGGTGTGCGCCCGCTACCCGTACGAGGTGTGGGTGGCGCCGATCGACCCGGTGCCCGGGTTCGCGGCGCTCAATCCGGCGCAGCGGGCCGACCTCGCGCGGGCGCTCAAGACCGTGCTGCTGAAGTACGACGGGCTCTGGCAGCGGCCGCTGCCGTACCTGATGGCGTGGTACCAGGCCCCCACCGACGGCGCGAGCCATCCCGAAGCCCATCTGCACGCGCAGTTCTACCCGCCGTACCGGACCCGCGACCGCCTGAAATACCTGGCCGGCACCGAGCTGGCGGCGGGCTTCTTCGCGATGGACGCGCTGCCCGAAGAGAAGGCGCGCGAGCTGCAGCAGGTGGAGGTGCGACTGGCATGAGCGGCGACCGCGGCGACGGCTTCGTGGGGGTGTTCGGCGCGCCGCCGCAGGCACTCGCCGATGCCCCCGGCCGGGTCAACCTGCTGGGCGAACACACCGACTACAACGACGGTTTCGTGCTGCCGATCGCGATCGCCCAGCGCACCCGCGTGGCGATGCGCGTCAACGGCCGGCCCGACTGCGCGCTCCATGCCCAAGGGCAGGGTGCCACGGTGCGCTTCACGCTGGATGCGGCGCCCAGCGAGCACTTCGCCAGCTACGTCTACGGTTGCTTGATGCTGGCGCGCGGCCGGGGCGTCGACGTTCCGGGCCTGGACATCCACGTCGAGTCCGACGTGCCGATGGGCGTGGGGCTCTCCTCCAGCGCCGCGCTGGAAGTGGCGACGCTGCGCTGTCTGCGCGAGCTGCTGCGCCTGCCGTTCGACGACGTGCTGATCGCGCAGCTGGCGCAGCGCGCCGAGATCGAATACGCCGGCGTCAACTGCGGGATCATGGACCAGATGGCCTCGAGCCTGGCGGACACCACCCGCGCGCTGCTGCTGGACACCCGCGGCCTCGAGCGGCGCTTCGTCGAGCTGCCGCCGGGCACGGGCGTGCTCGTGATCGACTCCGGCGTGGCGCGCACGCTGGCCGGCAGCGGCTACAACGAACGGCGGGCGCAGTGCGAGGAAGCGGCGCGGCTGCTGGGGGTGCCGTCGCTGCGCGATGTCGAAGACGCCGCGCGGCTTGCCCCGCTGCCCGCGCTGCTGCAGCGCCGGGCCCGCCATGTCGTCACCGAAAACGCCCGGGTGCTGCAGGCGGTGGCCTGCACCTCGCCGGCGGCGTTCGGCGCGTTGATGAACGCCTCCCACGCCAGCCTGCGCGACGACTACGAAGTGTCGACGCCCGAGCTCGACCAGCTGGTGGCCCTGCTGCAGCAGCAGCCCGAGGTCCACGGCGCGCGGCTGACTGGCGCCGGCTTCGGCGGCGCCTGCGTGGCGCTGTGCGAGCAGAGCGGGATCGCGCCGGCCGGGCGGCGCGTGGTGGCGCAATACAACGCGGGCGGCCGCCACGGCCGGGTGCTGGTGCCGCCGCTGCCAGGCTGACCGGCCGGCGGGCCTTGGCACCGCCGCGGCCGCCGTCGATGCCGTGCGCCCTGGCTACGCCGCCTGCCGCTCCCGCGCTGGCTGCTGGCGCAGCGGCCAGGCGCCGGCGAAGCGCGTGCAGTCGGCCAGGTACCGGCCGACCGCGTGTTCCAGCCTGGGCATCAACAGGGCCCGTTCGCTCGCCAGCACCGAGTAGCGCGGGCGGCGCGCCACCTGGCTCAGCGCCGATGTCGGCAGCGGCTGCACCAGGCCCGTGTCCAGCCCGGCGGCCTCGGCCGCCAGCTGGGCGAACCGGTACCAGCTCACTTCGCCCTGGTTGCTCAGGTGCCAGAGTCCGCGTTCGCCGTCGACCAGCAGGTCGAGCGCCGCCTGCGCCAGATCGGGCACGTAGGTGGGCGAGACGAACTGGTCCTCGGCCGCCAGGCAGTGCTCGCC
>NZ_DATMHS010000061.1:0-22088 GCF_035554825.1 Ramlibacter sp. | reverse complement strand
GAACTGGAAGATGCGGTTGTCGCGGCCGATCGTGGTGTGGCCTTCGATGACGCAGTGCGCCCCGACGGTCGTGCCGGCCCCGATCTTCACGTGCGGGCCGATCACCGTGTACGGGCCGACGCTCGCCGAGCCGTCGAGCTGCGCCTGCGGATCGACCACCGCGGTCGGATGGATCTGCGCCACGATGCCGGCCTCAGGCGATGGTGCGCATCGTGCACATCAGCTCGGCCTCGCAGGCGAGCTCCTCGCCCACCCGGGCCTCGCCCTTGAACTTGAAGATGCCCGCCTTCATGCGCAGCAGCGACACGTCCATGATCAGCTGGTCGCCCGGCTCCACCGGCCGCTTGAAGCGCGCGCCGTCGATGCCGGCGAAGTAGTAGACCGACTTGTCATCGGGCGCTGCGCCGACCGTCGCGAACGACAGCAGCGCGGCAGTCTGGGCCATGGCTTCGAGCATCAGCACGCCCGGCATCACCGGACGGTGCGGGAAGTGCCCGGTGAAGAACGGCTCGTTGATCGAAACGTTCTTGAGGGCCCGGATGCTCTTGCCGGCGTCCAGCGCCAGCACCCGGTCCACCAGCAGGATCGGATAGCGGTGCGGCAGCTGCTTGAGGATTTCGTGGATGTCCATCATGAGTCGGTCTTCTTTTCCAGAGCGCGGATCCGCTCGCGCAGCTGGTGCAGCTGCTTCAGTGTCGCGGCGTTCTTCTCCCAGCTCGCATTGTCGTCGATGGGGAAGATGCCGCTGTAATGGCCGGCCTTGAGGATCGAGCGCCCGACGAATGAACCGGCCGAGATGTGCACCCCATCGGCCAGCCGCAGATGGCCCAGGATCATCGCCGCGCCGCCGATGGTGCAATGGGCGCCGATGGTCGCGCTGCCGGCGATGCCGGCGCATCCGGCAATGGCCGTGTGCCGGCCGATGCGGCAGTTGTGGCCGACCTGGATCAGGTTGTCGAGCTTGGCGCCCTGCTCGATCACCGTGTCCTGCAGGGCCCCGCGGTCGATGCAGGTGTTGGCCCCGATCTCGACGTCGTCCTCGATCCGCACGGCGCCGAGCTGCTCGATCTTTTCCCAGCGGCCGTGGTCGGGCGCGAAGCCGAAGCCGTCGGCCCCGATCACCGCGCCCTGGTGGATGACGCAGCGTGCGCCGACGACGCAGTCCTCGCCGACCGTCGCGCGCGCCTTGAGCACCGTGCCCGCGCCGATACGCGCGCCGCGCTCGACCACGCACAGGGCGCCGATGCGCGCCGTCGGGTCGATCACCGCCTCCGGATCGACCACGGCGCTGGGGTGGACGGGCGGCGTCGCGGCCCGCGGCAACCGGCTCTTCCAGAGTTGGGTCAGGCGCGCGAAGTACAGGTACGGCTGGTCGGCGACGATCGCATCGCCGCGGGCGAGCGCCGCTTCGCGCAGCTCGGGCGGCACGATGACGCAGCCGGCCCTCGACGCCGCCAGCGGCTGGCGGTATTTCGCGCCGGTGGCGAAGGTCAGCTCGGTGGCAGTGGCGGATTCGAGCGGCGCCAGGCCGTCGATCAGGCGTTCGCCGTCGCCGTGCAGTTCGCCGCCCAGCGCCTCGACGATGGAGCCCAGGCGGAATTGCACGCTTATCTGGACGCGTTCAGCGCCTTGATCACCTTGTCGGTGATGTCGTACTTGGGGTTGATGTAGACCGCTTCCTGCAGCACCACATCGTATTTCTCGGCCTCGGCCACCTGCTTGACGACCCGGTTGGCGCGATCCAGCACCTGCTGCAATTCCTCGTTCTTGCGCGCGTTCAGGTCTTCCTGGAACTCGCGGCGCTTGCGCTGGAAGTCGCGGTCCTGGTCGATCAGCGCCTTCTGGCGCTGGCCGCGCTGGTTCTCCGACAGCGTGGGCGCCTCGCGCTCGAACTTGTCGGACGCGTTCTTCAGCGCATTGCCCAGGTCGTTGAGCTCCTTCTCGCGCTTGGCGAATTCCTGCTCCAGCTTCGCTTGCGCGGCCTTCGCGGTGTTGGCTTCGCGGAAGATGCGATCGGTATTGACGAAGCCGACCTTGAATTCCTGGGCCTGTGCGCCGAGCGCCAGCAGGCCGAACATCAGTACGACGCAGTGACGGGTCAGGTACTTCATTAGAAGGAGGTTCCGATCTGGAATTGCAATTTCTGGATTCTATCGCCGGCGAATTTGCGTACCGGCCAGGCGGCCGCCAGCCGCAGCGGGCCGATCGGCGAGATCCAGGACAGGCCGACGCCGGCGGAGGCCCGCAAGGTCGACGCGCTGAACTTTTCGTTTTCGCCGTAGACGTTGCCGACGTCGGCAAAACCGAACATCCGCAGCGAGCGGTCGTTGCCCGCGCCGGGGAACGGCGTGATCACCTCCGCGTTCAGCGTGAGCTTCTTCGGGCCGCCGATCGAGGCGCCGGTCACGTCGCGCGGGCCCAGGGTGCCCTGGTCGAAACCGCGCACGGAGCCGAGGCCGCCCGAATAGAAGTTCTTGAACACCGGGAACGGGCGGCCGCCGAAGCCCTTGCCCCAGCCGAGTTCGCCGTTGAACGCCAGCGTGAACTGGCGGTTCAGCGGGATGTACTGCTGGTACTGGTAGTTGCCGCGCATGTAGCGGGCATCGCCGGCCACGCCCAGTTCGCCGGCGACGCGCTGGTAGCGGCCGGTGGTCGGCGCGATCGTGCTGTCGCGGCTGTCGCGGGCCCAGCCGATCGACAGCGGCAGCGCGGAGCTGGTGTAGCCGAAGCGCTCGGCGTAGTCCAGGTATGCGGCCGGGATGTTGGTGCCGGGCTTGATCGTGGTGCGTTCGATGCTGCCGCCGAAGAAGACGGTGTCCAGCTCGCTGAACGGCACGCCGAAGCGCAGGCCCGCGCCGGTGGTGACCAGCTGGTAGTTGCCGCCCTGGTCCTCGTAGGGACGCGACGAACGGTGGTACAGGTCGATGGTGCGCGAGATGCCGTCCGGCGTGAAGTACGGATTGACCGAGTTGAAGACGATGGTGCGGTTGTACTTGCTGGTGTTGACCTCGACGCCCAGATAGTGCCCGGTGCCGAACGCGTTCTCCTGGCGCAGCGAGAACGACAGCGCCAGCTTTTCGGCGCTCGAGAAGCCGGCGCCCAGCTGCAGGCTGCCGGTGGGCTTCTCGGTCACGGTGAGGTTCAGGTCCACCTGGTCGGGCGCGCCCGGCACCTCGCTGGTCTCGATGTTCACTTCCTTGAAGAAGCCGAGCCGGTCCACGCGGTCGCGCGACAGCTTGATCTTGTCGGCGTCGTACCAGGACGACTCGAACTGCCGGAACTCGCGCCGGACCACTTCGTCGCGGGTGCGGTTGTTGCCCGAGATGTTCACCCGGCGCACGTAGGCGCGGCGCGACGGCTCGGCCGCCAGAGTGAACTCGACCCGGTTGGTGGTGCGGTCGATTTCGGGGCGCGCCTCCACGTTGGCGAAGGCATAGCCGAACTTGCCGAAGTAGTCGGTGAAAGCCTTGGTGGTCTCGGCGACCTGGTCGGCGTTGTACGGCTCGCCCGGCTTGATCCGCACCAGGGTCTTGAATTCCTCTTCCTTGCCGAGGTAGTTGCCCTCCAGCTTCACGCCGGAGACCACGTAGCGCTCCCCCTCGGTCACGTTCACCGTGATCGTGATGTCCTGCTTGTTGGGCGAGATCGCGACCTGGGTCGAGTCGATCCTGAATTCCAGGAAGCCGCGGCTCAGGTAGTACGAGCGCAGCGCCTCCAGGTCGGCGTTGAGCTTGGCACGCGCATAGCGGTCCGACTTGGTATACCAGCTGAGCCAGCCCCCGGTATCGAGGTCGAACACGCCGCGCAGCGTCGATTCGGAGAAGCTCTTGTTGCCGACGATGTGGATTTCCTTGATCCGCGCCGGCTCGCCCTCGGTCACCGTGAACGTGAGGTTCACCCGGTTGCGCTCGATCGGCGTCACCGTGGTCACCACTTCGGCGCCGTAGAGGCTCTTGTTGATGTACTGGCGCTTGAGTTCCTGCTCGGCGCGGTCGGCCAGGCTCTGGTCGTACGGCCGGCCCTCGGTGAGGCCGATCTCGCGCAGCGCCTTCTTCAGGGCGTCCTTGTCGAATTCCTTGGCGCCGACGAAGTCGACGTCGGCGATGGTGGGACGCTCCTCCACCGCGATCACCAGCACGTCGCCCTGCACCTCGACCCGCACGTCCTTGAACAGCCCCAGCGCGAAGAGGGCCCGGATCGCCGCCGAGCCCTTGTCGTCGTTGTACTGGTCGCCGATGCGAAACGGCAGCGACGCGAACACCGTGCCCGGCTCCACGCGCTGCAGGCCCTCGATGCGGATGTCGCGCACGGTGAACGGATCGACGGCCCACGCATTGGCGACGAACGCCATGGCGACCATGGCCGAGACCGACCGCACGCGGAAGCGCTTGATGTGTTTCTTCATTGAATCAGGTCGGGCCTGCCCGCCTGCAGGCCCGGCGAGGGCGGCCACCAAAAAGGTTTAACCAAAGAGACGGTTGACGTCGTTGAACAGTGCGATCGACATCATGATCACCAGCACCGCGATCCCGCCCCGCTGCAGGCGTTCCATCCAGACGTCTGAGACGCTCTTGCCCGTCACTGCCTCCCAAAGATAATACATCAGGTGTCCGCCGTCCAAGACGGGCAGCGGCAGCAGATTGAGCACGCCCAGGCTCACGCTGATCAGGGCCAGGAACACGAGGTACTGCGTGAGGCCCAGGCTGGCGGACTTGCCCGCGTAGTCGGCGATGGTCAGCGGGCCGCTCAGGTTCTTCAGCGACGCTTCGCCGATGATCATCCGTCCCATCATGCGCAGCGACAGCACCGAGACTTCCCAGGTCCGCACCGCGCCCTTCACCAGGCCGTCGATCGGCCCGTGCCGCACCGTCAGCATCTGCGGCGGCGCGCCGACGTAAGCACCGATGCGCCCCACGGACTTGCCGGGGTCGTTGGCATCCGGCACCCGGTCGGCCTGAACCGGCAGCTCGATGGTGCGACCGTCGCGGCGGACACGCCAGACGGCGCGCGCGGCCTGGCCGCTGGCGGCGCTGGCGCGAATCAGCTCGCGCAGCTGCGGGCCGTCCACCACCGGCGATGCGCCGATCGCCAGCACGACGTCGCCCTGACGCAGTCCGGCGCGCGCGGCGGCGCCGGCGGGCATCACCTCGCCGATCACCGGCGCGGTATACGGACCCAGGATCCCGATCCTGCGAAACAGCTGCGCGTCGGCTTCGCGCGAAGACACGGTCGAAAGCGGCAGCAGGACCTCGCTGGTGCCGCGGCGGTCGCCGGCAGCCACCTGCAACGTCACGTCGTGGCCGTCGAGCGCGCCGCGCGTGAGCAGCCAGCGCAGATCCTCGAACGAGCGCACCGGCCGCAGGGCGTGGCCAGCGAACGCCGCCTGCTGCACCAGTTCGCCGCCCTGTAGCCCGGCGCGCTGCGCCACCGAACCGGCGACTGGGCTGGCGAGGATCGGCTTGGGCTCCAGCACGCCGTACCAGTTCACCACGGAGTACAGCAGGACCGCGAGCAGCAGGTTGGCCAGCGGTCCCGCCATCACGATGGCGGCGCGCGACTTCAGCGGCTGCGTGTTGAACGCCAGGTGCCGCTCGGCGGGGTCGACCGGGCCCTCGCGCTCGTCGAGCATCTTGACGTAGCCGCCCAGGGGAAACGCGCCGATCACGAATTCGGTGTGCTGGCCCGGGCGCTGGCGCTTGGGCTGCCAGCGGTACAGGGTGTGGCCGAAGCCGACCGAGAACCGCAGCACCTTCACGCCGCAGGCGACCGCCACGCGGTAGTGCCCGTACTCGTGCACCGCGATCAGCAGCCCGAGGGCCACGAGGAAGGCGACGACGGTCAGCATGCGAGCGTCCCGGGGTCAGGCGCGGCAGCGGGCGACTGCGTCGCCGGCCGCTTCCCGCGACTGCCGGTCGAGCTCGAACAGCTCGTCCAGCGATCCGGGGTTGGACGGCGCGACGGCCGACAAGGTCGCGACGTTGACGGAATGGATCTGGTCGAAGCGGATGCGCCGGTCCAGGAAAGCCGCCACGGCCACTTCGTTGGCGGCGTTGAGGATCGCCGTCGTGCCGCGCGGGCCGCGCAGGCTGTCCCAGGCCAGCGCCAGGCCGGGGAAGCGCTGGCGGTGACCGCGGCTGTCGAAGGATTCGAAGCTCATGTCGGCCAGCGTGTGGAAGTCCAGCGCCGGCGCGCCCGAGGTCACCCGGTCCGGCCACGCCAGCCCGTAGGCGATCGGCACGCGCATGTCGGGCGTGCCGAGCTGGGCCACCACCGACGCGTCGCGATACTGCACCATCGAGTGGATCACGCTCTGGGGATGAATCACCACCTCGAGGCGCTGCGGCGACAGCCCGAACAGGAACCGGGCTTCGATCACCTCCAGCGCCTTGTTCATCATGGTCGCGGAGTCGACCGATATCTTGCGGCCCATCACCCAGTTCGGATGGGCGCAGGCCTCCTCCGGCGTGACGTTGCGCAGCGTCGCCGGATCGCGCGTGCGAAACGGCCCGCCGGAAGCGGTGAGAATGATCTTCTCGACCCGGTCGTCCCAGGTGGCGGGGTCCTCGGGCAGCGACTGGAAAATCGCCGAATGCTCGCTGTCGATCGGCAGCAGCGTGGCGCCGCCGCGGCGCACCGTTTCCATGAACAGGTCGCCGCCGACCACCAGCGCTTCCTTGTTGGCGAGCAGCAGGCGCTTGCCGGCCGCCGCGGCGGCGAGGCAGGACGCCAGCCCGGCCGCGCCGACGATGGCCGCCATGACGAGGTCGACCTGCTCGTGCGAGGCGACCTCGTCCAGCGAGCGCTGGCCCCACAACACCTGCGTCGCCAGGCCGCGAGCGCGCAAGCGTGCCGCGAGCTCCCGCGCCGCCGGCTCGGTCGCCATGACGGCGAACTGCGGCGCGAAGCGCTCGCACTGCTGCAGCATCAGGTCGACCTGGGTCGCGGCGCTGAGCGCGAAGACCTCGAAGCGCTCCGGGTGGCGCGCGATCACGTCGAGCGTGTTCACGCCGATCGAGCCGGTCGAGCCGAGAACCGTGATGCGTCGCTTCACGAGGCGATGGTCGCCAGCATCATGGCCAGCGGCAAGGTGGGCAGCAGCGCGTCGACGCGGTCCAGCACGCCGCCATGGCCCGGCAGCAGCTGGCTCGAATCCTTCATGCCGGCGCTGCGCTTGACGAGCGATTCGGTCAGATCGCCGACGACGCTCATGGCGGCCAGGAACAGCGCGCCGAGCACGAGCAGCCACCAGCCATGCGCCGCCAGGCGGCTGTAGAGGCTGGGCACCTGCGCCGCCAGAGAGCGGTCGGCCAGGGTCCATGCGATCGCCAGCACCACGACGCCGGCCATGCCGCCCCAGACGCCTTCCCAGCTCTTGCCGGGGCTGATCGTCGGCGCGAGCTTGCCCTTGGTGAACTTCAGGCCGAACGCGCGGCCGGCGAAATACGCGAAGATGTCGGCCACCCACACCAGCACCAGCACCGACAGCAGGAAGTTGACGCCGATCATCTTGGCCTGCGCGACGCCCAGCCAGGCAAGCCACAGCGCCAGCACGCCGAACGCGAGCCGCAAGGCGCGAGGAATGTGCGGCCAGCCCGCCACGCCCGCGCGCAGGAGCCAGGCGCCGGCCAGCACCCAGGCGCCGCCGGCGACGGTCCACAGCAGCGGCAGCCGCCGGTCCAGCAAGCCGGCCTGCCAGGAGGCGGCGCACAGCGCGAGGCAGACGATTCCCGACGCCACGGCGCCGGCAGGTTGCAGGCCGTTGAGCCGGCCCCATTCCCAGGCGCCGGCGGCGATCAGCACCAGCGTGACGACGATGAAGGGCGCGGGCGTCGGCCAGAACAGGGCCGGCAACAGGATCGCCAGCAGGACGATGGCGGTAATGACGCGCTGCTTGAGCATGCGGCGCGGGCGGTTCAGGCGGCCTTGCGCGCGGGCGCGGTGGTCACTTGCTCGGAGGTCTTGCCGAAGCGGCGCTCGCGCCCCGCATAGTCGGCCAGCGCGGCATCGAGGTCGGCGCCGCCGAAATCCGGCCACAGCTTGTCCGAGAAATACAGCTCGGCGTAGGCGGCCTGCCACAGCAGGAAGTTCGACAAGCGGTGCTCGCCGCCGGTGCGGATGATCAGGTCCGGGTCGGGCACGTGCGCCAGCGCCAGCGCGCCCGCCAGGCTGCGTTCCGTGATGGCTTCACCGCGCGCCGCCAGCCGGGCGGCCGCATCGGCGATGTCCCAGCGGCCGCCGTAGTTGAAGCAGATGTTGAACACCAGCCGCGTGTTCGCCGCCGTCGAGGCTTCCGCCTGCGCGAGGCCGGCGCGCACCTTTTCCGACAGGCCGCTGCGGTCGCCGATGAAATGCACGCGCACGCCTTCGGCCTTGAGCTGCGGCACCTCGCGCGCGAGCGCGAACGCCAGCAGTTCCATCAGGCTCGACACCTCGTCGGCCGGCCGGTTCCAGTTCTCCGAGGAGAACGCGAAGACGGTGAGCACTTTCACGCCGCGGTCGCCGCAATGGCGCACGCACGCCCGCAGGGCATCCATGCCCTTCTTGTGGCCGGCGACCCGCGGCAGATAGCGTCGCGTGGCCCAGCGGCCGTTGCCGTCCATGACGATCGCGACGTGGTGTGGCAGGTTCTGCATGAATGTGGGTCGGAACTGGGGGCGGCTCGCGGCGCGGCTCGGTGGCGGGCTGGCGGTCAGACCGCCAGGATCTCCTGTTCCTTGCCGTGCACCAGCTGGTCGATCTCCGCGATGTGGCGGTCGGTGATCTTCTGGATCTCGGCCTCGGAGCGCTTCATGTCGTCCTCGGAGGCCTGCTTGTCCTTCACCAGCCGCTTGACGTGGTCGTTGGCGTCGCGCCGCAGGTTGCGGATCGCGATCTTGCCCGCCTCGCCCTCGTGGCGCACGACCTTGGTCATCTCCTTGCGGCGCTCCTCGCTCATCGGCGGCATCGGGATGCGGATCAGCTCGCCCATCGAGGCCGGATTCAGCCCGAGGTCGCTGTCGCGGATCGCCTTCTCGATCTTGGCGGCCATGTTCTTTTCCCAGGGCTGCACGCTCAGCGTGCGCGCATCGAGCACCGACACGTTGGCCACCTGGCTGATCGGCAGGTTCGAGCCGTAGTAGTCGACGTGCACGGTGTCCAGCAGGCCCGGGTTGGGGCGGCCGGTGCGGATCTTGACCAGGCTTTGCTTGAAGGCGGCGATGGTCTGGTCCATCTTGCCCTGCATGGTCTTGGTGATTTCGGCAATGGTGGTCATCTTGTTCTCCTCTGACATTCTCAAGCGTAGACGAGCGTGCCTTCGTCCTCGCCCATCACCACCCGTCGCAGTGCGCCGTGCTTCACGATGGAGAAGACCCTGATCGGCAGCTTCTGGTCGCGGCACAGGGCGAACGCCGTCGCGTCCATGATGCCCAGATTCTGCGTCATCGCCTCGTCGAACGAGATCGTGGCGTAGCGGGTGGCGGACGGGTCCTTCTGCGGGTCGGCCGAGTAGACGCCGTCGACCTTGGTCGCCTTCAGCACCACCTCGGCGCCGATCTCGGCGCCGCGCAGGGCGGCCGCGGTGTCGGTGGTGAAGAACGGGTTGCCGGTGCCGGCCGCGAAGATCACGACCTTGCCTTCTTCGAGGTACTGCAACGCCTTGGGCCGGACGTACGGCTCGACCACCTGCTCGATCCCGATGGCGGACATCACGCGCGGGATCAGCCCCTGCTTGTTCATGGCATCGGCCAGGGCCAGCGAGTTCATCACCGTGGCCAGCATGCCCATGTAGTCCGCGGTCGCGCGGTCCATGCCGACCGAGCCGCCGGCCACGCCGCGAAAGATGTTGCCGCCGCCGATCACGATGGCGACCTGCACGCCCATGTTCACGACCTCGGCCACCTCCTCCACCATCCGCACGATGGTGGCGCGGTTGATGCCGAAGGCATCGTCGCCCATCAGGGCCTCCCCAGACAGCTTCAGCAGGATGCGCTTGTGGGCTGGCTGGCGAAGGGACATGAACGGGCTCCTTGAAAGACGGGTTGAGTGTACCGGCGTTGACGCCTGGCGAGGCGGGTTGTGCAAAGGGCGGTCACGCGGACCGCCCTTTGCACGGGAGGCAGGAACGCTCAGGCGCCGGCCTTGGCGGCGGCGACCTGCGCCGCCACTTCGGCGGCGAAATCGTCCACCTTCTTCTGGATGCCCTCGCCCACGACGTAGAGCGTGAAGCCCTTCACCGTCGTGTTCGCGGCCTTGAGCATCTGCTCGACGGTCTGCTTCTCGTTCTTGACGAAGGCCTGGTTGAACAGCGACACCTCCTTCAGGAACTTCTGCACCCCGCCCTCGACGCGCTTGGCGACGATCTCGGCGGACTGCGCCGGCTTGCCGGCCGCCTCGGCGGCCTTGCGGTCCTCCTCGGCCTTGCCCATGGCAACCGCGCGTTCCTTCTCGATCAGTTCGGCCGGGACGTCGGCGCTGGTCAGCGCGACCGGCTTCATCGCGGCGACGTGCATCGCCACGTCCTTGGCAGCCACTTCGTCGCCGTCGTACTCGACGACGACGCCGATGCGGGTGCCGTGCAGGTAGGAGGCGAGCTTGCTGCCGCCGGCAAAGCGCTTGAAGCGGCGGAAGCTCATGTTCTCGCCGATCTTGCCGATCAGGCCCTTGCGCACGTCTTCCAGGGTGGGGCCGAAGCCGTCCTGCGAATAGGCCAGCGCGCCGAGCGCCGCGACGTCGGCGGGATCGTGCTTGGCGACCAGCTCGGCCGCGGCGCGCGCCATGGCCAGGAAGCCGTCGTTCTTGGTGACGAAGTCGGTTTCGCAGTTGGTTTCGAGCATCGCGCCCGAATTGCCGTCGATGAACGCGGTCACCACGCCTTCGGCGGTGATGCGCGCGGCAGCCTTGCCGGCCTTGTTGCCGAGCTTGACGCGCAGCAGTTCCTCGGCCTTCTCCATGTCGCCGTTGGCTTCGGTGAGCGCCTTCTTGCACTCCATCATCGGCGCGTCGGTCTTCGCGCGCAGTTCGCCAACCATGCTTGCGGTGATTGCAGCCATTTCTTACCTCGTATCGTTCAGTTCAGGTTTCGGTAGCAAAAAGGGGCCCGAGAGCCCCTTCCTTGCGGCCTCGGGTGCTCGATCAGGCGCCGGCGCCTTCGCGCACCTCGACGAATTCGTCGCTGCCTTCGGCGACCGCCTTGGCCACGTCCGCCGTGGCGCTGGAACGGCCTTCCAGGATCGCGTCGGCGATGCCGCGGGCGTACAGGGCGACGGCCTTGGCGGAGTCATCGTTGCCGGGGATCACGTAGTCGATGCCCTCGGGCGAATGGTTCGAGTCGACCACGCCGACCAGCGGGATGCCCAGCTTCTTGGCTTCGGAGACGGCGATCTTGTGGAAGCCCACGTCGATCACGAAGATGGCGTCGGGCAGGCTGTTCATGTCCTGGATGCCGCCGATGTCCTTCTCCAGCTTCTCCATCTCGCGCTGGAACATCAGCTGTTCCTTCTTCGACATGGACTCGAGGCCGGCTTCCTGCTGGGCCTTCATGTCCTTGAGGCGCTTGATCGAGGTCTTCACCGTCTTGAAGTTCGTCAGCATGCCGCCCAGCCAGCGCTGGTCGACGAAGGGCACGCCGGCGCGGCGGGCTTCCGTCGACACGATGTCGCGGGCCTGGCGCTTGGTGCCGACCATGAGGATGGTGCCGCGGTTGGCGGCGAGCTGGCGCACGAACTTCGTCGCCTCCTGGAACATCGGAAGCGATTTTTCCAGGTTGATGATGTGGATCTTGTTGCGATGGCCGAAGATGAACGGGGCCATCTTGGGGTTCCAGAAGCGCGTCTGATGCCCGAAATGGACACCGGCTTCCAGCATTTCACGCATTGTGACTGCCATGGTCTGCTTTCCTGAAGGTTGGGTCTAAAATCCAGCCCGTAAATTGCTGCTGCCTTCGAGGCAGCGACAACACCTTGTGGGGCTGGATTCGCGATTGTTTTGCCCGGCGGATCGGCGCGGCTCGCACGCCGGCCCGGCAAAACCCAAAAATTATAGCACCGCTGACGGAATCCCCCATGCGCCACGACCTCATCGCCACCCGCGAACGGCTGCTCGCAGGCCAGGCCCGCGCCACGGCCGAGATGGACGAATGCATCCGCATTGCCCAGTCGCCCGCCTGCAGCGCCGCGTTCGTGGCGACCTCGTTCGACGAAGCCCGGCGTGCGGCGGCTGACCCGGCAGGGACGGCCGGACCGCTGGCCGGCCTGGCGGTCTCGGTCAAGGACCTGTTCGACGTGGCCGGACAGACCACCGCCGCCGGCTCGAAGGTCCTGGCGGACGCGCCGCCGGCGGCCCGGGACTGCGTCGCCGTCGAGCGCCTGAAGGCCGCCGGCGGCGTCGTCATCGGCCGCACCAACATGTCCGAGTTCGCCTTCTCCGGCGTCGGCACCAACCCGCACCACGGCACCCCGGCGAATCCGGCGGACCCGGTCACCCCGCGCGTGCCGGGCGGATCGTCGTCCGGCGCGGCCGTCTCGGTCGCCACCGGCGCCGCCTTCATCGGCCTGGGCTCGGACACCGGCGGCTCGATCCGCATTCCGGCCGCCCTGTGCGGCATCGTCGGTTTCAAGAACACGGCGCGGCTGACGCCTGCCCAGGGCGCGCTGCCGCTGTCGACGACGCTCGACACCGTGAGCGCCATGACGCGGACGGTGCGCGACGCGATCCTGGCACACGAGATCCTCGCCGGCCGGACCGTCGAGCGCTCGCAGGCGCCGCTGTCCGGCTATCGGCTGGCGATGGCCAGGACCAGCATGCTCGACGGCATGGACCAGACCGTCGCCAACGCCTTCGAGCGCGCGCTCGCCGCCTTGCGCCGGGCCGGCGCGCGGATCGAGGAGATTTCGCTGGAGGCCATCCGCGATCTCGGCAGCCTGCAGACGCTCGGCGGGTTCACGGCCGCGGAAAGCTACGCCTGGCACCGCGCCCTGCTCGAGCGCGCCGGCGACGGCTACGACCCCCGCGTGCGCTTTCGCATCGAGCGCGGCGCCACCATGAAGGCCTGGGAATACCTCGACCTGTTCCGCGCCCGCCAGGAGTGGATCAGCCGGGTGCACACGGCGCTGGCCGGCTTCGACGCGGTGCTGTCGCCCACGGTGCCGATCGTGGCGCCGCCGATCCGCGACCTGGCGCCCGCCACCGGCGTCGATGTCGCGCAGGACGAGGCGCGCGACCGGGAATTCTTCCGCGTCAACGCCCTGCTGCTGCGCAACACCAGCGTGGTCAACATGCTCGACGGCTGCGCGCTGTCGATCCCCTGCCACGCGCGCGGCGAGCTGCCGGTCGGCCTGATGATCTGGCACGGGGCGCTGCACGACGACGCCGTGCTGAACATCGGGTTGCGCGCCCAGGACGTGCTCGCCGGCCTGTCGGGCGCCGCATGACGGGCGCGCCACGCAAGGGAACGCAGCCATGAGAGTCGCCGTCATCGGCGCCGGCATCGTCGGCGTCACCACCGCCTTCGAGCTTGCCGTGGACGGGCACGAGGTCACCGTCTTCGAGCGACGCGCCGCCGTGGCCGAAGAGGCCAGCTTCGCCAACGCCGGCGTCGTCGCACCCGGCTACGTCACGCCCTGGGCCTCGCCCGGCATGCCCGGCAAGATCGCCGGCTACCTGATGCGCCAGCACGCACCGGTGCGGGTGACGCTGCCGCTGTCGCGCGCGCACGTCGCCTGGATGTGGCGCTGGTTCAAGTCGTGCGACCCGGCGACCTATGCCGCCAACCGCGCCCGCATGCAGCGGCTGGCGTTCTACAGCCGCGCGCGGCTGGGGGAGATCCGCGAGCACTTCCAGTTCGACTATGACCACAGCGCCGGCTACATGGTGCTGCTGCGCGGCGAGAAGGACCGCAAGCTGGTGCAGCCCAGCCTGCAGGTGCTGCGCGACGCCGAAGTTGCGTTCAAGGAACTGACGGCGGACGAGGCGCGGGCGGCGGAGCCGGCGCTGAACCCCGACACGCGCTTCGTCGGCGCGGTGCACCTGCCCGGGGACGAGGTCGGCAACTGCCGCCAGTTCGCCCTGCTGCTGAAGAACGAAGCCCAGCGCGAAGGCGTGACGTTCGAGTTCAACCATGCGGTCGATGCGCTCGACCGCGCCAACCCCGCGGCGCTCAACGTGTGGGCGCTCGGCGCCGACGCGCCGCAGCAGCGTGTGTTCGACGCCGTGATCGTCTGCGGCGGCGTCGAATCGGCGGCCCTGCTGCGGCCGCTCGGCCTGCGCGTGCCGCTGGTGCCGGTGTACGGCTACTCGATCAGCGCGCCGATCCGCGAGCCGCTCAACGCGCCGCGCAGCGCCTTGATGGACGAGCGCTACAAGGTCGCCATCGCGCGCCTGGGCAACCGCGTGCGGGTCGCCGGGAGCGCCGAAATCGGCGGCGACCCGGACCGCAAGCGCCGGGCATCGATCGAGACGCTGTACAAGGTGCTGCACGACTGGTTCCCCGGCGCCGCGCAGCTGGCCAATACCGGGGCCGGCGTCCAGGAATGGAAAGGCGCGCGGCCGATGCTGCCCGACGGCCCGCCCCTGCTCGGCGCCAGCGGCATCCCGCGGGTCTGGCTGAACCTGGGCCACGGCTCCAGCGGGTGGGCGCTGTCCTGCGGCAGCGCCCGGGCGGTGGCCGATCTGGTCGCGGGGCGCGCGCCCGCGGTCGACATCGAAGGCCTGGGCGTCGAGCGCCTTCGTTTGTAAGTCGCGCGGCGCCGGTGGAGAATCCGGCCATGGAACGTATCCGCCCGGGCCGCGCCTGGCCATTGTTCGACATGGCGGCCAGCCGGGCCATCGAGCAGCACGCGGCGGCGCCGCTGCCGCCGCACACGCTGATGCAGCGCGCCGGACTCGCCGTCGCCAGGCTGGCGCTGGCCCTGGCGCCGCATGCAAAGACCATCTGGATCGCCTGCGGCCCGGGCAACAACGGCGGCGACGGATTCGAGGCGGCCACGCACCTGCGCGCGTGGGGCAAGAACCCGGTGATCACCTGGTCGGGCGACCCGGGCCGGGCACCGCCCGATGCCCTGGCCTCGCTGCGGCGCGCGCGCGCGGCCGGCGTCCCGTTCGCGGCGCGACCCCCCGCGACATGGGAGCTCGCCATCGACGCCATGCTGGGCCTGGGTGCCGGCCGGCCGCTGGAGGACGAGCTGGCCGCGTGGGCAGGGGCCATGAACGAGGGCGCGCAGCCGGTGCTCGCCGTCGATCTCCCCTCGGGACTGGCCGCCGACACCGGCGCCGGGCAGCCGCTGCGCGCCAGCCACACGCTGTGCCTGCTCACGCTCAAGCCGGGGCTGTTCACCGGCGGCGGGCGCGACGCGGCGGGACAGGTCTGGTTCGACGACCTGGGCGTCGCCGCACCCGCCGATCCGACGGCGTGGCTCGCCGGGCCGCCGCCGGATGCGGCGCGGCGCCACGCCTCGCACAAAGGCAGTTACGGCGACGTCGTGGTCGTGGGAGGCGCCTGCGGCATGGGCGGAGCGGCGCTGCTGGCTGCCGACGCGGCGCTGCATGGGGGCGCGGGTCGCGTGTTCGTGGCCCTGCTGGATCCGGCCGCGCCGCCCTTCGACGCCTCCCAGCCGGCCTTCATGCTGCGCGACTGGCGATCGCTGGACCTCTCGCGCATGAGCGTGGCCTGCGGCTGTGGCGGCGGCGAGGCGGTGCGCGAGGCGCTGCCGGCCGTGATCGCGCAGGCCCGGGCGCTGGTGCTGGATGCCGACGCGCTCAACGCGATCGCCGTCGATGCGCAACTGCAGTCGCTGCTGGCGGCGCGCGGGCGGCGCGCGCGTCCCACGGTCCTCACCCCCCACCCGCTCGAAGCCGCGCGCTTGCTCGGCTGCGGCGCTGGCGACGTCCAGGCCGACCGGCTCGCCGCGAGCCGGCAGCTGGCGCAGCGCTTCGGCGCGGTGGTGGTCCTCAAGGGCTCGGGCACCGTCACGGCCGCCCCGGACCGCGCCCCGCTGGTCAATCCGACCGGCAATGCGCGCCTGGCCACGGCCGGCACCGGCGACGTGCTGGCGGGCCTGATGGCGGCCCGACTCGCCGGCGCGGGCAGCGCCTTCGACGCCGCCGCGGCGGCCGTGTATCTGCACGGACTGGCGGCCCAGTCCTGGCCCGCCGGCCAGCCGTTGACGGCGGCCCAGCTCGCCCGGGCGACGCAGTTCGCGCCAGCCGCCGCCCCGGCACTCTGAGGGCTCGTCAGCCGCGCCCGACGAAGGGCATCTTGGTGGCCATCACCGTGTGGAAGAGCACGTTGGCCTCCGGCGGCAGATTGGCCATGTAGAGGACCGACTGGCCGACGATGTTCACGTCCATCAGCGGCTCCGGCGCGATCGATCCGTTGGCCTGCGGCACGCCCTTGGCCATCCGGTTGGCCATGTCGGTGCCGGCGTTGCCGATGTCGATCTGGCCGACGGCGATGTTGTATGCCCGGCCGTCCAGCGCGGCGGCCTTGGTGAGCCCCGTCACCGCGTGCTTGGTGGCGGTATAGGCGATCGAGAACGGGCGCGGCGCGTGGGCCGAGATCGAGCCGTTGTTGATGATGCGCCCGCCCATCGGCGACTGCGCCTTCATCGCCTTGAACGCCTGCTGGATGCAATAGAACATCCCGTTCAGGTTGGTATCGACCACCTGCTGCCACTTCTCCAGCGGCAGTTCCTCGATCGGCACCGCTGGCGCGCCGATGCCCGCGTTGTTGAACAACAGGTCGACGCGGCCCCAGGCCTGCTGCGTGGCGGCGAACAGCGCCGCCACCGAGGCGGGGTCGGTGACGTCGGTCGGCACGGGCAGGATGCGGTCGCCCGCGCCGCATTCGGCGACCACCTGATCCAGGGCCTCGCGCCGGCGCCCGGCGATGGCGACGCGCCAGCCGTCGCCCAGCAGCGCCAGGGCGGCCGCCTTGCCGATGCCGGCGTTGCCGCCCGTGACGATCGCGACCCGCGTGGCCGCTTCCTTGGTTGCCATGAGGACTCCTTGTCGGTGATGTGCTGCGCGGATGCTAACCGCTTCGCGCAGCACCCCCCGACCGGAGCCACTCAGCGGCGCGGCTTGCGGCCCTTGCTCTTGCTGGCCGCCTTCTTCACGGCGGCCTTGAGCGCCCCCATCGAGGAGCCGGCCTCGCCACCGGGGCGCTTGGCAGCGCGCTTGCCGCCAGCCTTGCCGGGCGCGGCCCCCGCGCCGACCAGGCCCTTGTCCTTCATCGCCCGGACCAGTTCCTCGTCGTCGCGCACCAGCCGGAAGTCGATCTTGCGGCCGTCGAGGTCGACGCGACTCACCTGCACGCGCACGCGGCTGCCGATCGCGTAGCGGATGCCGGTGCGCTCGCCGCGCAGTTCCTGGCGCGCTTCGTCGAACTTGAAGTATTCGCCGCCGAGCTCGGTGATGTGCACCAGCCCCTCGACGTACATCTGGTCCAGCGTGACGAAGATGCCGAAGGTGGTGGCGGCCGTGACCACGCCGCTGTATTCCTCGCCCAGGTGCTCGCGCATGTACTTGCACTTGAGCCAGGCTTCGACGTCGCGGCTGGCCTCGTCGGCGCGGCGCTCGTTGGCGCTGCAATGCAGGCCCGCCGCCTCCCAGGCCTGGACCTCGCGGCTGGGCGGCGCGGGCGGCTTCTTCGGCTTGTGCGTGGGCGCCTTCACCCGGCTCGCCAGCCGGCGCGCCAGCTTCTCGTGCGCCTCGCCCGGCGTCGGCAAGGCCGGCAGCTCGTATTTCTGCTTCGACAGGATCGCCTTGATCACGCGGTGCACCAGCAGGTCCGGATACCGGCGGATCGGGCTGGTGAAGTGCGTGTAGGCGTCGTAGGCCAGGCCGAAGTGGCCGCTGTTGATCGGCGTGTAGATCGCCTGCTGCATCGAGCGCAGCAGCATGGTGTGGATCTGCAGCGCGTCGGGCCGGTCCTTGGTCGCCTCGGCGATGCGCTGGAACTCGGCCGGCTGCGGCTCCTCGCTGATCGACAGCGAGACGCCGATCGCCTTGAGGTAATTGCGCAGGATGTCCTTCTTCTCCGGCGTCGGCCCCTCGTGCACCCGGAACAGCCCGGGGTGCTTGCTCTGCTGGATGAAATCGGCGCTGCAGACGTTGGCCGCGAGCATCGCCTCCTCGATCAGGCGGTGCGCGTCGTTGCGCGTGCGCGGCTCGATGCGCTCGATGCGCCCGCTCTCGTCGCAGACGATCTGGGTTTCCACCGTCTCGAAGTCGACGGCGCCGCGCTGGTTGCGCGCCTTCAGCAGCGCTCGGTACACGTCGTGCAGGTTGATGAGGTCCTGCACGCGTTCCTTGCGGCGCACCGCTTCCGGGCCCTTGGTGTTGGCCAGGATCGCGGCCACCTCGGTGTACGTGAAGCGCGCATGGCTCCACATCACGGCCGGATAGAACTGATAGGCGTAGATCTCGCCGGTGCCCGTGATGAGCATGTCACACACCATGCACAGGCGTTCCACCTCGGGGTTGAGCGAGCACAGGCCGTTGGACAGCTTCTCCGGCAGCATCGGAATGACGCGGCGCGGGAAGTACACGCTGGTGGCCCGGTCGTAGGCGTCGATGTCGATCGCGCTGCCGGTCTGCACGTAGTGGCTCACGTCGGCGATGGCGACCAGCAGGCGCCAACCCTTGGTCCGGCCGGCCTTGGCCGGCTCGCAGTAGACCGCGTCGTCGAAGTCGCGCGCGTCCTCGCCGTCGATCGTCACCAGCGGCACGTCGGTGAGATCGACGCGGTGCCGCTTGTCCTGTGGCAGCACCTTGTCGGGCAGCGAGCGTGCGAGCGCCAGGCCGGCTTCGGAGAACTCGTGCGGCACGCCGTACTTGCGCACGGCGATCTCGATCTCCATGCCGGGGTCGTCGATCTCGCCCAGCACTTCCTTGACCAGGCCCACCGGCTGGCCGTACAGGCTGGGCGGTTCGGTCAATTCGACGACCACCACCTGTCCCGCCTTGGCGAGCCCGGTCGCGCCCTTCGGAATCAGGACGTCCTGCCCGTAGCGCTTGTCTTCCGGCGCGACCAGCCAGACGCCGCTTTCGTGCAGCAGGCGGCCGATGATGGGCTGCGGCGGGCGCTCGACGATCTCGACGACGCGGCCCTCGGCGCGGCCGCGGCGGTCGTGGCGCACGATCCGCGCCTTGACGCGATCCTTGTGCAGCACGGCGCGCATCTCGTTGGGCGGCAGGTAGATGTCGCCCTCGCCGTCGTCGCGTATCACGAATCCGTGGCCGTCGCGGTGCCCCTGGATGGTTCCCTCGATCTCATCGAGGAGTCCGGTATTGTTGTGTCCAATGTTTTTGATATAGAATCCCTTCTTTCCTGAAATGCCCAGGTGGCGGAATTGGTAGACGCACTAGTTTCAGGTACTAGCGAGTAACATCGTGGGGGTTCGAGTCCCTTCCTGGGCACCAAGCGACAGATGATAAAGCCGGCACTGCCGGCTTTGTTGTTTCTGCGGCGCCGGCAGGCACGAGCGTGACTGCCGCAGCCAGCAAAAAAGCCGGCGCGAGCCGGCTTTTTCATTGCGGTGGTCGCTCGTCAGACCGGCACCGCCACGAGGTCGTGCCCTTCGGCCGCAACGATCCGGGCCTGCGTGAACTCGCCCACCTTCAGCTGCTTGCTCAGCTTTTCCGGCGGCAGCAGCTTCACCGTGCCGTCGATCTCCGGCGCATCCGCGTAGGTGCGCCCCACCCCGCCCTTGCGGCCGAGGGCCGGCGCGGCGTCGACCAGCACCTGCATGGTCGCACCGACCCGCTCGCGCAGCTTGGCGACGGACACCTCCTCGGCCACGGCCATGAAACGGTCGCGGCGCTGCTCGCGCAGTTCCTGCGGCAGCATGCCGGGCAGCTCGTTGGCGGCAGCGCCTTCGACCGGGCTGTAGGCAAAGCAGCCGGCACGGTCGATGCGCGCCTCGCGCATGAACTGCAGCAGGTGTTCGAACTCTTCTTCGGTTTCGCCGGGAAAGCCGGCGATGAAGGTGCTGCGGATCACCAGCTGCGGGCAGGCCTCGCGCCAGCGCTGGATCCGCTCCAGGTTCTTCTCGCCGCTGGCCGGCCGCTTCATCCGGCGCAGGACGTCGGGGTGGCTGTGCTGGAACGGCACGTCGAGGTACGGCAGCACGCGGCCGCTTGCCATCAGCGGGATCACTTCGTCGACGGATGGGTACGGATAGACGTAATGCAAGCGCACCCAGGCGCCATAGGGCTCGGCCAGCTCGCCGAGCGTCCGGACCAGCTCCAGCATACGCGTCTTCACGGGCTTGCCGTCGAAGAAGCCGGTGCGGTACTTCACGTCGACGCCGTAGGCCGAGGTGTCCTGGCTGATCACCAGCAGTTCCTTCACGCCGCCTTCGAACAGCGCACGCGCTTCCTTCAGCACGTCGCCGACCGGCCGGCTCACCAGGTCGCCCCGCATCGAGGGGATGATGCAGAAGGTGCAGCGGTGGTTGCAGCCTTCGCTGATCTTCAGGTAGGCGTAGTGGCGCGGCGTCAGCTTGATGCCGGCGGCCGGCACCAGGTCGACGAACGGATCGTGCGGCTTGGGCAGGTTGGCGTGGACCGCGTCCATCACTTCCTGCGTGGCGTGCGGCCCCGTGACGGCCAGCACCGAAGGATGCATCTGCCGCACCAGGTTGCCCCCGCCCGAGCCGGTCTTGGCGCCCAGGCAGCCGGTGACGATCACCTTGCCGTTGCCGGCCAGCGCGTCGCCGATCGTGTCCAGGCTTTCCCGAACGGCGTCGTCGATGAAGCCGCAGGTGTTGACGATCACCAGGTCGGCGCCGTCGAAGGTCTTGGCCGTCTGGTAGCCCTCGGCGCTCAGTTGCGTGATGATGAGTTCGGAATCGGTCAGGGCTTTCGGGCAGCCGAGGCTCACGAACCCGATCTTCGGGGCCTTCGTCTCGGTGGAGGGTGCTTCGGTCATAACCCTCCATTCTCCCCGACCCGCCCTGGGCCCGCCGGGATGAGGACTTTCGCGTTCCTCGCCAGATCAGCGCTTGATGCCGAAGGCGCCGAGCATCTGCTCGGTCTGCTTGGCCATCTGCTCCTGCATCTGGTCGAACATGTGCTTGGACTGCTCGACGTAGTTGCCCATCATCCCCTGCATCAACGGGTTCTGCATGTTCATGAACTGGGCCCACATCTCCGGCGTCAGCGTCTTGGATTGCTCCGCCAGCTTGGCCTGGATGTCGGTGAACGCCTGCACGTTCTTTTCGAGGTAGGTGCCCATGAACCCCTGCGCCGCGTGCCCGTAGAAACGGATCAGGTTGGCCAGCGCGGCTTCGCTGAACATGGGAGCCCCGCCGGCCTCCTCTTCCAGGATGATCTGCAGCAGGATGCTGCGCGTGAGGTCCTCGTTGCTCTTGGCGTCGCGCACCACGAACGGCTCGTGATCCATCACCAGCTGCTTCACCTCCGACAGCGTGATGTACGTGGAAGTGTCGGTGTCGTAGAGCCTGCGGTTCGGATATTTCTTGATCACCCGCAGGGCAGGTTTGCCGCTCGCGGCCGTCGCTTTCTTGCTGTGCACTGTGTGGCGCTCCTCGCGCGCGCCGCTGGCGGCGCGACCTGTTGCAGTGCAGCAGATTCTAGGAGCGGCCCCTCCTGCTCAGCCCAAGGTTTTCCCTTAAGCAGCGCGCGGCGCGGCCCGCCGCCTGCGGACGGTCACGCGAAATAGCTCGCCTCGAGCGGCTGGATCGACCCCACGATGCCGGCGATCTTGTTCGTGTTCAGTCCCAGCAGCGCCGCATACGCGTAGAGGTCGCCCGCGGTCTCGAACTGGCGGCCCGGACCGATCATGTCGGTGTACGACTGCACTTCCGGCGCGGTGGCGGCGCGCCCGACCAGCGCCTGGAACAGGTAGCTCACGAAGGCCTGGTTGCTCACCCCCGGCGCGTAGCGGTCGATGAGCGCCTGGCCGAGGTCGCCCAGGTCCCGGCCCGGCGTCTGCAGCAAGGCGTCGGCATCGGCCACCCAGTCGCTCAGCAGCCCGGTGGACGGCGCCTGCCCGAAGGCGGCGTACAGCATGGCGTACACGTCGAACGTGTTGCCGCCGATGCCGGTGTCGAGCGCATAGAGCGAGCCGTCGCCAAGCTGCACCCGCT
>NZ_DATMHS010000060.1:0-41709 GCF_035554825.1 Ramlibacter sp. | reverse complement strand
GTCCCTCGTCGCTCGGCCATCTGCGCCGCAGCGACGTCGAACTGAAGGTGTTCGGCGAGTTCGAGTTCATCAACGACCTCGTGCTGCCACGCATGCGGCATGGCGCGGTGTTCCGCCCCAAGGTGCTGCAGGCCCAGCCGGACGAGGCCGCCTGGGCCGAGCTGGAGCCGCGGCTCGCGGCCCTCGACGGGGTCGTCACGGTCGTGCGCGACGGCTTGCTGGTCGGCGTGATCGCCGAGGCCGAGCACCTGCTGGCGAAGGCGGCGAAGATGGTGGAGAAAGCGCAGCCCTGGACGCCGACGGCTGCCGCCGGGACGAGCCAGGGACCGTCCGTCCCCGCCGCCGGGCAGCTGGCCGCCTGGCTCCGGTCGCAGCCGCTCGACAGCACGCCGATCCTGGACCGCAAGCCGGCGCAGGCCCTGCCGCCGCCGGCGCGGGTCTTCCGCGCCGAGTACGGCCGCGCCTACCTGCAGCATGCGTCGATCGGGCTGTGCTGCGCGATCGCGCACTGGGACGGCGCCGCACTGCAGGTGTGGAGCCACACGCAGGGCATCTTCAACCTCAGGCGCGACCTGGCGCTGGCGTTCGGCCTGCCGGTGGAGGCCGTGACGGTGTGCCATGCCGACGGCGCCGGATGCTACGGCCACAACGGCGCCGACGACGTGGCCTTCGACGCGGCGTGGCTGGCCCGGCATGCCGACGGCCGGCCGCTGCGCCTGCAGTGGACGCGCCGGCAGGAGATGGCGAACGCCCCGCTGGGCTGCGCCATGAGCGTGGCGGTCGAAGCCGGCGTCGACGGCGAAGGCCACCTGCTGTCCTGGAAGCAGGAGGTCTGGAGCCAGGGCCACGGCACCCGCCCCGGGCGCGGCAAGACGCCGGCGCTGCTGGGCGCCTGGCAGACCGCCAATGCGTTCCCGGTCACGATGGCCGTCAACCAGCCGCCGGACACCGGCGGCGGCTCGGACCGCAACGCGGTGCCGCCGTACGTCGTCCCGCGAGGACTGGTCGTCAACCATCGCGTGCTGGCGATGCCGCTGCGGGTCTCGGCGCTGCGCTCGCTCGGGGCGCACGCCAACGTGCTGGCCGCCGAATCGATGATGGACGAGATCGCCAGGGCCCTGGGCCGCGATGCGCTGGAATACCGGCTCGCCCATCTCGAGGACGGCCGGGCCCAGGCCGTGCTGCGCGAGGCGGCCCGCCTGGCCGGCTGGGGGCGGCCGGCGAGCGGCGAGGAAGGCTTCGGGCGCGGCATCGGCTTCGCCCGCTACAAGAACACCGGCGGCTATTGCGCGGTGGTGGCCGACCTCGTGCTGCACGAGGAAGTGAAACTGACGCGCCTGTACATCGCGGCCGACCTGGGCCTGGTGGTGCATCCCGACGGCGCCAGGAACCAGATCGAAGGCGGCGCGATCCAGGCCGCGAGCTGGACGCTGCGCGAGGCGTCGGACATCGGTGGGGCCGGCATCCGCTCGGACGACTGGGAGTCGTATCCGATCTTCACCTTCGGCGACGTGCCGCCGGTGGAGATCTCGCTGATCGACCGCCCCGACCTGCCGTCGCTGGGCGCCGGCGAGTGCAGCGCGGGACCGACGGCGGCAGCAATCGCCAATGCCATCCACGACGCGCTGGGGGTGCGCCTGCGCACCATGCCGTTCACGGCCGATGCGCTGATGGCCGCGGCACAGAATGACTGATCGAATGGAGAATAAGCAATGAGCGTGGTGAACGTATTGAGCGGCGGCGCCGCGGCGGCCGTGGTGAAGGGCGTGCAGGCGCAGTTCGAACGCGAGAGCGGCGCCACGGTCAACGGCACCTTCAGTGCCGTCGGCCAGATGCGCGACCAGCTGCTCGCCGGGGCGCCGTGCGACCTGGTGATCCTGACCCGGCCGCTGGTGACCAAGCTGGTCGAGTCCGGGCACGTGGTGGCCGGCTCGGCCCGGTCGCTGGGGCTGGTGAAGACCGGCGTCGCGGTGCCGGCGGGACGGCCGCATCCGAAGATCGGCAATCGCGACGAGCTCGCCGCGGCGTTCCGCGCCGCCAAGGCGATCTACTACCCCGATCCGGAGAAGGCCACCGCCGGCATCCACTTCATGAACGTGCTGAAGGCGCTGGGGCTGGACCAGGAGCTGAAGGCGGCGCTGCGCCCCTATCCCAACGGCGCCACCGCGATGGCCGAGATGGCGAAATCGAACGAGGGCAACGTCATCGGCTGCACCCAGGAGACCGAGATCAACTACACGGCGGGCGTCGAGCTGGCCGGCTCGCTGCCCAAGGAGTTCGAGCTGGCGACCGATTACACGCTGGGCATCTGCAGCAAGGCGCAGCAGCCGGCCCTGGCGCAGCAGCTGGCCGCGCTCGTCGCCGGCCCCGCCTCGGCGGCGATCCGCAAGCAGGGCGGCTTCGAGTTCTGAGGCGCGCCGGGCCGGCCCGGAAGGTCAATCCTCGAGCGGCGGCTGGGGCAGCGGTTCGCCGGCGCCGACGCGCCCGGTGATCAGGCCGTAGTGCTCCGGCCGGCGATGCTTGGCGAAATTGAAGACGTTCTGCCGGAACAGCTCGCCCAGGCGCAGGTCGGCCTGCACGGCGATCACTTCGTCTTCCTCGCCGAGCGTGCGGGCGACGATCTCGCCGGTGGGCGCCACGATCGCCGAGCTGCCGATCATGTGGAAGCCGTCCTCGCTGCCGCACTTGGCGGCGGCGGCGACCCACACGCCGTTCATGTACGCGTTGCCCTGCAGCGCCAGCAGGTGCGTCGTGGTGCGCAGGTGCACCGGCTCGTTCCAGTGGATGTTCTGCGACGGCGTGTTGTAGCCCAGCACCACCAGTTCGGCGCCCTGCAGCGCCATCGTGCGGTAGGTCTCGGCCCAGCGCCGGTCGTTGCAGATGCACATGCCGATGCGCGCGCCCATGGTGTCCCAGACCCCGAAGCCGCGGTCGCCGACGTTGAAGAATTTCTTCTCCAGGTGCTGGAACGGCGCCTGCGGCTTGTGGTCGGAGTGCCCTGGCAGATGGATCTTGCGGTACTTGCCGACGATGTTGGCGCCGCGGTCCACCAGGATCGCGGTGTTGAACGGCTTGCCGGCCTTCGTCAGTTCCGCGTAGCCGAGGTAGAAGCCGATCTCCAGCTTCCTGGCTTCGTCGAAGAGCGGCTGCACCGCCGGATTGGGCATGGCCGTCTCGAAGAACTTCTGCTGCGCTTCCTGCTCGTCCATCCAGTAGCGCGGGAAGAAGGTCGTCAGCGCCAGCTCCGGGAACACCACCAGCTCGGCGCCCCGGCCCTTCGCCTCGCGCATCATCTCCAGCAGCCGCTGCACCACGGCCTGGCGGCTGTCGCTCAGGTGCACCGGCCCCAACTGGGCCACGGCCAGGCCGATCGTCCGTTTCTGAGTCAAGGTTCGCTCTCCAGTTTCAGTCGCAATGTATCAAGTGCGCGGGCGGACCGGCCGGCCCGCCGCGCGGCTCACGCTTCGGCCGGCGCCGCCGCCATGGTGCAGCGCGCGATGGCCGCCCGCGCCAGTGCGTCGATCGAATCGGTGAGCGGCACGCCGAAGGCGCGGCGACCGGCGTGCGGCACCGCCAGCGGCAGCTCCGTGCAGCCCAGCACCACGGCTTGCGCGCCGCGTTCGATCAGCCGCTCGATGCAGGCGGCGGCCGGCGCCAGGGCCCGCTCCGGGTGGTTCGTCTTCACGGCGTCGATGGCCTGCGTGCACAAGCGCACGTCTTCCGGCGCGGTCTCCAGCACGTCGAAGCCGCGCCGCTGCAGCGGGCCGCGATAGAGCCCGAGCTGCAAGGTGGCGGCCGTGCCCATCAGGCCGACGCGGCAGCCGCCGGCGCCGAGCCGCTCCAGGTCGTCGCACACCGACTCGATGATGTGCAGCAGCGGCACCTTGGCCTGCGCGGCCAGCTGGTCGAACCACAGATGGGCGGTGTTGCACGGAATGGCGATCAGGTCGGCGCCCGCGCGCTCCAGCAGCCGGATGCCGCGCAGCATCGCTTCGAGCGGGTCCTCGCCCTGCCCCAGCCGGGCCGACGAGCGGTCCGGCACGCGCGGGTCGTTGCGCAGGATCACCGGGATGTGGTCCTGGTCGCGTGCCGCCGGCGTCAGCGCCACCAGCCGGCCGGCGAAGGTGGCGCCGGCCAGCGGGCCCATCCCGCCCAGCACGCCGAGCACCGGCCTGTCGCGCGGTTCAGCCATGGCTGGCGCCTCGGGTCAGCACCCGGCCGGGCAAGGCGCCGGTGGCCTGCGCGCCGTCCCAGACGCAGCGGCCGTTGACCCACACGCCGTCGATGCCGACGCTCGCCTGGATCGGCTCCTCGAAGGTCGCCCGGTCGCTCACGCGCTGCGGGTCCAGCACCACGATGTCGGCGCGCTGGTCGGGCCGCAGCAGGCCGCGGTCGGCCAGGCCGTAGTTGCCGGCGGCCAGTCCCGTCATCTTGTGGATGGCGGTCTCGATCGGCAGCACGCCGCGCTCGCGCACCAGGGTGCGCAGCACGTTGGTGAAGGTGCCCCACTGGCGCGGGTGCGGATGCTGGTCGAACGGCAGCCCGTCCGAGCCGACCATGGCCAGCTCGTGGCGCATGATCCGCTCGACGTCGGCCTCGTCCATCAGGAAGTAGATCGCGCCGGCCGGCGACAGGCGCGCCAGCAGCTGCTCGTCGTCCAGCCCCAGTTCCGCCTGGAGGTCGGCGAAGTCGCGGCCCCGCGCCTGGGGATCGCCCTGCGACCAGGTGATCATCGTGCGGCGCGCGATGCGCACCCGGTCCAGCCGCAACATGGTCGACGTCGCCGGATAGGGATGGCAGTCCAGGCACACCGGCTGCAGCGTGGCGGCGCGCTCCAGCAGGCGCAGGGTCTCGCGCGAGCGGCCGTGGTTGCGGCCGCCGGCCAGCTTGTGATGCGAGAACACCACCCGGCAGTCGAGAGCGCGCCCGATCAGCAGCGCCTCTTCCATCGCCGGCACGATGTGGTCCGCCTCGTCGCGCAGATGCGTCGCGTACACGCCGCCGTACTGCAGCAGCGGCCCGCCCACGCTCACGATCTCCTGCGTCGAAGCATGCTGCGCCGGCGGATAGAAGGTGCCGGTCGACATGCCGAAGGCGCCGGCTTCCAGCGCCTGCGCCAGCAGCGCCTGCATCCGCGCGGCTTCGTCGGCGGTCGCCTCGCGCTGGGTGTCGGCCATCACCGCCACGCGCAGCGTGGTGTGGCCCACCAGCGGGATCACGTTGACGGCCGCCGGGGTGGCCCGCAGCGCGTCCATCCAGGCGCGGAAACTCGCGAAGCGGAACAGGTCCGGCGGGCCCAGCAGGTCGAGCGGCTGCGGCAGCTGCTCGCGCACCAGCGGCGCCAGGCTGATGCCGCAGTTGCCGGTGACCACCGTGGTGATCCCCTGCGACACCTTGGGCGTCATGTCGGGATGCGCGAGCAGGTAGCCGTCGTCGTGCGTGTGCGAATCGATGAAACCCGGCGCCACCACGCGGCCGGCGGCATCGAGCGCCGGCACATCGGCCGGCATGCTGCCGGCCGGGCCGACGGCCGCGATGCGGTCGTCCTCGATCAGCACGTCGGCCAGCCGCGGCGGCGCGCCGCTGCCGTCGACCACCAGTCCGCCGGTCAGCGCCCAGCGGCCGGTCGCGGAAAGCGGCTTCACGTCAGTCCAGCTTCTCGATCTTGGCGTCCTCGACCACCTTCGCCCAGCGGGCGGTCTCGCGGTCGATCATCTGCTTGAATTCGGCCGGGGTGCCGCCGGCCGGCACCGCGCCCAGCCTGGCCAGCCCTTCGCGCACCGCCGGCGCCTTGAGCGCCTGCTGCATGGCGGCGTTGAGCTTGGTCACCACCTCCGGCGGCGTGTTCCTGGCGGCGACGACGCCGCCCCAGCTCACGGTCTGGTAACCCTTCAGGCCCGCTTCGTCCAGGGTCGGCACGTTCGGCAGCAGCGGCAGGCGCTTCAGGCTGGTCACGCCCAGCGCGCGGACCTTGCCGGCGGCGACCAGCGGCACCACTTCGGATGAATTGGCGAACAGGTAGTCGGTGCGGCCGCCCAGCAGGTCTTGCAGCGCGGCGGGACCGCCGTTGTAGGGCACGTACAGCACGTCGATCTTGGCCATGCTGCGGAACAGCTCGCCGCTCATGTGGCCGGTGGTGCCGACGCCGGGAGCGCCGAACGACAGCTTGCCGGGCGACTTGCGGGCGGCATCGATCACGGCGGCCGCGGTCTGGTACGGCGAGTCCGCGCGGACGATCATCACGTTGTACAGGTCGAACGCGTGCGCCACCGGCACCAGGTCGCGGTCCACGTCGTAGGGCAGCTTCTTGAACAGCGATCGGTTCACGGCCAGCGTGTTCACGTTGCCGTAGCCGATGGTGTAGCCGTCGGCCGGCTTGTTGATGATCTGCAACAGGCCGATGTTGCCGGCGGCGCCCGGCTTGTTGTCCACCACCACGGGCGTCTTGAGCACCTTCGCCAATTCGTTGGTGATCACGCGCGACAGCACGTCGGGCGAGCCGCCGGCGGCCGAAGGCACCACGAAGTTGATCGGCCGCTCGGGCCACTGGGCGGCCGCCGGGCCGGCGGCGAGGATGGAAGCACCCGCCGCGATGCAGGCGAGCCACTGGGTCGGCTTGAAGTTGCGCATGGTCTGAAGGGAGAAAGGCTGTGCCGGGGAGGATACGGGCGTGCCGCACAATCGCATCATCGATTGATGTGCACAGCCAATAAGGGATGGTTATGGGTTCGGGTTCCGGGTCGCGACGGGCAGAGGACGAATCGTTCGTCAGCCAGGCCGAGGGCGCCGGCGAGCCGCGCAGCCCGCTCAACCTGCGGCAGATCGAGGTCTTCCGCGCCATCATGGTCGCCGGCTCGGTCAGCGGCGCGGGCCGCATGCTGCACGTCTCGCAGCCCGCCATCAGCCGGGTGCTGGCGCTGACCGAAAGCAGGCTGGGGTTCAAGCTGTTCGAGCGCCAACGCACGCGCCTGGTGCCCACGCCCGAGGCGCAGCGCCTGTTCGGCGAGGTGGAGGGCCTGTATCGCGGCATCCGGCGGGTCAACGACCTGGCGGTCAACCTGGCGCGCTCGGGCACCGGCAGCCTGCGCGTGGTCACCAGCGCCAGCTACGCGCAGCGGCTGGTGCCGCTGGCCCTGCAGCGGTTCGCCCAGAGCCACCCGAACGTGCAGATCGATTGCCGCAACGTCACCTACGACGAAGTCGCGGCGCGCTTTCTGACGGGCGACGCCGACGTCGGCATCTCGATGCTGGCGCCGGTGCACGCGAATCTCCAGGCCACGCCACTGGGACAGGACCAGCTGGTGTGCCTGATGCCCGGCGACCATCCGCTGGCCGGCCAGCCGGTGCTCAGCGTCGACGCCCTGCGCTCCAGCCCGTGGATCGGCTATCCGCCGGGCGCGCCGCTGGGGCAGCTGGTGTCCGGGCTGCTCGGCGCCGAGGCCGCCGCGTCGGCGCAGGTCATCGTCCATTCGCCGGTGACCGCGATCGCGTTCGCCCAGCAGGGGCTCGGCGCCGCGCTGGTCGTGCGCTGGAGCCTGCCCCCGACCCTGCCGCCCGGCATGGTCGTGCGGGCGATCGAGCCGGCGACGCCGGTGGGGATCTGGGCCATATCCTCCAACCTGGCGCCGCTGCCGGTGCTGGCCACGCGCTTTCTGGCCGCCGTGGGCCAGATCTTGCAGGCCGAGAACGGCTGAGGCAGGGGCGAAGCCGGCCGGCGAACGGCGCGCGTTGCCGGCGCGAACGTGCGAGACTGCGGGCATGGACTCTCCGGCGATCGAACCTCTCCTGCTGGCGGCCACGCGCGTCGCCACCTTCGACGGCACTCGCGTGCTGACGGCCGCCAGCGGGTTCTTCTTCCAGCGCGGCGAGCGCCTGTTCGTGGTCACCAGCCGGCACGTGCTGATGGACGACGCCAGCGGACACCATCCCGACCGCATCGAGATCACCCTGCACGACGACGCGGTCGACCTCACCCGCACCACCGTCATCTCGATCCCGCTGTACTGCGACGGCAGGAGCGTGTGGCGCGAGGGCAAGGACGCCGGTGGCCCGATCGACGTGGCCGTGGTCGAACTGGACCGCGCCGTGGTGCCGCGGCAGACCGCCGTCCGTCCGTTCACCCCGGCGCACCTGCAACAGGCACTGGAGGAAATCGGCATCGGCGCCAGCCTGCTGGTGGTCGGTTTTCCGCTGGGCTTCTACGACACTGTCTACCGCCTGCCGGTGGCGCGGCAGGCAGCAGTGGCGTCGGCCTTCGGCGTGCGGTTCCAGGGCCAGGGATTCTTCCTGACCGATGCGCGCCTGCATCGCGGCAGCAGCGGCGCGCCGGTCGTGATCCGCAACCCGAACGGCGATCCGCAGCTGCCGTGGACGCTGCTGGGCATCCATTCGGCCCGCCTCGACATGGGCACCCGCGAAGAAGGCGTCGACGAGTCGCTGGGCCTGAACTGCGCCTGGTACGCCGATATCCTGCTGACGCTCACCGAATGAGTCGGCTGAGCCGACCGGACAAAGAGAACGCCATGGCGAACCGCAAGGAACTCGAATGGGAACAACACAACCGGGACGAGGCCGCGGCGCGCTCGGCGCAGCAGGATTCGGCGGGTTCCACGCACAGTCCGGTGCTCGGGCCCGGCCGTTACGGGAGCCACTCGACCAACATCCACGTGCGCGACGCCGTCCTGGCCGAACGCGAGCGCTGTGCCCAGGCGGCACGCTCGGTGTCGGTGGAAGCGGCCGTGGCCGCGGCGCTGGGCGACGTGACGGAGCGCGACCGGCTGGCCGCGCAAGCCGTCATCGCCGCCATTGCCGCCGCGATCCACGCGGAGCCGCCGCAGTCGTGACGGGTCCGGGCTGGTAGGGTGGCCCAGCGGCACCGCTGCTGATGGATGCCCCGATTCAGCGGGCCGGCGGAAGCAGCGGATCGTCCATGGTCGGCAGCCGCATCGTGAACACCGTTCCATGCTCGGCGTCGGAGGTCACCCCCAGCGTGCCGTGGTGCCCCAGCGCGACCTCGCGGGCGATGAACAGGCCGAGCCCGAGATTCGTGGATGGCCGCTCCGGCGCCGCCGCCGACCTGGTGGACAGTTGCACCAGCGGGTCGAAGATCACCTGCAGCGATTCGCTCGGGATCGGCGTGCCCAGGTTGGTCACCTCGATCACCACCTCCATCCCCTCACGCCGCACGCGCAGGCCGATGGGCGATTCGACATCGCCGTGCTGCACCGCGTTGTTCAGCAGGTTGGACAGAGCTTGCCGCAGCCGCGCGTCGTCGACCAGGCCCACCAGGTCGTCCGGCACCTCGAGGCGGAAGCTGCGGTCCGGGCGGGCGGACCGCACTTCGTCGATCGCCGCGCGGCAGATCGCCAGCATCGAGCAGGGCTTGGGCGTGACCGGCAGCCCCTTGCCCAGCTGCGTGCGGCTGTATTCCAGCAGCTCGCGGATCATGCCCGCCATCTCCTTGGCGCTGCGCTGGATCTGCACCGACTGCTTGCGCGCGCTGTCGGTGCTGGCGCCCCGCTCCAGCAGGTGGGACAGCATGGTGATGGCGCTGAGCGGGCTGCGCAGGTCGTGCGCCAGGATCGCCATGAACGTGTCGCGCGACAGCGCCAGCTCGGCGGCGTAGCGCGAGGTCGACTCCGCCACCGCCTGGTCCACCGCCTCGTTGAAGCGGATCATGTCCTCCAGAACCGAGGAATCAATCGCGCTGGGATGGGCCAGCGTCCACATGCGGATGACGCTGGCCCGCAGCGCCCGGTACTCGGCCCCGAGCTGGTTCATGTCGAAGCCGCTCACGTGGCGCAGCGCCCCGTGGGTGGCCGCCGCGGTCTCGCGCGCCGACAGCGGGGCGGCCAGCCCCCTGGACTTCTCGGCCTGGGCCAGCGCGGTCTGGCTCGATTCGAGGTCCTTGGCGATCGCCAGCAGGATCGGCTTGGCGTGATCGCGCAGCGCCAGCTCGCTCATGGTGGAGGCGGCCGGTTCCATGGTGGTCGCGAAGGTCTGCCACTCGCGCACGATCGCCTCCATGTTGTCGGTAATGAAGCGCGAAAGCGTCATGGGTATGCGAAGGGTAGTCGGCTGAGCCAGCCAATGGAAGCTTCTAACACGCCGGCGCCTTCCACGGTCGCGTTGCAGCGCGATGTCCTACGCCGGCCCAGCCATTGCGGGTCCGCCACGCGGCTTGGCGGACTACAGACGGAAACCGTTGAGTACGTAACCATTCGTCCACCCCAGAACAACAACGCCGCGGATGCGGGGACACCCCAAAGCCCATTCACCGCTCGCTGCAGGCACTGTCCGGCCCACCAGCGATCCACCCTCCACGGGCACGTCACATCCAAGGCATCCATGACCCATTTCACCCGCACCAGCATCGTCGTCGCCGCCATCGCCCTCACCGGCCTGGCCGGCTGCGCCTCCACCAACAAGAGCGAAAGCACCGGCCAGTACATGGACGACACCGCCATCACCACCAAGGTAAAGACGGCGATATTCAACGACCCGGCGCTCAAGTCGGCCGAGATCAACGTCGAAACCTTCAAGGGCCGCGTGCAACTGAGCGGCTTCGTCAGCTCGCGCGCCAGCAGCGACCGTGCCGTCGCGGTGGCCCAGGGCGTCAGCGGCGTGACTTCGGTCGCCAACGACATGCGCCTGAAGTGAGCCGCACCGCCGTGAACCGACGCTTCAAACAGGGAGACGGCCCCGCGCGGGGCACCAGCCCCGGGCGGGTCACCTCGCTCCCAGTGCCAGCCTGAGCGAGACCGGCTTGCCGGCAGCGGACTCGATCTTCTCGGGCGCCGCGGCCGCGGCGCGCGACGCATCGACGCCCGCCTCCTTCAGCGCCGCCAGCACCGCGTCGGCGCGCTGGGTTCCCAGCCGCGCCAGTTCGGCCTCGGGCAATGGCTGCGTCTGGTTCAGCCGCTGCAGCAGCGCCGTGTAGAACGCGCTCGCGTCGGCCACCTGCGGCTCGCCCTGGATCATCTTGCCCACGCGCTGCCACAAGGCCAGTTTCCCGGGCGCGGCCTCGATCTGGCGCTCGCCGGCCGCACTCGCCGCCGCGGCCGGCGCCGGCGCCGCGGTCTCGGCCGCCTTCTTCTGCTGGTCGAGTTCCGCCTCGCCGAAGCGCGCGGCGTAGAGCTCGCGAATCGCGCTGCGCACGGCGCGATTGCCGAAGTCCACCGGCCCGGGCTCCTCGCCCGGCTGCAGCTTGACGCCGGCGCGGCGGTCGATCTCGATACGCACCGCGCGCGCGCGCAGCGCGGCGCCGTCGGCCGCTTCGCCGTACTGCGCCGGCACCGTGAGTTTGAGTTGCGGCCGCTTGGCCAGCAGCTGCGCGATCTGCTTGAGCTTCTCGCGCTCGGGCGGCGCCAGTGTTTCGCTGCCGGCGGTGAACTCCACGCCTTCCAGCTTCTCGCCGCTCACGCCCAGCAGCCGGCCGATGGCGCGGAACGGCGCCGTGACGATGCGCGTGAGCAGGGTGCCCACCGCCTTCCAGATCAGCGCGCCGTAGCTGAACTGCGGATTGTTCATGTCGCCCGACACCGGCAGGCCCAGGTCGATGCGGCCGTCGCTGTCCTTCAGGATCGCGATCGCCAGTTCCAGCGGCAGCTTGAACGCATCGGGGCTGTCGACGCGCTCGCCGAGCCGCAGCTTGTCGATGACGATCTGGTTGGCCCCTTCGAGCTGCCCGTCGCGCACCTTGTACTGCAGGTCCAGCGAGATCTTGCCCTCGGCGATGCGGTAGCCGGCGAACTTCATCGCGTACGGCGACGTCGGCACCATGTCGACGTTCTTGAACACGACGTTCACGTCGGTGTTGTTGCGCGGCGCGAACGGGTTGAGCTCGCCGCGCACGCGCGCCGAGCCGAACTCGTCGACGCGTCCGTCCAGCTCGATCCGGGCGCGCGCCTTGCGGTCGGACGACAGCCCATTGACCACGCCATTGAGCTCGTAGATCTTGGCGCTGAATTGCGGCCGCAGGCTGAGGTCGGTGAAATCCAGCTTGGCGTTCTGCAGGCGCAGGCGGCGGATGCGCACCGGGAAGGCATCGTCCACGGCCGGCGCCGCACGCGCGGTCGCAGGGCTCGGCGCAGGCGACGTGGCAGCCGGTTGACGCACCAGCAGCCGCGCCGCGTTGAAGCTGCGGTCGTTCTCGATGCCGAGCTTGGCATCGGCATCCACGACCCGCAGCTCCGGGATCTCCAGGCGGTTCGGGCCGAAGGTGGCGGTGAGGTTCGCGGCACTGACGTTGCGCCACTCGGCGAAGAGGTCGCCGTCGTCTTCCTTCAACCGGAGTCCGGCGACGCTGACCGCGCCGACGTAGCGCAGCGCGGCGCTCCTGGCCGTGCCGGCCCCGCTGGTGAGCCGCCCCTGCGCCGACACCTGGCCGCCGGCGATCTTCAGCTTCACGTGCCGGGCGAGCAGCGGCTGCAGCGGCGCCAGCGCGAGTTTCTGCAGGCGCACGCTGGCCTGCACCGCGCCGCTCTCAGGCACCACGCTGCCCTGGGCCGACAGCTGGCCGCCCTCGCGCAGGACGAGGCCGGCGTCGAACTTGACCGGTTGCATCAGGTCGCTGCCGGCGCCGGCCACCTTCACGCCAAGATCGTTCACGTGCACCTTGACGCGCAGCGCCTCGTCCTGCACGTCACCGCTGAAGCGGCCCAGTTCCACGCTGCGCGCAACGACGCTCCACGGCGCGCCCGGCGCTGCCGCTGGTGTCGGGTCCCGAGGCGCCGCGGCAGCCGGCCTGGGCCACAGCCCCGGGACCTTGATCGCGCCCTGCCGATCGCGCGTCACCTGCACCTGACCGCCCTGCGCGTACAGGCGCTCGATCACGACGCGCCGCGCAGCGAGATCGACCGTGCCTTCGGTGAAGCCCGCCTCCGCCAGCTTGAACGGCGGCTGCGTGCCGCCGGCCACCGTCAGATCGGCGGCCGTGCATGCGGCATCGTCCAGCTTCAACCGGAAGTCCGGCCCCTGCCGTTCGGCGGCCACCCGCAGTTGCAGCCGCACCGTGCCGGCGTCCAGCTTCACCGGCGGGCTCACGGACTCGTCGATCGCCGCGATCGCCATCCGGTCGAACAGCAGCTGACGAACGTCCAATTTCCAGTTGTTCGGCGCCACGGCGCCGTTGCCCGGAGCCGCTGCCGGCCCGGCGCTGGCGATCATGAGGTTGGCCAGGTCGACATCGCCCTTGGCATCGCGCCGCACGGTGAGCTTGCCGCCATCGGCCCGCACCAGTGCGACGGTGGCTTGCCGGCCCGCCAGATCGGCATCGATGCCGTTGGCTTCCAGGCGCGTCAACGCAGCGAACGAATCGGTCGCGCCCTCGCGCGCCAACGCGAGGTCGGCCAATGCCAGCTTGGCGCCCGCGAGTCTGGCGGCGAACGTGCCGTCGGCATAGGAGAAGCGGTACGGCAGCGTGGCCGAGAGCCGACCCGCGGCCACCCTGGCCTGCGTGTACGACTTGAGGTAAACGCCGACCGCTGGCAGCGCGACCTGATCCAGCGTCAGCTCACCGCTGCCGTGGATCGGGTTGACCGACGCGGTTCCCTTCCAGCGCAGCGTGCCGCCGCCGGCCGACTCGGCGCTGAGCGTGTGCGCATCGGCCTGGTCGGGCAGCGTGCTGAAATTGGCCAGCGTGAAGTCGATCGGCGAGAACAGGTTGTCGTACCCGGCGCGGCGGTCGTGCATCTCCACCCGCCCTTGCTCCAGCACGAAGCGCTCGATCACGATGCGCGGCAGGCGGGAGTCGCCGGACGCCGGTTGGCTATGGCGCGAGAGCGTGGCCAGCAGTTCCGCCACGTTGAAGCGGCCGTCCGGTGCGATCACCAGGTTGGCGGCCGGCGCCGCCGCCCGGACGGAGGCGAAGGTCCAGGCACGCCGGACGATCGAACGCCACAGCAGCTGGACGTCGAGCCGGCCCACGGAGAACAGCGGTGCTCCGTCGGCTTCCGCCAGCCGGAGGTCGGTGGCCGCCAGCCGCAAGGTGAAGGGATTGAACTCGACCGCACCGACCGATGCCTGGCGCGCGAGCTGTGACTGGGCCAGCCGGGGCAGCTGATCCTTGACCAGCAGCGGCAGCAGCCAGAAGCCCAGCGCCGCGTAGGCCGCCAACAGGCCGGCCGCCACGGCGAGCCAGCGCTGCCAACGCAAGGACATGAACTGCATGTTGTGCCTTCGAGCGATGCGGACCTGCAACGCGCGGCTCCAGCCGCCGATCACCAGAAGGATAGTCGACCGGCGATCCGCCTTTCGGACGGACGGGCGCCAGGGGCGTAGTATTTATGGAAACTCAACAAGGAGCGAACCGATGACCATCCTCGTCGCCTATGTCCCGCGTCCCGAAGGCCAAGCCGCACTGGACAAGGGAATGGAAATCGCCAAGCGCCGCAACGAGCGGCTCATCGTGGTCAATGCCAGTCCCGGCGGGCAGAAGGAAGACGCGTCGATGGCCGATGTGCCGGACGTAGAGCGGGTGGAACAGCTGCTGCGCGACGCCGGCCTCGATGCGCAGTTCAAGCAGTTCGTCCGCGGCAAGGATGCCGTAGAGGAAATCCAGGCGCTGGTCGAATCGCTGCCGGCATCGCTGCTGATCATCGGCCTGCGCAAGCGCTCCCCGGTGGGCAAGCTGATCATGGGCAGTGTGGCCCAGGAGCTGCTGCTCTCCGTCCCTTGTCCGGTGCTGGCGGTGAAGGCGAAGTAGCGGCGGGGCCCGCGGGCTTTCCCGAGGCAAGCGCGTCACGCCTGCGCTGTTGGTCGGCGATGGCTCGCCGCAGCCAGGTCGCCAACGGCGGGCTCGGTTGACTTGGGAGACAACGCCCCCCTGATGGCTGCAGCGTCCGGTTTCGACCGTGAATTCCAGCGCACCACACGGTAACCCGCGATCACGAGCATGGCATCTCGCTTCGAATCCTTCTCTGACTCGTGCGTGCGATCGTCAAGTTCGATGATCGCGACGATGGAGCCATCGCTCCGCGCCTGCGCAACGAAATCCACGATCTTCTGCGAGAACATGCCGCGCAACCGGTAATACGCCTTCCTATCGCTTCGCGGAACGGCGGGGTCGAGCAGCGCACCCATGGCCACCTGGGGGCAAAAGCGCAGCTCCGGTACCGCTGCTTCCAGGCGAGCCAGGAACTCCAACTCGTTGGCCGTCAGCAGCGGCTTGGCCTTGAACTTGCCTGCGGCACCCTCTGTGCCAGCTAACTTGGCTTTCAAGACAGCGACACCAATGGCTGCCGCGCCGACCACGACTGCCATCGTGATCACGTTCGACATTGCACTCATCGTCTGACCCCTTTCCTCGTGAGAAGCTCTCGGATTCAGTCCTCGCGCAGAGGCAGCTGCGAAACACGGTGCGCTCAGGCCTCACGCGTCCACGTCCGCGCCCAGATCGCCCGCGATCAGCTTGAACTGCTCCAGCGCCGCCTGCAGGTCCTCCACGATCTCCTGCGCGATTACCTCGGGCGCCGGCAGGTTGTCGCTGTCCGTGAGTGAGTCGTCCTTGAGCCAGAAGATGTCGAGGCTCGCCTTGTCGCGCGCGACCAGTTCGTCGTACGAATACCCGCGCCAGCGGCCGTCCGGCTTGTCCTCGCTCCATGTCGCCTTGCGCTTGTTGCGGTTGGCCGGGTTGTAGAGCGCGACGAACTCGTCGAGTTCCTCGCGGCGCAGGGGGTTGGTCTTGAGGGTGAAGTGCTTGTTGGTCCGCAGGTCGTAGATCCACAGCGTCTTCGTCCATCGCGTCTGGCTGGCCGGCTTCTTGTCGAAGAACAGCACATTGGCCTTGACCCCTTGCGCGTAGAACAGGCCCGTGGGCAGCCGCAGCAGCGTGTGCACCTCGCACTCGTGCAGCAGCTTGCGGCGGATCGTCTCACCGGCGCCGCCCTCGAACAGCACGTTGTCCGGCACCACCACAGCCGCGCGCCCGGGGATGTCCAGCAGCGTCTTGATGTGCTGCACGAAATTGAGCTGCTTGTTGCTGGTGGTGGCCCAGAAGTCGTCGCGCTCGACGATGTCCTTCTCGGTGCTGGCGCGGCCGTCCTCGCCGAGGATCACCGTGCTGCTCTTCTTGCCGAACGGCGGATTCGCCAGCACCACGTCGTAGCGCTTGCCGGGATCGGCCGCCAGCGCGTCGCCCACCACCACCGGCACCGACTTCTCGGAGCCGATGCCGTGCAGCATCAGGTTCATCGCACAGAGGCGCCCCGTCGCCGGAACGAGTTCGTAGCCCGTGAAGGAGGCATCCCGCAGGTGCTTGGTCTGCTCACGGGTCAGGTTCTTGTTGTGATGAACGATGTAGTTGTACGCGGTGAACAGGAAGCCACCGGTGCCGCAGGCAGGATCGCAGATCGTTTCATCGGCCTTCGGCGCGATGCAGTCCACCATCGCCTGGATCAGCGCGCGCGGCGTGAAGTACTGGCCGGCGCCGCTCTTGGTGTCCTGCGCGTTTTTCTCCAGCAATCCTTCGTACGCGTCGCCCTTCACGTCGGCGCCGAGGATGGTCCAGGTCTCGGCGTCGATCAGGTCGGCGATCACGCGGCGCAGCTTGGCCGGGTCCTGGAACTTGTTCTGCGCCTTGCCGAAGATCAGGCCCAGCGTGCCCTTCTCCTTCCCGAGTTCCTCCAGCACGTGACGATAGTGGTCGAACAGGTCGTCGCCATCCTTCTTCAGGAGGGTCGGCCAGGAAGAGGCCGCGGGAACGATGCTCCTCTGGTTATGAGGCGGCTTGGTGCGCTCATCGGCCATCTTCAGGAACAGCAGGTACGTGAGCTGCTCGACGTAGTCGCCGTAGCTCATGCCGTCGTCGCGCAGGACGTTGCAGTAGTTCCAGAGCTTCTGGACCAGGGTGCTGGTGTTCATGGGGCAAGTTGATCGAAAGAGTGGAGGCGCAGGAAGGCCTCCAGGCCGAGGATGGGGCAACCGCCGGCGCGCTCGAACACGTTCGCCAGCGCCAGCAAGTCGCCGTCGCCCGACACCAGCACTCGCGCCTTGCCGGCCACGGCCAGATGCAGGAATGCGACGTCCATCGGGTCGCGACAGGCGGGCACGGTTGGCGGGGGATTCGGGATGCGCACGCTCTTCACGTAAGGCAGATAGTCGGCCACCAGTTCGCCCTGCTCCTCGCGGCTCAGGCGAAACTTCGGGTACGCAAGCACGCGCACCAGCTCCTGCCCCGTGGCCGTGCTCGCCAGCGGCAGCACCAGCCCCCGCTGCCAGGCCAGCCGCAGGCGGCCGGCCGGACCGCCGCCGAACACCAGCGCCGACAACACCACATTGGTGTCGAGCACCGCGCGCAACGGCGCACTCATGTCTTGCGCGCGCGCTTGCTCGCGGGGGCCTTCTTCGCTTTGGCTCGAACCTCGTACGCCGCGCCGGGCTCTGATGCGGGCGCGGGGCCGGGCGCTTGCGCCCTGGCCCAGGCCACCGCGGCGGCAACGTCCGAGTCCTGCAGGTTCAGCTCCGCCAGCTTGGCGCGCACGGCGTCGCCGCGCTGGATGCGCACCGGCGTCAGGATGATCTGCCCGGCCCGGGCTTCCACGTCGAAGTACTCCGCCGCCCCGACCGCCTGCGTGACGCTCTTGGGCAGCGTGAGCTGGTTTTTCGAGGTCATCTTGGCCAGCATGGAAAATTCCGGAAGTAAGGAATCCTTACTCTAACAGATCACTGGCATCGCGTCCACAGATCGCGGAAATCGACGATGCGCCAGGTGTGCAAGCCGGCTGGGAACCGGGTGCGTTCATGTGGAAGGTGGCTTGAGCGCCCGCACCTTCTCGGCGACCTTGTCGCACGCGCCAAGCAGGTCCGTTACCAGCCGCTCGGTGATGTCGAGCATGCCCTCGTATTCGCCGAGGTTGCGAACATCGTGGCACCTCGCGAGGATGCGCCAGACCTCCGGGCCGAGCTGCAGCGTGTGCGGCAGCAACTGGAAGACGATGTAGCGGTTGCCGGCACGATAGCCGTGCCACCGCAACGCGGCGAGGCACAGCGCGTGCGCTGCGTTGTAGGCCAGATCGAACTGGCTGGCGAGCTTCAGCCCCTGCCGGTGAGCATCGGCCAGCTTGTCCAGACCCATGGCGCACAGCCCTTCGAACTCCTTGGCGTTCGCGGGTTCCGGCTGGAGCGGCTTGCCGGGGCCGCAAAGGTTCTCAAACGCGGAGGTCATCTTCGCCTCCGAACAGCCAGACCTTCGCCTCCGACAGCACGCGGCTCACGAACCCGCTGTCATCCTTGACGCGCTTGGCGAGGTCCTTGGCCGTGTAGATGACCGGATTGATCTCGCGTCCGAGGCCCTCGGCCACTGGTTGGAACGCGAGAATCACATCCGCATACTCCAGCGTGTCCGAAATGATCATCACGTCGATGTCGCTCGCCGCGTGGTCGGACTGCTTGGCGACGGAGCCGAACACGAACGCCGCCTCGATCTGTGCCTGCAGTGGTACGAGCGCCGCTCGCAGCGGCTCCGCGATTCCGACCGTCTTGCGCGCGATCCCGCAGAGCTCTTCGTAGATCGGCGACGCGGGGTTGGCCTGGTAGTGCTTCTGGTTGCCGACCGCCCGGACCGTCACGAGTCCGCTTTGCACGAGCCGCTCGACTTCGCGCTGCACGGCGCCCGAGCCCGCCCGGGCGAGCGCGATCAGCTCCGTGGCGTAGAAGCTGCGGTCCGGCTGGCCGAACAACAGCCCCAGCACACGCTGCTGGGCGGTGCCGAAGAGCGCCGAAGCGAGACTGACCTGCGCCGGTGCACGTTTGCGGGAGCTGACTGTACCCATTTTGGGCATTTTAATACCCACTCTGGGTATCTTCATACCCAAATCAGGCATGACCGCCGGAAAATGCCTTCGCGAGCGTCGCCTGCCGGAGCGCCTGGGCTCGCTTCAGGTTGGCGTCGACCTCGGCCTCGAGCTCGCGGACGATCGAGAGGCGGCGGTCGACTTCGGCGACGATGCGGCGCTGCTCCCCTAATGGCGGCAGCGCGACGTCCGCAAACCGCACATCTTCCAGATTCAGTGTCTTCCGCGCAACCTCATGAGACTTGCTCGTCATCTCCGCAATCTTTGCGGGATTGCGGAACCAAACCTCCACCCACGTTGCGTTCAGGTCTGGTGCAACAGGCAGCACCCCGACCGCGCGGGCCACGTTTCCCCCGGCAAGCGAAGCGGGAACAACAGCGGTCCGCCCAATGGCACCGACCAAGGTCAATACGACCTCGCCCCCCCTCAACCGGGTACGTGGATACGCCGCCGCAATGTCAACGTCAATACACTTCATCTCACTCCGCTCAATCCGCCCATCTTTCACATCGCCTACCCGAACGAAAGGGACCCCGCCTTCAACGTGCTCGCCGGGCTGAAGTACACCGTATGCGCACGGACGATCCGCTGGGTTCAGCTGTTCAACTGTTGCCCAAGCCCACCCTGCCGGCAGCGGGCCTGAACACGCAGAGCCGCGCGGTTCCTCATAACGCGTCCTCGTCCTCCACCCTCGCCTGCGCTTGTCGAGAATGCCGCGCAGAAGCTCCGTGCCCGTCTCGTAATCACGGCCCTCACGGTGCGCGACGACAGCTTCTGCTTCGACGAGGCGCCCCTCTACAGCCGCCTTGAGAACGGCTGCTTTGTAACGTTCAAGGTTTGCTTTGACGCGCTTGACGCTGGCGACGGCTTCGTCAAGGCGCGAGAACTGCTTTTCGATTTCGGCGACGATGGCGTGTTGCGCGTCAATGTCCACCATTGGTATCTTGAAATCGAGGAGCGCGTTGGTATCGACTGACGCAACGGTCGTCCCGTGTTTGGAGCAGCGATTCAATATGGTGCGGCTGGCGCCGCGCAAGGCGTGAGCGACGTACTTGGAAAAGACGCCAGGCTTAGGACGTAGCGCTTTCAAGTCTTGGTTGATCGTTACAGGCAGCTTTGTGACCGCGACCGGCAGTGTATGGGCCAAGATTCCGCTGCGCGTCACGATCAGGACCGAGTCGGATGGCAACAGGGCCACTCGGCCCTCTTCGAGAGCGACCTCAGAGATAGCGTCTTCCGACCCGGTGATCTCGTCGACCTTCATGTCCTTCGGCGAGACCCAGGGCACGGTGCCGTCGCTCCAATACGCGGCGTTGGCTTTGGGTGGCGTATTGCCTCCAGACCATTCCCCGAGCTCTCGCAGCGCGACTAGTGTGACACCGCTCACGCCGCCAACTCCCGATTCAATTGCTCAATCACTTTCGGCAACTGCGCGCCAAAGAGCTGATGCACCTTGCCCAGCCCGCCTTCTGTGTTGAAGGGTGCGTAGTCGAAGTCTTCGATCTCGATGCCTAGGTTCGCGGCGATGTGGTCGCGGATCATTTCAAGCCAGTGAAGTTGTTCGGGGGTGAAGGGGACGCCCTCGCCCCTACCCTCTCCCAAATTGAGAGGGAATGAAGCATGTTGCGCGAGCCAGGCCTTGTAATTTGCCTGCACGCGTTCGGGATACGGCACCAGCTCGTTGTCCTGGTGCATGGCGAAGCGCACGAGGCTGACCAGGTCGGTGAGCAGCCGGCGCTGGCTCGCGCCTTTGACGCGGTCCTTGCGGATCGCCGCATACGCCTGCCACAGCTCGCTCTCGTCCAGCAAGTGCGGCGGTGCGTGCAGCGCGTCGGCCAGTGCCTTGATCTCGTCGAATTTCAGCGGCGCGCGCGTGGGCCGGCTGTACATGATCTGCAGCGCCGTGATCTCGTTCCGGTGCTGCTCGATGAACTGCTCGAAGGTCTGCACCAGTTCCTTGGCGCGGTCCGATCCCTCGGTGAAGGTCGCCGAGATCAAGGTGTCCTTGGTGACGATGTCGATGACCTGGTCGGCCTTCTGGCGCAGCTTCAGGATCAGATCACGCAGCGCCGGGTTGCTGAACGGGCGTGCGGCGTTCCGAATGGCGGCCTGCGCCGCGGCATCGGCGCCAGGGCTGCCGTCGGAATCGACGTTCAAGGCCTCCACGATGCCGGTCGCCAGGTCGCGCAGGCTGCGGCCGCCGCTGGTGGCAACCACCTTGGCCTTATCCTCGTCGCTGCTGTCGCGATCCAGTCGTGCGAGCCTCGCCGCCACGCTGGACAGCACTTCGTCTTCCACGTTGCCCAGCGCCACGGCCTGCAGCAATCTGTCGAGCGGCACCGTCTTCTTCTGGTCCAGCGGCCGGCTATCGGTCTTGTCGCGCTCGCACACGCCGACCGCGTCGACGATGACGAAGTGGTCCTTGACCACGTGCCCGCCCGGGTTCACCTGCGCCAGGTCGGTACGGTTGCAGATGCGCACGCCCCGGCCCTTCATCTGCTCGAAGAAGCTGCGGCTCTTCACGCTGCGCATGAAGACGACGATCTCCACCGGCTTGATGTCGGTGCCGGTCGCGATCATGTCCACCGTCACCGCGACGCGCGGGTAATACGCGGTGCGGAAGTCCTTGATCAGCTGCTCCGGGCTGGTGCCGGTGGTGCGGTAGGTGATCTTCTGCGCGAACTCGTTGCCGCGCCCGAATTCCTCGCGCAGGATCTCGACGATCTTCTCGGCGTGGTTGTCGTCCTTGGCGAACACCAGCGTCTTGGGCAGTTCCTCCCGCTGCGGGAACAGGTCCGCGTTCCACCGGTCGCGCAAGGTGCGCACCACGGTGCGGATCTGGTCCGGCGTCTGCACCGCGCGGTCCAGTTCGGCGGGCTCGTACTCGAAGTCCTCGTCGAGCTGCCACGCGGTGCGCCGGCGCGTCGCCCTGTCCAGCGTCTCGAGCCAGTAGCCCTTCTCCACCTTGGCGCCGGCCTCGGTCACTTCGGTCTTGATCCGGTACACGTCGTAGTTGACGTTGACGCCGTCGGCCACCGCCTGCGCGTGGCCGTACTCCATCACCAGGTTCTGGTTGAAGAAGCCGAAGGTCTGCTTGTTGGGCGTGGCGGTCAGCCCGATCAGGTACGCGTCGAAGTACTCCAGCACCTGCCGCCACAGGTTGTAGATGCTGCGGTGCGCTTCGTCCGTCACGACGATGTCGAAGGTCTCGATCGGAATGGCCGGCTGGTAGCCGATCGGCTCCGGCTCCTTGAACAGGTTCTCCAGGCCTTCGGTCGATTCCTCGTCCGCTTCGGGCGGCAGCTCGCGGCCCTTGAGCATGCTGAACATGCGCTGGATGGTGCAGATCACGACGCGCGCGTTCCTGTCCAGCCGGTTGTTCTGCAGGTGCTGGACGATGTACTCCTCGCCGAACTTGAAGTTGTTGTACGGCGACGCGTAGGCGTCGAACTCCTTCTTGGTCTGCCGGCCGAGGTTGCCGCGGTCCACCAGGAACAGCACGCGCCGGGCGCCGCCGAACTTGATCAGCCGGTAGATCGCGCTGATGGCGGTGAAGGTCTTGCCGCTGCCGGTGGCCATCTGCACGAGCGCCTTGGGCTTGTTGGCCGCCAGGCTCTTCTCGAGGTTTTCGATCGCCTTGATCTGCGCCGGCCAGAGCTGGAATGCGGCGCCGCCGGTGCCCCATTCAGTCACCAGCTGCGGCATGTTGCGCATGCGATGCAGGAAGGTGCGGGCCTCGTCGTTGGCCGCCGGCTGGCCGGGCGCACTCGGCAGATACGCGAGCCATTCGGCCAGCAGCTCAGGCCGGTAGAACGCGAAAATGCCGCGAGCGCGTGGCTGCGGGTCCAGGCCGTTGGTGAAGTGGGTTTCGACGCCAGTGGACTCGAACAGGAAGGGCAGCGGGCGGTGCCATGCCGGCAGATTCGCGGGCAAGCCCTGCGCATAGCGGGCGGACTGGACCTCGACGCCCGAGAGGGTGGCGCCGGCCTTCTTCGCCTCGATCACGCCGCAGGCCTTGGCGTTGACGTACAGGAGGTAGTCGGCGAACCCAAAGCCGTTGTTCAGGGGAAACTCGCGGATGGCGACCCCTTGGGCGGCATGGATGTCGAGGTCGGCCATGCCGCAGACATGCCAGCCCGCTTGCACGAGCAGCTTGTCGATGTCGACCCGCGCTTTTGCTTCCGGCGTCATGCCCTTCCTCTGGGCGGCATTCTAGAGGGAGGCGGCTGGCCGGCCAACCTGGGCAAACCAGCGTCTGGCCAAGGTTAGCGGACCGCCATGCCACCGGGGCCGGCATCCACCCGCCGCATCAAGCCGGAATGCCGCGTCAGGCGAGACCGAATGGCCTGCGCGACTGATTCGGAACGAGCCGAAAGCATTACGCGGCGCTTCGCCCTGGTGACAGCCGTATACAGAAGTTCGCCCACGGCCACCCGTGTCTGCTGCGGCGGCAACAGCAGGAGGACGGCGTCGAACTCCGACCCCTGCGCCTTGTGCACCGTCATCGCGTACGCCGTCTCGTGCGGCGGCATGCGGGCGATCGGCACGGCCCTGCAGCTGCCCTCGCCATCGGGAAAGACGACGGCAAGGTCATCGCCGGCGGGCAATGCGATCCCGATGTCGCCGTTGAACAGCTTGTTGACGTAGTCGTTGCGCAGGACCATCACGGGCCGGCCGGCGTACCAGGGCGACCGCGGGTCATGGGCCCGGTCGCCCATGATCCCGGCCAGGGCCTGCCGGGCGTGGCGCGTCACCTGCTCATTGACCCACACGCTGCCGCTGGAGCCCTCGCGCACCGCGCACAGGACGCGGAACTCGGCGAAGGCGCGCGTGATCGCGTGGACATCGGCCGGATCGCGCCGGACCGTCTCGAAGTAATCCGCGTAGCCGTCGACGATCGCGTCGAGGACGTCGTCACCCTGCTCGGGGTCGAGCCATCGCACCGATGCGTCGCCTTGCGCCGGCATCGAGCCGACGGTCGTGGTGGACCCGCGCCCGGCATCCAGTTCGGGGAACAGCGAGAGCGAGGCGCCGTCTTCGCTGGCTTTCCTGGCACTCCTGCCTTTCGGCGCCGCGCCGGCCACCGCCGCCGTCGGCCCGTTCGCGCCCACCGCCTGCGGCGCCGCTCCAGGCGGACGGGCCCCGTTCACACGGGACGCGCGCAACAGCGCGAGAGCCTCCTGCGCCCGGCCCTCGTTGACGTACCGCGCCAGCTTGCCGATCGCGGAATCGGCGGCGAAGCGATAGTTCTTCGTCAGCCACACAGCGACATCGGGCAGCGGGCTCGCCTGCACCGGAGCCGGCGGCGCGATGCGCTCGGGCGGGTAGCCGCACAGGCCCGCGAGATCGCGCCGGCATGCGTCGGTGAGGGTCGGGTCGGCGCTCAATTCGGCGAAGACGGCGCCGGCCTCGACGGCGGCGAGCTGGTCCTTGTCGCCGAGCAGGATGATGCGCGCAGGCGCGGGCACGGCTTCGAGCAGCCTGGCCGCAAGCGCCAGGTCGAGCATCGAAGCTTCGTCGACGACCAGCGCATCGATCGCCAGCGGGTTGGCGGCGTCGTGGGTGAAGCGGCCCTGGCCCGGGTTCGCGCCGAGCAGGCGGTGGATCGTGAAGGACTCCTGCGGCAGCCTGGCGCGCAGCTCCGGCGGCAGGTGGTCGGCGCGCTGCCGGATCGCCTCGGCCATGCGCGCCGCGGCCTTGCCCGTGGGCGCGGCGAGCGCGATCCGCAGGTGCGGCTCCTGCGCAAGCAGGCACGCGAGCAGGTTGACCACCGTCGTCGTCTTGCCGGTGCCCGGGCCGCCACTGATGACCGTGAGGCCGCCCCGCAGCGCCAGGGCCGCGGCCACCTTCTGCCAGTCGACGACGCCGTCCGGTTGGGGCGCGAACAGCGAGTCGAGCAGGTCGCGTGAGGCGGGCGTGACTTCCCGCGGCGGCGTCTTCGCGGCCTGCACCAGGCGGCGCGCGAGGCGCACTTCGTAGTCGAAGTAGCGGTGCAGGTACAGGCGGCCGTCCTCGTCGAGGATCAGCGGCAGGGAGGCGGGGCGGGCGGGGCTGCCGACCACGCCGCTCGCCAGCAGCGCGCCGCGCAGCGCCGCCGCGTCCCCGCCCTCCCGCGCCAGCTCCGACAGGAGGATGCACACGTGGCCGTCGCTCGTCGCCAGGCTGGTCATGCGCGCGGCGCGCCGCAGCGTCTCCAGATGCGCGGCGTCGCCGCCTGCGCGCTGCGCCCAGCGGACCACGTGCTCGGCGAAGCCGGCGGCCAGCCGCTGCGCCTCGCCGTCGCCGCGCTCGAACGGGAGGTCGTCCATCCCGCTCATGCCATCGCCCCGTCGCGCTCGCCCAGCAGCGCATCGAGTTCTTCGATGACCGCCAGCGAGGGCCGGTGGAAATACACGCCGGCGGCCGAGCCGTCGGCATCGGTCCACGCGGGACGCACGCCGCGCACGAACAGGTAGCTCACGCCGCCGAAGTGACGCTCGTGGTCGTAGCCGCGCAGGCGCTGCCGCAGGTAGCGGTGCAGCGCCACCGCGTACAGCAGGTACTGCAGGTGGTAGCCCTGCCGGGCCATCGCGTCCGCGAGCTTCGCGCCGGCGTAGTCCGCCGCATTCCAGCCCAGGTGGTTGGATTTCCAGTCCAGCACGTGAAAGCGCCCCTGGTGCTCGTACACCAGGTCGATGAAGCCGCGCAGATAGCCTTCGAGCCGACCGAACGCCAGCCCGGCGACCGGATAGCCGTGCCGGCGCAGCGTGGCCGCCAGCGCGCGCGCGTCCAGGCCCGCCGCCGGCAGGCTGAATTCGAGTTCGACCAGGCGCCGGTCGCGCGCAACGTCGGCCAGGCGATGGCCCGCCGGCAGCGGCGTGCCGGTGACGTCGGCGAGCAGCCGCAGGACCATCGCGGCCCAGGATTCGCTGTCGCCGGAGCCCTGCGGCGGCTTGAAACGCAGCGCCTGCACGACGACTTCGGGCCACTGCGACGGATCGGCGAAGTCGGCCCGCTCGAACACGGCGTGCAGCGTCTCACCGGCGCGCGCGCCGCGCGGAAAGCGCAGGATGTCGTCGGCCGGCAGCGTCGCCAGCGCCCGGTCCCGCGACTCGCGCGGGGTCGGCGCGGCCTCCGCGTGCTCGCCCGCCGCCGCCTCCACTCGCAGATCGTGGTCGGCCGCCGCTTCGCTCTTCGCACCGTGCGCGAGGCTGCTGTAGCTGCCGATCCGCCAGCCCGATGCGATGTGAGCCGGCGGCGGGCGGGCGGCGAGCGAGTCGGGCGCGGGCCGCGGAATGTCCACCGGCTGCGGTGCCGCGTCGGGCAGCGCTTCGATCGCGATGTGCGGCGAATTCATCCCCGCCAGCGTGCTCCACGCGTCGACGATGCGCTGCGCCGGCGCCTTGCGCTCGCGCCAGGCGTCGGGCGCGATGCCGGCGCCGGCCACCAGCCAGTTCAGCGGATTGCCGCTGCATTCCGAGGTCGAGGGGCGGCCGAACGACTTCACGGAATACGCGCCCACCACCAGGTAGCAGCGATGCACCGCCCGGGTCAGCGCCACGTAGATCAGCCGCAGCCGCTCGGCGTCGGCTTCCATCCTCATGCGGCGCTTGACGTCCGGGTCGTCGGCGAGATCGCGGTAGTCGATCACCGGCCGGCCGGCCTCGTCGTGGTACTCGCGCGGGATCGCCTCGCCGCCGCCGCCGGCGCTGCCGTCCCACAGGAACGGGCAGAACACGATCGGGTACTCCAGGCCCTTGGACTTGTGGATGGTGACGATCTGCACCAGGTTCTGGTCGGACTCCAGCCGCACCTGCGTCGCCTCGCCGCCCTCGTGCTCGCGCCGCTGCCGCTGCAGCCAGCGCAGCAGCGCCTCGGGGCCGGGGTGCTCGCGCGCCGCCTCGTGCAGGCATTCGGACAGATGCCGCAGGTTGGTCAGGCGCCGCTCGCCGTCGGCGCGCAGCAGCATCCGGGCGGCAATGCCTTCGGCGGCGACGAGCTGGCGCAGCATCGGACCGGCGCCGTGCCGCAGCCAGGTGTCGCGGTAGTCGCTGAACTGCGCCATGCGCCGCAGGACGGCGCGCTCGTGGTCCGACAGCGCCTCGAGGTCCGCCGCAGTGCAGCCAAGCAGTTCGGTGGCGAGCGCGGCGCGCAGCAGCGGCTCGCGCCGGGGCTCGAGCACGGCGGTGAGGATGCGCTCCAGCTCCTGCGCGTCGGCGCTGTCGAACACGCTGGTCTGCGACAGCTCGACGCTGCCCACGCCCAGCGCCTGCAGCTCGCGGCGCATCAGGCTGCCCTCGGCGTGGCTGCGCACCAGCACCGCGATGTCGCCGGCCGCGAGCGGCCGGCCGTCGTGCGTGACCTCGCCGCGCTCGGCCGCGCCGAGCAGGCGCGCGATCTCGCCGGCACAGGCGCGCACGGCCCGGTGCTTCGCATCCTTCTTGTCGACCGCCCCGTCCTCGTCCCCGTCGGACGGCAGGCGCCACAGCTGCAGCGCCGCGCGCGGCCGGGTGCGATCGACCAGCGGCTTGCGCGGCTTCTTGCCGGCGCGCACCGGGTGGTAGTCCAGGCCCTCCAGCATGAAGGCCCGCGGGTTGGCTTCGAACAGCGCGTTCAGGCCAGCGAGCATGGCCGGCGTCGAGCGCTGGTTCTCGGCCAGCGTGTACTCGGCCTGGGCGCGGCCGCGCGCCTGCAGGTAGGTGTGCAGGTCGGCGTTGCGGAAACTGTAGATCGCCTGCTTGGGGTCGCCCACCAGGAACAGCAGCCCGTCGGCGCCGCCGTACACCGAGTCGAATATCTCGAACTGCAGCGGATCGGTGTCCTGGAACTCGTCGATCAGCGCCGCCGGAAAGCGCTGGCGCAGCGTGGCCGCCAGCTCGGCGCCGCGCTCGCCGTGCAGCCGCTCGTGCAGGTTGAACAGCATGTCGTCGAAGGCGACGACGCGGCGTTCGCGCTTGCGCCGGCGCAGCTGCTCGGGGCCTTCCTCGGCGAGCCGGCGCAGCAGGACCCAGCGCGCTTGTTCGAGTCGCGCCTGCAGCGACTTCCATGCGTCGAGCACGGTCTGCGCGGCAACGAAGAAGTCGTGGTGTCCGCAGGCCGCGAGCCTGGCCTTCGGCTTGAGGCACTCCGGCGTGAGGTTCTTCAGCTTGTTCTTGGTGGGCGGACACTCGTTCGGATCGGCCGCCGCCAGCACCTCGTCCCACTGCTCGGCCGCGGTTTCCAGCGAGCCCGGCCGCCAGAGGTTGCCGTTCAGGCGCGGCAGCGCCTCGGCGACGCACGCCAGGATCCCGCTGCGGCCGGCGCGCCAGAGCGCGCGGGCCTGCGCGTGGGCGTGGCGGAACTCGCTGTCGTCCAGGTCGGGCATGCCGTCGCCCGTGCCTTCCGGCCAGACCACTGCCGACAGCGGCTTGCCCGCATGGCGCTTGAGGATCTCGGCGAATTTCTGCGGCGAATCCTTGCGTTCGAGCAGCCAGCCCGCGAGCTGGGGCGCAATGCCGCCGCCGGCCACCTCGCGCCGCCAGAAATCGTTGGCCACCTCCTGGCGCAGCTCGCCGTCGTCCTCGATCATCTCCTGCGCCAGTGGCAGGCCGGCGGCGAACGGCGTGTCGTCGAGCGCGCGCTTGCAAAAACCGTGGATCGTGAAGATCGCGGCCTCGTCGAAGTTGCGGGCGGCGCGCGTCAGCAGCTTGATCAGCGCCCCGTTCTCGAAGCCCTTGTCGTGCAACGCCGCGAGCAGCTCGGTGACGAACGGATCGGCCGACTCGGGCCCGCGCTCCTCCAGCCGCGCCAGCACCTGGGTGATGCGCTCGCGCACCCGCTCGCGCAGCTCCGCCGTGGCGGCCTTGGTGAAGGTGACGACCAGGATCTGCTGGACCTCCAGGCCGTTCTCGATCAGCAGGCGCAGGTACAGGCCGCAGATGTTCCAGGTCTTGCCGGTGCCGGCCGAGGCCTCGATCAGGCGCACGCCCTGGAGCGGGCACTGGAAGACGTCCAGCGCTTCGGGCTGGCGGCCGCTCACGTGGATGCCCCCACGCACCCACATCGCGTGTGGCTCACTGGCCCGGCGGCGCTCATTCCTGCTCCTCCGAAGAGACGTGCGGCAGCCACTCGTCCGGAATGCCGCCGAACACCAGGTTGGCGGTCGCGACGAACTCGCCGTCCAGCGGATCGGCGACGCCGCGCAGGGCGAGCTGGTGGGCCGCGTGGTCGCGCTCGCCGCCGAACGCCGAGTTGCCGCCGCTCCACTTCTGCCGCGCCGCCGATTCGCCGCCCTGGCGCAGCGCCCAGGCGCTCTTGGGAAAGAAGTGCACGGGCCGCGCCAGCCCCTGGCGGTAGACAGCGACGAGGCGCGCGAGCTGCGCCTTCGCGTCGGGCGGGCTCAACGCGGGATAGGTGCGCGTGCCCTGGCGCGTGACGCTGCGGGTGACCGGCTCGCCTTCGGGATGCGGGTGCGCGCACAGCGCGAGGTGATGGATCCAGGCGGCGAGCACGTCGTTGGCGCGCTCGTCGTCGTAGCGCCAGCGCACCGCGCCGGTGGGCCGCAGGTCGGCGAAAGCGCCTTCGACGGTCCAGGCTTCGCCGGCGACATCCAGCGCGATGCTGGCCTGGTGCGGCGGCAGGGTGTGGCCCGCGCTGGCGCGGCGCACCGCCTGGGCGAAGCGATCGAGGCGCGCCAGTTCGCGCTCCATCTCCGCCGTGCCGATCACGCCGTCGGGCAGCTCGGTGCCGGCTTGCGCCAGGCGGCGTGCCGCAGCGAGGTCCGCGCCCTCGAGCAGCAGCGGCAGCAGCCGCTGCGCCAGCTGCGAACGCGCCGGCAGGTCGGGCAGGAAGGGCTCGTCGTCGGCGAGCGGCTCCTCGTCCCAGCCGAGGTCCAGCCGCAGCCGGCGCTTGAGGAGATACTGGCTCGGGTTGCGAAAGAACTCCACCAGCCGCGCGATCGGCACCGCACGCCATTCGGCGCCCGGCTCGGGCAGCGGCGCGGTGAAGAAGCAGGCGGCCTGCGCCGGCACTTCCTCTTGGTCCGCGTCGTCGGCGGCGGCCACGGCTGCCTGCGGCTGCATCGCGGCGCCCGCCCTCGCCTGCAGGCTCTCGCGCAGCGCCTGCGCCAGCTCGGCGTCGAAGCTGCGCACGCGCTCGTCGTTCCCGCTGAACGCCTGCGGCGAGAACGGTTGCAGCGGGTGCGCCACCACGAGCTGGGCGCGCGCGGCCTGCAGATCGCTTTCCGAGTCGCCCGACGCGGCGATCGCCGGCACCAGCACGTCGAGCAGTTCGGCGATCAGCACCGACGGCGGCAGCGGCGCGTTGTCGCGGATGCTGCGGCCGACGTAGCTGAGATACAGGCCGTCGCGCGCGGCGAGCAGCAGGTCCAGAAACAGCGTGCGCTGGTCGGTGCGGCGCTGCCGGTCGCCCAGGCGCGGGACCTGCGCCATCAGGTCGAACTCCGGCGGCCGGTCGGCCGTCGGGAACGCGCCGTCGTTCAGGCCGATGGCGCAGACCACCTGGAACGGCACGTTGCGCAGGCTGGACATGCCGGCGAAGGTCACGCGGCCGGTGGGCACGCCGCCGCGCGCCGGCTCCTCGAACGCGCGCTCCAGCGCGGCGCGCACGACCGAGGAGGCGATCGGCTCCTGCAAGCCGCCGCGCTCCATGGCCGCCGCCAGCTCGTCCAGTGTCGCGTGCAGTTCGAGCAGATCCTCGATTTCCGCTCGTTCGGCCGAGATGAACGTGTCGGCCGTCGCGTGCAGGTACGCGAGCCACTCGGCCGGCGAGCGCGCCTGCCCCAGCGCGTCGCGCAGCTCCTGCAGGGCCCGGATGAAATTCCAGAACGCGCCCAGCGCGACGGCCGAAGAGCCTTCGGCGCCGCCGGCCGGCAACAGGCCTTCGAACGGCTCGTCCACGCTGTCCGGCAGTGCGTAGCCGAGATACAGCCGCTCCATGCCGGCGGCCAGCGTGTGCGACACCTGCGCCGGCAGGTCGAGCGCGGCCACCTGCCCGTCGTCGATGCCCCAGCGGATGCCCGATTCGCGCATCCAGTCATGCACCTGCTGCAGGCTGTCGTCGTCGAGGCCGAAGCTGCGCGCCACCACCGGCTGCTGCAGCAGGCCGAACACGTCGCTGGCGGCGCAGCGCGAGGCGGCCAGCGCGAGCAGTTGCAGGAACGCGCGCACCGGCGTGTTGACGGTGCTGCGGCCCAGGCCCGTGATCGCGAACGGGATCCGGCGCTCGCTCGGCGCGGTGCCGAACACGGCCTCGATCAGCGGCGCGGCCGCCGCCAGGTCGGGCGTGACGACCAGGATGCCGGAAGGCTGCAGCCCGGGGTCCGCCGCGAACAGGCCCAGCAGATGGTCGTGCAGCACTTCCAGCTCGCGCGTGAGCGAGTGGCAGACGTGCACCTCGATGCTGCGGTCGCCGGCGGCGCGCCGGATGGAGGCCGGCTCCAGCTCGCGCAGGTCCAGGATCGAGTCCTGCAATCGCGCGAGGACGCTCGGCCCGTGCGCCTCCTCGTAGTGCTCCGTGGTCTGCGCGCCGGGGCCATCGGCGCTGCCGGTCAGCAGCGCCAGCGACGCCTGCGTCTGCTTGCCCCACGAGGCCAGCAGGCGGTGGCCGACTTCGAAGGCCGCGCCCTGGCCGGCAGCGTCGAGCTGGCTGAGCTGCTTCAGGTCGACCAGGTCGAACCAGTATTCGCGGCACGGGTTGAGCGCGTAGACCTGCACGTCCATCCACCGGCCGAGCGCCTGCAGCGCCTGCATGTGCAGGGGCGGCATGGCGGAAAGGCCGAAGACATGGACCGAGGACGGCAGGCCGGCCTGGCGTGCCAGTGTGTCGCCGCCCTGCTCCAGCGCGCCCACCAGCAAGGCCAGCGGGTGGTCGGCCCGCATGTCCAGCTCGCCGGCGATGCGCTGCCAGAGGGCCGCTTGCCAGCGTTCGTCCTCGAGGGCGACGGCGCCGGCCGACGCTGCTTGCGGCACGCGCCCGTCCTGCCACCGCGCCAGCCAGTCGGTGCGGTAGGTGACGTACTGCTCCAGCAGCGCCGCGACCTGGACGGCCAGCTCGTAGCGCATCACGTCGTCGCTGCCGGCCGCCTGCAGGTACGCGGCCAGGCGCGGGTGCGCGCCGACGAAGGCGGCATCGCCGAATGCGGCATGGACGCGCCACGCCAGCGCTGCCGGGTCGAACGGCGACTCGGCGGCCACGCCCGGCACGACCCGCGCGACCTGCTGCCACAGCCAGCGCGCCAGGTAGACGAACTCGATGTTGGCGCAGACCCCGTGCCGGTCCGCGAGGGCCAGCGTCAGCTGCCGCTGCACCGCCGCGCTGGGGACGACGACCTGGTCCCTGGCGAACACGTCGCCCCGGGTTCCGCCCAGTGGCGCCATCAGCAGCCGGGCGAGGGTCTCGTAGCGGTTGGAGAAATGGACGTACAGCATGGATCCCGCAAGGCTGAGTGATGCTACCAGCGATGCCGATCGGCGCCCCGTACGGGCGGCGCCGGCCGGCAAGCGCGACCGTGCAGTTCCTGCATACTCGCGGGAGCATTGAACGACCGGGAGCGCAAAGGATCCATGACCAAGACACCGCGGCCGGCGCCCACCTTCCCGTCCGGCGCGCCGAAGCTCGCATGAACCTGCCCTGGCTCGACGCCGGTGAGCCCTTCCCCGACGTGGCACGGGCCTGGGACGAGACGCAACCCGCCCCTGGCCTGCTGGCCGCCGGCGGCGCGCTCGACATCGACAGCCTGCACCGCGCCTACAGCGCCGGGATCTTTCCCTGGTTCAGCCAGGGTCAGCCGATCCTGTGGTGGAGCACCGACCCCCGCATGGTGCTGTTCACCGCCGAGTTCAAGCTGCACCGCAGCCTGCGCAAGACACTGGCCAAATTCATCGCCGATCCGCGCTGCGAGCTGCGCATCGACAGCGCCTTCGGCGACGTGATCCGTGCCTGCGCCGGCAGCGAGCGGCCCGGGCAGTCGGGCACCTGGATCGTGCCTCGCATGGTTCGCGCCTACGAGGCTTTCCACCGCGCCGGCTTCGCGCACAGCTTCGAGACCTGGATCGACGGCCGGCTGGAAGCGGGCCTGTACTGCGTGGGCATCGGCCGCGCCGTGTTCGGCGAGTCGATGTTCACCCGCGTGCCGGACGGCTCGAAGATCGCGCTGGCGGCGCTGGTGGCGTTCTGCCGCGCCAACGGCGTCGAGCTGATCGACTGCCAGCAGAACACCCAGCACCTGGCCTCGCTGGGCGCCCGCGAGATTCCGCGGGCCCGGTTCGTGACCCATGTCAGCCGGAACACGGACAAGCCGGCCCCAGCGTGGCGGTTCGACCCCGTATACTGGAACCAACTCCTGCCGCCCCCGACGACAGCGTGACACACCTCAAGGACCTGCCGCTCCAGACCCTGCAGTTCTACGCGACGGCACCCTACCCCTGCAGCTATCTGGCCGGCAAACAGGCCCGCTCGCAGGTGGCGACACCCAGCCACCTGATCCACAACGACGCCTATTCCGACCTGGTGACCAGCGGCTTTCGCCGCAGCGGGATGTTCACCTATCGGCCCTACTGCGACGGCTGCCGCGCCTGCGTGCCGCTGCGCGTGCTGGCCGACCGGTACACGCCCGACCGCAGCCAGCGCCGGGCCTGGGCCCGGCACCAGGACCTGCAGGCGCGCGTGCTCAAACTGTGCTTCGTGCCCGAGCATTACCACCTGTACCTGCGCTACCAGACCGGCCGCCACGCCGGCGGCGGCATGGACCACGACAGCATCGACCAGTACACCCAGTTCCTGCTGCAAAGCCGGGTGAACTCGCGCCTGGTGGAATTCCGCGATCCGGCCGCGGACGGCTCGGGCGGGGCACTGCGGATGGTGTCGATCCTGGACGTGCTGAACGACGGCCTGTCGGCGGTCTACACCTTCTACGAGCCCGACGCCGCGGCGAGCTACGGCACCTACAGCGTGCTGTGGCAGATCGAACAGGCCAAGCGCCTCGGCCTGCCGCACGTGTATCTGGGCTACTGGATCGGCCAGAGCCCGAAGATGAACTACAAGTCGCGCTTCCGGCCCAACGAGGTGTTGCTGGACGGCCACTGGCAGCCCGGCTCGGCGCTCGAATCGTCCGAGTGAGCCGCTCGGGCGGGTCGGACCCCCGCCTTTTCACATGATAAAATACGGCATACCTCGTTCCCGAGATCGCCATGAGAAAATCTGAGCCCGGGGCCCACACGACCCCCACCATCCAGGTGATCGAACGCATGTTCGCGCTGATCGACGTGCTGGCTTCGCGTGAAGACGCGGTGTCGCTCAAGGAGATCAGCGAAAAGACCGGGCTGCATCCCTCCACCACCCACCGCATCCTGAACGACCTGGCCAGCGGCCGGTTCGTCGACCGCCCCGAGGCCGGCAGCTACCGGCTGGGCATGCGCCTGCTGGAACTGGGCAACCTGGTGAAGCAGCGCCTGAACGTGCGCGACGCGGCGCTGGGCCCGATGCGCGAACTGCACAAGCTGATCCAGCAGCCGGTGAACCTCTCGATGCGCCAGGGCGACGAGATCGTCTACATCGAGCGCGCGTACAGCGAGCGTTCCGGCATGCAGGTGGTGCGGGCGATCGGGGGCCGCGCGCCGCTGCACCTCACGTCCACCGGCAAGCTGTTCCTGGCCGCCGACGAGCCGGCCCGGGTGCGCGCCTACGCCGCGCGCACCGGCCTGCCCGGGCACACCAAGAACAGCATCACCCAGGTGGCGGTGCTGGAGCGCGAACTCGCCAAGGCGCGCCAGTACGGCATCGCCCGCGACAACGAAGAGCTGGAGCTGGGCGTGCGTTGCATGGCCGCCGGTATCTACGACGACCAGAATCGACTGATCGCCGGCCTCTCGATCTCGGCGCCGGCCGACCGCCTCGACGAAGGCTGGCTGAGCAAGCTGCAGGCGACGGCGAACGAGATCTCGCAGGCGCTGGGACACAGGCCGCCACCGCAGCGCGCGGCCGCCTGAGCGCCGCCGAAATCGAAAAAGCCGGCGCTCGGGCCGGCTATTTCATTGCTGTGAGGGGCTTACCCGTTCGACGCCTTGAGCGGGCTGGCCACCGCCGGGTTCGACTCGACCCACTTGCGCACGCGCTCGGCGTCGCCGATCCGGCCCAGCTTGCCGGCCGAGTCGAGGAACACCATGATCAGCTTGCGCCCGGCGATCTTGGCCTGCATCACGAGGCACTGCCCGGCCTCGTTGATGAAGCCAGTCTTCTGCAGGCCGATGTCCCATTCGGGGCTCTTCACCAGCCGGTTGGTGGTGCGGTACTGCAGCGTGCGTTTGCCGACCACCACCTGGTGCTCGGGCGAGGTGGTGAGCTCGCGCAGGCGCTCGTCGCTGTAGGCGGCGTTGACCAGCGTGGCCAGGTCCTTGGCGCTGGACTGGTTCTTGCTCGACAGGCCGGTGGGCTCCACGTAATGGGTGTCGTTCATGCCCAGCATCTTGGCCTTGCCGTTCATCAGCGACACGAAGGCCTGCAGGCCGCCCGGATAGGTGCGGCCCAGGGCGTGGGCCGCCCGGTTTTCGCTGGACATCAGCGCCAGGTGCATCAGTTCGCCGCGCGTGAGCTGGGCGCCGACGCGCAGCCGCGAGCCGGTGAATTTCTCGGTGTCGACGTCGTCCTGCGTGATCGTGATGGTCTCGTCCATCGGCAGCTTGGCTTCGCTCACCAGCAGCCCCGTCATGAGCTTGGTGATCGAGGCGATCGGCAGCACCGCGGAGTCGTTCTTGCTGAACAGCACTTCGCTCGTGTCCTGGTCGACGACCAGGGCGACGCTGGACTTGAGATCGAGCTGGTCCTGCACCGAGTGCAGGCCGGCGAGCTGCCCGTAGGAGGGCTTGCCGGGGACCGGCGCGGTGGCGCGCAGGACGACCGGGTGCGACCTGCGGGCGCTGAACGAGCGCGCCACGCGCTTCTTGGCCACCACCGATTTCTTGGCCACCTGCCCCTTGCGCGGCGCGGCATCGGCGACGGCGGGAGCCAGCCCCACGACGAGGGCCGCGATGGCAACGGAGTGGCAGAGACGTATCCAGGGTTTGCTCATCGCGGGTGCTGTGGGGTGCATCGATAGAACTCCTAGAACGCTGGGCTGGGCGCGAAGTTTACGAGAACTGAAAATATTACACAACATCAATCACTTATGTAACTTTCTTCAGCTGTCACCGCAATTATATGTAACCCCCCTATCCTTGTGCAGCCACCCGATCAGCTTTACTTTGTAACTTGTTCAGCGCGCTGAGATAAGCTTTGGCCGACGCCACCACGATGTCGGGGTCGGCCCCGACGCCATTGACCACGCGCCCCGAGTTCTGCAGCCGCACCGTGACCTCGCCCTGGCTCTCGGTCGAGCCGCTGATGGCGTTGACCGAATAGAGCACCATCTCCGCCCCGCTCCGGACGATCGACTCGATGGCCTTGAGCGAAGCGTCGACCGGACCGTTGCCGTCGGACTCGCCCCGAACTTCCTTGCCGGCCGCCGTGAAGACGATCGCGGCATGCGGCCGCTCGCCGGTCTCGCTGTGCTGCGAGAGCGAGACGAAACCGTACTGCTCGTGCTCATGCGTCACGGACTCGTCGGCCACCAGGGCCAGGATGTCCTCGTCGAAGATCTCGCTCTTGCGGTCGGCCAGTTCCTTGAACTTGGCGAATGCCGCGTTGACGTCGGCCTCGCTGTCCAGCGCCACGCCCAGTTCCTGCAGCCGCTGCTTGAACGCGTTGCGGCCCGACAGCTTGCCCAGCACGATCTTGTTGGCGCTCCAGCCCACGTCCTCGGCCCGCATGATCTCGTAGGTGTCGCGCGCCTTGAGCACGCCGTCCTGGTGGATGCCGCTCGCATGGGCGAACGCGTTCGCCCCCACCACCGCCTTGTTGGGCTGGACGACGAAACCGGTGGTCTGGCTGACCATGCGGCTGGCCGCGACGATGTGCTTGGTGTCGATGCCGACATCGAGGCCGAAATAGTCGCGCCGCGTCTTCACGGCCATCACGATTTCTTCCAGCGAGCAGTTGCCGGCCCGCTCGCCCAGCCCGTTGATGGTGCACTCGACCTGGCGCGCGCCGCCGATCTTCACGCCGGCCAGCGAGTTGGCGACGGCCATGCCGAGGTGGTTGTGGCAATGCACCGACCAGATCGCCTTGTCGGAGTTGGGCACGCGCTCGCGCAAGGTACGGATGAATTCGCCGTACAGCTCGGGCACGGCATAGCCGACCGTGTCGGGCACGTTGATGGTGGTCGCGCCCTCGGCGATGACGGTCTCCAGCACCCGGCACAGGAAGTCGACCTCGCTGCGGTAGCCGTCTTCCGGCGAGAACTCGATGTCCCCGCACAGGTTGCGGGCGAAGCGCACCGACTGCCTCGCCTGCTCCAGCACCTGCTCGGGCGTCATCCGCAGCTTCTTTTCCATGTGCAGCGGCGACGTCGCGATGAAGGTGTGGATGCGCGCGCGGGCGGCGCCCTTGAGCGCCTCGGCCGCGCGCGAGATGTCGCGATCGTTGGCGCGCGACAGCGAGCAGATCGTCGAGTCCTTGATCGCATTGGCGATCGTCTGCACGGCCTCGAAGTCGCCGTTGGAGCTGGCGGCAAAGCCGGCCTCGATCACGTCGACCTTCAGCCGCTCGAGCTGGCGGGCGATGCGCAGCTTCTCGTCGCGCGTCATCGAGGCCCCGGGCGACTGTTCGCCGTCGCGCAGGGTGGTGTCGAAAATGATCAGCTTGTCTGCCATGGGAAGCCCCCGCAATGGGTTGTTCATTTTGCCGGGACCGAGCTGAACGCCCGTTCCCATGCCTTGCCGCCTTCGGCACGCTGCAGGCCCGAGACGATGGCCTTCAGCGACGCGGAGACGATGTTTGCGTCGATGCCCACGCCGAACAGCGTGCGGTCGCCCACGCGCAGCTCGAGATAGGCCACTGCCTGGGCGTGCGCGCCGCCGCCGATGGCGTGCTCGTGGTAGTCCAGCACCCGGATCGGCGTGCCGCAGGCCGCGCCGAGCGCCTGCACGAAGGCGTCGATCGGGCCGGTGCCGGCGCCTTGCACCGAAATCGCGCGCCCGCCCACCTCGATCTCGGCAGCCAGGCGCACCAGGTTGCCGGCGCCGCCCGCGCGCTCTTCCAGCACCTGGTGCCGGGGCGCCGCGATGCTGCGCACGCCGTACTCGCGCTCGAACAGCTCGAACAGGTCCTGCGCGGTCAGCTCCCTGCCGGTGGCGTCCATCACGCCCTGCACGACCTGGCTGAATTCGATCTGCAGGCGGCGCGGCAGCTCCAGCCCGTACTCGCTCTCGAGCAGGTAGGAAATGCCGCCCTTGCCCGACTGGCTGTTGACGCGGATCACCGCCTCGTAGCTGCGGCCCAGGTCCTTCGGATCGAGCGGCAGGTAGGGCATCTCCCAGGCGGCGTCGGGCCGGCGCGCGGCGAAGGCCTTCTTGATCGCGTCCTGGTGCGAGCCGGAAAACGACGTGTACACGAGGTCGCCCGCGTACGGATGGCGCGGATGCACGGCGATCTGCGTGCAATGCTCCACCGTGCGGCGGATCTCGTCGATGTCGGAGAAGTCCAGGCCCGGATGCACGCCCTGCGAATAGAGGTTCAGCGCGACATTCACCAGGTCCAGGTTGCCGGTGCGCTCGCCGCCGCCGAACAGGCAGCCTTCGAGCCGGTCGGCGCCGGCCATCAGCGCGAACTCGCCGGCGGCCGTGCCGGTGCCGCGGTCGTTGTGCGGATGCACCGACAGCACGATCGAATCGCGGCGCGCCAGGTTGCGGTGCATCCACTCGATCATGTCGGCGAAGATGTTGGGCGTGGAATGCTCCACCGTCGAAGGCAGGTTGACGATGCACTTGCGCTGCGGCGTCGGCTGCCACACCTCGGTGACCGCATCCACCACGCGGCGCGAAAACTCCAGCTCCGTGCTGGAGAACATCTCGGGCGAGTATTGGAAGATCCACTCGGTGCCGGGGTACTCGGCCGCGATGTCGCGGAACAGGCGGGCCTGGCTGGTCGCGAGTTCGACGATGCCGTCCTGGTCGAGGCCCAGCACCACCTCGCGCATCACCGGCGCCGTGGCGTTGTACAGGTGCACGATGACGCGGCGGGCACCGCGCATCGCTTCGAACGTGCGGCGGATCAGCGGCTCGCGCGCCTGCGTGAGGACCTGGATGGTGACGTCGTCGGGCACCAGCCGGTCCTCGATCAGCTTGCGCACGAAGTCCCACTCGGTCTGCGACGCCGAGGGAAAACCGACCTCGATCTGCTTGAACCCGATGTCGACCAGCGTCTGGAACAGGCGCAGCTTGCGGGCGACGTCCATCGGCTCGATGAGCGCCTGGTTGCCGTCACGCAGATCGACGCTGCACCACTGCGGGGGCCGCGCCAGCACGGCGTCGGGCCAGGTGCGGTCGGCGAGGCGGACCGGGGCGAAGGCGCGGTACTTGCCGGCAGGGTTCTTCAACATGATCTTCTCTCTGTCGTGTTTCGGTGAACCAGCAGCCCCAAAAGCAAACGGCCCGCTGCTGGTGCAAACGGGCCGTTGGAAGGAATGCGCGTGCGCTACCGTCTCCGCCCGTGGGTGGATAGCAGTAGGGCCAGCGAAATCAGGGACATGCGGATCACTTTAACACAACTGCGGATGGTGGTTTCCCCAAGTCCGGCGGGGGCGGCGGCGGGCGCACGGTTCGCGCACGGCGGCCGGCCGGCACGGGCCGGCTACTTGTGCAACCCGCGCTCGTCGGGCTCGTCGGTCGACGTGCTGATGACGCTCGAGTGCAGGCCGTTGGCCTTGCGCCACGCATAGACGGCGTAGCCGCTCAGGCTGTAGATCACGAACACGCCGAACAGGACGATCGGCGGATGGATGTTGATCACCGCGATGATCAGCGCGATCAGCACGATGGCGGCGAACGGCACGCTGCGCTTCATGTGCAGGTCCTTGAAGCTGTAGAACGGGACGTTGGTGACCATCGTCAGGCCCGAATACAGCGCCACGCCGAACATCACCCACGACAGGTCGGCGCCCGGCCAGCCCAGGTCGTTCATCACCCAGATCAGGCCCGTCACCAGCGCCGCCGCCGCCGGCGAGGGCAGGCCCTGGAAGTAGCGCTTGTCGACGACCGCCGTGTTCACGTTGAAGCGCGCCAGGCGCAGCGCGGCGCAGGCGCAGTAGACGAACGCCGCCACCCAGCCCCAGCGGCCCAGGCCCTTGAGCGCCCACTCGTAGGCGATGAGCGCCGGCGCGGCGCCGAACGAGACCATGTCGGAGAGCGAATCCATCTGCTCGCCGAACGCGCTCTGCGTGTTGGTCATGCGCGCCACGCGGCCGTCCAGGCTGTCGAGGACCATCGCGCAGAACACGCCGACGGCGGCCAGGTCGAAGCGGCCGTTCATCGCCATCACGATCGCGTAGAAGCCGCCGAACAGCGCCGCGAGCGTGAACAGATTGGGCAGGATGTAGATTCCCTTGCGCCGCTTGCGCACCGCAATGCCTTGGGGCGAGACGGATTCGGGATCGTGGCCAGGATGCATGGCGCGAAGTGTAAGAGCAAATACAAAGGCCGCCCAGGGGCGGCCTCCGGTGATTCGCCCGTGGCGCTCAGTTGCGGCTCTTGTCGACCAGCTTGTTCGCCTTGATCCAGGGCATCATCGCGCGCAGCTTCTCGCCGACCACCTCGATCTGGTGTTCGGCCATCAGGCGGCGGCGCGATTGCAGCGTCGGCGCTCCGGCGCGGTTCTCCAGGATGAAGCTCTTGGCGTATTCGCCGGTCTGGATGTCGCGCAGCACCTGCTTCATCACCTGCTTGGTCTGCTCGTTGACGACCCTCGGGCCGGTCACGTACTCGCCGTACTCCGCGTTGTTGGAGATCGAGTAGTTCATGTTGGCGATGCCGCCCTCGTAGATCAGGTCCACGATCAGCTTGAGCTCGTGCAGGCACTCGAAGTAGGCCATCTCGGGCGCGTAGCCGGCTTCCACCAGGGTCTCGAAACCGGCCTTGATCAGCTCCACGGTGCCGCCGCACAGCACGGCCTGCTCGCCGAACAGGTCAGTTTCGGTCTCCTCGCGGAAGTTCGTCTCGATGATGCCGGCCTTGCCCCCGCCGTTGGCCATCGCGTACGACAGCGCCAGGTCGCGCGCCTTGCCGGTCTTGTCCTGGTGCACGGCCACCAGGTGCGGCACGCCGCCGCCTTGCGCGTAGGTGCTGCGCACCGTGTGGCCGGGCGCCTTCGGAGCCACCATCCACACGTCGAGGTCGGCGCGCGGCACGACCTGGCCGTAGTGCACGTTGAAGCCGTGCGCGAACGCGAGCGAGGCGCCCTGCTTGATGTTCGGCTCGACGTCCTTCCTGTACACCTCGGCGATCTGCTCGTCGGGCAGCAGGATCATCACGACGTCGGCGGACTTGACGGCCTCGGCCACCTCGGCGACCTTCAGGCCGGCCTTCTCGACCTTCGGCCAGGAGGCGCCGCCGCGGCGCAGGCCGACGATGACCTTGACGCCGCTGTCGTTCAGGTTCTGCGCGTGCGCGTGGCCCTGCGAGCCGTAGCCAATGATGGCGACCGTCTTGCCCTTGATCAGGCTCAGATCACAGTCCTTATCGTAATAGACCTTCATGGTTTTCTCCTTGATTGCAAATGTGCCGTTCGTCCTGAGCCTGGCGAAGCCTGCTCAACACACTCCCCGCGCGAGCGGGGGCTTCGACAAGCTCAGCCCGAACGGGCAGCGGCTGAGCCCCGAATAGGACCCGTCCGCACGGCGCCGTCGCGGGCGCCGCGCGAACGGGGATGACAGCTAGACCCGCAGGATCCGCTCGCCGCGGCCGATGCCGCTGGCGCCGGTACGCACCGTCTCCAGGATCGCGGTGCGGTCGATCGCCTCGAGGAACGCGTCGTTCTTGCTCTGGTTGCCGGTGACCTCGATGGTGTAGCTCTT
>NZ_DATMHS010000059.1:0-4325 GCF_035554825.1 Ramlibacter sp. | reverse complement strand
CCCGCGCACGCCGTATTTCAGCGAGTTCTGGTTGTCGGCGATGCGCACCCCCTGGTTGGTGGTCAGCATCTGCCCGCTCGAGTCCACCCGGACCCGGTCCAGCGGTTCGATCGTGGCATTCACGCCCTCGGGCGCGACGCTGCCGGTCTTGCCCGAACCGTTCTCCTCCGACAGCGTGCTGGCGCCGGGCAGGCGCGACTCGGGCTCGACGGTGGCGCCAGGCTGCGGCGCCAGCCCGCTGGCAAAGCCGTGCTCCTGGGATTTCGTCGGGTTGTGCGGCATGGCCGCGGCGAGCGCCTCCACCTGAGCCATTCGCTCGGCCGCGGCGTCGTGCGCCCCGGCCGCGGCGACGCGGGCGGGACCGCTGTCGGTATTGCGCGCGGCGGACTTGGCGGCGGCTTTCCTGGCCGGCGCTTTCCCGGCAGGGGGTTTGGGAGACTTGGGCATGATCTTCCTGATCACAGCGGCAACATTGCCGACCCCAACCCTAAGCGCGCGCTCCCGCCGAGCCTGTAGGACGCCATTGATGGTCTCGGCCGTTCCCGCCGCGAAGGCGCCGGCGGCTGACGCGCGTCAAGCGGCCGCGAGCCGCCGCGCCAGCGCCAGTGCGCCGATCAGCACCGGTTGGTGCAGCATGTACCAGGTCAGGCTCCAGCGCCCCAGCCAGGCCAGCGGCGCCGTCGGCCGCGGCAGCGCGCGCTGCACCCAGCCGCGCCGCCGTTGCAGCAGCCACTGCCCGGCGGCCATGCCCCACCACATCACGCCCAGCCAGGGGATCAGCGGGACGTAGTCTTCGGTCACCGGCTTGCGGCTGACCAGGCCCAGCCAGTTCCAGGCGCGATCGTTGAGGAAGTCGAGCGCCGGCCACTGCCCGTGTGCCAGTTCGGCCAGCGGCTTGGCCAGGACCGCCAGGGCGCCCGCCAGCCACAGCCAGCGGCCCCAGCCCGCGCTGAGGCGAACCACGACCAGCATCAGGGCGATGCCGTGGAGCACGCCGAAGTAGATGAAGCTGCGCGGGAACATGAACCAGGAGCCCGCCGTGACGAGCAAGGCGCAGCCGGCGATCTGGCCCCAGCGCTTCCAGAACCGCGGCCAGCGCTGGCCCTGCTGCCAGGCCACGGCCTGCCCCAGGCCGGCGCAGAACAGGAACAGGCTGACGATCGCCGTGCGCTGCCAGGTCCAGAAGGGATCGCGGTAGAAGTCCTGGCGCAGCCAGCCGAACCAGTTCAGGTCGAAGCAGAAGTGGTACGCCGTCATCCAGACGATGGCGGCGCCGCGCAAGGTGTCGATGGAGTCGTAGCGCTGCCCTGCCATGCGGGCGAGTGTAGAGCGAGCGGCGCGCCGGCCCGCCGCCCGGGGGCCGTGGCGCTCAATTCCGCCTAAATGCGCGGGTCTTTCGGTGGCGCTTCAATCCGAGCGGCATTGCCTGGCCAACCAACGAAAAGGAGACACGATGAACCTGTTCCGCTCCCTGGGCGCCGCCCTGCTGCCGCTGCTGCTCGCCGCCGGCTGTTCCACCCCCATGCCCGGCCCCGCGCCGATGACGGTGGCCACGGTCGCCTCGACCGGCCCGGCGCACAGCACCGGCAAGACGGAGGTGCTGTGGCTCGGCCAGGCCTCCATCCGCGTCACCACGCCGGGCGGCAAGGTGATCATGATCGACCCCTGGCTGACGTCGAACCCGAAGACGCCCGCCAATTTCAAGCAGCTGGAAGCGCTCGGCAAGATCGACCTGGTCCTGGTCACGCACGCGCACTTCGACCACGTCGCCGATGCGCCCGCGCTGGCGAAGCTGCACAAGGCGCCGGTGTGGGGTCCGGCCGGCCTGAACCAGACGCTGGCCACCTACGGCGTGCTGCCCGCCGAACTGTCGCCGCGCTTCGGCAAGGGCGGCACCATCACGCCGTGGGGCCCGACCGGGCCGAAGATCACCGCCGTCCACGCCGAGCATTCCTCCGAGTACGCCTGGAAGAATCCCGCGACCGGCAAGGAGGAGGTGCTGCCCGGCGGCGAACCGGTCGGCTTCATCCTGGAGATGGAGAACGGCTTCAAGATCTGGCACATGGGCGATACCGCCGTCTACGGCGACATGCGCCTGATCGGCGAGATGTACCGCCCCGACCTGCTGCTGATCCCGATCGGCGGCCACTTCGTGATGAACCCGGCCGACGCCGCCATGGCCACGCGCGACATGATCCGGCCGCGCTACGCCATCCCGATCCACTACGGCACCATTCCGCAACTGAAGGGCACCCCGGCCGAGTATCGGGCGGCCATGGGGGCCAGCGCGGTGCAGATCCTGTCGGTGGAGCCGGGCCAGAAGGTCGATTTCTGACCGCGGCCGTCAGAAATCGCGGCTGACGGTGAGCCGGATCGGGAAGCCCATGGGACACGCGGCGCCGCCACATTTCGCTGGCTTGAAGCGCGTCTCCATCCCGATCAGGGCGGTCAATTTCGCCAGCTCCGGCGCCGGCGACGACAGGATGTCGACCTGGTGTACTGCGGCGCGGCGCGCTCCTGCGCGAGCGCGAGCGGAGGAGCCAGGCCAGCGGCCACCAGCGCCGCCGCGCACAACGCCAGGCCATGACGCACCCGCAGGGGGCCGCCCGGGGGGACAGGTCGCCGCATGCCGTCTTCCTCGCTTTGGAACACGGATCGAGAATGGATGAGCTCGCCCGGCCTGGCCAGCCGCCGCCTCAGGTCCTGAGCTTGCGTCCCAGGTGCGACTCGACCCGCTCGATCTTGCTGCGCAGGCGGGACTGCGGCCCGGCGCGGTAATCGACCTTGAGGTTCATGCCGATGCGGGTGCAGTCGCTCTGCAAGGCCTTGAAACAGGCGCCGACCACGCCCATCACCTCGTCCCACTCGCCTTCCAGGATGGTGCCCATCGGCGTGAGCTGGTAGGCCACGCCGCTGCGGTCGATCACGTCGAGGATGCGCGCCACGTAGGGGCTGAGGCTCTCGCCCTTGCCCTGGGGCGACATCGCGAATTCAAGCAGGACCATCGGTTCTCCTTGCGGTCGCCTATTGTGGCGCGCGCCAGGCGAACGAGCCGCGGTAGGCATGCCAGCTCGCGTGGCCGAGCCAGGGGCCGGCCAGCAGCAGCCCCGCCGACCACGGCAGCAGCAGCGCGGCGAGCACCAGCAGCACGATCAGCGCGCTCCAGACCAGCATCACGCCGGTGCGCCGGGTCACCACCTCGATGCTGGCGATGCCCGCGCTGATCGCATCGGTGTCGCGATCCAGGATCATCGGGATCGACACCACGCAGGTGGCGAACACCAGGGTCGCGAACAGGCCGCCGACCAGCGCGTACACCGCGACGAACTGCCAGTTCCGCGGATTGAAGACGGCCTGCACCACGCTGGCCGTGGTCGGCATGCCGGTGTTGAAGAACACCGCGAACACCACCAGCGAGGCGCGCCCCCACAGCAGCTCCAGCAGCAGCAGCACGAGCACCAGCATGCCCATGCTGCCCAGGTGCCGGTCCCAGCAGGTCAGCGACGCGGCGAGGCTCTGCGGCAGCCCCTGCTCGCGGCGCCGGCTGGCCTCGTACAGGCCCATCGCCAGGAACGGGCCGACCAGAAAACAGCCGGAGACGAACGACAGCGTGTATTCGGGCCGGCTGCGGAACACGGCGCCCAGCGTGAGCGCCATCAGCCAGAAGCAGAGGCCGTAGAACAACGCGATCCACGGCGCCGCCACCAGGTCGCGCCAGCCCGCCAGCAGCCAGCGCAGCGGATCGGCCAGCCGCAGCGGCAGCAGTTCGCGCGTGAACGCGGGCGCCGGGGCCGGCGGGGGTGCGGGAGGATCAACGAACGCGCTCATGCGCGGCATTGAAACCGGCCGCGGCCTGCCCCGTATCGGGACCAACCCGCAGCCAGTCGGGCATGCCGCGGTCGGGCCACGCCCCACGCCGAGCGCCTATAGAATGGCCGGCTCTCCGGCCGCGCCCGCGGCGCCGCTTTCCCATGTCACTCCTGAACCACCAGCTCGAGCTGCTTGCGCCGGCTCGCGATGCCGACATCGGCGTCGCGGCCGTCAACCACGGTGCCGATGCCGTCTACATCGGCGGACCGGCCTTCGGCGCCCGCGCCGCCGCCGGCAACACGGTGCAGGACATCGAACGGCTGGCCCGCCACGCGCATCGCTTCGGCGCCCGCATCTTCGTCACCCACAACACCATCCTGCGTGACGACGAGCTCGAGGACGCCCGCAAGATGGCCTGGGACGTGTACCGCGCCGGCGCCGACGTGCTGATCATCCAGGACATGGGCCTGCTCGAGCTGGACCTGCCGCCGATCCAGCTGCACGCCAGCACCCAG
>NZ_DATMHS010000058.1:0-17425 GCF_035554825.1 Ramlibacter sp. | reverse complement strand
CGATGGCCTGGTCCTTCATGGCGGCCATGTGCTCGAAGGTGATGACGTCGCGGTTGCCGGTGGTGGTGACGAAGATGTCGGCCTTGTCGGCGGCCCAGTCCATCGTCACGACCTTGAAGCCTTCCATGGCGGCCTGCAGGGCGTTGATCGGGTCGATCTCCGTCACCCACACCTGGGCCGAGAGCGCGCGCAGCGCCTGGGCCGAGCCCTTGCCCACGTCGCCGTAGCCGGCCACCACGGCCACCTTGCCGGCGATCATCACGTCGGTGGCGCGCTTGATGCCGTCGACCAGCGATTCGCGGCAGCCGTACAGGTTGTCGAACTTGCTCTTGGTCACCGAGTCGTTGACGTTGATCGCGCGGAACAGCAGCGTCCCCTTGGCGCTCATTTCGTTCAGGCGGTGCACGCCGGTGGTGGTCTCCTCGGTCACGCCGATGATCTGCGCGCCCTTGCGGCTGTACCACGTGGGGTCCTGCGCCAGCTTGGCCTTGATCGCGGCGAACAGGCAGGTCTCTTCCTCGCTCTTCGGGTTGGCGATCAGCGAGGCGTCCTTCTCGGCGCGCTTGCCCAGGTGCATCAGCAGCGTGGCGTCGCCGCCGTCGTCCAGGATCATGTTCGGGCCTTCGCCCTCGCTGCCCTTGGGGCCGAACTCGAAGATGCGATGGGTGTAGTCCCAGTAGTCGGCCAGGGTCTCGCCCTTGATCGCGAACACCGGCGTGCCGCCGGCGGCGATGGCGGCGGCGGCGTGGTCCTGGGTGGAGAAGATGTTGCACGAGGCCCAGCGCACCTGCGCGCCGAGCGCCTGCAGCGTTTCGATCAGCACCGCCGTCTGGATCGTCATGTGCAGCGATCCGGTGATGCGGGCGCCCTTGAGCGGTTGCGCCTTGGCGAATTCCTCGCGGATCGCCATCAGGCCCGGCATCTCGGTCTCGGCGATGCGGATTTCCTTGCGGCCCCAGCCGGCGAGGCCGATGTCGGCGATCGCGCAGTCCTGGGCGGCGGCGGGTTTGAGAACGGCGTTCATGGTGGCTCCAAAGCTGAGGTTGGACCACTGCTCCCGCGCTGCGGACGCCCGATGGGAATCGAGGCGCTCACCGCACAGGATCAGTGGGTGAGCGTCGTTGCAATGTTGACCGAGCCTCACGCCTGATGGCGCTGCAACGCTCCTCGGATGGGCGAAATTATAGCGAGCCGGCCGCAATTCGCCCGGCGGCGCGTATAAGAGCGGCCATGGCATCTCCTTCCCCGACCTCTCCCCCCATCGAGCCGATGCTCGCCAAGATCGCCGACGAGCTTCCGCCCGAGGGCGGGTTCCTCTACGAGCCCAAGTGGGACGGCTTCCGGGCCCTGGTGTTCCGCACCGCCGACGGCGTGTACCTGCAGAGCCGCGACCTGCGGCCGCTGAACCGCTATTTCCCCGAACTGGAGAAGGCGCTGGCCGAGGCCCTGCCGCGCGGCTGCGTCCTCGACGGCGAGATCGTGGTGATGGGAGCAAACGGGCTGGATTTCGATGCGCTGCAGCAGCGGCTGCATCCGGCGGCCTCGCGGGTGGCCAAGCTGGCCCAGGCGACGCCGGCCGCCTTCGTCGCCTTCGACCTGCTGGCGGCCGGCGGCCGCTCCACGATGGAACTGCCGCAGTCCGAACGGCGCGTGCGGCTGGAGCGCCTGCTCGGCAGCGCCGCCGCGCCGCTGCACCTGACGCCGGCGACGCGCGATCGCGCCGTGGCGCAGGACTGGCTGCAACGCTTCGAAGGCGCCGGCCTCGATGGTGTCATCGCCAAGCCCGAGGCCCTGCCCTACCAGCCCGGCAAGCGCGCCATGTACAAGATCAAGCACTCGCGCACCGCCGATTGCGTGGTGGCGGGCTTTCGCTGGTACCGCGACCAGGAGGATGCAGTGGGCTCGCTGCTGCTGGGCCTGTACGACGAGGCCGGCGCGCTGCAGCACGTCGGCGTGACCTCGGCGTTCACGATGCAGATGCGCAAGGACCTGGTGCAGGAACTCGCGCCGCTGCGCGAGCAGGCCCTGGAGAACCATCCCTGGCGCGACTGGGCGCAGGCAAGCGACGAATCGACCCGGATGCCGGGCGCGCAGAGCCGCTGGAGCGCCGGCAAGGACCTGTCGTGGCAGCCGCTGCGGCCCGAGCGGGTGGCGGAGGTGCGCTACGACCACCTGCAGGGCGACCGCTTCCGCCACGCCGCCGTGTTCCTGCGCTGGCGGCCGGACAAGCCGCCCCAGGACTGCCGCTACGACCAGCTGGAAGTGGCGACGCCGTTCGAGCTGGAGAAGGTGTTCGGGGCGGCCAAGGCGCGTTGAGCGCAAGGCTCAGGCCGGCGGCTCCCGGCGCGGCCGCTGCCGGGCCGGCACATGTTCCAGGTTGATCCGGACCCGGTACCACAGCGACGAGCTGCCCCGCATGCGGTCCACCAGCACGTCGGCCGGCTGCAGGTGGGCGGCGGCCTGCGGATGCCGCTCCTTCCAGGCCTGGACCGCGGCCAGCGCCTCGGCCTCGCGCTCGGCCCGCGCGATCTCGATCAGCGGCTTGCTCGACCTGCGCTTTGCCGGAGTGGCTTTCGACGCGGTGGATGCCTGCTCGGGCTTCGATGAGCCCGGTGCAGTGGACGGCGGCGCCCGGCGCGGCTCGCCTGCCTGCTTGCGGTAGTGCGGCGGCCAGGGCGCGTCGCCCTGCCCCTCGCGCTCCTGCGCGGCCGACAGCGCCAGCAGCGGCTCGATCGAACAGACCGCGGCGTCGATGCCTTGGTGCGGGTCGCCGATCTCGCGCCACCGCGCCGGCATGGTGCGCAGCGTGAAGTCGGCCGGGTCGCAGGTTGCCAGCTCGCGCCAAGTCACCGGCGCCGACACGCGCGCGTCGGGACGCGGCCGCACCGAGTAGGCCGAGGCCACCGTGCGGTCCTTGGCGTTCTGGTTGTAGTCGAGGAAGACGCCGTGCCGCTCCTCCTTCCACCACTTGCTGGTGGCCAGCTGCGGGGCCCGGCGTTCGACCTCGCGCGCCAGCGCCAGGGCGGCGCGGCGCACCTGGTCGAAGCTCCAGCGCGGCTCGATCCGCACGATCACGTGGATGCCGCGGGAGCCCGAGGTCTTGGGCCAGCCGGTGAGCCCGAACTCGGCCAGCACCGCCTCCGCCACGCCGGCGACGTCGACGATCTGCCGCCACTCGACGCCGGGCACCGGGTCGAGGTCGACGCGAAGCTCATCGGGGTGGTCCAGGTCTTCGGCCCGCACCGGGTGCGGATGCAGTTCCAGGCAGGCGAGGTTGGCCATCCAGGCCAGCGCGGCCGGCTCGCGCGGCACCACCTCCTGGGCCGTGCGTCCCGAGGGAAAGCGGATCTCCGCCACCTCCAGCCAGTCCGGGCGGCCGGCCGGCGCCCGCTTCTGGAAGAAGAATGGCTCGTCGATGCCATTCGGGTAGCGCACCAGGACGCAGGGGCGCCCGCCGCAGCCGCGCAGCGCGCCGGGCGCGACGGCCAGGTAGTAATTCACGAGGTCGAGCTTGGTGATGCCGGCGGCCGGGAACAGGACCTTGCCCGGATGGGTGACGACGAGCTCGCGTCCGTCCACCTGCAGCGTTTGCCGGTCGGCTTCTTTGACCATGGCCCCAGGCTACACCGGCCGGCGCCGGCACGGGGTCCGCTGCAACCGGCCGTCGCGCGGGCCGGGCATGGGATACCGGCCCGCGCCGGCGCGGCCAGGGGGCGCGCGGCACAATAGCGGGTCGGTTGGGCGTCCGTGGCCCGGCCACCGCACCCGGAGTCTTCCCTTGTCCGTCCCGTCCCTGGTCGCCGAAACGCGGCGCCGCCGAACCTTTGCCATCATTTCGCACCCCGACGCGGGCAAGACCACGCTCACGGAGAAGCTGCTGCTGTTCTCGGGCGCGATCCAGATCGCCGGCTCGGTCAAGGCGCGCAAGGCCTCGCGCCACGCCACCTCCGACTGGATGGAAATCGAGAAGCAGCGCGGCATCTCGGTCGCCAGCTCGGTGATGCAGATGCTGTACCGGGACCACGTGATCAACCTGCTGGACACGCCGGGCCACAAGGACTTTTCCGAAGACACCTACCGCGTGCTGACGGCGGTCGACTCGGCGCTGATGGTGATCGACGCCGCCAACGGCGTGGAAGCGCAGACCCGGCGCCTGATCGAGGTCTGCCGCCAGCGCGACACGCCGATCATCACCTTCGTCAACAAGATGGACCGCGAGGTGCGCGACCCGCTCGACATCCTCGACGAGGTCGAGCGCGAGCTGGGCATGGCCTGCGTGCCCATGACCTGGCCGGTCGGCCAGGGCAAGAGCTTCGGCGGCATCATGAACCTGCGCACCAAGACGATGACGGTGTTCGAGTCCGGCTCCGAGCGCCTGCCGCAGGACTTCGAAACGATTCCGCTGAGCAACCGCGACGAGCTGATCAGGCGCTTCGGTCATGAGTTCGAGACCGCCGAGCAGAGCATGGAACTGGCCATCGGCGCCTCGCCGGCCTGGGACCATGCGGCGTTCCTGGCCGGCAGGCAGACGCCGGTGTTCTTCGGCTCCGGCGTCAACAACTTCGGGGTGCAGGAGGTGCTGGAGGCGCTGGTCGACCTGGCGCCCTCGCCCGGTCCGCGCGTGAGCCATCTGCTGGTCAACCGGCAGATGGTCGACAAGGAAGTGCATCCGGAAGACCCCAACTTCTCCGGCGTCGTGTTCAAGGTGCAGGCCAACATGGACCCGTCGCACCGCGACCGGATCGCGTTCGTGCGCATGGCTTCGGGCAAGTACTCGCCCGGCATGAAACTGAAGGTGCAGCGCACCGGCAAGGAATTGCGGCCGACGTCGGTGGTGACCTTTCTGTCGCAGCGGCGCGAGGCGGTCGAGGAGGCCTATGCCGGCGACATCATCGGCTTCACCACCCATGGCGGCGTGCAGCTGGGCGACACCATCACCGACGGCGCCAACCTGCAGTTCACCGGCCTGCCGTTCTTCGCACCGGAACTGTTCATGGTGGTGATCCTGCGCAACCCGCTGCGCACCAAGCAGCTGCAGCAGGGCCTGGCGCAGCTGGGCGAGGAAGGCGCGATCCAGGTGTTCCGGCCGCAGGTCGGCGGGCCGATGCTGCTGGGCGCCGTCGGCCAGCTGCAGTTCGAGGTGGTGCAGCACCGGCTGAAGACCGAGTACGACGCCGACGTGCGGCTCGAAGGCTGCCAGTACACCGGCGCGCGCTGGATCACCGCGGACACGCCGGCCGAGCTGCGCGAGTTCACCGACGCCTATCCGCAGCGGATGGCGCTCGACGCCGCCAACGCGCTGGCGTTCCTGTGCACCTCGCCCTACGACGTGCGGCTGGCGCAGGAGCGCTTCCCCAAGATCCATTTCCATCCGCTGCGCGAGCACGCCGGCCTGGCGCTGCACGGCAGCCACTGAGCCCCATCCCATGGCACAAGAAAAAATGAGGCCGCTGCACGAAATGCCGGCCGCCGTCGCGGCGCGCGTCCACACCGTGTTCAGCGACATCGACGACACGCTCACCACCGAGGGCCAGCTCACGGTGCAGGCCTACGGCGCGCTGGCCGCGCTGCGCGCGGCCGGCCTGCGGGTGGTGCTGGTCACCGGCCGGCCCGCCGGCTGGTGCGACCACATCGCCCGGATGTGGCCGGTGGATGCCGTGATCGGCGAGAACGGGGCCTTCTATTTCTGGTACGACGCCGCCGCGCGCAAGCTCAAGAGCCGGCATGTGTTCGACGCCGCCACCCGCGCGGCCAACACCGAGCGCCTGGCCGAGGTGCGCGAGACCATCCTGCGCGAGGTGCCGGGCTGCGCGCTGGCGTCCGACCAGTTCTGCCGCCTGTACGACCTGGCGATCGACTTCTGCGAGGACGTGCCGCCGCTGCCGGCCAGCGCCGTGCAGCGCATCGTCGCGCTGATGGAGCGCGCCGGCATGACCGCCAAGGTCAGCTCGATCCACATCAACGGCTGGTTCGGCCAGTACGACAAGCTCAGCATGGCGCACCTGTTCCTGCGCGAGCGCCATGGCCTGGCGCTCGACGCGGAGCGCGAGCGCTGCGTCTTCGCCGGCGACTCGCCCAACGACGCGCCGATGTTCGCGTACCTGCCCAATGCGGTGGGCGTGGCCAACGTCGCCCGCTTCGCGCTGCCGGCCGGGCAAGCGCCGGCCTACGTGACGCCTTCGGAAGCGGGCGCCGGCTTCAGCGAACTCGCGCGCTTCCTGATCCAGGCCCGCTGAGCGGCACGCCGGCTTCGGGGCCGGCCGCGCCTCAGGCCGCGCCGCGCCGGCGGCGGTGCTCGATGCAGGCCTGGGCGAACGCCTCCAGCGTGCGGGCGTAGAACCGGTTGCTCTCGTGGCGCCACTCGGGGTGCCACTGCACGCCGAAGGCAAAGGCCGGCGCATGCGACACGCGCACGCCTTCGACCAGGCCGTCCGGGGCATGCGCTTCGGCCACCAGCCCCTGCCCCAGCCGCTTGATGCCCTGGCCGTGCAGCGAATTGACCATCGCGCTGCCGGCGCCGGCCCACTGCGCGAACGCGCTGCCGGGCGTCAGCAGCACCTCGTGCCGGGTGGCGAACTGCGCTTCGAGGTCGCCTTCCGGCTCGCGGTGGTCCAGCAGGCCGGGCTCGTCGTGCACCTGCTGGTGCAGGCTGCCGCCGAGCGCCACGTTCATCTCCTGCAGGCCGCGGCACACGCCGAACAGCGGCGTGCCGGTGGCCAGCGCGGCCGGCACCAGCGCCATCGTCAGCGCGTCGCGCCGCGGGTCGAGCAGGTCGGTGGCCAGCGCCGCGCCGCCGAAGCGGGCGGCATCGACGTTGGAGGGCGAGCCGGTGAGCAGCACCCCGTCGACCACCGGCAGCAGGTCGATCACGTCGGCCGCGCCCGCCATCGGAAACAGCACCGGCTGCAGGCCCAGCGCCGTCACGGCGGCCGCGTAGCGGTCCGCCAGCACGGTGTAGCCGCCGGGATCGGACAGGTCGAGATTGCGGTGGCAGGCCGGCAGCCAGACCAGGGGCTTGTGCGCGTGCATGGCGCGATCATCGCGCAGCCGCGGCTCCGCCTCCTGCTGGGCTCCCGCTTCCTGGCGTCGGACGGCGCCGACGCGAGCCCGGCCGCGGCGCCGGCCTCAGGGGGCCTTGAACAGCCCGAGCTTCTCGACCAGCGCCCTCTCCCGCGCGAAGGTCTCCTGGGCGAAGCGGGCGTACTGCGCCGAGTCCATGTAGATCGGCAGCATGTCGTAGCGTGCGAGCGCCTGCACGTAGCTCGGATCGTCCATGGCCTTCTTGAACGCGTCATGCAGCTTCTTGACCACCTCGGGCGGCGTGCCGCGCGGCGCGCCGATGCCGAACGGCGAGTTCTGCACCACGTCGAGCCCCAGTTCCTTCAGCGTCGGCGCGTCCGGGAACTTCGCCAGGCGCTGCTCGCCCCAGGTGTTGAGCACGCGCAGCTTGCCGGATTCCACCAGCGGCGCGAAGCCGGTGGAATCGGCGGCCGCCATGATGTGGCCGCCGACGATGGCCTGCGCCAGCTCCGAGCTGCCCTTGTAGGGAATGTGATTGAGCTTGATCCCCAGCTTCTGCGCCACCAGCTCGGTGGTCAGGTGCGGGCTCGTGAGCGTGCCGGTCGATCCGTAGCTGAGCTTGCCGGGATTGGCCTTGGCGTAGGCGACGAAGTCGTTCCAGCTCTTGATCGGGCTGTCGGTGGGGACCACGATGCCGAAGGCATAGCCGGTCACGTTGATCACGTAGCTGATGTCCTTGACCGGGTCCCATGTCATCTTGGTCGTGTACGGCAGCCGGAACACGCCCAGCGGTATCTGCGCCAGCGTGTAGCCGTCGGCCGCCGAGCTTTGCAGCTGCTGGGCCGGCAAGGTCCCGCCGGCGCCCGGCTTGTTCTCGACGATGACGGGCTGGCCGAGCACCTTGCCCGCGTTTTCGGCGAGCTGGCGCATGGTGATGTCGGTGGGGCCGCCGGCCGGAAACGCGATGATCAGCTTGATCGGCTTGGCGGGAAAGCCCTGGGCCAGGACGCTGAGCGAACTGGCGGCAAGGGCCGCGGCGGTGAGCTGGACGAGATGTCGGCGACGCATGGGATTTCTTCGAAGAAAGCGAACCACCCATTGGACACGGCCAGCGTGCGCGCCGCATCCGGACTGACCCGCCCGCGACGGCTCGCAGTGCAGAACGTCCGCGCCGCGCAGGGCAGGACGCAGCGCGGCGTCGCGCGCCCGCCGCTGCCCACTGCCTGGACGTCAGCAGCCTTCGGGCTTGTTCTCGGCCCGCAGCGGGATCGTGCCGCTCAGGGTGATCGAGCGGCCGGTGCCCTGCGTCGACTGGAACACGGCATTGGTATAGGTGACCACGTTGCCGGCGCGGTTCACGTTGGCGCCGGCCGGGCCCGCCAGCTGGAACTCGATGGTGTTGATCGACACGATCGTCACCGTCGTTTCGGTGGTGCCGGGCTTGTAGCGGATCTCGCCGTCCATCACCAGCGACGCGCCGGTCTTGGGCAGGTTGGCAAAGCGCATGCGGCAGGTTTCAGGTTCGCCGCCGATCGGATTCACCTTCACGATGTCGTTGAGGAAGACGTCGTTGGTCGCGTAGCCGCCGTTCAGCGTGGTGTCCGCCGAGTTGGCGACGGTGACCGAGGCCGGCCGGGTACTGGCCCGGGGCTCGTTCTTGAAATCGCCGTCGCCCCCGCCGCCGCCGCAGGCGGACAGCAGCAGCGCGACGGCGGCGACGGGGAAGAGGGCTCGGCAGGAAAGCTTGGTCATGGTGGGCACCGGCAAATGTGGAAAGCCCGCAGGCTAGGCGGCGGGCTCCCACACGCTTGTCAGCGTCGCCTGATGAGCAGCGTAGGATGAAGCTGTCGCTTCGTTTCGGCCCGGTATCGGGTCGTCAACGAAGATTTCAGCTCAGGTGCGCGCCAGCACCGGCGCCAGCGCCTTGCCGGTATGCGTGCCGCGCGCGACCATGTCCTCCGGGGTCGCCTCGGCCACCACCCGACCGCCCGCCGTCCCGCCCTCGGGCCCGAGGTCGATCACCCAGTCGGCTTCGGCGATCACGTCGAGGTCGTGCTCGATCACCACCACGCTGTGGCCGCCGTCGACCAGCCGATGCAGCACGCGCACCAGCTTCTCGACGTCCGCCATGTGCAGGCCGACCGTCGGCTCGTCCAGCACGTACAGCGTGTGCGGGGGTTTCTGGCCGCGCCGCGTGATGTCGTCGCGCACCTTCGACAGCTCGGTCACCAGCTTGATCCGCTGGGCCTCGCCGCCGGAGAGCGTCGGCGACGGCTGGCCCAGCGTGAGGTAGCCGAGGCCGACGTCCTTGAGCAGCTGCAGCGGATGGCTGATGTTGGGCATCGAGGCGAAGAACGCCACCGCCTCGTCCACCTCCATCTGCAGCACGTCGCCGATGCTCTTGCCGCGCCAGGTCACCGCCAGGGTCTCCGGATTGAAGCGCGCGCCGTGGCACGACTCGCAAGGCACCTTCACGTCCGGCAGGAAGCTCATGCCGATGGTGCGCATGCCCTGGCCCTCGCAGGTGGGACAGCGGCCCTCGCCGGTGTTGAACGAGAACCGCCCCGGCCCATAGCCGCGGGCCCTGGCTTCCAGGGTGTCGGCGAACAGCTTGCGGATCGTGTCCCAGAAGCCGATGTAGGTGGCCGGGCAGGACCGCGGCGTCTTGCCGATCGGGGTCTGGTCGACCTCCAGCACCCGGTCGATCACCTGGTAGCCGTCGAGCCCCTTGCAGCCGACCCACGCGTGGCGCTTGCCCGCGGCGTCGGCATCGCGGCCGGCCTTGGTGGCGCGCTGCTGCACCACCGCCTGCACGTTCTGCAGCAGCACGTCGCGCGCCAGCGTCGACTTGCCCGAGCCCGACACGCCGGTGACGGCGACCAGCCGCCGCAGCGGCACCTGCACGTCGACGTCGCGCAGGTTGTGCAGGTCGGCGCCGCGCAGCGCCAGGAACTGCACCGGTGCGGCGCCGGCCTCCTGCGCATCGGCGGCGAGGCCGCTGGCGATCTGCGCCAGCAGCGAGCGCGGCTTCTTGCCGGCCACGGCCGGCGCGGCGGTCTCGATCACGGGAATGCGCGGCGGCGCCGCCTCGGCCGGATCGACGCTGCGCCGCGGCTTCACCGGATGCTTCATCGCATGCAGCAGGTAGCGGCCGGTGACGGAATCGGGCGCCGCCGAGATCTCGTCGGCCGACCCCTGCGCCACGACGCGGCCGCCGCGCTTGCCGGCGCTGGGGCCGATGTCGATGATGTGGTCGGCGCGGCGGATGGTGTCCTCGTCGTGCTCCACCACGACCAGCGTGTTGCCCTTGTCGCCGAGCTTGTGCAGCGCGTCCAGCAGGATCTGGTTGTCGCGCGCGTGCAGGCCGATCGTCGGCTCGTCGAGCACGTAGCACACGCCCTGCAGGTTGGAGCCGAGCTGCGCCGCCAGCCGGATGCGCTGCGCCTCGCCGCCCGAGAGCGTGGGCGCGCCGCGGTCCAGCGTGAGGTAGCCCAGGCCCACCTCCTCCAGGAATTCCAGGCGGCTGCGGATCTCAGGGATGAGGTCGCGCGCGATGCCTTCCTCGCGCGCCGACAGCACGCCCTTGACCCGCAGGCTCTCGATCCAGCGCCGCACGTCCACCACGGACAGCGCGGCGATCTCGTGGATGCCGGTCTGGTCGAAGCGGACGCTGCGCGCCTGCAGGTTCAGCCGGGCGCCGTGGCAGCCGGGGCAGGCCTCGTCGGCGACGTCCTCCACCTCCGGCTCGGCGAAGGTCTGTTCGCGGCCCTTGTCGTCGCCGGAGGCGATGGTGTCGTCGAACGCCTTGCGCTGCTCGCGCGTGAGCTTGACGCCGGTGCCCACGCAGTCGGGGCACCAGCCGTGCTTGCTGTTGTAGGAGAACAGGCGCGGGTCGAGCTCCGGATAGCTGGTGCTGCACACCGGGCAGGCGCGCAGCGTCGAGAACACCTCCACCTTGCCGATGTGGCCGTGGGCGCCCAGGCCGGACAGCATCGCGCCGCGCAGGCCGTCCAGCGGCGCCAGCACGTGCAGCACGCCCTTGCCGTGCTCCAGCGCCTCGGCGACCTTCTGCCGCAGCAGCGCCTCGTTGGCCGGCGCGATGTCGAGGTCGCACACCGGCAGTTCGATGGTGTGCTCCTTGAAGCGGTCGATCCGCGGGAACCCCGTCGTCGGCAGGAAGTTGCCGTCCACGCGCAGGTGCGTGTAGCCGCGCGGCCGGGCCCAGTCGGCGAGCTCGGTGTACACGCCCTTGCGGTTGATGACCAGCGGCGCCAGCAGCCCGATGTGCTGGCCGCGATAGCGCCGCATCAATTGCGCGACGATGCTGTCCGGGTTCTGCGGCCGCACCTCGGCGCCGTCCTTGACGCAGTGCTGCACGCCCAGCTTCACGTACAGCAGCCGCAGGAAATGCCAGACCTCGGTGGTGGTGCCGACGGTGGACTTGCGGCCGCCGCGCGACAGCCGCTGCTCGATGGCGACGGTGGGCGGAATGCCGTACACCGCATCCACCTCCGGCCGGCCGGCCGGCTGCACGATGCTGCGCGCATAGGCGTTGAGCGACTCCAGGTAGCGGCGCTGGCCTTCGTTGAACAGGATGTCGAAAGCCAGCGTCGACTTGCCCGAGCCCGACACGCCGGTGACCACGCTGAACTTGTTGTGCGGGATGTCGACCGACAGCGACTTCAGGTTGTGCTCGCGTGCATTGACGATCTGGATCGCGTTCGGACGCGCGCCCAGGGAGGCCCCGTCGCCCGCCTTCCAGCGCGGCGGCGCCTCGGCCGCGAACTGGGCGCCGGCGCCCAGGGTGCTGTCGTACTCGCGCAGCGCCTTGGCCGTGTGCGACGCCGGATGCAGCTTCACCTCCTCGGGCGGCCCTTCGGCGACCAGCAGTCCGCCCGCGTCGCCGCCTTCGGGGCCGAGGTCGATCAGCCAGTCGGCGGCGCGGATCACGTCCAGGTTGTGTTCGATCACGATGATCGAATTGCCGCCTTCCAGCAGCTTGCGCAGGGCGCGCATCAGCTTGGCGATGTCGTCGAAGTGCAGGCCGGTGGTCGGCTCGTCGAACAGGAACAGCGTGCCCTTGGTGGCCAGCGCCTGGCGGCTGGCGCTGGCGTTCTTGGCGGCCTGGGCGAGGAAGCCCGCCAGCTTGAGCCGCTGCGACTCGCCGCCGGACAGCGTCGGCACCGGCTGCCCCAGCTTCACGTACTCCAGGCCGACGTCGACGATCGGCTGCAGCGCCCGGATCACGTCGCGGTCGCTGGCGAACAGCGCCGCCGCCTCGCTGACGGTGAGGTCCAGCACGTCGGCCACGTTCATGGTGCGGAAGTCCGGGCCGACCCTGCGTTCGATCGTCACCTCCAGGATTTCCGGCCGGTAGCGCCTGCCGTCGCAGTCGGGGCAGCGCAGGTAGACGTCGGAGAGGAACTGCATCTCCACGTGTTCGAAACCCGAGCCGCCGCAGGTCGGGCAGCGGCCGTCGCCGGAGTTGAAGCTGAACTTGGAGCCGGTGTAACCGCGCTGGCGGGCCAGCGGCGCCGAGGCGAAGATCTCGCGGATCGAGTCCCAGGCCCCGACGTAGCTGACGGGATTGGAGCGCGCCGTCTTGCCGATCGGCGACTGGTCGACGAACACGACGTCGCGCAGGTGGTCGGCACCGAGCAGGCGCTGGTGCGCGCCCGGCGTTTCGGTCGCCTTGCCGTAGTGGCGCGTCAGCGCCGGCGCCAGCACGTCCTGGATCAGCGTCGACTTGCCCGAGCCGGAGACGCCGGTGACGCAGACCAGCCGCTGCAGCGGGAATTCGATCGACAGGTTCTTCAGGTTGTGCTCGGTCGCGCCTTCGAGGATCAGCCGCGGCGTGGCCGCCGTGACGGCCCGCTTGAAGCCCATGCCGACGTGCTTGCGGGCGCCCAGGTAGGCGCCGGTCAGCGTGTCGGCGCCGCGCAGCGCCTGCGGCGTGCCGTCGAACACGACCTGGCCGCCGCGCTCGCCCGGGCCGGGACCCATGTCGATGATGCGGTCGGCCGCCACCATCACGGCCGGGTCGTGCTCCACCACCACCAGCGTGTTGCCGGCGTCGCGCAGGCGCTGCATGGCCTCGGTGATGCGGTTCATGTCGCGCGGGTGCAGCCCGATGCTGGGCTCGTCGAGCACGAACAGCGTGTTGACCAGCGACGTGCCGAGCGCGGTCGTCAGGTTGATCCGCTGCACCTCGCCGCCGGACAGGGTCCGGCTCTGGCGGTCGAGCGTGAGGTAGCCGATGCCGACGTCGACCAGGTACTTCAGCCGGGTCGTGATCTCCTCGAACAGGAGCTTGAGCGCCTGCTGCTCGCCGTGCCCGGGACCCTCCCCTTCCAGCGCTGCGGCGGCGGGCGAGATCCGGTCGAAGAACCGCCGCAGCCGCTCGATCGGCAGCAGCATCAGGTCGTGCAGGCACAGCCCCGGCAGCGCCTCCAGCTGCGCGCGCGACCAGCCGGTGCCCACCGGCAGGAAGCGCCGGGCCGGCTCCAGCACCGCATCGGCGTCTTCCCTGGTGCCCAGGCGCCACAGCAGGCTCTCGGTCTTCAGGCGGGCGCCGCCGCAGGCTTCGCACGGCGTGTAGCTGCGGTACTTCGACAGCAGCACCCGGATGTGCATCTTGTACGCCTTGCTCTCGAGGTACTCGAAGAAGCGCTTGATGCCGTACCACTGCTTGTTCCAGTTGCCCTCGCGGTAGTTCGGCGCCCCGTTGATCACCCACGCCTTCTGTTCCGCGGTCAGCTTGTACCAGGGCGTGTCGCGCGGCACGCCGGCGCCTTCGGCGTGCCGCATCAGGTCGTCCTGCGCTTCGGCCCAGGCCGGGGTCTGCAAGGTCTTGATCGCGCCGGCGCGCAGCGTCAGCTTGTCGTTGGGGATGACGAGCCCGTAGTCGACGCCGATCACGCGCCCGAAGCCGCGGCAGGTCTCGCAGGCGCCGACCGCCGAGTTGAACGAGAACATCGACGGGATCGGGTCGGCGTAGCGCAGGTCGCTCTCGGGGCAGTGCAGGCCGGTCGAGAACTTCCAGATCTCTGCCGCCGCGCCGGCCTCGGCGGCCGGGTCGGCCGGCGGCTCCCCGACCACGTACACCGCCATCCGCCCGGCGCCGCGCTTGAGCGCCACCTCGATCGCCTCGACGGCGCGGGCCCGCTCGGTGGTGCGCAGCCGGAACCGGTCGGCGACGACGTCGAGGATCTTGCGCGGACCGGTCGGCGTGGCGACCTCGCGCTGCGCCTGCACGCGGGTGAAGCCGCTGGCGGCGAGCCACTGTTCGAGCTCGTCCGCGGAAGTGCCGGCCGGCAGTTCGACCGGGAAGGTGACCACCAGGCGCGGGTCGGCGGCGGCCGTGCGCGCCCGCAGCTCGGCGTAGATGCTGTCGGGCGAGTCGTGCCGCACCGGCAGCGCCGTGGCTCGGTCGAACAGCTGGCCGGCCCGCGCGAACAGCAGCTTCAGGTGGTCGTTCAGCTCGGTCATCGTGCCCACCGTGGAGCGCGAGGAGCGGACCGGATTGGTCTGGTCGATCGCGATCGCCGGCGGCACGCCTTCCACCCGGTCGACCGCGGGCTTGTCCATGCGATCGAGGAACTGGCGGGCGTAGGCCGAGAAGGTCTCGACATAGCGCCGCTGTCCTTCCGCGTACACGGTATCGAAGACGAGGCTGGACTTGCCCGAGCCGCTCGGGCCGGTCACCACCGTCAGTTCGCCGGTGCGAAGGTCGAGGTCGAGGTTCTTGAGATTGTGTTGCCTGGCGCCGCGGATGCGGATCAGTCCCTGGGTCATACGGCGGGGTTTCCGGAGTTGGCCGAACATTCTAGGGATGAGCCGCGGTTCGCTCGGCCATGGGGGTATCCACCGAGGCTGCCGCGCGCTGGGCCGCCCCTACACTTGCGCGCAAAAGATACACGAGGAGACAAACTTGCCAGCATTCAAGTGGTGGGCCGCCGGGCTGTTCGCGTTGGCCGCGCTCGGGGCCCAGGGCCAGATCGTCATCGGCCAGACCGCCGGCTTCTCGGGACCGGTCGCCGCCGGCGTGAAGGAGACCACCGAGGGCGCCAAGCTCTACCTCGACAGCGTCAACGCCAGGGGCGGCGTCAACGGCCAGAAGATCGAGCTGGTGTCGCTGGACGACAAGTTCGAGCCGAAGCTGGCGGCGGAGAACGCGCGCCAGCTGATCGAGGAGCGCAACGTGGTGGCGCTGTTCCTCAACCGCGGCACGCCGCACACCGAAGCGATCATCCCGCTGCTGGAAAAGCACGGCGTGCCGCTGGTCGGCCCGTCCACCGGCGCGATGGTGCTGCACCAGCCGGTGCGCAAGCACATCTTCAACGTGCGGGCGACCTACCAGCGCGAGGCCGAGAAGGCGGTGACCCACCTCACCTCGATGGGCATCACCCGGATCGCGCTGGTGCACGTGGACGACAGTTTCGGCGCCGACGGCCTGGCCGGCGCGCAAAAAGGGCTGGCGGCGGCCAGGATCGCCCCCGTGGTGCTGGAGAAGTTCGACCGCAGCAAGCCCGACTTCGCGCCGGTCGCCCCCAGGATCGCGAAGGCCAACACCCAGGCCGTGCTGATGATCGCCTCCGGCCAGGCGGTGGTGGACGGCGTGAAGGCGATCCGCGCCGCCGGTTCCGCCGCGCAGGTCGTCACCCTGTCCAACAACGCCTCGGGCGGCTTCATCAAGAGCCTGGGCGACCATGGCCGCGGCGTCATCGTGACCCAGGTGTTTCCCTCGGAGCGCTCGATCGCCTACCCGATGGTGAAGGAAGCGATGGAACTGGTGCAGGCGCGCAAGTCCGGCGAGCTGAGTCCGGCGATGCTGGAGGGCTTCGCCGCGGCCAAGGTGCTGGTGGAAGGACTGCGGCGCGCCGGCGCCAAGCCGACCCGCGAGAAGCTGCAGGCGGCGCTGGAGGGCATCCGCAGGTTCGACCTGGGCGGGCTGGACGTGAGCTTCGGGCCCGACGACCACACCGGGCTGGACTTCGCCGATCTCTCGATCATCGGCAGCGACGGCCGGTTCAAGCGCTGATGGTCCGTCCCCATTCGAACCCCGCAGAAAGACTCCCGATCGTGAACCACCGGATCTGGCGCGGCGCCCTCGGCGGCGCCGTGCTCGCGGCGGCGCTGGCCGGCTGCACGCCGGACGACGACGTCTACGACGCATCGTCCAACCAGCTCACCATCCCGGCGGTGCAGATCGCCGGCACCGCCGTCGTCTACACCAACGTCGTGGTCGACATCGGCCGCGCCCGCATCGTGAGCAGCGGCGCGCCGGCCGGCACGCGGCGCGTCAACAGCTACAACCCGCGCACCAACCGGCTGTCGGTGCCGGCCGCGCTGGTGGGCCAGCAGCTGTACTCGAACGTGCTGCTGCAGCTCGGCGCCGACTTCCGCGTCCTTTCGGTGGGGGCCGCGCTCGGCGCGCCCGGCTCGCCGCTGCCGGTGCAGCCTTCATCCTACGAGCAGAAGATCGCGGCCGCCGCGGCCCTGGGCCCGCAGCCGATGCCGGCGGAAGTGCAGTCCGGCAATGCCGTCGCGTTCGCGGACTTCTTCCAGGACGGCAGCTGGTCGATGGTGACGCACTCGCTCGAATACGACGCGCGGGACGCGGCGACGGCGGGGCGGCTGGGCCGGATCCGTTTCTATCGCCGCGGCGACGGCGGGTGGGTCGACCAGACCAGCACCCTGCTGGCGCAGGACACCGGTTGCCTGCATCCGCGCAAGGCGGTGGTCGCCGACTTCAACGGCGATGCCCGGCCCGACGTGTTCTTCGCCTGCCATGGCTTCGACGCCCCGCCCTTCCCGGGCGAGCAGCCGGTGCTGCTGCTGAGCCAGCCCGACGGCAGCTACGCCACCAGCCGGCTGCCGTTCACCGGCTTTTTCCACGGCGCCTCGGCGGCCGACGTCAACGGCGACGGCTTTCCCGACCTGCTGGTGGCCGAGAACATGGTGTCGCACACCCCGCACTTCCTGATCAACGACGGCGCGGGCCACTTCACGCAGGACCTGACGCGGCTGCCGGCCGCCCTGACGTACAAGCCCATCTTCAGCGCCGAACTGGTGGATGCGTTCGGCACCGGCCGCTACGACGCCTTCCTGGCCGGCCATGAAAGCGACGGCGCCGACGCGCTGGCGACGCTGTTCGCCAACGACGGCGCCGGCCGCTATGTCGGCACCCGGACCCTGGTCTTCCCGCGGCTGGACGGCTACGGCTACGTGACCGATGCCGTCTTCGCCGATGGCGCGGCGTACCTGGCCCGCACCACCGACAGCCAGGCCAGCTTCTACACCGGCGCGGCGATCCAGAAGGTGACGCTGGCGACGCTGGCCAGCCAGGCGCTTTTCACGCACAGCGGGCCGTTTGCGCGCAGCGGCAACTGGGCCTGGGGCACCA
>NZ_DATMHS010000057.1:0-90355 GCF_035554825.1 Ramlibacter sp. | reverse complement strand
CGTGCGTGCCTATACTGCGGCGGCACACCGCCACGGGAGACCACCATGACCGAAGCCTTCGTCTACGACGCCATCCGCACGCCGCGCGGCAAGGGCAAGAAGGACGGCAGCCTGTACGAGGTGAAGCCGGTGGACCTGCTGGCCGGCGTGCTCACGCAGCTGCAACGCCGCAACGATTTCGACACGGCCCAGGTGGACGACGTGGTGATGGGCGTGGTCTCGCCGATCGGCGAACAGGGTTCGGTGATCGCCAAGGTGGCGGCGCTCAAGGCCGGCTGGGATTTCCGCTGCGCCGGCGTGCAGCTCAATCGCTTCTGCGCCTCGGGCCTGGAGGCGGTGAACATGGCGGCGCAGAAAGTGCGTTCCGGCTGGGAAGACCTGGTGGTGGCCGGCGGCGTGGAGAGCATGAGCCGGGTGCCGATCGGCTCGGACGGCGGCGCCTGGGCGCAGGACCCGCAGACCAATTCGGTGACGGCCTTCGTGCCGCAGGGCATCGGGGCCGACCTGATCGCCACGCTCGAGGGCTTCAGCCGCGAGGACGTCGACGCGTTCGCCCTGGAGAGCCAGCAGCGCGCCGCGCGGGCCCGCGAAGGCGGCCACTTCGCCGGATCGATCGTGCCGGTGAAGGACATCCTCGACCAGACGCTGCTGGACCAGGACGAATTCATCAAGCCGCACACCACGCTGGCCGGCCTCGGCGCGCTCCGGCCCGCCTTCGAGCAGCTCGGCGCGATGGGGTTCGACGACGTGGCGATCGGCCGCTATCCGCAGGTGGAACGGATCCGGCACGTGCACCACGCCGGCAATTCGTCGGGCATCGTCGACGGCGCCGCGGCGGTGCTGATCGGCAGCGAGCAGGCCGGCAAGGCGCACGGCTTCACGCCGCGCGCACGGATCGTCGCCGCCGCGCTCTCGGGCGCGGATCCGACGATCATGCTCACCGGCCCGATGCCGGCCACCCGCAAGGCCCTGGCCAAGGCCGGCATGACGATCGACCAGATCGACCTGTTCGAGGTCAACGAGGCGTTCGCCGCCGTGCCGTTGAAGTTCATGCGCGAGCTGGGCGTGCCGCACGAGAAGGTGAACGTCAACGGCGGCGCCATCGCGATGGGCCACCCCCTGGGCGCCACCGGCGCGATGATCCTGAACACGCTGATCGACGAGCTGCACCGCCGCCAGCTGCGCTACGGACTGGCGACCCTGTGCGTCGGCGGCGGCATGGGAATCGCGACCATCGTCGAGCGGATCTGAGGACGGCCCATGAACACCATCGACTACGAGCTGCAGGACGGAATCGCGACCATCACGTTCGACGAGCAGGGCTCGCCGGTCAACACGATGTGCGCGCAATGGCAGGCCGACCTGGCCGAGGTGACGGCGCGGGTGGTGCGGGAGCAGGCGCAGCTGCGCGGCATCCTGCTGGCCTCGGCCAAGCCCACGTTCTTTGCCGGGGCCGACCTCAAGGGCACGATGCGGCTGCAGCCCTCGGACGCGCCGCGCGTGTTCCACGAGATCGAGCAGACCAAGAAGAACTTCCGCGCGCTGGAGACGCTGGGCAAGCCGGTGGTGAGCTGCCTGAACGGCTCGGCCCTGGGCGGCGGCTGGGAGGTCGCGCTGGTCGGCCACCATCGGGTGGCGGTCGACGATCCGAAGATCCAGTTCGGCATGCCGGAGATCACGCTGGGACTGATCCCGGGCGCCGGCGGCATCACCAAGATGACGCGGCTGCTTGGCCTGATGGGCGCGCAACCGTACATCCTGGAGAGCAAGCTGTTCGACCCGCGCGAGGCGCTGCGGCTCGGCCTGGTGCACGAGCTGGTGGCGGCGGCCGGCGACCTGCGGCCGGCCGCGCTCGCCTGGATCGAGCGCTGCGCCAGCGGCGCGGCGCCGGCGCGCCACCCGTGGGACGACCCGGACTACCGGATGCCCGGCGGCGCGCCGAGCCATCCCAAGATCGCCGGGATGCTGGCGGTCGCCCCCGCCGTGCTGAAGCAGAAGACGCGCGGCCTCTATCCGGCGCCCGAATACGCGCTGGCCGCGATGGTGGAAGGCGCGCTGGTGGACTTCGACACGGCGCTGCGGATCGAGTCCCGCTATCTGGCCAGGCTGATCGTGAGCCCGGTGGCGAAGAACATGATCAACACCTTCTTCTTCAACCTGAACGCGATCAAGTCGGGCCAGTCGCGGCCCAGGGTCGCCGAGCGCTACCGGCCGCGGCAGGTCGGCATCCTGGGCGCCGGGATGATGGGCGGCGGCATCGCCTACGCGCAGGCGAGCCGCGGCATCGCCACGGTGCTGCGCGACGTCAGCCTGGAGAAGGCGCAGGCCGGCCGCGACTACAGCCGCAAGGCGACCCAGGGCCGCGTCGCCACGGGCCGCATGAGCAGCCAGGAGCAGGAAGCGCTGCTGGCCCAAATCACGCCCACCGATTCGGTGCAGGCGCTGCAGGGCTGCGACCTGATCATCGAGGCGGTGTTCGAGAACCGCGAGCTGAAGGCGCGGGTGACGCAGGAAGCGGAAGCGATGCTCGCCCCGGGCGGCTTCTTCGCCAGCAACACGTCGACGCTGCCGATCTCGGGACTGGCGAAGGCCAGCCGCGCGCCGGAGCGATTCGTCGGCATCCACTTCTTCAGCCCGGTCGACAAGATGAAGCTGGTGGAGATCATCCGGGGACGGCAGACCAGCGACGAGACGGTGGCCCGGGCCTTCGACTACGTGCAGGCCCTCGGCAAGATCCCGATCGTCGTGAACGACTCGCGCGGCTTCTTCACCTCGCGCGTGTTCGGCACCTTCGTGATGGAGGGCGCCGCGATGCTCGGCGAAGGCATTCCGGCGGCAGTGGTCGAGCATGCCGGCACCCAGGCCGGGATGCCGGTCGGGCCGCTGGCGGTGCTCGACGAAACGGCGCTGTCGCTGTCGGTGCACGTGCTGGACCAGACCCGCGCCGACTACCGCGCCGAAGGCGGCACCTACATCGCGTCGGCCGGCGAACTGCTGGTCGAGCGCATGGTCAAGGAGTTCGACCGCAACGGCCGCGCCGCGGGCGCCGGCTTCTACGAGTATCCGGCCGAACCCGGCGCGAAGAAGTACCTGTGGCCCGAGCTGAAGCGCCTGTTCGAGCAGCCGGGCATCCGCTGGGACATGCAGGAGCTGCAGGACCGCCTGCTGTACCGGCAGGCGGTGGAGACGGCCCGCTGCCTGGCGGAACGCGTGCTGACCACGGTCCACGACGCCAACGTCGGCTCGATCTTCGGGATCGGCTTTCCGGCCTGGACCGGCGGCGCGCTGCAGTTCATCTACGGCATGGGCATCGAGCCGTTCTGCCGGCGCGCCGCGCAACTGGCCGAGCGCCACGGCCCGGGCTTTGCCCTCACCGGCACGGTGATCGACGCGATCCGCTCGCACCAGCCGACGTATTGAGCAGCAGGAGAACGCCATGGCCATCACGGCCGACCACATGACGCGGCTGGCGCCGCCGGCCGCGATCCAGCCGGACGCGGGCGGCGGCGCCCTGCCGGCGGAACTGCAGGCACGCTTCGCCGTGCAGCAGCAGGCGTTCGCCGGAGACGGCTTCCCCAGCGGCGCCGCCCGGCTGGACCGGCTGGAGCGCCTGCGCCGGCTGGTGGAAGAAAACGAGGACCGCTTCGCGCAGGCGATCTCGGCCGACTTCGGCCACCGGGCCCGCGAGGAAACGCTGATCGCCGAGGTGTTCTTCGTGCTGGCCGGGCTGGCGCACGCGCGCAAGCACCTGGGCCGGTGGATGAAGCCGCGGCGGGTGGCCACCTCGTTCCACTCCCTGCCCGGCTCGAGCTCGATCGTGCCGCAGCCGCTGGGCGTGATCGGCATCGTCAGCCCGTGGAACTATCCGCTGCAACTGGCGCTCGCGCCCGCGGTGGCGGCGCTGGCCGCGGGCAACCGGGTGATGATCAAGCCGAGCGAGCTCACCCCGCGCTTTTCGGAACTGCTGGCCCACAGCATCGCAGCCGCGTTCGCGGCCGACGAGTGCACGGTGATCACGGGCGACGCCGATACCGGACGGGCGTTCGTGCGGCTGCCGTTCAACCATCTGTTCTTCACGGGCTCGACCGCCGTCGGCCGGCAGGTCGGCCTGGCGGCCGCCGCCAACCTGACGCCGGTGACCCTGGAGCTCGGCGGCAAGTCGCCGGCGATCCTGGACCACAGCTGCGATCTGCCGGACAGCGCGCGCAAGATCGCCGCCGGCAAGCTGTTCAACGCCGGGCAGACCTGCATCGCGCCCGACTACGTGCTGGTGCCGGCCGCGCAGCAGCAGGCGTTCGTCGACGCCTTCACGCTGGCGGTTGGCGAGCTGTACCCGACGCTGGAGCGCAATCCCGACTACACCAGCATCGTCAACCAGCGGCACTACAGCCGGCTGGAAGGCCTGGCGGACGACGCGCGCCGCGCCGGGGCCCGCGTGATCGAGATCAATCCGGGCGGCGAGGCCCAGGAGCCGGGCTCGCGCAAGATGCGCCCCAAGCTGGTGCTGCAGGTGACCGGCGAGATGAGCGTGATGCGCGAAGAGATCTTCGGGCCGCTGCTGCCGGTGATCGGGTACGAGCAGCTGGGCGATGCGCTGGCCTTCGTCAACGCGCGCCCGCGGCCGCTGGCGCTGTACTGGTTCGGGCGCGATGCCGCGCGCGAGGAGCAGGTGCTGCGCGACAGCATCTCGGGCGGCGTGACGGTCAACGACGTGCTGCTGCACATCGCGCAGGAGAACCTGCCGTTCGGCGGCGTCGGCGACAGCGGCATCGGCGCCTACCACGGCGAGTACGGCTTCCGCTTGTTCTCGAAGGAGAAGCCGGTGTTCCGCCAATCGCGCTTCGGCGGCACCGCCCTCACCCGCCCACCCTACGGGCAACGAAGCGCCTGGGTGATCGCCGCCCTGAAGCGGCTGGTCTGACGGCCCGGCGCCAGCGGCGCCGTCCTACACGCCGGTGGGCTGTTTCCTGAGGCGCTGTCGAGCGGTGCGGGCTCTACCATGGCGCTCGGTTCCATCGCTGCCCAGGAGGCTTCCGTGCATCGTGCTTCGCCCGCGTCGCCTTCCCATCGTCCGATCTTCGATGCGCCCGGCCAACCCTGGCGCGGCATCCTGCGCCGCGGGACCCGGACGGCGCCGCGCCAGCAGCTCCTGCCCGGCCAGGGCCAGGCGGCCCTGGTGTTCCCCAGGTACGGTGCCGGCCCGGAAAGCACACTGCGGCTGCGCGGCGCGCTCGACGGCGCCGGCTTCCGCAGCTTCGACTGGGGCTACGGCACCGACACCGGCCCGCGCAGCGGCAGCCTGCGCAACCGGCTGCGATACCTGGAAGAAAAAGTGATCGACCTGTTCGAGGCCGAGCGCCAGCCGCTGACCTTGATCGGCTGGGGCTTCTCGGGCCTGTATGCGCGCGAACTCGCCAAGCGGGTCACTCCGCTGGTGCGCCAGGTGATCACGCTCGGCACGCCGTTCAACGCCGGCGCCGGCGAATGCGCGATGCTGCGGCCGCTGCACGACCAGTCCGGCCGGGTGCCCGAGGCACTGCAGCGGCAGTTGCGCGAGCGCCCGCCGGTGCCCTGCACCTCGATCTACACCATGGGCGACGGCGCGGTGCCGTGGCAGATGTGCGTGGCGCCGGAATCGCCCGGCTCGGAAACCATCCTGGTGCCGGTGGCGAGCCACCGCCAGCTGGCCGACCACGCCCTGGTGCGCGAGATCATCGCCGACCGGCTGGCCCAGCCCGGCGGCGACTGGGCGCCCTTCGCCGGCTGAGGCGGGCCCGGGCCGGCACCGGCCCTACGGCAGCCCGGCGCCGGGCACCTCGACCCGCATCCGCCAGATCGCGCCGCTGCGCTCGCGCAGCGACTGCTGCGGGGTGACCATCACCCGGCCGGTCAGCACGAACAGCGTGCGCCGGTCGGGGCCGCCCAGCATGCAGGCGACCGCCTGGCCCTCGGTGGGAACGCGATGCGTGATCGCCCCGCCCTCCTGCACCCGCATCACCTCGCGCGAGACCGGCGACGCCAGCCAGACCGCACCCTGCGCGTCCAGGCAGATGCCGTCCGGCGCCACGCCGCGGCCCGCCAGCTGCGCCCACACCCGGCGCTGCGCCAGGCTGCCGTCCGGCCGCACGTCGAAGGCGGTCAGGCGCTGCCCGTAGCTTTCGGCGACGATCAGCGTTCGCCCGTCGGGGCTGAGCACGGTGCCGTTGGGGAACTCCAGGTCGCGCGCCACCACCTGCGGCGCGCCGCCGGGCGGCACCATCACCAAGCAGGTGGCGGCGAACGGCGCGCGCCCGTGCAGGTCGAAGCCGAAATTGCCGATGTAGGCGCGCCCCTGGGCATCCACCAGCATGTCGTTGCAGGGGCCGGCGGCCAGCGCCGACAGGTCGGCCACCGCCGCCAGCGCGGTGCCGTCCAGCCGCAGCAGGCGCCGGTCGTTCATCGAGACCACCAGCAGCCGCCCGTCGGGCAGCCAGCCCAGGCCCGACGGCTGGTCGGGCACCTCCACCACCGCCTCGACCCGGCCATCGCCGGCAACCCGGCACACGCGCCGCTGGTAGAAGTCGGAAAACCACAGCGCGCCGGCATGCCACCTGGGAGATTCCGGAAATGCGAGTTCCTTGACGAAAGGCTCCAGGCGGGGCGGCGTGCTCATGGTAAGTTCAGCTCTTCCGTGATAGCGAGCATCCTATGTCAACCCGCCTCCAGGACAAAGTCTGCATCATCACCGGCGCCGCGCAGGGCATCGGCCTGGCCACCGCCCTCAAGTTCGCCCGCGAAGGCGCCCGGCTGGCGCTGTGGGACGTGCGGCAGGCGGCCGTCGACGAGGCCGTTCGGCAGTGCCGCCAGCTCGACGCCCAGGCTGAGGGCTGCGTGGTCGACGTCACGCAGCGCGAGATGGTCGATGCCGCGGTGCGCAAGGTGCGCGAGCGCTTCGGCCGGGTCGACGTGCTGGTCAACAACGCCGGCATCACCCAGGACGCCCGGCTGCAGAAGATGACGCTGGAGCAGTTCGACCGCGTGATCGACGTCAATCTGCGCGGCGTGTTCCATGCGGCGCAGGCGGTGGCCGACACCATGGTCGCCCAGGGCCGCGGCGTGATCCTCAACGCCAGCTCGGTGGTGGGCCTGTACGGCAACTTCGGGCAGACCAACTATGCCGCCGCCAAGTTCGGCGTGCTGGGGTTCACCAAGACCTGGAGCCGCGAGCTCGGCCCCAAGGGCGTGCGCGTCAATGCCGTCGCGCCCGGGTTCATCACCACCAACATGATGGACAGCGTGCCGGAGAAGGTGCTGGAGGAGCTGCGCCGCCGGGTGCCGCTGCAGCGGCTGGGCTCGGCGGACGAGATCGCCAACGTCTACTGCTTCCTCGCCAGCGACGAGGCCAGCTACGTCAACGGCGCCGTGATCGAGGTCTCGGGCGGGATGACGGTGTAGCCCTGCCGGCGCCGACTTTTTCGGTTGCTTGACTCCGTCAAGCAACTGCCTGACGATGGCAGGCATGAAGCGCACATCGTCCGTGCCCGCGGCGCAGGTGGAAGCCGTCCGGGCCTTCAACCGGTTCTACACCCGGCAGATCGGCGTCCTCGACCCCTACCTGGGCAGCGAACTCTCGCTCACCGAGGTGCGCGTGCTGTATGAACTGGCCCAGCGCGACCAGCCGGCCGCCAGCGAGCTCGGCCGCGACCTCGGACTCGACGCCGGCTACCTGAGCCGGATCCTGCGCCGCTTCGAGGCGCGCGGCTGGATCAAGCGCGCCGTCTCGCCCGCCGACCGGCGCCAGACGCTGCTGCGCCTGACGGCCGAAGGCAAGCGCGCCTTCGCGCCGCTGCAGCGGCGCTCGCGCGACGAGGCGGCCGGCCTGCTCGCCCCGCTCGCGGCGCCGCAGCGCGACGCGCTCATCGCGGCGATGGACAGGGTTCGCGCGTTGCTGGCGCCGGCGGGCGCGGCGGCTCCCAGCACCATCGTGCTGCGCGATCCCGCCCCGGGCGACCTGGGCTGGGTGGTGCAGCAGCACGGCGACATCTACTGGCGCGAATACCGTTTCAACAGCGACTTCGAGGCGCTGGTCGCCGGCGTCGCCGCCAGCTACCTGCGGCACTTCGACCCGGCCTGGGAGAAAGGCTGGATCGCCGAGATCGACGGCGAGCGCGTCGGCTCGGTGTTCGTGGTGCGCCGCTCCCGGACGGTGGCGCAGCTGCGCCTGCTGATCCTCACCCCAGGCGCGCGCGGCCGCGGCCTGGGCGCGCGCCTGACCGACGAGTGCATCGCCTTCGCGCAGGCCAAGGGCTATCGCAAGATGATGCTGTGGACCCAGAGCATCCTGCTGCCGGCGCGGGCCATCTACCGCTCGCGCGGCTTCGAGATCGTGAAGACCCAGCCCTACCCGGCCTTCGGCCAGCAACTGGTCAGCGAAGTGTGGGAACGCAAGCTCTGACCGGGCGCCCGCGCCGAGCGAACTGGCCGCTGGTGGCCGCGGCCGCGACCGGGGTGCAGGTGGGCGCCGCGATCGTCGCCTCGCGCTTTGCGGTGGCCGAGGTGCCGCCGCTCACGCTGGCCATGCTGCGCTACGGGATCGGCTTCGCCTGCCTGCTGCCGTTCGCCTGGCGCGAGCTGGCGCGCGGCGGCGCCGCGCCCGCCGGGCCCCGCGTCACGCATTCGCGCGCGGGCGACCTGCTCGCCATGGCGGCGCTGGGCATCGGCCAGTTCGGCATCCTGATCGCGCTGCTCAACTTCGGCCTGCAGCATGTCGGGGCCGCCCAGGCGGCGCTGATCTTCAGCGTCTTTCCGCTGCTGACGCTGCTGATCGCCGCCGCGCTCGGCCGGGAGCGCATCACCGCGGGGCTGCTGGGTGGCGTGCTGCTGTCGATCGCCGGGGTGGCCCTGGCCCTCGCGCCCAAGCTCGGCGCCGCCGCCGGCGGGCACTGGTGGGGCGAACTCGCCGTGGCCGGCGCCGCGCTCACCGGCGCCGCCTGCAGCGTGCTGTACCGGCCCTTCCTGCGGCGCTATCCCACGGTGCCGGTCTCGGCCTTTGCCATGCTGGCCTCGGTGCTGTTCCTGGCCGTCGCCGCCGCCACCGAACACTGGCCGCAGCGGATGGCGACCATCTCGGCGCCGGCCTGGGGGGCCATCGTCTTCATCGGCGTCTCCAGCGGGATCGGCTATTTCTGGTGGCTCTATGCGCTCAAGCACGAATCGCCGACCCGCGTGACGGTGTTCCTGGCGCTCAATCCGCTCACCGCCGCCGTGCTCGGCTGGGCAGCGCTGGGCGAACCGCTGGCGCCCACCGCGCTGGCCGCGCTGGCGCTGGTGGCGATCGCGCTGCGGCTCGCGACACGACAGGCTGCATCGCCATCCGCGACGACCAGCGGCGCCGGCGGCCCGCGATAATCGCGCGATGAGTTCCATGTCCGCGGCGCCACCCGAAGCGCCTCCAGGCCAGCGGCCCCGGCCCGCATCGCTGTCCGACCTCTTCTTCTCCTTCTCCTGGCTCGCCCTGCAGGGCTTCGGCGGCGTGCTGGCCGTGGTGCAGCATGAACTCGTCGAGCGCAAGCGCTGGATGACGCGCGAGGAGTTCGTCGAGGACTGGGCGGTGGCGCAGATCCTGCCCGGCCCCAACGTGGTCAACCTGGCGATCATGATCGGCGCCCGCTACTTCGGCTGGCGCGGGGCGGTGGCCGGGGTGGCCGGCATGCTGCTGTTTCCGCTGGTCCTGGTCATCGGCCTGGGGCTGGCCTACACCAACTTCGGCTCCGATCCGCACGTCGCCGGCGCGCTGCGCGGCATGGGCGCGGTGGCGGCCGGCCTGATCACCGCCACCGGCCTCAAGCTCGCGTCGGCGCTGCGCAAGCACCCGCTGGGCCTGCCGCTGGCGGTGGCGATCGCCGTCGCCTGCTTCGTCGCCATCGCCCTGCTGCAACTGCCGCTGCTGTACGTGCTCGTCGGCCTGGGCAGCCTGGCCTGCGCGCTGACCTATCGCAAGCTCGGCGAGCGCGGCGCATGACGGTCTCGCTGGCGTTCGGCGACTGGCTCAGCCTGTTCGCCCACTACCTCACCCTGTCCCTGCTCACCGTCGGCGGCGCCGTCAGCGCCGCGCCCGACATGCACCGATTCCTGGTCGACGAGCGCGGCTGGCTGACCGACCCGCAGTTCAGCGCATCGATCGCCATCGCGCAGTCCGCGCCCGGGCCCAACGTGCTGTTCGTCGCCCTCATGGGATGGAACGTCGGCCAGAACGCCGGCGGCACCGGGGCCGCCCTGCTCGGCGCGGCCTTGTGCCTGGGCGGCATCATGCTGCCCAGCACGGTGCTCACCTACTTCGCCACCCGCTGGGGCCACGAGAACCGGGAGCGGCGCACCGTGCGCGCGTTCAAGCAGGGCATGACGCCGATCGTGATCGCGCTGCTGATCGCCACCGGCTTCATCCTCGCCACCGGCAGCAGCTTCGCGCTGCGCCACTGGCCGCTGTGGCTGCTGACGATCGTCGCCACGCTGGTCGTGTGGCGCACCAGGATCCACCTGCTGTGGCTGCTGGGCGCCGGCGCGCTGCTGGGGTGGTTCGGGCTGGTGTGAGGCTCAATCCAGGATCAGTTGGGTCTGCGTCACCACCGCGCAGAGCTTGCCTTCCCGGGTGCGGATCGACGTCTGCCAGACCTGGGTCGTGCGGCCGCGATGCAGCGCCACGGCCTCGCCGATCACCGTCGTATCGACTTTCGCGCCGCCGATGAACTTGGTGCTGGAGTCGGTGGTCGTGGTGCGCTTGCCGCGCTCCAGGTTCACCACCGTGCCGATCGCCCCCAGCGTGTCCGCGAACGCCATGGAGGCGCCGCCGTGCAGGATGCCGCCGGCCGTGCAGAGGTCGGGCCGCACCACCAGTTCGCCGACGACGCGCTCGGGCGTCATCTCGACCAGCCGCACCCCGATCAGCCCCGGGAACAGGCTGGCCATGTGCTGCTGCATGGTTTCCATCGAAAGCATGTCGTCTCCTTGCTCGGTTCAAAAGCGCCGCAGCGCGTCACTATAGGCGGGGCTCGCCGAAATCGTGTTGTGCCCGACGCCGGCGATGACCTGCAAGGTCGCCACGCCGGGCGCAAAGCGCCCATGCAGCCGCTCGGTGCTCGCACGCGGCACCACCTCGTCGCGTTCGGCCGCCAGGATCAGCGTCGGCACCGTCAGCGACGGCGCCAGGCGCGCGGCGTCGTAGCGGTCCAGCAGCAGCCAGCGCACCGGCAGCCAGGGAAACAGCGGGGCGGCCAGCGACGCGATGCTGTCGAACGGCGTCACCAGCAGCAGGCGCGCCACCGGCCGCTGGGTCGCCAGGCGCACCGCGATGCCGGCGCCGAGGCTGCGGCCGACGACCACCAGCCGCGGATGGCTCGCCTGCACCCGGTCGAAGAGCGCGACCGCATCGGCCTGCAGCGCGGACTCGGACGGCGAGCCCGTGCTGCCGCCGTAGCCGCGGTAGTGCATGGCGTAGATCGCTCGCTCGGGCCAAGCCCGGGCCAGCTCCGGCAGGCTGAGCGACACGTCCTCCGCGTTGCCGCCGAAATAGAGCACCGCGCTGCCGCCGGGCCTGGGCTGCACCGACACCATCACCTGGGCGCCGTCGACCGGCAACCTGATGCGCTCGGCGGGCCGGCCCAGCATCGGATGCGGGGCATAGATCATCGAGCGCTGCAGCAGCAGCACGGCGCCGCACGCGGCCAGGTACAACACCGCCAGCAGCACCAGCAGCGTGAGGACGATGCGCATCACGCTTCCTCCCGCCCGCCGCCACCGGACGCCGGCGGGGACGCGCGTCCGCGGCGCGGCGATGGCCACTGCGGCGGCCAGGCCCACCATGCCGCCGCCACCGCCAGCCCGAAGGCGGAGTAGACGGCGATGAACACCCACTCGGGGGCGTCGTAGTACAGCAGCCGCTGCAGCCAGTGCGCGACGAAGCTGCCGCCGTAGGTGGCCGCCCGCGCCTTCGCGCGCAGCCACATCTCGAGCGTCGTGAGCGGACAGGCGGCGCCCAGCCACGCTTGCGCGACCACGAAGCCGACGGCGATCAGGTGCGCGAGCCTGAACCCGGGCCGGTTGACCCGGCGCCAGCCGCGCAGGTTGCCCATGACCACCAGCACCAGCCCGCCGACGACGAACGCGACGATCGCCACATGCAGCGCGAGCGCCGCGTCGGCGAGCAACAGGAAAGGCGGGGGCATGGCATTCGGCGGCTGGCCACCCGCCGACGCGGGCGGCGCAGCCATTGTCTCGCCGATCGCCCGGCCGGGCTGGGCCGGGGCGGACGTGGCGCGCCCCCCGGCGCCCTCCCGCGCCGGGGGGCTTCAACCACAGCAATCAGAAGCGCGTCGCGACGCCGAGCACGACCGCACGGCGGGCCGTGAGCTGCACGCCGTTCACGTGCTGGTGCAGCGGCTGCTGCACGAAGGCGTAGGCACGCACCAAGGCCGACAGCTGGTAGCTCGCGCCGGGGCTGACGAAGAACGCGCGGCTGCCGCTGTCCGCCGGCTCGGCCTCGGCGCCGCGGTCGCGCCCCTTGAACACGGCGTTGACCTGCACGATGCCGGACAGCCGGTCGGCCAGCGCCTTGGCGTAGCCGACATCCGCGGAGAACTGCGCGCCCGGCCGGTAACCGGCGCGGCTGCCCAGCGGCCGCTGGTACTGCGCCTGGGCGAACCACGAGGCGTCTTGCCGCGGCAGCTGCTGGTGCACGAAGGCGCCGACGATGGCGTCCGTGGTGCCGGTGCCCGGCTGCAGGCTGCGCTCGGCGACATCGCCGGCGCCGTTGGCGATGTTGGTGCGGCCCGTGGGCAGCTTCAGGCCGAAGATCGCGCCGACCGTGCGGGCGCCGCCGTCGGTCGCGGCGGGCAGCGTCGCCTGGTAACGGCCAGTCACGCGCAGGTCGCCCGGCTCGGTGAAATGCCACGCCTGGGGCTGTTGCGCCCCGCGATGGTTGTGGATGTGCAGGTGGTCGCGGTCCACCAGGGGCTCGGTCACCGAGAAGCCCCAGCCCGAGGCGAAGGTGCGGCTGTAACTGGCGATCAGGTTCTGGTTGGTGGTGCGCACCTCGTCATGGTGGCGCGCGATCTCGCCGACCTGGACCCGCCGGCCGCCCGATCGCGGCTGGTCCTGGCGGATCCGCTCGTAGCGCAGGTCGAACAGGCCGCCTTCGGCCACGCCCGTCGCTTCGGCGGCCAGATCGGTGTTGAGCGAGCAGTACGCCGAACCGCAGCTGGCACGGGCCGGCGGGCTGACGAGGGCCGCGAGCGCGCAGGCAAGGGCCGGGACAAGGCGGGAGGCATGCAGGGACATGGGTCAGGATTGGAAACCGATCGGGACGTCACAACTGTACGCGGCGGATCTCGAAGGTGAATTCGCGATGCAGCTTTGCGCTTGATCTGGCTCAACGGCAGCGCCCGACGCCCGGCGCCGGCCGGGTCAGGCGGCGCTTCAGGCGCCTTTGGGACCGCGCTTCTTCGCGGCCGGAGCCAGCCGGACCACCGGGCGATCGGGCTTGCGCCGGGCTACTTCCTCGAAGCCGGCCGCGTCGTACATCGTCTTCACGCCGAACCACAGCGAATCGGCCTGCGGCCCGGCCGCCCGGTCGACCGGATAGGCCTCGACCAGCCTGGCGCCCTGCTCACCCGCGTAAGCGACGGCGCCTTCGAGCAGCGCCAGGGCGACGCCCTGGCCGCGGTACTCGGACGGCACCACGAAGCAGATGATCGACCAGACCGGCTGGTCGTCGACCGGCTTCATCACCGGCGAGCGTGCCAGCCTGCCGTAGGCCTCGCGCGGACCGAGCGACACCCAGCCCACGGGCGTGCCGTCGCGGTACCCGAGCAGCCCCGGCGGCGGCCCGGCTTCGACGAGCGCAAGCAGCTGCGACTTGTTGAACTCGGCGACCGTCATGCCCTGCGGCAGCTGGCCCCGCCCACCGCTGCGGCGGTAGTACATGCACCAGCATTGGCGCGCGATCGAGCAGCCCTTGGCGCCGAAGATCGCCTCGAGGTCGGCCCAGCGCTCGCGGGTGAGTGGGTGGATCGTCAGCTTCATGGCAGCTCCGGGGTTGGCGCGCCGGCTCCTCTGCCCGCTGCAGGCCGGGTCTGCGCGTGCGTGTTTATCGCACAAGCGGCGAGCTCGAGCGCGGCCGGGGTGGGCAGCCGGGGTGACGGCCAGGTTGGGGACGCTTCGCGCGGGCCCGGCGGCGGCCCGTGGCGGGCGCGCGTGAATCTGTGTCAGATCAAGGCGGCGCCGGCCACCGTCTTCCAGAATCGGTGTGCCGCGACCTCGGGCAACCCGCCGGAGCGCGGCGCGCGGGCTCGCGCATGCCCCATCCAGGCTGACTGCGGCCCCGCATCACCGCCGGCTCGCGCCGTCCGCACCGATGGAAAAGATGCTGCCCATCAAGGAGATCGCCGACTCGCTCGGCATCGCCGAAGAACACCTCCACCATTACGGCAAGTACACGGCCAAGCTGAGCCTGGACCTGCTGAAGGATTCCGGGCCGCGCCGCGGCAAGCTGATCCTGGTGACGGCGGTCACGCCAACCGCCCATGGCGAGGGCAAGACCGTCGTGTCCATCGGCCTGGCGCAGGCCATCGCGCGCAGCGGGCGCAAGGCGATCGCCACCCTGCGCGAGCCGTCGCTGGGGCCGGTGTTCGGCGTCAAGGGCGGCGCGACGGGCGGCGGCCAATCGCGGGTGCTGCCCAGCGAGCAGATCAACCTGCATTTCAACGGCGACATCCACGCGGTCACCTCGGCCCACAACCTGCTGGCCGCCGCCATCGACTCGCACATCCATCACGGCAACAGGCTGCGGATCGACGTCGACAACATCTGGTGGCCCCGCACCATCGACATGAACGACCGGGCCCTGCGCCATGTCGTCGTCGGTCTGGGCGGCAAGGCCAACGGCGTGCCGCGCGAGAGCCGCTTCGTGATCACGGCGGCCTCCGAGCTGATGGCGATCCTGGCATTGGCGGACTCCCGGCAGGACCTGCGGCGCCGGCTCGACGACATCGTGATCGGGCTCGACCTCGACGGCAGGATCGTGCGCGCCGGGGCGATCGGCGCCACCGGCGGAATGCTGGTGCTGCTGAACGAGGCGATCATGCCCAACCTCGTGCAGACCACCGAGCACACCCCGGCGCTGGTCCATGCCGGCCCGTTCGCGAACATCGCCCACGGCACCAGCAGCGTCATCTCGCAGCAGATCGCGCTGCGCCTGGCCGATTACGTCGTCAACGAGGCCGGGTTCGGCGCCGACCTCGGCGCCGAGAAGTATTTCGACCTGGTGATGCCTTCCTGCGGCATCCGGCCTGCGTGCACCGTGCTGATCGCCACCGCCCGCGCGCTGGCCCACCAGGGCGCGCCGGCAACCGGTCCCGCGGCGAGCGCGGCGCAGGACGTCCGGCGCGGCCTGCCGCACCTGGCCAGGCACATCGAGAACCTGCGCAAGTTCAAGGTGCCGGTCGTGGTGGCGATCAACCGCTTTCCCTCGGACACCGAGCAGGAACTCAGGATCATCCGCGACTTCTGCGCCGAGCGCGGGGTCGCGTGCGCCGCGATCGACGTGTTCGGCCAGGGCGGCGCCGGCGCGCTCGAGCTCGCCGCCAAGGCGATGGCCGCCGCCGACGCCACGGACCCCGACCAGGCGCGGCCGCTCTACGGGCGCGAGCTGACGCTGGAACAGAAGATCGAGACGGTGGCGCGCGAGATCTACGGTGCGCAAGGCATCTACTTCGAAGCCGCCGCGCGCAAGAAGCTCGCCCTCTTCGCCGCCGCCGGCTTCGGCTACCTGCCGGTGTGCATGGCCAAGACGCAGTCGTCGCTGTCCGACAACCCGGCGCTGCGCAACGTGCCGACCGGCTGGACGCTGACGGTCTCGGATGCTTTCCTGTCGGCGGGCGCGGGCTTCGTCGTGGTCGTGGCCGGCACGATGCTGCTCATGCCTGGGCTGCCGCGCGTCTCGCAGGCCGCGAAGATGGACGTCGACGACGACGGCAACATCATCGGCCTGGGCTGAGGCCGCCACCGGCGTCGAAGGACTCCAGCACCTTGACGGCGTTGCTGCCGAGCTCCGCGGCCGCATAGCCGCCTTCGAGGATGAAGATGGTCGGCAGGCCCAGCCGGCGCAGCCGCGCCCCGAGGCGGCTGAAGTCGTCCGGGTGCAGCGCGAACTTCGAGATCGGGTCGCCGGCAAAGGTATCCAGCCCCAGCGAAACGACGAGCGCGTCGGCGTGGTGGCGCTCGATGCGCAGGCATGCGGCTTCGAGCGCACGGAACCACTGCGCCGCGCTCGCGCCGGCCGGCAGCGGCAGGTTGAGGTTGAAGCCCTGCCCTGCCCCTTCGCCGGTCTCGTCGGCATGCCCCAGGTAGAACGGGTACTCGGTGCGCGGGTCGCCGTGGATGCTGGCGAACAGCACGTCGGCGCGGTCGTAGAAGATGCTCTGCGTGCCGTTGCCGTGGTGGTAGTCGACGTCCAGGATGGCGACCCGGTCGCCGCCGTGGCCGCGCATCGCCTGCGCCGCCACGGCGGCGTTGTTCAGGAAGCAGTAGCCGCCCATGAAGTCGGCGCCGGCATGATGCCCTGGCGGCCGCGTCGCGCAGAAGACGGCCCGCTCGCCGTCGGCCAGGAGTCTGGCGGCGCTGGCGGCGGCGTTGGCGCCGGCCTTGGCGGCCGCCCAGGACCCGGCCGCCATCGGCGTGCCGCTGTCCATCGAATAGAGGCCCAGCTTCGCGATGAAGTTGTCGGGCTCGGTGTCGCTGCGCAGCGTGCGCACCGGCCACACCGAGGGGAACGGCTGGACATCGGCATTGCCGGCATCGAGCGCGAGCCACTGGGCCCAGGCGCCCTCGAGAAAGGCGAGGTAGCGCGCGGTGTGCACCTGCGCCAGCACGGCACGGCTGTCGACGTTGGGGGCGCGCAGCTCGTGCCCGCTCGCTTCGAGGGCGGCGCGGACAAAGCCGGCACGTGCCGGCTGCTCGAAGCACGGCACGCGCTCGCCGCGATAGAACTCGTAGCGCGGCGCGTGCAGCTCGTGTTGCGAAGAAAAGAAAGCGATCATCGGCAGTACCCTTGCGGCGGCGCCGGCCACGGCCGGCCGACCAACATCTCAGTGCGGGTTCTCGAAGAACACGTAGGTGCTGTAGTCGCTCACCTCGAAGTAGACCTTCTTCTCGCCCGGATCGGCGACGAAGTTGAGGTTCTCGTCGAGGATGCCGTAGCCGAAACGGTACGCGCGCGGCAGCTTGTCGTCGGTGCCCATCGCGGTGCTCACCTTGTCCACCTTCAGCCAGCGCCGCACCACCTTGTCGCCGGCATAGACTTCCAGCACGCCGTTGGTGCCGGTCCAGTTCTGGATGTCCCGGCCCAGCTTGTTCTGCTGCTCCTGGGTGCACGAGGCGAGCGCCAGGCCCGCGAATGCCGCCAGCACGGCGGCGCCGATCGCCATCGAACGCATGTTCAATCCTCCAGCAATTGGGGCAGCAGTTGCGCCGCCGTGCCACGCAACACGGCGTGCGCCGCGTCGTCCAGTCCGGTCTCGTCGGGATTGACGATCACCACCTTGCCGCCCGCCAGCCGGGCCAGCCCGGCCGCCGGGTGGACGACGCCCGAGGTGCCCACCACCAGCATCAGGTCGCAGCGCCGTGCCGCCCGTTCGGCCGCCGCCAGCGTGTCGGCCGGCAGCATCTCGCCGAACCACACCACGTCGGGGCGGCGCAGGTTGCCGCACCGCGCGCAAGAAGGCGGATGACCGGCGGCCACGGCGTCCGCGTCGCAGCACGCGCGCGGCGGGTCGAGCCACTTGTCCTGGGCGATGTTGCCGTGCAGGGCCAACACGCCTTGGCTGCCCGCGCGCTGATGCAGGCCGTCCACGTTCTGGGTGATCAGCGTCAGCCGGCCCGGGTGGCGGCGCGCGAATTCGGCCAGCGCGCGATGCCCGGCATTGGGCGCCACCTGCGCGATCATGGCCCGGCGGTGCGCATACCAGTCCCACACCATCTGCGGATTCGCGCGAAAGGCGTCCTCGGTCGCGAGCTGCTGCGGGTCGAACTTCGCCCAGAGCCCGGTCTGCGCGTCCCTGAACGTCGGCACGCCCGACTCGGCGCTCATGCCCGCGCCGGTCAGCACCGCGAGGTGCCGCGCCGCGCGCACCCAGTCGCGGACCGGCTGCCCGCTCATGAGCGCTGCCGCAGCGCCTCGTACAGGCACACGCCGCTGGCCACCGAGACGTTGAGGCTCTCGACGGCGCCGCGCATCGGGATGCTCACCAGCTCGTCGCAGGTCTTGCGCGTGAGCTGGCGCATCCCGGCGCCCTCGGCACCGAGCACCAGCGCGACCGGCCCCTTGAAGTCGGCCTGGTACACCGTGCGCGGCGCATCGTCGCTGGTGCCGACGCACCAGATGTTGCGCTCCTTCAGTTCGCCCAGCGTGCGCGCCAGGTTCGTGACCATGAAGTACGGCACGGTCTCGGCCGCACCGCTGGCGACCTTGGCCACGGTGGCGTTGATGCCGACGGCGTGGTCCTTGGGCGCGATCACCGCGTGGGCGCCGGCGCCGTCGGCCACCCGCAGGCAGGCGCCAAGGTTGTGCGGATCGGTCACGCCGTCCAGCACCAGCAGCAAGGGCGGCCCCTGCACGCCGTCCAGCAGGTCGTCGAGCGAACGGGCCTGCTCGATCGCCGTCACCCGCGCCGCCACGCCCTGGTGGCCGTGGCTGCCGGCGAGCTTGGCCAGGCGCAGCCCGTCGGCCTCGATCAGGCGGACGTTGGCCTCCTTGGCCCGCTCCAGGAACTGGCGCATGCGCGCGTCGCGCCGGGTCGGCTCGTAGTAGATCTCGACGATGGACTGGGGCGCGGTTTTCAGGCGCACGCCGACGGCGTGGAAACCGAACAGGACCTTGGGAGCGGACATATGCGGGCGATTATCAAGCCAGGGTGGCGGCGGCGTCGGCGATGCGGCCGGCCTCGATGGTGATGCGCCGCTCGCAGCGGGTGGCGATCGCCGAGTCGTGCGTCACCAGCAGCAGCGTGGTGCCGTGTTCCCGATTGAGGTCGAACATCAGCTTCATCACCGTCTCGCCGGTGGCGAAGTCGAGGCTGCCGGTCGGTTCGTCGGCCAGCAGCACGGCCGGCTCCACGACGAAGGCCCGCGCCAGCGCCACCCGCTGCTGCTCGCCGCCGGACAGCACCCGCGGGTAGTGGCCCAGGCGCTCGCCCAGGCCCACCCGCCGCAGCATCTCCGCGGCGAGTTTGCGCGCGTCGCGCCGGCCGCCCAGCTCCAGCGGCAGCATCACGTTCTCCAGCGCCGTGAGGTTGCCCAGCAGCTGGAAACTCTGGAACACGAAGCCCACCTTGCGGGCCCGCAGCGCCGCGCGGGCGTCCTCGTCGATGGCGAAAATGTCGTCGCCGTCCAGCCGCACCGTGCCGCGGCTGGGCGTGTCCAGCCCCGCGATGACCGACAGCAGCGTGCTCTTGCCCGAGCCGGAGGCGCCCACGATCGCGGCGGTCTCCTTGCGGCTCAGGGTGAAATCGATATCGCGCAGAATGTCGAGGGTGCCTGTCGAGTCGGTGACCGACTTGTAGACGTGCTCGACGGAGATGATTGGATCGAAAGACATGGTGTTGAAAGCTTGGGGCCGCCGCCACTTTATCGCGGCATTGCTCGGCGGCTGGCTGGCGCTGCCGGCCGGCGCCGCGCCGGCGCCCGTCATCCTGGTGCTGGGCGATTCGCTCAGTGCCGAGTATGGCCTGAAGCGGGGCACGGGCTGGGTGCCCCTGCTGGAACGGCGGCTGGCGGCCGAGAAGCTGGCGGCCAGGGTGGTCAACGCCAGCATCAGCGGCGACACCAGCTCGGGCGGCCGCTCGCGGCTCGCGCCGCTGCTCGCGCAGCACAAGCCGCAGCTGGTGGTGATCGAACTGGGCGGCAACGACGCCTTGCGCGGGTTGCCGCTGGACCTGACCCGGGCCAACCTGGAGCAGATGGCGTCGGCCGCGCGGCAGGCCGGCGCCAAGGTGCTGCTGGTGGGCATGCAGATGCCGCCCAACTACGGCGCCGACTACGCCGAGCGCTTCGCCGAGCTGTACCGGCAGGTCGCGAAGTCGCAGCAGGCGGCGCTGGTGCCGTTTCTGCTGCAAGGCATCGCCGACGATCCGGACCCGGTGCGCTGGTTCCAGCCGGACCGGATCCACCCCAACGAGCAGGCGCAGTCGCGCATGCTGGACAACGTGTGGCCGGAGCTGAAGAAGCTGCTGGCGGGGGGCCGGCGTTGAGCGTGCACACCGTAACGGCGGCCGAGGCGATCGAGCGGCTGGCGCAGTTCGACGCCGTCATCGACGCCCGCAGCGAAGACGAATACGCGGAGGACCACCTGCCCGGGGCCGTGAACTGGCCCTCGCTCAACAACCAGGAACGGCACGAGATCGGCACCATGTACAAGCAGGTGAGCCCGTTCGAGGCCAACAAGCGCGGCGCGGCACGGGTGGCGGCCAACATCGCGCGCCACATCGAGCGCGACGTGCTGGACAAGCCGCGCCACTGGCAGCCGCTGGTGTACTGCTGGCGCGGCGGCAAGCGCAGCGGCTCGCTGGCCCATATCCTGGGCCAGATCGGCTTTCGGGTCAGCGTGATCGAGGGCGGCTACAAGGCGTTCCGCACGGCGGTGCTGGCGGCACTGCCGGCACTGGCGGCGCGGCTGGAGTACCGCGTCGTGTGCGGTCCCACCGGCGCCGGCAAGACCCGGCTGCTGCACGCGCTGGAGGCCGCCGGCGCGCAGGTGCTGGACCTGGAAGGGCTGGCCAGTCATCGCAGCTCGGTGCTGGGCCTCATCCCGGGCCAGCCGCAGCCGACGCAGAAGGCGTTCGACACGCTGGTGTGGGACCGGCTGCGGCGCTTCGATCCGGCGCGGCCGGTGTTCGTGGAAAGCGAGAGCAAGAAGGTCGGCAACGTGGCCGTGCCGCAGGCGCTGATCGAGCGGATGCGGGCCAGCGGCTGCCTGCGGCTGGAGCTGGCGCAGGACGAGCGGGTGAAGCTGCTGCTGGAGGACTACGACTTCTTCGTGCAGGACCCCGCCCTGTTCTGCCAGCGGCTGGGCGCGCTGAGCGAGCTCCGCGGCCAGGCGGTGGTACAGGGCTGGCAGGATGAGGTGGCCGCCGGCCGGATCGAGAACGTGGTGCGCGAGCTGCTGGTGCAGCACTACGACCCCGGCTACGCGGCGTCGATCCGGCGCAATTTCAGCGGCTATGCGCAGGCCCGCGTGATCGAGCCGGCCGACCGCTCGCCGGCGGCGATGGCGGCGCTGGCCGAGCGGATCGTGCGCGAGCGCTGAGGGTCACTCCTGCCCAGGGACGGCCGGCGGCTGCGGAGCGAGGCCCGACTCGTCGGTCCCGGCGTTGCTGTCGCCCGGGCCGCTGGTCTTGCGCTCGGCCTTGGCCTTGAGCTTTTCCTCTTTCTTGCGCTTCTTGGCCAGTTCCTTCTGCCGCTTCTCGTAACCGTAATTGGGTGTTGCCACAGGTGTTCCGCTCCTAGGGGTTGATGGACCCAATGTACGCGATAACGCGGCCGGTCAGGGCTCAGGGTCAATCCCAGGGCGGCGCCTGGGCGTCCAGACTGGCGAGCGCCTGCTCCAGGTCAAGCCGCAGGTCTTCGACCGCTTCCAGGCCGACCGAGAAGCGCACCAGCGGGCCGCGCGCCAGCCCGCCGGCCGACGCGGCCGAGCGCATCGTGGCAAGGTCGTACGGCACCACCAGGCTCACCGGCCCGCCCCACGAATAGCCGAGCTTGAAGAGCTTCAGGGCATCGCAGAAGGCATCGACCTGCGCCGGCGCATAGCGATCCTGGAACATGATCGAGAACAGGCCGGCCGCCGCGCCGTCGACGCCGCACAGGTCGCGCCAGTGCTGGTGGCCGGGCGAGCCCTCCAGCGCCGGGTGCAGCACGCGGGCCACCTCGGGCCGCCGCGCCAGCCAGGCCGCCAGGGCGCGCGCGGCGCGGTCCTGGGCGTGGTAGCGCAGGGCCAGGCTCGGCAGGCCGCGCAGGATCGCCTCGGCATCGTTGGCGCCGACCCCGAAGCCCATCCGCATGTGGGTCAGCTTGAGCTTGAGGTTCAGTTCGTCGTCGCGGGTGACGACCGCGCCCATCAGGACGTCGCCGCCGCCGCTGGGGTACTTGGTGAGCGCATGGGCGACGATGTCGGCGCCGCGGCCCGAGCCGGGCGCGCCCAGGTCGAAGCCGTTGAACGCGAGGCCGCAGGCCCAGGTGCTGTCCAGGGCCGTGGTGACGCCGCGCTGGCGGCAGAGGTCGGCCAGCTGCTGCAGCGGCGGGAACTCCATCGTGACCGAGCCGGGCGCTTCCAGCCAGACCAGCCTGGTCTTCGGGCCGAGCTTGGCCTGCAGGTCCGCCGGGTCCATGGCGTCGTAGTAGCGATGGGTGATGCCCCACTGCGCCAGCTCGCCTTCGGCCAGTGCCTTGTTGGGGCCGTAGGCGTTGTCGGGGATCAGGACCTCGTCGCCGGTCTTGAGCAGCGCCATCGCCACGTTGGCGATCGCGGCCAGGCCGCTGGGCACCAGGATGCAGTGCTTGCCGCCTTCGAGCGCCGCGATCCGTTCTTCCAGCAGGAAGGTGGTCGGCGTGCCGTGCAGGCCGTAGGTGTAGCCGTTCTTGTGCTTCCAGTCGCGCGCGCGCATCGCGGCGACGTTCGTGAAGATGACCGTGGAGGCCTTGAACACCCCGGGCTGCGGCGCCGCGAAGCCGGCCGGCGGGACGTAAGGATGGTGGATGAGGTCGGTGATGGGATCGCTCATGCACGCAATGGTAACGGGCTGCTCACCCTGCCCGCGCAGCGGCACGTGGACCGCACGCAACAACGTGCAGGGCGGTCCCACTTGTGGAGAGGAACCGGCTTCGCCGGTCCGCTCCACACTGACCAGGCCACTGGAAAAAGTCGTGCGCGACTTTTTTCAGTGAACCATCAGACTTTCCATTTCTCCAGCAGCTTCTCCGGTCCCATGCTGTCGTAGGTCTCGAAGGGCTGGTGGATCCAGGGATTCGTCGGCAGGAACTCCACCGAATAGTCGGCCTGGAACTTGGACAGGCCCTTGGTCCAGATCACCGCGCTGCGCAGCTCGGTGATCGGCTGGTAGTTGTTCTTCAACATCTCCACCACCGCGTGCAGCGTGTGGCCGGAGTCGGCCAGGTCGTCCACCAGCAGCACCCGGCCGGCGATCTCGCCCTTCGGGGTGGTGATGTAGCGGGCGATGTCCAGGTGGCCCTGGATGGTGCCGGCGTCGGCCCGGTACGAACTGGTCGACATGATCGCCAGCGGCTTGTCGAAGATGCGCGAGAGGATGTCGCCCGGGCGCATGCCGCCGCGCGCGAGGCACAGGATGGTGTCGAACTGCCAGCCCGACTGATGCACCTTGATCGCGAGTTTCTCGATCAGGCTGTGATACTCGTCGTAGCTCACATACAGGTGCTTGCCGTCTTCCGTCAACATTCGGAGGTCTCCACTTCGGGTTGTGCATGGCCGCGCCGGCGGCGACGCCGGCGCGCGAGGCGCGTCACGCCAGGTACGGGTGGCGCATCAGGATCGTCTGTTCGCGGTCCGCGCCGGTCGAAATCAGGTGGATCGGCACGCCGGTCACCTGCTCGATGCGCTGCAGGTACAGCCGGGCGTTGACCGGCAGCTTCTCGTACTTGGTCACGCCGACCGTGCTCTCGCTCCAGCCCGGCATGGTCTCGTACACCGGCTTGCAGCGCGAGATCTCGTCGGCGCCCATCGGCAGGATGTCGGTGTGCTGGCCGTCGAGCTCGTAGCCGGTGCACAGCTGCAGTTCGTGCAGGCCGTCCAGCACGTCGAGCTTGGTGATGCACAGGCCCGACAGGCCGTTCACCTGCGCGCTGCGCTTGAGCAGCGCGGCATCGAACCAGCCGCAGCGGCGGCTGCGCCCGGTGGTGACGCCCTTTTCCGCGCCCACGGTCGACATGTGGTAGCCGGGCGTGCCGGGCTTTTCCCATTCCAGCTCGGTCGGGAACGGGCCGCCGCCGACGCGCGTGCAGTACGCCTTGGTGATGCCCAGGATGTAGTGCAGCATGCCGGGGCCGACGCCGGCGCCCGCGGCGGCGTTGCCGGCCACGCAGTTGCTGGAGGTGACGTAGGGATAGGTGCCGTGGTCGACGTCGAGCAGCGTGCCCTGCGCGCCTTCGAACAGCAGGTTGTCGCCGTGCAGGTGGGCCTCGTTCAGCTCGCGCGAGACGTCGGCCATCATCGGCTTGAGGATCTCGGCCTGGCGCATGCACTCGTCGAACACCGGCTGGAATTCCACGGCCTGCGCGTTCAGGAACCTGGTCAGCATGAAGTTGTGCAGGTCCAGCAGCGTCCTGAGTTTCTCCGCGAAGCGGTCCGGGTGCTTGAGGTCCTGCACGCGCAGCGCGCGGCGCGCGATCTTGTCCTCGTACGCCGGGCCGATGCCGCGGCCGGTGGTGCCGATCTTCTCGCTGCCGCCCTGCTCGCGCGCCGACTCGCGCGCGACGTCCAGCGCCGCATGGAACGGCAGGATCAGCGGGCACGCTTCGCTGATGCGCAGCCGCCCGCGCACCTCGACGCCGGCCTTCTCCAGCCCTTCGATTTCCTCGAGCAGCTTGGTCACCGACAGCACCACGCCGTTGCCGATGTAGCACTTCACGCCGGGGCGCATGATGCCGCTGGGAATCAGGTGCAGCGCCGTCTTGACCCCGTTGATCACCAGCGTGTGCCCGGCGTTGTGGCCGCCCTGGAAGCGGACCACGCCCTGCGCCATTTCGGTCAGCCAGTCGACCAGCTTGCCCTTGCCTTCGTCGCCCCATTGGGTGCCGACCACGACCACATTGCGGCCCTTTGTCTTCGTCATCGCATGCTTTCGAGAAAAATTCGGAACGTCAGATGGCCTTCACCACCCACTGGTCGCCGGCGCGGGCCAGTTCGCGGTCGCACAGGAATTCGTCGGCTTCGCTTTCGTGGCCGGGCATCACGCAGACCACGGTCTCGCCGCGGCCCCGCAGCGCGGCGATCGCCGAGCGCAGCGCCGACGTGTCGCCGCCGTTGCCGGCCCATGGCGCGCGGATCGCGCCGCGCCGTGCGCGCCTGGGCGCCAGCGGCACCAGCGCCTTGAGGTCGAGGCTGAAGCCGACGGCCGGACGGTTGCGGCCGAACACGGCCCCCACTTCGTCGTAGCGCCCGCCGCGCACCAGCGAGTCGCTGGCGCCGGTCGCGTAGATCGCAAACCGGGCGCCGGTGTAGTAGGCATAGCCGCGCAGGTCGGCCAGGTCGAAGCTCACCTTGGCGCCCTGGAGGTGCCCGGCGAGCCAGCGCAGGTTGACCAGTGCTTCGCGCAGCGGCGGCAGGTCGGGCAGGCAACGCTGCGCTTCGGCCAGCACCTGCTCGTCGCCGTACAGCGTCACCAGCGCCAGCAGCGCCTCGCGCACCGTGGCCGGGAAGTCCCTGGCCAGCTGCGCCAGCTCGCTGGCGTCCTTCACCGACAGCGCCGCGTGCACGCGCGCGAGCGCATCCTCGTCCAGCGCGATGCCCGCCAGCAGCGCGCGCACGATCCGGGTGTCCGCCATGTCGACGGTGAGGTCCTGCACCCGCGCGGCCTTCAGGCAGTCGAGCGCGAGCAGCAGGGCCTCGAGGTCGGCTTCCACGCCGGCGTGGCCGTAGATCTCGGCGCCGAACTGCAGCGGCTCGCGCGTGGCGTGCGGGCGATCGGGGCGCGTGTGCAGCACCGGCCCGCAGTAGCACAGGCGCGCGACGCCCTGGCGATTGAGCAGGTGGGCGTCGATGCGGGCGACCTGCGGGGTGGTGTCGGCACGCAGCCCCATGGTGCGGCCGGACAGCTGGTCGACAACCTTGAAGGTCTGCAGCCGCAGCGCCTCGCCGGTGCCGGTGAGCAGCGAGTCGAGGTGCTCCAGCAGCGGCGGCATGACCAGCTCGTAGCCGTAGCCGCACGCGGTGTCCAGCAGTTCTCGGCGCAGTTCTTCGATGTGCCGGGCCTCGGAGGGCAAGACATCGGCGATGTGATCCGGCAGGACCCAGGCGGACATGTGAAGGGGGGCTGTTAAAAACGGTATTTTACCGGGCAGGCACCGGGGGCTCCGCGCTGCGGCCCAGCAGCGGGCTCCCGGCCGAGCCGCAGCGGTCCGCGCCGCCCCGATCGGTGGGCCCACGCCCGGACGATGCGGAAAACCAGGCGGATGCGGCGCGGCGGCCTCACCCGCCCATGAACCACAGCAGCGCCAGGCCGCCGAGGATGCTGCACAGGCCGAAGAAGCGCAGCTGGCCGTCCTGCAGCTGCAGCAGCCGCAGGAAGGTGCGCCGCCAGCCGCCCGGCGAGATGAACGGAAACAGCCCCTCCATCACCAGGACGAGGCCGAGGGCGGCCCAGAAGGTGTCGCTGTCCAAGGCTACTTCTTGGCGCCTGCCGCGGGCGAGCCGCCGCCCGCGCTGCCGCGGAACGCCTTGAAGAACTCGGTGCCGGCCGGATCGAGCACCATCACGTCGGCCTTCTTGTTGAAGGTCGCCTTGTAGGCCTCGAGGCTGCGATAGAACTGGGCGAACTGGGCGTCGCGGCCGAACGCCTCGCCGTAGATGGCGGCGGCCTGGGCATCGCCCTCGCCCTTGATCTTCTGCGCGTCGCGGTAGGCGTTGGCGATGGTCACCTCGCGCTGCCGGTCGGCATCCGCGCGGATCTTCTCGCCTTCGGCCGCGCCGGTGGAGCGCAGCTCGTTGGCCACCCGCTTGCGCTCGGCTTCCATGCGGCGGTACACCGATTCGGTGATCGCTTCCACGTAGTCCACGCGCGTGATGCGCACGTCGATCACGTCGATGCCCCAGGGCTTGCTGCCCTTGACCACTTCGAGCACTTCGCGCTTGACGTCGGCCATCACCTGCTCGCGCTTGGCGGCCAGCAGCTCGCGCACCGTGCGGCGGTTGACCTCCTCTTGGAAGGCGTTGCGCACGACGCGGCTCAGCTGGTTGGCGCCGGCGGCCTCGTCGAGGCCGACGTTGCGGATGTACTGCGTCGGCTCGGTGATGCGCCAGCGCACGTACCAGTCGATCACCACGCGCTGCTTCTCCAGCGTCAGCATCGGCTCGGCATCGGGGCTTTCCAGCGTGAGCAGGCGCTTGTCGATGTACGACACGTTCTGGAACGGCGGCGGCAGCTTGAAGTTCAGGCCCGGCTCGGTGATCACGTCCTTGATCTGGCCAAGCGCGAACACCACGCCGAACTGGCGCTGGTCGACGACGAAGAGCATGGAGCTGAGCAGCGCGAGGGCCACCAGCGCCGAGGTCACCATGAATCCGATTCTGTTCATCTTGTTCTTCCTGCGCTCAGCGCGTCTCGCGTTCGCGGCTGCGGCCGCCGTCGCGGGTGCGCGCATCGGTCATGCCGGCGGCGGGCGCCGACTGCTGCGGCGCCGGGGGCGCGGCTGCCGGCTCGGCCGGCGGCGGCACCTGCGCGGCGCCGCCCTGCGACACCTGCTGCAGGATCTTGTCGAGCGGCAGGTACAGCAGGTTGCCGCCCTGGCGCGAGTCGACCAGGACCTTGGTGACGCTGCTGTAGATCTGCTGCATCGTGTCGAGGTACATCCGGTCGCGGGTGACCTGCGGGGCGCGCTGGTACTCGGTCAGGATCGACTTGAAGCGCTGCGCATCGCCCTGCGCCTGCGCCACGATCCGCGACTTGTAGCCGTCGGCCTCCTGCGTCAGCCGCGAGGCGGAGCCCACGGCGCGCGGGATGACGTCGTTGGCATAGGCCTGCGCCTCGTTCTTGGCGCGCTCGCGTTCCTGGCCGGCCTTGAGCACGTCGTCGAAGGCGGCCTGCACCTGCTCGGGCGGGCGCACCCCGCTTTGCTGCAGGTTGATCCCGACCACTTCGATGCCGATGCCGTAGCGGTCGAGGATGTTCTGCATCAGGTCGCGCACGCGCGGCGCGATCTGATCGCGCTCCTCGGCCAGGGCCGAATCCATGCGCATCTTGCCGACCACCTCGCGCACCGCCGTTTCGGCGGCCTGCACCACCGCCTCGGACGGGTTCTTGCTGACGAACAGGAAGGCCCGCGCGTCCTTCAGGCGGTACTGCACGGCGAACTTGATCTCGACGATGTTCTCGTCTTCGGTGAGCATCGCCGAGTCGCGCAGGCCGGTCGCCTTGATCACCTGGTCGCGCCCGATGTCGACCGAGCGGATCTGGGTCACGAACACCAGTTCGTGGCGCTGGATCGGGTACGGCAGGCGCCAGTTGAAGCCGGCGCCCACGGTGGCCTTGTAGCGGCCGAACTGCGTGATCACCGCCTGCTGGCCTTCCTGCACGATGAAGAAGCCCGTGCCCAGCCAGATCAGCACGACGATGGCGGCCACCAGGCCGGCGCCGATGCCGGCGCTCTTCATGTCGGGTTGGAAATTGCCGCCGCCGAAGCCGCCGCCGTTGTCGCCGCCGCGGCGGCGGCCGCCGAACAGGTTGCCCAGGCGGCGATTGAAGTCGCGCCACAGTTCATCGAGGTCCGGCGGGCCCTGGTTCGGCCCGCGGCCGCCCTCCGGCTTGTCGGGGCGGTTGTTCTCGGCATTCTTGTGGTCCTCGCCGCGCCCCCACCGCGGGTCGTTCAGGTTGAACATGCCCCGGATGCGGCCATTCAGCCCGGCCCAGGACAGGCGGCTCAGTTGGAGGTTCATGCGCGTGGATCTCTTCTTTGTAACAGTCGCATTGTGCCCAATCAGGCGGCGGAATCGTTGCCTTCTGCGTCGGAACCGGAATCGGCCTGGGCGGCGGCCGCAACGGGGCCGCTGCGCCGGCTCACCTCCTGGGCCAGCAGCCGGCGCAGGGCGTCCAGGCCGAGCCCGGTCCGGCCGCTCACGAACACGCGCGGCACCTGCACCCCTTCGAGCTCGAAGCGGTCGGTCTCGAAGCGCGGACGCAGCGACGGGTCGAGCAGGTCGACCTTGTTGAACACCAGCACCTGCGGCACCTCGGCCGCGCCGATCTCGTGCAGCACCCGCTGCACTTCGGCCAGCTGCTCGGGATGGTTGGGGTTGGCCGCGTCGACGACATGCAGCAGCAGGTCGGCGTCGACCGCCTCCTGCAAGGTGGCCTGGAAGGCGTCGACCAGGCCGTGCGGCAGGTCGCGGATGAACCCCACGGTGTCGGACAGCGACACCGACCGGCCGGCCTCGCCCAGGTAGAGCTGGCGCGTGGTGGTGTCCAGGGTGGCGAACAGCTGGTCGGCCGCGTACGCGCCGGCCTTGACCAGCGCGTTGAAGAGGGTCGACTTGCCGGCGTTGGTATAGCCGACCAGCGAGATGTTGAAGGCCCCCTGGCGCTCGCGCCGGCGGCGCTGCGTCTGGCGCTGGCGCTTGACCTTCTCCAGCCGCTCGCGGGTGCGCTTGATCGCCTCCGAGATCATCCGGCGGTCGAGTTCGATCTGCTTTTCGCCCGGGCCGCCGCGCACGCCGGCGCCGCCGGCCTGCCGCTCCAGGTGCGACCAGCGCCGCACCAGCCGGGTGCTGACGTAGCGCAGGCGGGCGAGCTCGACCTGCAGCTTGCCCTCGTGGCTGCGCGCGCGCTGGGCGAAGATCTCGAGGATGAGCAAGGTCCGGTCATTGACCGGGCGGTCGAGGTGGCGCTCGAGGTTGCGCTGCTGCGCCGGGCTCAGCGCCTGGTCGAACAGGATTTCGGCGGCGCCGGTGGCGTCGGCGAGCTGCTTGATCTCGTCGGCCTTGCCCTTGCCGATGAAGAGCGCGGCGTCAGGCGCCTTGCGCTTGCAGACGACGCGCGCGACCGGCTCCAGGCCCGCCGTCTGCGACAGCAGGCCCAGCTCTTCCAGTTCGGCGTCGAAGTGAGGCAGCCCGAGGTCCACCCCGACCAGGATGGCGGGGGCGGCGGGACGGTCGTTCTGTTCGGAGAAACTCAAGTGCGGGTCGTTCGGGGAGGGCCAGGCGGCGAACGGCCCGCCTCTCCCGCAGGCCTTCAGCTGGCGCCGGCCTCGCCGCCCTCGGCAGTGGAGAAGTTGACGGCGCGGCCCGGCACGATGGTGGAGATCGCGTGCTTGTAGACCATCTGCGTCACGGTATTGCGCAGGAGCACGACGTACTGGTCGAAGGACTCGATCTGCCCTTGCAGCTTGATCCCGTTGACCAGGTAAATGGACACCGGCACATGCTCGCGCCGCAGTGTGTTGAGGAAGGGGTCTTGTAGCAGCTGCCCTTTGTTGCTCACGATATTCTCCGTGTTCCGCGCTCGGAAATGTTGTTGGAAACTGCACCTTACCACAGCAAGCGGCGGTGCAAAGGCTATTTCCCGGCCTATTTGGCGGCGTCTTGCAGAACTGCAAGCGCCCTAGGGATTTTCTTTTCCGGCGTACGGATTCCTGGAGGTTTTCATCTCGATGCGCAGCGGCGTTCCGATCAGGTTGAACTCCTTGCGGAAGCGTGCCTCGAGAAAGCGCTTGTACGCCTCGGTCACGTGCTCGAGCGAATTGCCGTGCACCACGATCACCGGCGGATTCATGCCGCCCTGGTGGGCGTAGCGCATCTTGGGGCGGAACATGCCCGAGCGCTTGGGCTGCTGAAACTGAACCGCCTCCAGCAGCAGCCGGGTCAGCACCGGCGTCGGCATCTTGACCATGGCCGAGCGGTGGGCCTGCGCGATCGACTGCCACACCGGGCCCAGCCCCTGGCGCTTGATCGCCGAGATGAAATGGATGGGCGCGAACTTCAGGAACGCCAGCCGCGTCTCGATCTGCCGCTGCAGCTGCTCGCGCTGGTATTCGTCGACGGCGTCCCACTTGTTGACGGCCAGCACCACGGCCCGGCCGCTTTCGAGGACATAGCCGGCGATGTGCGCGTCCTGCTCGGTCACGCCCTGGGTGGCGTCGAGCAGCAGCAGCACGACGTTGGCCGATTCGATCGCCTGCAGCGTCTTGACCACCGAGAACTTCTCGATCGCCTCGAAGACCCGGCCCTTGCGGCGCAGCCCGGCGGTGTCGATCAGCTCGAACTTCTGGCCGGCCCGCTCGAACGGCACCGAAATGGCGTCGCGGGTGGTGCCCGGCAGGTCGAAGGCGACCAGCCGCTCCTCGCCCAGCCAGGTGTTGATCAGGGTCGACTTGCCGACGTTGGGCCGGCCGGCGACCGCCAGCTTGATGACGCCGGGATCCTCGGCCGCGCCCTCTTCCTCCTCCTCCGGCAGGTCGAGCATGGCCAGTGCCATCTCGACCAGGCTGCGGATGCCCTGCCCGTGGGCGGCCGAGATCGCGTGCACCTCGCCCAGGCCGAGCTCGTAGAACTCGGTCAGCTGCACGCCTTCGGTCATGCCTTCGGCCTTGTTGGCCGCGAGGACGGTGGGCTTGCCCAGCTTGCGCAGGTAGCGGGCGATGTCGTGGTCCTGCGCCGAGAGGCCGCCGCGGGCATCGAGCACGAACACGACGATGTCAGCTTCGGCGACGGCCTGCCGCGTCTGCTTGGCCATCTCCATGTAGATGCCGCTCTCGGCCGTCGGCTCGAAGCCGCCGGTGTCGATCACGATGAATTCGTGCCGGCCCTGGCGGGCATTGCCGTAGTGGCGATCGCGGGTCAGGCCGGCGAAGTCGGCGACGATCGCGTCACGCGACTTGGTGAGCCGGTTGAAGAGGGTCGATTTGCCGACGTTGGGGCGGCCCACCAGGGCCATGACGGGTTTCATCGCGGCTCACCTGCCCCATGCCATGCGTTCGGCCGGCTCACTCGGGCACGAAGCCGTAGACCCCGCCGGAGCGGGTCAGCACGACCATCGTGCCGCCGGCCAGGACCGGCGCCGCCATCACCGGCGAGCCGTCGGTGTCGAGCCGGTTCAGCGGGCTGCCGTCCTCGCGCGAGACCATGTGCACCAGGCCGGTGCTGTCGCCCAGCGCGATCGAGCGGCCCAGCACCAGCGGCGCCGTGAGGCCGCGGTAGCGCAGGCGCTCGCTGACCCAGGCCCGCTCGCCGTTGTCGCGCTTCCACGCGACCACCTTGCCGTCGGACTCGGTGCCGACGACGATCCTGTCGTCGCCGTGCACGCCTTCGGAGCCGTTGGCCGGCTTGCTCCAGGCCACCGTGCCGCGCGCCGCGTTGACGCAGCCGACCGCCGCCTGGAAGGCGCGGGCGCAGACCGATTCGCCGGCCCGGCTGACGGTGCCGACCAGGTCGACCAGCCGCTCGACGTCGTTGATGCCGCGCGGCGATGCGATCGGCGCCTCCCAGCGCACGGTGCCGGTCAGCGGGTCGAAACCGACCACGCGCCCCGACAGGCCCACCACCAGCGTATCGCCGACGGCCAGCATGACGCCGGAATGGCGCAGCACCAGCGGCTCGCCCGGGCGCTGCTGCGTCCACAGCTTGCGGCCGGTCTGGCCGTCGTAGGCGCTCACGGCGCGGTCGGCGGTGAGGACGAAGACGCGCGCGCCGGCCACGAACGGCGGAGTGTAGGAGACGGCCGTCAGCTTCTGCCGCCACGCCTGCTTGCCGCCGGCCAGGGCCACCAGCTCGTTGCTGCGGGTCACGACCGCGGCCACCTTGCCGTCGCTGCCCACGCCCGCGGCGATCGGTCCGCCGGCGCTGGCGCGCCACAGATCGCGGCCGGTGGCGGCGTCGATCGCCGCCACGGTGCCGTCGCTGCTGGCCAGCGTGACGGTGCCGCCGCTCACGTTGATCGTGACCGGCTGGGCCACTTCGCCGACGCGGTTGGTCCAGGCCTTGCGCACCGGGATCAGCGCCACGTTCGGCCCGAGCTCCGCCGGTTTGGGCTTTTCCACGCCGCCGCCGAGCCAGGACGGCATCGACGAGCAGCCCGCCAGTCCGAGCGTGGCGGCGATGGCGCAGGCGCCCGCCGCGAGCCGCAGGCGGCGGCCCATCACGACTTGGCTCCGGCGGCCGCGGGCGCCGTGAGCTGCTTGGGATCGACGCCCAGCGCGCCCAGCTTCACTTCCACCAGCCGGCGGTATTCGTTGCGTTCGTCGAGGGCCTTGTAGGCCTTCTCGTATTCGGCCTTGGCTTCGGCCTTCTTGCCTTGCAGCTGGTAGATGTCGCCGCGCCGGTCGGCGGCCAGTGCCTCGAACTCGCGCGGGAAGGTCGCGCTCAGCTGCTTGAGGGCCTCGTCGTACTGCTTGGCGTCCATCAGGATGCCGGCCAGGCGCTGGCGCGCGACGGCCTGGTAGCCCTCGTCCGCGGCCCGGTCGGCCACCCAGCCGAGCGACGCCTTGGCCGCGTCGGTCTTGCCTTTGTCGGCCAGCACGCGGGCGGCGAGCAGGCCCGCCTGCTGGGCGAAGGTGGTGCGGCCGAAGCGCTCCTTCATGTCGGAGAAGGCGCGCTCGACGCGCTCGGTGTCGCCGGCCTGGGCGGCGCGCTCGACTTCGTCGTACATGGCGGCGGCCTGCGCGGCCTGGCTGTTCTGCCAGTAATTCCAGCCGTTCCAGGCGGCGATCGCGCCGAAGACGACGATCAGCGCCCAGGTGATCAGGTTGCCGTATTCCCGCCAGAAGTGCTTGAGCTCGTCAAGCTGTTCCTGTTCTTCGAGATCGAGTTGGTTTGCCATGGTTGAGTCAGGTGGGAAGCCAGGATTGTATGAGGCGGGCGGGCCGCCTTACGACTGCAGCGTGACGGCCCATTCGGCCAGCGCCGCCAGCGGCCGCTGGACCTGCGCGCCGCTGCCGTCGCGCAGGGCCTTGACGGTGACGGCGCCTTGGGCGAGTTCGTCGGGGCCGAAGATCAGCGCATAGCGGGCGCCGCTGGCATCGGCCTTCTTGAACTGCGACTTCATGCTGCCCATGCCGTCCCCGGACCCCGCATGCATCTGCACGCTGACGCCCTCGGCGCGCAGCGCCTGCAGCGTCGCCATCACCTGCGGCAAGGCGTCGGCCGAGGGCACGATCGCATAGGCGTCGGGCGCCGGCGCTTCGAACGTCGCGGCCTGCTGTCGCACCAGCTCCAGCACCCGCTCCAGGCCCATGCCCCAACCGACGGCGGGCGTCGGCTTGCCGCCCAGCACTTCGAACAACCCGTCGTAGCGGCCGCCGCCGCACAGCGTGCCCTGGGCACCCAGCTCGTCGGTGATGAACTCGAAGACGGTATGGCTGTAGTAGTCCAGCCCGCGCACCAGGCGCGCGTTGACCGCCCAGGGCACGCCGCAGGCGTCCAGCAGCCGCTGCACCGTCTCGAGATGCTTGAGCGAGCCTTCGCCCAGGTAGTCCAGCAGCTTGGGCGCGCCCTGCACCATCTCCTGCATGGCCGGATTCTTGGTGTCGAGAATGCGCAGCGGATTGGCGTGCAGCCGGCGCTGGGCATCGGCGTCGAGCACGGCGCCGTGCTGCTCGAAGTACGCCACCAGCGCCTCGCGATGGGCGCGCCGCTCGGTCGGCACGCCCAGGCTGTTCATCTCCACCCGGATGTTGCGCAGGCCCAGCCCGGCGAGCAGCCGGTGCGCCAGCACCATCAGCTCGGCATCGACCTCCGGCCCCGGAAAGCCCAGCACCTCGGCGCCGAGCTGGTAGAACTGGCGGTAGCGCCCGCGCTGCGGCCGCTCGTGGCGGAACATCGGGCCCATGTAGTACAGCCGCTTGCCGCCGTCGTACGTGAGGTTGTGCTCGATCGCCGCCCGCACCACGCCCGGGGTGTTCTCGGGGCGCAGCGTGAGCTGCTCGCCGTTGAGCCGGTCCTCGAAGGAGTACATCTCCTTCTCGACGATGTCGGTCGTCTCGCCGGTGCCGCGCACGAACAGCGCGGTCGGCTCGACGATCGGCGTGCGGATCATCCGGTAGGCGTGGCGGCCCATGAGGGCGCGCACTTTGTCCTCCAGCCACTCCCAGCGCGCCGAATCGGGCGGCAATATGTCGTTCATGCCTTTGACGGCATTGATCTTCTCGGCCATGGCTCGCTTCTTGTGTCAGGCGCCCGCGGTCTCGTGCCCGTAGCGCTTCTCGATGTAGTTTTCGACGATCTGGTGGAATTCGGCGGCGATGTTGTCGCCGCGCAGGGTGACGGCCTTCTGGCCGTCGATGAAGACCGGCGCCGCCGGCGCCTCGCCCGTCCCGGGCAGGCTGATGCCGATGTCGGCGTGCTTGCTCTCGCCGGGGCCGTTGACGATGCAGCCCATCACGGCGACCTTCATCTTCTCGACGCCCGGATACTTCGAACGCCACACCGGCATCTGGGCGCGCAGGTAGTCGTCGATCTGCTTGGCCAGTTCCTGGAACGTGGTGCTGGTGGTGCGCCCGCAGCCCGGGCAGGCGGTGACGCTCGGCACGAAGCTGCGCATCCCCAGCGCCTGCAGGATCTCGGAGGCGATCACCACCTCCTGGGTGCGCGACTCGCCCGGCTGCGGCGTGAGCGACACCCGGATCGTGTCGCCGATGCCCTCCTGCAGCAGGATGCCCAGCGCGACGCTCGAAGCCACCGTGCCCTTGGTGCCCATGCCCGCTTCGGTCAGGCCCAGGTGCAGCGGGTAGTCGCAGCGGCGGGCCAGTTCGCGATAGACCGCGATCAGGTCCTGCACGCCGCTCACCTTGCACGACAGGATGATCTGGTGGGCGGCCATGCCCAGTTCCTGGGCCCGCTGCGCGGAACCGATCGCCGAGCTCACCAGCGCCTCGTACATCACCGACCTGGCCTCCCAGGGCTGCGGGCGCCGGCTGTTCTCGTCCATCAATCCGGCGAGCAGTTCCTGGTCCAGGCTGCCCCAGTTGACGCCGATGCGCACCGGCTTGTTCCAGCGCATCGCCGCTTCGATCATCTGCGCGAACTGGCGGTCGTGCTTGTCGCCCTTGCCGACGTTGCCCGGGTTGATGCGGTACTTCGACAGCGCCTGCGCGCAGTCCGGGTAGTCCGTCAGCAGCCGGTGCCCGTTGTAGTGGAAATCGCCGATCAGCGGCACGTCGATGCCCATGCGATCGAGCTGCTCGCGGATGTACGGCACCTGCGCCGCGGCCTCGGGCGTGTTGACGGTGATGCGCACCAGTTCCGAGCCGGCCACGGCCAGTTCCTTGACCTGGATCGCCGTGCCGATGGCGTCCTGGGTGTCGGTGTTGGTCATCGACTGCAGGCGCACCGGCGCGTCGCCACCGACGGTGACCACGCGCGAGCCCCAGGCCACCTGGGCCTGGCGGGAACGGCGGGGCAGCGGCGCGGCCGGCGCCACCGGCTGACAGGACAGGGTCATTTGATCTCGAAACGGGCGACGTTGTCGCGGGCGATGGAACGCAGGTCGAACGGCTTGCCGCGCACCTGCACTTCGGTGGCGCCGGCGTTGCCGATGGTCACTTGCAGCGGCATGGCGCCCGAAGCACCGGCGGACTCGCCGGCGGTCATGAGCTTGCGCACCGGCATCGCACCCCTGGCGTCTCGGACCTCGACCCAGGATTGGGCGCTGGTACGGAACACGACGATGCCGTCCGTCGGCCCGGGCGCTGCCGCGGCAGAGGCAGCCGGGGCCGGCGCGGCGGCAGTGGCCGGTGGCGCGACAGCGGCCGGCGCCGCGGCGGGCTGGGGCACGGCCGCAGCCGGCGGCGCGGACAGCGCGATCGACGCGGTCTGGAATCCGGACGGCGCCGGCTCGGCCGCGGCTGGCGATGCTGCGGCTGGCGCGGCGGCGGGCTGGTCGGCCACGGCGACTTTGGGCGATGGAGCCGCAGCCTGCGGGGCGGCGCTCTCGGCGGCGACGGCCTGGTCGGCGGCCGGCATCTGGGGCAGCAGCAGCACCACGGCCGCGGCCACCAGCAGCCCGCCCACCAGCAGTGAAACGGGGCGGGTCAGCTGGTCGCGCCAGTGCGGCGCGACGGCGTCGCGCGGGCTGCGGAACGGCGCGTTGAGGCCGTCGGTGTCCTGCACCAGGCGCGGCGCGCTGGTCTGCGGCAGCCGGTCCAGGACCGGGTGCGGATCGATCTTGAGCGTGCGGCACACGCTCGAGGCCAGCGCGCGGGCGAACACCGCGTCGGGCAGCAGGTCGTAGCGGTCCTGTTCCAGCGCCTCGAGCTTGGCGACGGGCACCTTCATCGAGACGGCCAACGCCGCCACGTGCAGGCCGGCCGCCTCGCGGGCCTGGCGCAGCATGGCGCCGGCGCTGGGCCCCTCGGCCGCCGGCATCGCGCCGCTGCCTTGCATCGCTGCGTCACTCATCGAACGCTCCCCGCTCGTAGGCAGCGGCTTCGCTCGAATGGGCGAACCGCTTCTTCAACTGCTCGCCGAGCTGGCGCATCGCCACCTGGTCGTTCAGGCGCCGCTCCACCTTCACCCCGAGCCAGAGCGACTCGGCGTTGGCCAGCTCGCTGTTGTTCAGCCGGCGAATATAGAACTGGGCCCGGCCGAACTCGCCGCGGTGGTACAGCAGGCGGGCCAGGTTGTAGCCGGTGACCGGGTTGGCGGCATCGAGTTCGTACGAACGCGAGAGGCTGCGCTCGGCCTCGGCGGCGCGCCCGGCGCGGGCCTGGCACACGCCCTGCGTCATCAGCGTCTTGGCCCGGCCGGCATACATCGGATTGGCCATCGCGACCTCGAACGCGCGCTGCGCCTCGTCGTAGCGGGCCTGCTGGCACAGCAGCCAGCCGAGGTTGTGCTGCACGTTGGGATCGCGCGGGTTGAGCGCCACGGCGCGACGGAAGCTGTCTTCCGCCTGCCTGGTGTCGTTCAGCCGCATGTAGATCAGGCCGCGCAGGTTGTAGGCGTCGGGAAAGCTGGGGTCGGAGGCGATCACCTGCTTCAGCTCGTCGAGGGCGACCTTGGTCTGGCCCTGCTCGAAATAGCCGACCGCCAGCTCCATCCGGATGCGGGCCCGCTTGCGCGCCTCCGGCTCGTCGGATTCCGTCAGGATGTCGTGGGACGCGGTGCTGGCCGACGGCGCCGACGCGCAACCACCCAGCGCCATCAGCGCGGTCCAGGCGATCGCCACCCAGGCCAGACTGCGCCCCGCGTCCCGGATCCTCGCCGCGGACCTTGCCATGTTCACTCCTCGTCGCGCGCTGCCACGGTGGCCGGTACCGGCTTCAGCATGATGGTGCGCTGCCGGGCGATGCGCTCGCCCACACGGGTGCGGTCCCGAACGTCACCGGCCAGCTGCCCGCAGGCCGCGTCGATGTCGTCCCCTCTGGTCTTCCGCACAGTCGTGACGATACCAGCATCGCTCAGGATTTTCGCGAAGGCGAGGACCCGGCTGTGGGGCGAACGCGTCAGCCCCGATTGCGGGAACGGGTTGAACGGAATGAGGTTGAACTTGCAGGGCACGCCGGTGCCGCCGTGGCGCTGCACCAGTTCCACCAGCTGGCGCGCGTGTTCGGGCTGGTCGTTCACCCCATCGAGCATGCAGTACTCGAAGGTGATGAAGTCGCGCGGGGCGAATTCCAGATAGCGGTTGCAGGCATCGAGCAGGTCCTCGATGCAGTGCTTCTTGTTCAGCGGCACGAGGTTGTCGCGCAGCTCGTTGTTCGGCGCGTGCAGCGACACGGCGAGCGCCACCGGGCAGTCGAGGGCGAGCCGGTCGATCATGCGGACCATGCCGGAGGTGGAAACCGTGACGCGGCGCCGGGACAGCCCGTAGCCGTGGTCGTCGAGCATCACGCGCAGCGCCGGCACCAGGGCCGAATAGTTCTGCAGCGGCTCGCCCATCCCCATCATCACCACGTTGGAGATGACGCGCTCGGTCGTCTTCAGGTGGCCGCGCAGGAAATGCTCGGCGAACCAGAGCTGGGCCAGGATCTCGCCGCTGGTGAGGTTGCGCGAGAAGCCCTGGTGGCCGGTGGAGCAGAAGCGGCAGCCCACGGCGCAGCCGGCCTGCGACGACACGCAGAGCGTGCCGCGATCGTCCTCGGGGATGAAGACCGCCTCGACGGCGTTGCCGTTGCCGACGTCGAACAGCCACTTGATCGTGCCGTCGGCCGACTCGTGCTGGGTCAGGACGGGCAGCCCCTCGATGCGGGCGTGCACCGCGAGCTTGTCGCGCAGCGACTTGGCCAGGTCGGTCATCTGCGCGAACTCGCGCGCGCCGCGCTGGTGGATCCAGCGAAACAGCTGTGTCGCGCGAAAGCGCTTCTCGCCCAGGCCTTCGCAGAACGCGGCGAGGCCGTCCAGGTCGAAATCAAGCAGGTTGGTGGTCATCGGGCTCGGTCGCCCGCTGAGCACATCCCCTGCCCGCCCGGCGCGCGGCTGCGCCGCCCGCAGGGGCGGCGGCCGGTGGCTGGGCGTTCCAGGCGCATGCTCAGCGGGAATAGATGTTCATGCCGGGGAAGAAGAAGGCAACTTCCACCTTGGCGGTTTCGGCGGCGTCGGAGCCGTGCACGGCGTTGGCGTCGATGCTGTCGGCGAAGTCGGCGCGGATGGTGCCCTTGTCGGCCTTCTTGGGGTCGGTCGCGCCCATCAGCTCGCGGTTCTTGGCGATGGCGTTCTCGCCTTCGAGCGCCTGCACCATCACCGGGCCGGAGATCATGAACTCGACCAGGTCCTTGAAGAAGGGGCGCTCCTTGTGGACGGCGTAGAACTGCTCGGCTTCGCCGCGCGACAGATGCATCATGCGGGCCGCGATGACTTTCAGGCCGGCGGCTTCGAAGCGGGCGTAGATCTGGCCGATGACGTTCTTGGCCACGGCGTCGGGCTTGATGATGGAGAGGGTGCGTTCGAGAGCCATTGTTGTGTTCCTGAGCTAGATCAAAGGGGTGAAAAGCAGGCCCCGCCAGGGTGAGAACGTGCGGGGCCGCAGAAGTTCGGCAAAGCCCGTCATTTTAAACCGGTGCGGCCAATGACGCGGAGGACACGTCCGCCGCGTCCCAGCGCAGCGGCCGCGGACAAGGACCAAGGTCGCCCCGGCCCCGCGCCGGCCCGGCGGCGGCCGCTCGCGCAGCGCCCCGCTCCGGGCGTTGAATGGCAGGCCGTGCCCGCCATCGCTGCGCCGTCAGCGCTGGCGCCCCTGGGGTGGCGCCACTGCGGCGGCTTACCGGCCGCGGCCGCCCCGGCGCTGGCCACCGCCACCGAGTCCGCCGCCGCCGCCACCGCCACCGCCACCGCCACCGCCACCGCGGCGGCGCTGACCCTGGCCTTGGCCCTGGCCGCCCTGGCGCTGGCGGGTGAAGCTGTCCGCGCCGATGTAGCCGAACGAGGTCTTCATCGGATCCGGCTGCGCGCCGCCCGGACGCTCGGCGCGGTCGCCGCGTTCCTTGCGCCGCTGCTGCCCGCCGCCACGCGGGGGCTGCTGGCCCTGGCTGCGCGGCTGGCCCTCGCCCTGGCCTTGGCCCGACCGGCCGCCGCGCCGGCGCCGGTTGCGGGCGCCGCCGGCACCCTCGCCGTCGCCGGACCCTTCGCCACGGCCGGCCGGCTTGCCGCCGCCGTTGTCGCCGGCCGCCCGCACCAGGGCCTGGATGTCGCGCTCGTCGAGCTCCATCCAGGCCCCGCGCTTGAGGCCGCGCGGCAGCATCATGGCGCCGTAGCGGATGCGGATCAGGCGGCTGACGGCATGGCCGAGCGCCTCGAACAGGCGCCGCACCTCGCGGTTGCGACCTTCGGAAATCGTCACCCGGTACCAGGTGTTGGCGCCCTCGCCGCCGCCTTCCTCGATCGAGCCGAACTGCGCCCGGCCGTCCTCGAGCTCGATGCCGTCCAGCAGCCGCTGCTTTTCCTCGTTGCTCAGCGCGCCGAGCACGCGCACCGCGTATTCGCGCTCGAGTCCGAAGCGCGGGTGCATCAGCTTGTTGGCCAGCTCGCCGGAACTCGTGAAGAGCAGCAGGCCCTCGGTGTTGAGGTCCAGCCGCCCGACCGACTGCCACTTGCCCTGCGGCAGCTTGGGCAGCTTGCGGAACACCGTCGGGCGGTTCTGCGGATCGTCGGTGGTCACCACTTCGCCCACCGGCTTGTGGTAGGCGATCACCCGGGCCGGCGGCGGCGCGATGCGAAACCGGATCGGCTTGCCGTTGACCTTGATCTGGTCGCCGTACTGGATCCGCTGGCCGATGTGGGCGGGCTCGTTGTTGACCGAGATGCGCCCCTCCATGATCAGCTGCTCCATCTCCAGCCGCGAGCCGAGCCCGGCCTGCGCCAGCACCTTGTGCAGCTTGGGCGTTTCCGCCTGCGGCGCCAGCACGCGCTTGGGCGCGGCTTCCTCGCTCTCGGCCTGCTCGTCGAACTGGCCCGACACGACGTCGGCAAAGCGGATCGGCGCCGGCTGGGGCTCGGCCGGACGCTTCTCACGCCCGCGCCGCCGCCGGGCGCTGTTGCCGTCGGCGTCGTCCTCATGCCGATCGTCATCGTCGCCGTCGTCCGCGCCCTCGCCGCGGGCGTCCTGGTCATTGTCGGCCGCGGCGGCTGGTGCAGCCTCGGGCGCAGGCGCGACGGGCGGCCGCTGGGCGGGGTCGCCGTCGGCTGGTGTCGCCGGTGCCGCTGCCGGCATGTCCTCCCGGTCGGTGGCTTCGGGAGCAGGCGCGTCGGCGGCGCCGGGCACGGGTTCGTTCATGCTTCAGGTCTCGACAGCTTGCGCCTGGTCGTCGTCGGCGCGTTCATCCGCGGAAGGGGCCGCATCGGCGGCAGGAGGGGTGGTGGGGGAATCGATTTCGAGACTGGGCTGCGACTGGTCGTCGTCGCCGGGCGCCCGCGCTTCGTCGCCCTCGCCGAGCGAGGACAGCAGTTGCGCCTGCTGGGACGGCGTCTCCAGCACGGGCAGCTGGTCGAGTGACGCGAGGCCCAGATCGTCGAGGAACTGGCGCGTCGTCGCGAACAGCGCCGGGCGCCCCGGTGCCTCGCGATGGCCGATCACCTCGATCCAGCCGCGATCCTCGAGCTGCTTGAGGATCAGCGCATTGATCGTGACGCCGCGGATTTCCTCCATGTCGCCCCGCGTCACCGGCTGGCGGTACGCGATGATCGCCAGCGTCTCCAGCACGGCGCGCGTGTAGCGCGGCGGCTTTTCGGGATGCAGGCGGTCCAGGTACTCGCGCATGGCTGGCCGGCTCTGGAAGCGCCAGCCGCTGGCCACCTGCACCAGCTCCACCCCTCGCTGCGCCCACTCCAGCTGCAACTCGCCCAGCAGCGCCTTGATGGTGTCGGCGCCGAGTTCGTCGTTGAACAGCACGCGCATCTCCCGCACCGGGAGCGGTTGCTGCGCGCAAATCAGGGCGGTTTCGAGGACGCGCCTGGCATCCGTCGTATTCATGGTTGTGCCGTTCCGGGAAAAGGCGCCGGGCCGGCGCGCAAATCAGGGCTGAACAGGGGCGAAATGTTTTCGATTGTGGCCGCGGGCAACCTGCGGTTGCGTGGCACTGGTCCCGCTGGCTAGGGGACCTGGCTCGTGAGCCATTCGCGGCCATTGTAACGCAGGGTCCACGCCGCGAGCGCGGCGGCCAGGTCGGCCGGCAACGGCGCCTGGAATTCGAGGGGCGCCGCCGTGACCGGATGGCTGAACGCGAGCCGCCAGGCGTGCAGGGCCTGGCGCTGCAGCCCGCCGATCGGAGCGCCGCCATAGAGTTCGTCGGCCACCAGCGGGTGGCCGATGTGCGCCATGTGCACCCGGATCTGGTGGGTGCGCCCCGTGTGCAGCGTCGCCTGCACCCAGCAGCCCTGATCGCACGCCTGCAGGCATTCGAAGGTGGTGGCCGCCGGCTTGCCCCCCTCCACCACCGCCATGCGCAGCCGGTTGCGCGGGTCGCGTCCGATCGGCGCTTCCACCCGGCGCACCGCCGGGCCGCGCCACGGCCTGTGCGCCAGCGCCACGTACTGGCGCGTCACTTCGCGCGCGGCGATGCGCTGCACCAGCGCGTCCATGGTGGCGCGGGTGCGGGCGACCACCATCAGGCCCGAGGTGTCCTTGTCGAGCCGGTGCACGATGCCCGCGCGCGGCAGCAGCGCCGCGCCGGCATCGCGCGCCAGCAGCCCATTGAGCAGCGTGCCGCTCCAGTTGCCCGGCGCCGGGTGCACCACCAGCCCCGGCGGCTTGTCGATCACCAGCAGGTGCTCGTCCTCGAACACCACCCGCAGCTCGATCGGCTCCGGCCGGAAGGCCTGGCTTTGCGGCGTCGGACGCAGTTCGACCACGCCCGCGTCGCCGGCCTTGACCCGCTGCGACGGGCGGCGCGCCGTCACGCCATGGATCGTGACCGCGCCGGCGTCGATCAGCTGCTGCAGGTAGCTGCGGGAGAACTCGGGCACCAGCACGGCCAGCGCGCGGTCGAGCCGCTCGCCGTGCTGCGCGGGCGCGATCGCGAAGGGGCGCAGTTCGGCCTCGGGGCCGGCCTCGGCGGCGTCCTCGAAAGCGGCGGCCGCCTCAGCGGCGGAGGGGTCGGCTGATAGAATGAATTTGCCCTGTTTCAAGAAAGTTGCGACACATGCTGCGAGCCAAATTATCGGCCGTCCCCGCCCTGGCGCTCGCCGCCGCCTTGCTGGCGGCCTGCTCCTCGACGCCCGATGACCAGAGCGCCAACTGGAGTCCCAACAAGATCTACGCCGAAGCGAAGGATGAAGTGAGCTCCGGCTCGTTCGACAAGGCCATCCCCTTGTTCGAGAAGCTGGAGGGCCGCGCGGCCGGCACGCCGCTGGCGCAGCAGGCCCAGCTCGAGAAGGCGTATGCCCAGTACAAGTCCGGCAACCAGGCCGAGGCGATGGCCACGCTCGACCGCTTCATGAAGCTGCACCCGGCCAGCCCGGCGATCGACTACGCGCTGTACCTGAAGGGCATCGTCAACTTCAACGACAACCTCGGCGCGTTCTCCTTCCTGTCGCGCCAGGACCTGTCCGAACGCGACCAGAAGGCGGCCAAGGAATCGTTCGAGGCGTTCAAGGAGCTGGTCAACCGCTTTCCGGACTCGCGCTACACGCCCGACGCGCGCGCCCGCATGACGTACATCGTCAACTCGCTGGCGCAGTACGAGGTGCACGTGGCGCGCTATTACTTCCAGCGCGGCGCCTACGTGGCGGCGATCAACCGGGCCCAGAACGCGATCACCGACTACCAGGACGTGCCGGCGCTGGAGGAGGCGCTGCACCTGCTGGTGCAGTCCTACGACCGGCTCGGCATGACGCAGCTGCGCGATGACGCGCAGCGGGTGATGGCGAAGAACTACCCGAAGAGCGAGTACCTGACGGGCGGCGTCAGGTCAAAGCAGGATCCGTGGTGGAAGATCTGGTAGCCGCCAGGCGCTCCAGGGTCTCCTCCAGTTCCTCCTTCGTCGCCAGCCGCCGCATCGGCGGCAGCGCGGCCAGCAGCCGGCGGCCATAGCCCATGGTCGCCAGGCGGGTGTCGCACACCACCAGCACGCCTTCGTCGGACTCGCGCCGGATCAGGCGGCCGGCGCCCTGCTTCAGCGCCACGGCCGCTTCCGGCACGAAGTAGTCGTTGAACGGGCTGCGGCCCTGCGACTGCAGGCGCTGCGCCCGCGCCTCCACCAGCGGGTCGCCCGGGGGCGGGAACGGCAGCTTGTCGATCACCACCAGCTGCAGCGCGTCGCCCGGCACGTCGACGCCCTCCCAGAACGAGGCGGAAGCCACCAGCACGCACCCGGGCCGGCCCGCCGCGCTGCCTTCGCGGAAGCGCTCGATGAGACGGCGCTTGGGCCATTGGCCCTGCACCAGCACCTCGAGCTCGCCCGAACCCTCGAAGCGGCGCTGCAGGGTCTCGCCGATGCTGCGCAGCGCACGCAAGGTGGTGGTCAGCACCATGGTCCGTCCGCCCAGGCGGGCCGCCGCGTCCGCGGCGAGCGCCGCCACCTGTTCGCTGTGCGCCGGCTCGTTGGGACGGGCGATGTCGCGCGGCACGTACAAGGCCGCCTGCGACGCGTAGTCGAAGGGACTGCCAACGCGCAGCACCTGCGCCTGCTGCAGGCCGCAGGGTTCGGTGAACCAGGACAGCGCCGGATCGTCGCCGAGCGTGGCGGACGTGAAGATCCAGGCCCGCGCGGCGCCGTCGGATCCCTCGCCGCCATCCGGGTCGCGCTTGAGCAGCTTTTCCTGCACCGCCTGCGCGATGTCCAGCGGGGACTCGACCAGCCGCAGCTGCGCGCCCACGTCGACCCAGCGCACGGCGCCGGGTTCGCAGGGCGCGGCGAAGCGCTGCGCCCGCGCCGCCAGTTCGGCGGCCCGTTCGTGCAGGCGCACGAAGTCGGGCGCGAGTTCGCTCACCGTATCCAGCGCCGCCATGGCATCGGTGCACGCGAGCTGCAACTGCTCCAGGGCGTCGTGCCAGCTGCCCGGATCGACCGAGCCCGGCGCCTCGTCCACCCAGCGCAGCCGCGCGCCGGGCGGCTGCCGTCCGATCGCCAGACGCAGGTCGCGCGCGCCACGCTCCACCGTGCCGGCAACGGTCTGCCAATCGGCCAGGCCGCGCGCCAGCTGCAGCCCGGCGCCGAGCAGGTCGCGCGCGAAATCCAGCAGCTGTCCGGTGCCGAGCTGGCGACCCAGGAACTGGACGCCGGTTTCGTTGAGCTGGTGCGCCTCGTCGAAGATCGCGACCCGCACCGTCGGCAGCAGTTCGGCCATCCCCGATTCGCGCACCGCGAGGTCGGCGAAGAACAGGTGGTGGTTGATCACCACCACGTCGGCGGCCAGCGCCTCGCGCCGCGCGAGGTTCACGTGGCAGCTGCGGAACTTCGGACACTGGCTGCCCAGGCAGTTCTCGCGCGTCGACGTCACGAGCGGGATCAGCGGCGAGCGCTCGTCCAGCCCGGGCAGCTCCGCCAGGTCGCCGGTGCGGGTCGCGTGCGACCACTGCTCGATCCGTGCCAGCGCGCGCACCGACGAGCGGTCCGGCAGCGTGGCATCCTGCCGCGCGAGTTCCAGCCGCTGCAGGCACAGGTAGCTGCCGCGGCCCTTGAGCAGCGCGGCGCGCACCGGCAGGCCCAGCGCTTCCACCAGCCGCGGCAGGTCGCGGCCGAACAACTGGTCCTGCAGCGTCTTGGTGGCGGTGGACAGCAGGATGCGCTCGCCGCTCAGCAGCGCGGGCACGAGATAGGAGAAGGTCTTGCCGACGCCGGTGCCGGCCTCCACCACCAGCGCGCCGCCGGCCTCGATCGTGCGCGCCACGGCCGCGGCCATCTCGGTCTGCTCGGGACGCGGGCGAAAGTGGTCGGCCGCGCGCGACAGCACCCCGCCGGGCGCGAACGCCTCACGCACCGGCTCGGCGAGGCCAGTCGATGCCGCGGGTTCCATCAAGCGGGTTCTTTGGGATCCAGGACGAGTTCCAACCGCGCGATCTGCTCGCGCAGCTGCTGCCCGCGCTTTTCGAGCCGCCGGATGGCGAGTTCGTCCAGCGGCTGCGCCGCGCGCAGACGCTGCAGCGATGCCTGCAGGTCGGCATGCTCCATGCGCAGCTCGATCAGGTGTCGCTCGGGGGAGTGCAGGTTCGTGTCCACGGAAAGCCACAGTGGCCGGGGCCACGGTCGGGTTCGTTCAATAATACGTCTTTCGGCACCAATAATCGAGCGCAAGCGCGGCCCGTGGCGGCGCGCACCGCAACCGACCAGCACCATGGCCAAGGGTTATCGACTCAGCGCATCGACCGGCATCCACAAGGGCGATCGCGAATACCAGCAGGACCAGATCACCCTGCTGAGCCACCCGCGCTACCAGGGCTGCGTGCTCGGCGTGGTGGCGGACGGCATGGGCGGGCGCAGCGGCGGGCGCAAGGCGTCGAACCAGGTGATGCTGACGGCGCGCCAGCTGTTCGAGCGCTACTCCCCCGATCACGACGACGCCCAGGCGTTGCTCAAGCAGATGGTGTCGGAAGCGCACATCGTGATCAAGCTCACGGCGATCTCGTCGGAGCAGGAGCCGCACAGCACGCTGGCCGCCTTCGTCATCAATCCCGCGGGCGACTGCCACTGGGTGCATGCCGGCGATTCGCGCATCTACCACTTCCATGGCGACCAGCTGGTCAGGCGCACGATGGACCATTCCTACGTCCAGACGCTCGTCGATGCCGGGCAGCTGACCGAAGAGGAAGCCAACGTGCACCCGCAGTCCAACATCCTGATGGGGTGCCTCGGCGCGGAGGACGATCCGCCGTGCGACCTGCACTTCATCCCGCAGCTCAAGCCCGGCGATACGCTGATGGCCTGCAGCGACGGCGTCTGGCATTACTTCACGACGCAGGAACTGGGTTCGGTGCTCTCGTCGCTCGCACCGCGCGAGGCGACCGAATACCTCATCGACAAGGCGCGCTCGCGCGGCCGTGGCGGCGGCGACAACCTGTCGCTGGTCGTCGTGAAGTTCGAGCCGCTGGACGACTAGTCGGCGGGGGCCGGCAACGGCGCCGCCGGCGCTTTCTGCCGGGCCGCCAGGCGGCGCTGCAGCCGCTCCTTGCGTTCCTGCGCCTGGCGCTGCTGCTCTTCCCGGCGCTGCACGTTGCGCACGGCATCCTGGTCGCGCGCACCGCGGTCGGCCGCCTTGCGCTCCAGTTCCTGCTGCCGCTCGGCCGCGCGTTGCCTGGCATCGCCGGCCGGCTCCGTGCGCGGCGTGCGGCCAGCCTGGCGCGCCGCCAGGTCGGCGGCGCGCTGGGCCGCCTGGGCGTCGCGCTCGTCCCGGGCGCGCGGCCGGCCGGCACTGGCCGCCGGTTGCCCCGCCGGCGCGGATCGCTCCTCGATCGACCGCTGCCGCGCCGCGCCGCGCTGCTTGCGCTCGGCGTCGTTGAGCGAGATGTCCTGCCGCCGCAGGTCGGACAGCGCCTCGCGCCGTTTCGCCCTGGCCGCCGCCAGGCAGTCGTTGACCGCGAACTTCCCCCAGCAGGCCCGTTCCTGCAGCTTGAAGTCGCCTTCCACGCGCGCCCGCTCGGCGGCGATCCGCGCACGCTGCGCGGCCACCGCCGCGTCCGGCGCGTCCTGGGCCGCGGCCACCACGGGCCCGGCGGCGAACAAGGCGATCAGCAGCAGTTTCATGTGAGGCGGGTGTCGACGGTGCGGTGCTCCAGGGCCAGGAACTCGGCCGACTGCATTTCCTGCAGGCGCGACACGGTGCGCGGGAATTCGTGGGCCAGTGGGCCTTCCGTGTACAACGCCTCCGGCGGCACCGCCGCCGACATGATCAGTTTGACGCGGCGATCGTAGAGCACGTCGACCAGCCAGGTAAAGCGCCGCGCCTCGGACGCCATGCGTACCGGCATGTACGGCACGTCGCTGAGCAGCAGCGTGTGGAACTGGGTCGCGATCTCGAGATAGTCGTTCTGCGAGCGTGGCCCGCCACACAGCGTCCTGAAGTCGAACCAGATCACGCCGCCGGCCTTGCGACGGGCTCGGATCTCGCGGGCCTCGATGTGCAGCACCGGGCTCTCGTCGTGCGTCGCCGCCAGGCGCGTGAACGCCTCGTTCATCTCGGCATCGGCTTGCGCACCCAGCGGCGCGTGATAGAGCTTGACGTGCTCCATCGCGCGGCGGCGGTAGTCGACGCCGTTGTCGACGTTGATCACCTCGAGCTTCTCGTTCAGCAGCGTGATCGCCGGCAGGATGCGGTCGCGGTGCAGGCCGCCCGGATAGAGATCGTCCGGCCTGAAGTTCGAGGTGGTGACGAAGCCGACCCCGTTCTCGAACAGCGCCACCAGCAGGCGGTGCAGGATCATCGCGTCGGTGATGTCGGCGACGTGGAACTCGTCGAAGCAGATCAGCCGATAGCGCTTGGCGATGCGCGCGCCCAGCTCGTCCAGCGGATTCACCGTGCCCTGCAGGTCGGCCAGTTCGCGGTGCACCTCGCGCATGAACTCGTGGAAATGCAGGCGGGTCTTGCGCTTCAGCGGCACGGCGTTGAAGAAGCAGTCCATCAGGAAGCTCTTGCCGCGCCCCACGCCGCCGTACAGGTACACGCCGCGCGGGATCGCCGGGCGGTTGATCAGCTTCTTGAACGCGTTGGAGCGCCGCTCCTTGAAGTCGGCCCACTCGCGGGCGCAGCGATCGAGCGCCTCGACCGCCCGCAATTGCGCCGGGTCGCTCCGGAAACCGCGCTCGGCGAGTTCGCGCTGGTATTCGTCCTTGACGCTCATGAAAACCTGAATACCGAACGCAGAGGTCGCAAAGGACTCGCCGAAGACGCAGAAAAAACCATTTGAAGAATGTTCTGCGTCCTCTGCGTGATTTCTGCGTCCTCTGCGTTCGGCTGTTGGGTCTTCTGACGCTTCAGAAATTCAGCGTCCGCTTGTCGACGGCCAAGGCTGCTTCCTTGGTCGCCTCCGACAGCGAGGGGTGGGCGTGGCAGATGCGGGCGATGTCCTCGGCCGAGGCGCGGAACTCCATCGCCACCACGGCTTCCGAAATCAGCTCGCTGGCCATCGGGCCCACGATGTGCACGCCCAGGATCTCGTCGGTCGCGGCATCCGCCAGGAACTTGACCATGCCGGTCGTGTCGCCCAGCGCCCGGGCGCGGCCGTTCGCCATGAACGGGAACGTGCCGGCCTTGTACGCGACGCCCGCGGCCTTGAGCTGCTGCTCGGTCTGGCCGACCCACGCGATCTCCGGGCTGGTGTAGATCACCCAGGGAATGGTGTTGAAGTTGACGTGCCCGTGCTGGCCGGCGATGCGCTCGGCCACGGCGACGCCCTCTTCCTCCGCCTTGTGCGCCAGCATCGGGCCGCGCACCACGTCGCCCACCGCCCAGACGTTGGGCAGGTTGGTGCGGCACTCCTCGTCGACGACGATGGCGCCGCGCTCATCGAGCTTCAGGCCGACCGCCTCGGCATTCAGCCCGTTGGTGTTGGGCACCCGGCCGATCGAGACGATCAGCTTGTCGACGTTCAGCGTCTGGGCCTCGCCCTTGGCATTGGTCCACTGGACCGAGACGCCGCCCTTGCCGTTCTTGACCTCGCCGACCTTCACGCCCAGCTCGATCTTCAGGCCCTGCTTGTCGAAGGCCTTGCGCGCTTCCTTGGCGATCTGCTCGTCGACCGCGCCGAGGAACGTCGGCAGCGCTTCCAGGATCGTGACTTCGGCGCCAAGACGGCGCCACACGGACCCCATCTCCAGGCCGATCACGCCCGAGCCGACCAGGCCCAGCTTCTTGGGCACGGCCTGGATGCGCAGCGCGCCGTCGTTGGAAAGGATGTTCTCCTCGTCGAAGGGCGCGCCGGGCAGCGGCCGGGCATTGGAACCGGTGGCCACGATCACGTGCTTGCCGGTGATGGTCTCCTCGCCGGCCTTGATCTGCCAGCCGCCTTCGCCCTGCCCCGCGAACGAGCCGCGCGCGTGGAAGAACGCCACCTTGTTCTTCTTGAACAGGAACTGGATGCCGTCATTGTTCTGCTTGACGACCTTGTCCTTGCGGGCCAGCAGCTGGCCCAGGTTCAGGCCCAGGCCCTTGACCTCGATGCCGTGCTCGGCGAAGTGCTTGCCGGCATGCTCGAAATGCTCGGACGACTGCAGCAGCGCCTTCGAGGGAATGCAGCCCACGTTGGTGCAGGTGCCGCCCAGCGCCGGCGCGCCCTTGTCGTTCTTCCACTCGTCGATGCAGGCGGTGTTGAACCCCAGCTGCGCCGCGCGGATCGCCGCGATGTAGCCGCCGGGGCCGCCGCCGATGACGATGACGTCAAATGATTTCATGATTCTTGATTCTCAAAATCATGGAGAAGGACGCGGCCGGCAGGGCCGCGTTATCCCCGTGACGTTACAGGTCAAAGAGGAGTCGCGCCGGATCTTCCAGCGCTTCCTTCATCGCCACCAGCCCCAGCACGGCTTCGCGGCCGTCGATGATGCGGTGGTCGTACGACATCGCCAGGTAGTTCATCGGGCGAACCACGACCTGGCCGTTCTCCACCACGGCCCGGTCCTTGGTGGCGTGCACGCCCAGGATCGCCGACTGCGGGGGGTTGATGATGGGCGTCGACAGCATGGAGCCGAACACGCCGCCGTTGGAGATCGAGAAGGTGCCGCCCGAAAGCTCCTCCAGCGACAGCTTGCCGTCGCGGGCCTTCACGCCGTACTCGGCGATCTTCTTCTCGATGTCCGCGAAGCTCAGCTGGTCGGCGTTGCGCAGGATCGGCACGACCAGGCCGCGCGGCGAGCCGACGGCGATGCCGATGTCGAAGTAGCCGTGGTAGACGATGTCGTTGCCGTCCACCGACGCGTTGATGACGGGGTACTTCTTCAGCGCGTGCACCGCCGCCTTCACGAAGAAGCTCATGAAGCCGAGCTTGACGCCGTGCTCCTTCTCGAACTTCTCCTGGAAGCGCTTGCGCATTTCCATCACCGGCGCCATGTTGACCTCGTTGAAGGTGGTCAGGATGGCGTTGGTGGCCTGCGACTGCAGCAGGCGTTCGGCGACGCGGGCCCGCAGGCGGGTCATCGGGACGCGCTGCTCCGGGCGATCGCCCAGGTCGGCCGCCGGCACCGGCGCCTGCACCTTCGGCAGCGCCACCGCCGGCGCGGCGACCGGCGCCGCCGGCCTGGCCAGCGCGCCGATCACGTCGCCCTTGGTGACGCGGCCGTCGCGGCCGGTGCCGGGCACCGAGCCGGCCGCCAGCTGGTTGTCGGCCATCAGCTTGGCCGCGGCCGGCATCGCGACCCCGGCCTTGGCGCCGCCAGCAGCGGGCGCGGCGGCGGCAGCGGGCGCGGCGGCGGGCGCGGCCGGGGACGGCGCGGCGCCTTGGGCGGGCGCGGGCGCTGCGGCCGAAGCCTTGCCTTCGGTGTCGATCCTCGCGATCACCTGTTCGGCGGCGACGGTGGCGCCGTCGGCCTGCACGATTTCCGCCAGCACGCCGGCGGCGGGGGCCGGCACTTCCAGCACCACCTTGTCGGTTTCGACCTCGATCAGGATCTCGTCCATCGAGACGGCTTCACCGGCCTTCTTCTTCCATTGCAGCAGGGTCGCTTCGGTGATGGATTCCGACAGCTGCGGCACTTTGACTTCAACGATCGCCATGTTGGGTTCCTCTCTGGGTGTTCTCGGGCTGCGGCCGCGCACTGGCGGCCCGCCGGCGCTGGCAGCGCGAGCGGGCCGCGGCGCGGTCCGGCTACTTGGTCAGGACGAAGCCCTTCAGCTTCGCGAAGGCCGCTTCCACCAGGGCCTTCTGCTGCTCCTGGTGCAGGTGGGAGTAGCCCACCGCCGGCGACGCGGAGGCGCTGCGGCCCGCATAGCCCAGCTTCTGGCCATCCGTCATGTTTTCGTGGATGTAGTGCTGCACGAAGAACCAGGCGCCCTGGTTCTGCGGCTCGTCCTGGCACCACACGATGTCGGCGACGTTCGGGTACTTGCGCAGCTCGGCCGCGAAAGCCTTGTGCGGGAACGGGTACAGCTGCTCCACCCGCAGAATGGCGACGTCGTCGGCGCCCTTCTCCTCGCGCTTCTTGGCCAGGTCGTAATAGACCTTGCCCGAGCAGACGATCACGCGCTTGACCTTGTCGGCCTTAAGCTCCTTGTTCTCCGGAATGACGGTCTGGAAGCCGCCCTTGGTGAACTCGGCCAGCGGCGAGGTCGCGTCCTTGTTCCGCAGCAGCGACTTCGGCGTCATGATCACCAGCGGCTTGCGCAGCTGGCGCAGCATCTGCCGGCGCAGCACGTGGAAGATCTGGCTGGCCGTCGTCGGCTGCACCACCTGCATGTTCATGTCGGCCGACAGCTGCATGAAGCGCTCCAGCCGGGCCGAGCTGTGCTCCGGGCCCTGGCCTTCGTAGCCGTGCGGCAGCATCAGCGTCAGGCCGTTGACGCGCCCCCACTTCACTTCGCCGGATGCGATGAACTGGTCGATGACGACCTGGGCGCCGTTGGCGAAATCGCCGAACTGCGCCTCCCAGATCACCAGCGTGCTGGGATCGTTGGAGGCGTAGCCGTATTCGAAGCCGAGCACCGCCTCTTCCGACAGGATCGAATCGATGACCACGAACGGCGCCTGGTTCTCGGCCACGTTCTCGAGCGGCACGTAGGTGCCGGTGTCCCACTTCTCGCGGTTCTGGTCGTGCAGCACGGCGTGGCGGTGGGTGAACGTGCCGCGGCCGCAGTCCTCGCCCGACAGGCGGATCGGGTAGCCGCTGGCCACCAGCGAGGCGAAGGCCATGTGCTCGCCCATGCCCCAGTCGACGTTGACCTCGCCCCGGCCCATCGCGGCGCGATCGTCCAGCACCTTGCGCACCAGCGGGTGCGGCGTGAAGTTCGGCGGCACCGTGGTGATGCGCTCGGCCAGGCGCTTCCACTCGGCCAGCGGAACGGCCGTCTCGGCGGCGTCGGTCCACTTCTTGCCGACGAACGGAGTCCAGTCGACGGCGTACTTGCTCTTGAAGTTGGTCAGCACCGGGTCGACGGTGTGCTTGCCGGCGTCCATGGCGGCGCGATAGGCCTTGACCATGTCGTCGCCCAGGTGCTCGCCCAGGCCCTGCGCCGAGAGCTTGTCGGCGTACAGCTTGCGGGTGCCGGGATGGGCGCCGATCTTCTTGTACATCAGCGGCTGGGTGAGCGCCGGCGTGTCCTGCTCGTTGTGGCCCAGCTTGCGGAAGCAGACGATGTCGACGACAACGTCCTTCGCGAACTCCATCCGGTAGTCCAGCGCCAGCTGGGTCGCCAGCACCACGGCTTCGGGATCGTCGCCGTTCACGTGCAGCACCGGCGCCTCGATCATCTTCACGACGTCGGTGCAGTACAGCGTGGAGCGGCTGTCGCGCGGATCGCTGGTGGTGAAACCGATCTGGTTGTTGATCACGATGTGCACCGTGCCGCCCGTGAAGTAGCCGCGGGTCTCGGCCAGCGCCAGCGTTTCCATCACCACGCCTTGGCCGGCAAAGGCGGCATCGCCGTGCACCTGCACCGGCAGCACCTGCTTGCCCTGCGTGTCGCCGCGCCGGTCCATCCGGGCACGCACCGAACCCTCGATCACCGGATTGACGATTTCCAGGTGCGACGGGTTGAACGCCAGGCTGAGGTGGACGGGGCCGCCGCGGGTGCTGACGTCGGAGCTGAAGCCCTGGTGGTACTTCACGTCGCCGGCGGGCAGTTCTTCCTTGGCGGTGTGATCGAACTCGGCGAACAGGTCGGCCGGCAACTTGCCCAGCGAGTTCACCAGCACGTTCAGGCGGCCCCGGTGGGCCATGCCGATCACGATTTCCTGCACGCCCTTGGCGCCGGCTTCCTGGATCAGTTCGTCCATCGAGGCGATGAAGCTCTCGCCGCCTTCCAGCGAGAAGCGCTTCTGGCCGACGTACTTGGTGTGCAGGTAACGCTCCAGGCCCTCGGCGGCCGTCACGCGGTCGAGGATGTGCTTCTTCTTCTCGGGGCTGAAGTTCGGCTTGGCGCGAACCGACTCCAGCTTCTGCTGCCACCAGCGCTTCTTGTGCTGGTCGGTCAGGTACATGTACTCGGCGCCGATCGTGCCGCAGTAGGTTTCGCGCAGCGCGTTGATCAACTCGCGCAGCGACATGCTCTCCTTGCCGAAGAACGTATTGCTGATGTTGAACACCGCTTCCTGGTCGGCGTCGGTGAAACCGTAGAACGACGGCTCGAGCTCGGGGATCTTTTCACGCTCGGCGCGCTTGAGCGGATCGAGGTCGGCCCAGCGGCAGCCGACGTTGCGGTAGGCGGCGATCAGCTGCTGCACCGCCGTGCGCTTGCGCGCCATCTCCGTCTCGGCGCCGCGGGCGCCGACGACGCGGGTGCCGCCCTGCTTGGCCCGTTCGGCGAAGGCGTTGATCACGGGCAGGTGGGGGACGTCCTTGGCCTCGCTGCCGTCCGACGCGGGCACGTTCTGCAGCGCGTCGAAGTAGTCGCGCCAGTTGTCGGGGACGCTGCCGGGGTTGGCGAGGTAGTTCTCGTACATCTCCTCGACGTACGGTGCGTTGCCGCCGAAGAGATACGAATTGCTCTGGTACGCCGTGTAGACGGAGCGGGATTCACTCATGCTGCGCTGACTTTCCGCCTCCCTTCGGGAGGCATTGGCTGGTTACCGGGGGAACCTTCCGCGACACGGCTGAACCGGATGGCGGATGCGACGGTGGCTGGAAGGCCTGTTGCGACCTGCGATTGTGCCACCGAATCCCTTGCGACGAACCCGGCAGGCGGCCGCCCCCGCTGGGCGCGTCGGGCGCAATTCCCTGGTGCCAGCGCGGTCAGTCGCTCATCAGGTCGCGGATCTGCTGCAGCGCCGCCGGGTCCTCGATCGTGGTGAGGTCGCCCGGGTTGCGGCCCTCGCAGACGGCCTGGATCGCGCGGCGCAGCAGCTTGCCGCTGCGGGTCTTGGGCAGCAGGCTGACGAAGCGGACCCGCGCCGGCCGCGCCACGGCACCGAGCTGCTCGTCGACCACCTTCATGATCTCGCCCTCGAGCTTGAGCCTGGCCCGTTCCTCGATCAGCCCGCTGGCGTCCTTGGCCACCACGAACGCCATCGCCACCTGCCCCTTGAGCTGGTCGGCCACGCCGACCACGGCCACTTCGGCGACGTTCGGATGGCTGGAGATGCTCTCCTCGATCTCGCGCGTGCCGAGCCGGTGGCCGGCGACGTTGATCACGTCGTCGGTGCGCCCGAGGATGAAGTAGTAGCCGTCCTGGTCGCGAATGCCCCAGTCGAAGGTGCTGTAGACCATCTTGCCGGGGATCGTCTTCCAGTAGGTGCTGACGTAGCGCTCGTCGTCGCCCCACACCGTCTGCATGAAGCCGGGCGGGGTCGGTCCCTCGATCACGACGACGCCCTTCTCGTTCGGCCGGGTCAGCTCCTCGCCGGTGCTCTCGTGCACCAGCTTCAGGTCGTAGCCGTACATCGGCACGCCGGGGCTGCCGAACTTGCTGGTCTGGCGCTCGACGCCGTTGGCCAGCGCCAGGATCGGCCAGCCGCTCTCGGTCTGCCAGTAGTTGTCGATGATCGGCACGCCCAGGCCGTCGCTGATCCAGCGCGCCGTCGGCTCGTCCAGCGGCTCGCCGGCCAGGAACAGCGCCTTCAGGCTCGACAGGTCGTACTTGCCGAGGAATGCCGGGTCCTGCTTCTTGAGCACCCGCACCGCCGTCGGCGCGCTGAACATCGCCGTGACCCGGTACTTCTCGACCAGGCTCCACCAGATGCCGGCGTCGGGACGGATCGGCAGGCCCTCGTACATGATGGTCGCCATCCCGGCCAGCAGCGGACCGTAGATGATGTAGCTGTGGCCGACCACCCAGCCGATGTCGCTGGTCGAGAAATAGGTCTCGCCCGGCTCGCCCAGGAAGATGTGCTTCATGCTGGCGGCCAACGCCACCGCGTAGCCGCCGACGTCGCGCTGCACCCCCTTGGGCTGGCCGGTCGTGCCGCTGGTGTAGATGGTGTAGCTCACGTCGGTGGACTGCAGCCATTCGCACTCGACCGTCGCGTCGTCGTGCCGGCGCAGCACGGTGGCCCAGTCGTGGTCGCGGCCGGGCACCTTCTCCATCGGCGCCAGGCCGCGGTCCACCAGCAGCACCGCGCCCGGCTTGTGGCTGGACAGGCGGATCGCCTCGTCGAGCAGCGGCTTGTACGCGGTCACCTTGCCGCCGCGCGAGCCGGCGTCGGCGCTGACGATCACCTTCGGCGCCGCGTCCTCGATGCGCGATGCGAGCGATACCGACGCGAAGCCGCCGAACACGACGGAGTGGATCGCGCCGATGCGGGCGCAGGCGAGCATGGTGAACGCGGCCTCGGCGATCATCGGCAGGTAGATCAGGACGCGATCGCCCCGGCCCACGCCCAGGCTGCGCAGCGCCGCCGCGGTGCGCTGCACTTCGCGATGCAGCTCGCGGAAGCTGTAGCTGCGTTCCTGGCCGGTCTCGGACGAGACGTAGATCAGCGCCGGCTGGTCGGGCCGCGTGCGCAGGTGCCGGTCGACGGCGTTGTGGCACAGATTGGTGGTGCCGCCGACGAACCAGCGCGCGAATGGCGGGCGCGAGTAGTCGCAGATGGTCTGCGGTTCCTGCCGCCATTCGATCAGCTGCGCCTGCTCGGCCCAGAAGCGGTCGCGGTCCTGCAGTGAGCGGCGGTGGAACTCGGCGTAACGGCTCATGATGTCTCCTTGGGGTGCGGCTCGTCCGGGCCGATTGTGGCCAGCGCGCCCTTGCCCGAAGCTGACACCGCCGGGCCCCGCCCGGACGGCCCTGGGCTATTTGATCAGGGCCTGCACCTCCTTGAACATGGGGTGTTCCGCAGTACGCAGCCACTCGAACGCCGCCATTTCGGTCGTGACCAGCTCGGCGCCCGCCGCCGCCAGGCGGTCGTAGGCCGCATCCCGGTTGCGCTCGGTGCGCGAACTGCAGGCGTCGGTCACCACCCACACGTCGAACTCTTCCTCGATCAGGTCCAGCGCGGTCTGCAGCAGGCAGACATGCGCCTCGCAGCCGGCGATGACGATGGTGCCGCGTTCGGGGGCCGGCGGCTTCTGCAGGTGCTTGGGCAGGCTGCGGGCATTGCCGCCCTGCCGGGGCGCCGGCCGCAGCAGCTCGTCCAGACCGTCGGCACAACCGCTGAAGGACATCTTGGACAGCGTCTTGCGGCACAGCGCCTTGAGCTCGGCCGGGTTTTCCCCGAGGCGCGAGGGATTCTGCTCGGTGCCCCAAACCGGCACGTCGAACAACTGCGCCAGGCGTGCCAGGCGCAGCGCATTGCGCAGCACGGGCTCCGCTTCATGAATCGCGGGCATCAGGCGGGCCTGGTAATCCACCAGCACCAGCTGGCATTCCTGCGCATCGAGCAGCATCGTCTTCTCTTCAGGTCGGCGCGGTGCGCAGCAGCACCGCCAGGTAATGGGTGAACAGTTCGCTCGCGTCCTGCTGGAACATCCGGATCCGGCCGGTGTGCTGCAACAGCAGCAGGCCGACACCGTGCGCGAACAGCGCCGTATTCTCCCTCCGGGCGGCGGCCGCATCCAGGCCGAGCGCCAGCAAGGCGGCCTCGCACGGCGCGAGCGCCTCCAGCAGCCGCGCGTTGAGGCGTTGGTTCAAGGCGCCGGTGAGGCCGCGCGGGGCCAGTCCATGCACCAGGTAAAAGCCCAGGTCGAGTTCGCGCGGGTTGGCGGCGTAGAACCGGAACCAGCCGAGCGCCTTGGCCCGCAGCCGCGCGGCGGGGCTGTCGTCGGCCGGCTGCGCGGCTTGCACCGCCTGGTTCAGGCGTTCCAGCGACTCGCCCAGCAGTGCGCCATAGACCGCCTCCTTGCTGTCGAAATAGGAGTAGATCGCCCCCGGGGTGTAGCCGGCGCGGCGCGCGATTTCGCGGATGCTGGCGCCTTCGAGGCCGTGTTCCTCGAACACGGCGCGGGCGGCGGCCAGCACATGCGCCCGCCGGTTTTCGCTCATCGCCTGCTGCCGCCGGAGCCTGGATTCCATGACGCCACTATACGGGGATGCCACGGTGCCCTGAACATTGACAATTTTTTTGAACGCTGTTCAAAATCTCCGGCCCCTACCCCCGGAGACAGCCATGCATGCACCTGCCGCCACGGCCGGCCTGATGAGCGGCGAGGCCTACCGCGAATCCTTGCGCCGCCTGCACCCGCGGGTGTTCGTGGATGGCCGGCGGATCGAGCACGTCGCCGACGAACCCGCGTTGCGCCCGGGCGTCAACGCCATCGCCCTGACCTACGACCTCGCGCTCAAGCCCGAGTACGAGCCGCTGATGACCGCGCTGCAGCGCACCAGCGGCAAGCGGGTCAACCGGCTCTCGCACATCGACACCAGCCCCGGCGATCTGCTGAACAAGCTGGAAATGGTGCGGCTGCTGTGCCAGGAAACCGGCTGCGCGCAGCGCTACCTGACGCACGACGCGCTGAACGCGATCGGGCAGAACGCCGCCCGGCTGGACGACGCCCGCGGCACCAGGGAGCACAGCGCCCGGTTCCTGGAATACCTGCACCGGGTGCAGGACCAGGATTTGACGCTGGGCGTGGCGATGACCGATGCCAAGGGCGACCGCAGCCTGCGGCCGCACCAGCAGGCGAACGTCGACAGCTACCTGCACGTCGTCGAGCGGCACGCCAAGGGCATCGTCATCTCGGGCACCAAGGCGATCGTCACCGGCGCGCCGTACGTGCACGAACTGCTGGTCATGCCCTGCCGCAACATGGGCCCGGAGGATGCCGACTTCGCCGTCTGCTGCAGCGTGCCGATCGACGCGCCCGGACTCACCATCGTGGCCCGGCCGGCCGGCCGCCCCGGCGACAAGGTGGAGCACGGCGAGCCGCTCTTCTCGCGCAAGTACGGCCAGAGCACGGGCGTCTGCATGTTCGACCGGGTGTTCGTACCCTGGGAACGCGTGTTCTACGCCGGCGAATGGGAGCACAGCGGCCAGCTGACCTACGACTACGCCACCCACCACCGGCACACCTGCATCGCCGCCCGCGCCGGCTTCGGCGATCTGCTGATCGGCGCCGGCGCGCTGATGTGCGAGGCGAACGGTTTCGATCCGGGACGCGAGACCCACCTGCGCGAGCAGATGGTCGAGCTGATCAAGATCACGGAAGGCTTCTATGCCTGCGGCGTGGCCGGCAGCGTCTATGCCAAGGCCGACCCCTACAGCGGCACCTTCATGCCCGACCCGGTGTTCGTCAACATCGGCAAGCTGCTGCTGGCCACGCAGATCTACGACATGCACCGGATCGCGCATTACGTGAGCGGCGGCCTGATCGTCAGCCTGCCGGGGCCGGACGAGGACCACAATCCCGAGACCGCAGCCAAGCTCTCGGAGGTGCTGCGGGCCAACCCCGCGGTGCCCTACGAGCAGCGGATCCAGGCGGCGCGCTTCCTGGAGGACCTCACCGCCGGCTACCAGGGCGGCTGGTACAGCCTGATCAGCTTGCACGGCGGCGGCTCGCCGGCGGCCATGAAGCAGGAGATCTGGCGCCACTACCCGGTGGGCTCGAAGGTGGAGCTGGTGGAGCGGCTGCTGGACCGGGGCCTGTCCGAGGACGCCGACCGGCCGATCACCCGCAACCGGCAGGCCGGCAAATGCTGCGACATGGGGTGCAGCGCACCGGGCCAACCGGTCATGGTCGACTTGCCCCAGGGCGGGCGCGGCGCGGCCCAGGCGGCGGCTGGGGCGCCGCCGCCGGCTTCTCAGCCTTAAGCAACATTCTCAACGGCCGAGCCGGCCGGCACGCTACACTGCCTCGCCAATTTCCCGAACTCCGCCCGTGTCCCGCCCGCCCGAACTCACCACGATCAGGTTGCTCTGCGTGGAAGACAATCCGGACGACGTGGAACTGCTGGGGATCGCGCTGGAGCAGGCCGACCCGCATCGGCAGTACCTGATGCACCGGGTCGACGAGGCTGGTTCGTTCGTGAGCGCCCTCGAGCAGGAGCACTTCGACGCCATCCTGTGCGACTTCAATCTGCCCCGCTTCTCGCCCTACGCCGCGCTGCAGATCCTGATGACCCGCCGCTGCGGCGTGCCGCTGGTGGTGGTCACCCGCGCGATCGGCGAGGAGGCGGCCGTGCACGTGCTGCGCTGCGGCGCCAAGGACTACGTCACCAAGGACAAGCTGGGCACCCTGCCGCAGGTGATCGAGCGCGTGATGACCGAGCGCCAGCGCGTGGTCGAGCAGGAGCGCCTGACGCGCGAACTGCAGGAGGCGTACCGGCGGCTGAAGAAACTGTCGGCGCGCCTGGTCGTGGCGCAGGAGCGGGAGCGCTCGCTGATCTCGCGCGAACTGCACGACGAGCTGGGCCAGACGCTCACCGGGATGGTGATCCACCTGCATGCCGCCAGCCGCGCGCCCAGCGGCGACGAGGCCGAGCGCCACCGCGAAACGGCCATGGAAATGGCACAGTCCGCGGTCAAGCAGGTGCGCACGCTGTCGTTTTCGCTGCGGCCGGCGCAGCTCGATCTGCTGGGCCTGGTGGCGGCCACCCAGTCGGCGGCGCACCGCATCACCGACGCCGCGGGCCTGATCTGCACCTTCAGCGCGCGCGGCAAGGAGCCCGAGAGCCTGGGCGAAACCGCGTCGGTCGCCTTGCGCGTGGTGCAGGAGGCGCTCAACAACGTGGTGCGCCACGCCAAGGCGGAAACCGTGAGCGTGCGGCTGCGCTTCCTGCCCAGCGATCGCATCGCGGTGCTGGTGGTCGACGACGGCATCGGTTTCGAGAAACGCGAGCTGCTCGGGGGCGCGCCCAGCGAGCGCAACGTCGGCTTGTACGGCATGATTGAACGCACGGAGCTGGCGGGCGGCCGCCTGCACATCCGCACGCGGCCCGGCCGCGGCGTCGCCGTCCGTGCCGTGCTGTGAAGGTTTTTGAACAATGAAAATAAGCCCATCTCCTCGACATGTGCGTGTGGTTCTCGCCGATGACCACGAACTGGTGCGTTCGGGCATCAAGGCCCTGCTGTCGATGGTCGACGGGGTCGAGGTGATCGCCGAAGCCAGCGACGGCCACGAGCTCATCACGCTCGTCGAAAGCCTCAAGCCCGAACTGGTGATGACCGACATCTCCATGCCCGGCATGGACGGCATCACGGCGATCGCCGAGATCCACAAGCGCCAGCCCGAGGTCAAGCTGCTGGTGCTGTCGATGTACGACACGGTCGATTTCGTCAAGCGCGCCGTCGCCAATGGCGCTTGCGGCTACCTGATGAAGGACGCGCCGCCGTTCGAGCTGGAGCAGGCGGTGCGCAGCGTGATGGCCACCGGCTCCTATTACAGCCCCGCGATCGCGCAGCGGCTGCTGCAGCCATCCGAGCCGACCGCGGACGACGAATTGACGCAGCGCCAGGTGGAGATCCTCAAGCTCATCGCCCAAGGACGCGCCTCCAAGGAAATCGCGTTCGAACTGGGGCTGAGTCCGAAGACGGTGGACGTCCACCGTGCCCGGATCATGGACCGCCTCCAGCTCAACGACATCGCCAGCCTCACGCTGTACGCCGTGCGCAAGGGCCTGGTCAAGCCCTGAGCCGCCGCTTCAGGGCGGCATGACGCGCAGCAGCCCGCCCCTGGCGCTGTCGGTCAGCAGATAAAGCAGGCCGTCCGGCCCCTGGCGCACGTCGCGCACCCGGCCCAGCCCTTCCAGCACCTTCTGTTCGCGCACGATGCGGGTCCCGTCGAGCTCGAGCCGCACCAGACGGCCGAACTTCAACGAGCCGACGAACAGGCTGCCTTTCATCGCGGCGCCGTAGCGCTCGCTGGTGAGGAAGGCCATGCCCGACGGCGCGATCGACGGCACCCAGTAATGCAGCGGCTGCTCCATGCCAGGCGCCTGCGTGATCCCGGCGCCGATCTTGCCGCCGCCGTAGTTTTCGCCGTAGGTGATCACCGGCCAGCCGTAGTTGCGCCCCGGCTGCGGCAGGTTGATCTCGTCCCCGCCCTGAGGTCCATGCTCGTGCATCCACAGCCGGCCGTCGGGACCGAGCGCAGCGCCTTGCGAGTTGCGGTGGCCGTAGCTCCAGATTTCCGGCAGGGCGCCGTCACGCCCGATGAACGGGTTGCCGGGCGCGGGCAGGCCATCCTTGGTCACACGCACCACCTTGCCGAGATGGTTGTCGAGCTTCTGGGCCTGCTCCTTGCGCGAGAAGCGCTCCCCCAGCGTGAGGAACAGCAGGCCGTCGCCGGTCTCGGCGATGCGGCACCCGAAATGCAGGCTGCTGGCGACCTTGGGCAGCTGGCGGAAGATCACCCGAACCTCTTCCAGGCGCGATTCGTCGGCCGCCAGCCTCGCTCGCGCCAGCGCGGTGCTGTTGCCGCCGGGGCCCGGTTCCGAGAAGCAGAAGAACAGTTGCCGGTTGCGAGCGAAGCCGGCATCGAGCACGACGTCGAGCAATCCGCCCTGGCCGCCGGCCGCGACCTCCGGCACACCGGCCAGCGGCGGCCCGATCTTCCCGTCCGGCTGAACCACCCGCAGCCGCCCTGGCCGCTCGCTGACCAGGAAGCGGCCCTGCGGCAGGAAGGCGAGCGCCCAGGGATGCTCCAGGCCCTGCGCCACGGGCACGGCGCGCAGGTTCTGGGCACCGGCCGCCGCGCAGGCGGCAAGCAGGCAGCCGGCCGCCAGCAAGCGAAACGAGGGAAGGCAGCTTCTGTTCATGGCAGTCGTCAGGATCGGCTCAGCAGCCCGGCGGCGTTTGCGGGCGAATCTCACGGTGACGTACCATACCCAACTTGACGCGCTCGAGCAGGGGCAGGTATCCTGCGCCCCAATGAATCGATGGCTCTGCATTGCCTTGCTCGTCGCCTGCGCCAGCGCGCAGGCCGCCCCGCCATCGGCGGCCGACGACGACCTGGAACATTTTCTCAGCGAGAACCGGCTGCTCACCACCATCGGCCAGATGGGGCACACCGTGACCGACCGCGCGTCCGAGCTGGTGGTGAATGCCATGGGTTTCCTCGGCGTGCCATACCGCCGCGGCGGCAATTCGGTGGAAACCGGCTTCGACTGCAGCGGGTTCGTGCGCGCGATGTACCAGTCGACGGTCGGCCTGATCCTGCCGCGGCGCGCCAATGAACAGGCGGCGGCCACGGAAACCATCGAGAAGAAGGACCTGCAGCCGGGCGATCTGGTGTTCTTCAACACCATGAAGCGCGCCTTCAGCCACGTCGGCATCTACGTCGGCGAGGGCAAGTTCATCCATTCCCCCAAGCCGGGCGCGCAGGTGCGGGTCGAGGACATGGGTGTTTCGTACTGGAAGCGCCGCTTCGACGGCGCGCGCCGCGTGATCACCGGGGCGCCGCCCGATCCGGCCCAGGCGCAGCCCTGAAGCAAGAAGGCCGGCTCATCGCCGGCCTTCTTATTTCCGCCGCTCAGCGCTTGCGCTGCGGCGGCAGGTCGGTGCAGGTGCCGTGCGCCGCTTCGGCCGCCATGCCGATGCTCTCGCCGAGCGTCGGATGCGGATGGATGGTCTTGCCGATGTCGACTTCGTCGGCGCCCATCTCGACCGCCAGCGCGACCTCGCCGATCATGTCGCCGGCATGCGTGCCGACGATGCCGCCGCCGACGATGCGGTGGGTCTGGGCGTCGAACAGCAGCTTGGTGAAACCTTCGTCGCGGTTGTTGGCGATGGCCCGGCCGGACGCGCTCCAGGGGAAATGGCCCTTGGTGACGGCGATGCCCTGGGCCTTCGCCTGGTCCTCGGTGAGGCCCACCCAGGCGATCTCGGGATCGGTGTAGGCAACGCTCGGGATCACGCGCGCCTCGAACGCGACCTTCTCGCCGGCCGCCGCTTCGGCCGCCACATGGGCCTCGTGCACCGCCTTGTGCGCCAGCATCGGCTGGCCGACGATGTCGCCGATGGCGAAGATGTGGGGCACGTTGGTGCGCATCTGCGCATCGACCGGAATGAAGCCGCGGTCGCCGACGTTCACGCCGGCCCTGTCGGCCCCGATCAGCTTGCCGTTCGGCGCCCGACCGACCGCCTGCAGCACCAGGTCGTAGAGCTGCGGCTCCTTGGGGGCCTGCTCGCCTTCGAAGCGCACCAGGATGCCGTCCTTGGTCGCCTCGGCAGCCACGGTCCTGGTCTTCAACATGATGTTGTCGAAGCGCGGCGCGTTCATCTTCTGCCAGACCCGCACCAGGTCGCGGTCGGCGCCGGGCATCAGGCCGTCGAGCATCTCGACCACGTCCAGGCGCGCGCCGAGCGACGAATACACGGTGCCCATTTCGAGTCCGATGATGCCGCCGCCCAGGATCAGCATGCGCTTGGGCACGGCGCCCAGCGCGAGGGCGCCCGTGGAATCGACGATGCGCGGGTCCTGCGGCATGAACGGCAGCTGGACGGCCTGCGAACCGGCCGCGATGATGCACTGCTTGAAGCGCACGGTCTGCCTGGCGCCGGTCTTCGCCTGACCCGCGCCGCCGGTCTCCTCGACCTGCAGGTGGTGGGGATCCAGGAACTGGCCCAGCCCGCGCACGACGGTCACCTTGCGCATCTTGGCCATGGCGGCCAGCCCGCCGGTGAGCTTGCCCACCACCTTGTCCTTGTGGGCGCGCAGCTTCTCCAGATCCACCGCGGGCTTGCCGAAGCTCACGCCCAGCGCCTCGAAGTGGCTCACCTCGTCCATGACGGCGGCCACGTGCAGCAGCGCCTTGGACGGAATGCAGCCGACGTTGAGGCATACGCCGCCGAGCGTTGCATAGCGCTCCACCAGCACGACCTTCATGCCGAGGTCGGCGGCGCGGAAGGCGGCCGAATAGCCGCCGGGACCGGCGCCCAGCACCAGCATGTCGCATTCCAGGTCCGCGCCGCCCGCGTACGCCGCCGCCGGCGCGGCTCGCGCCGCCGGAGGAGGTTCCGCCCTCCCCGTCGCGGTGGAGGGGCCGGGGCCTCCAGCAAGCCTCGCTTCCTGGCCCGGAGCTGGCGCTCGGGTGGCGCCCGCTGCCGCCGCAGGCGCCGCGGGGGCCGCCGCTGCGGTGGTCTCGACCACCGCCAGCAGCGAACCTTCGGACACCTTGTCGCCCAGCTTGACCTTCAACTCCTTGACCACGCCGGCGTGGCTCGACGGAATCTCCATCGACGCCTTGTCGCTTTCGACGGTGATCAGCGACTGCTCGGCGGCGATCGTGTCGCCCGGTTTGACCAGCAGCTCGATGACGGCCACTTCCTTGAAGTCCCCGATGTCGGGAACCTTGACTTCGACGGTCGCCGTCATTTCGCCTCTTTCATCTTGAGCGTGAAGACGTCGGTCGGCGCCGCCGAGTTGCGGTCGAACTCGCACCCCGCCGCGATGCCGGCTTCGGCCACCTCGCGCGCGGTCTTGGCCTTGCCGTAGATCGCGTGCATGGCGCCGAGCGCGAAGCTGCGCCCCGAGCCGATGCCCCAGAACTCCTTGAACTCGAAGACCTCGCGATAGCTGTACAGGCCGTAGATGCCAGTCGCGTTGGCGATCACCACGCTGAACTGGCTCGACTCGTAGGGGTCGCTGTCTTCTTCCTTGGTCTGCAGGAAGAAGTTGTCCTTGAGGTAGGGATGCAGCTTGGTGAAGGTGTCGAACACCTCGTCCTTGCTGCCCAGTCTCAGCAGTTCGCGCGGCATCGAGCCGATCGCCTTGCGCAGCACCGGAAAATGGGCCACGGTGCCGGCCATGCCGACGTAGCTGGGACCGCCGTCGGTCTCGACCCTGAATATCTTGGTGTTGTCTTCGTAGCGATTGCCCAGCCGGGTATCGCCGAAGGTCACGAGGGTGTCGGCCGCGATCGCGATCTGGCCAGCCTTCTTCACCACCACAACAGTTGTCATTTTTCTGGATGCTCCGCGTGCGCCTTACTGCCGAGTTCGTTCCGCGCTCACAGCATCGTGCGCCGGAAGTCCGCCAATATAGCGCCGAGGAAGGCATTGAAACGAGCAGCCGACGCGCCGTCGATGACGCGGTGGTCCCATGAGAGCGACAGCGGCAGCATCAGGCGCGGCGCGAACTGCTTGCCGTCCCACACCGGTTCGGTCCTGCTGCGGCACACGCCGAGGATCGCCACTTCGGGCGCATTGATGATCGGCGTGAAGTAGCGCCCGCCGATGCCCCCCAGCGACGAGATCGTGAAGCTGGCGCCGGTCATCTCGCTCGGGCTCAGCTTGCCGCCGCGCGCCTTGGCCGACAGGTCGGACAGTTCCTGGCTGATCTGCAGGATGCCCTTCTGGTCGGCATCCTTGAGCACCGGCACCATCAGGCCGTTGGGCGTGTCGGCGGCAAAACCGATGTGCCAGTAGCGCTTGAGCACGAGCTGCTCGCCGTCGAGCGAGGCGTTGAAGTTCGGGAACTGCTTCAGCGCCGCGACGCACGCCTTGATCAGGAAGGCGAGCATCGTGATCTTGATGCCGGCCTTCTCCTGCTCCTTGTTCAGCTGGAGCCGGAATGCCTCGAGTTCCGTGATGTCCGCGTCGTCGTGATTGGTGACGTGCGGGATCATCACCCAGTTGCGATGCAGGTTGGCGGCGGCGATCCGGCGGATGCGGCCCAGGTCCGTGCGCTCGACCGGCCCGAACTTCTCGAAGTCCACCTGCGGCCACGGCAACAGGCCCAGCGCGGCGCCGCTGTCCTTGCCGCCGGCGGCGCCGGTCGTGACCTGGCCGGCCATCACCGCCTTGGTGAAGGCCTGCACGTCTTCCTGCGTGATGCGCCCCTTGGGCCCCGTGCCCTTCACTTCCGCCAGCGGCACGCCCAGCTCGCGCGCGAACTTGCGCACCGACGGCGAGGCATGCGGCAGCGCGCCCGTGGGCGCGGCCGGCTCCTGCGGCGGCAGCGCGGCCGTCGGCAGCGTGCGCTGCGCCGCCCGTGCGGTGTCGGGCGCGGGCCGCGCCACCGGCGCCGGCGCGCTGCCTTGCGCCCGGGGCGCCGGCGCAGCGGCACCGGACGTGCCTTCCAGGATCGCGATCAGGTCGCCGGCATTGAGCTTGTCGCCGAGCTTCACCTTGACTTCGCGCAGCGTGCCGGCGGCCGACGATGGAATCTCCATCGACGCCTTGTCCGATTCGACGGTGATCAGCGACTGCTCGGGCTTGATCGCGTCGCCGGGCTTGACCAGCACTTCGATCACGGCGACGTTCTTGAACTCGCCGATGTCGGGGACGCGCACTTCGATGGCCCCGGATTGCGGACCGGCCCCGGCTTCGGGCTGGGGAGCGGGCCGGGCCGAGGGCGCCGGCTGGGCAGCGCCACCCTGACCTCTCTCCTCTGCGGCACGCGCGGCAGCTGGCGCAGGCACGGGGGCCGCATCCGCATCGCCGGCTTCGACCAGCGCCAGCAGCGAGCCCTGGTTCACCCGGTCGCCGAGCTTGACTTTCAGCTCCTTGACCACGCCGCCGTGCGACGAGGGAATTTCCATCGATGCCTTGTCCGACTCGACGGTGACCAGCGACTGCTCCGCTTTCACGGTCTGCCCCGGCTGCACCAGCAACTCGATGACCGCCACGTCCTTGAAGTCCCCGATGTCGGGGACCTTCACCTCGATCAATGCCATGTTCTTGTTCTCCAGGGTGTCAGCGCGCGGGCGTCAAGCGTACAGCGGATTCATCTTGTCGGTGGCGATGCCGTACCTGGCGATGGCCTCCGTCACCTTGGACGCCGGCACCGTGCCCTGCTCGGCCAGCGCCCGCAGCGCGGCCACCACGATGTAGTGCCGGTTGATTTCGAAATGCTCGCGCAGGCGCGAGCGGAAGTCGCTGCGGCCGAAGCCGTCGGTGCCCAGCACCTTGTAGCGGCGTCCGGCCGGGATGAAGGGCCGGATCTGGTCGGCGTACGCCTTGATGTAGTCGGTCGAAGCGATCACCGGGCCGCCGTGGCCCTCGAGCTGCTGCGTCACGAACGGCACGCGCGGAGCCAGCGTCGGATGCAGCATGTTCCAGCGCTCCGCGTCCTGGCCGTCGCGGCCCAGCTGCGTGAAGCTCGGGCAGCTCCAGACGTCGGCGGCGATGCCCCAGTCCTTCTCGAGCAGTTCCTGCGCCGCGATCGATTCGCGCAGGATGCTGCCGCTGCCCAGCAGCTGGACGCGGTGCTTCAGCTTCGGGCCCTCCTGGCAGAGGTACATGCCCTTGATGATCTGCTCCTCGGTGCCCGGCTTCAGGCCCGGCATCGCATAGTTCTCGTTGAGCAGCGTGATGTAGTAGAAGACGTTGTCCTGCCGCTCCACCATGCCCTTCAGGCCGTGGTGGAGGATGACGCCGACCTCGTGCGCGAAGGTCGGGTCGTAGCTGATGCAGTTGGGGATGGTGCTGGCGTAGACATGGCTGTGGCCGTCCTCGTGCTGCAGGCCCTCGCCGTTGAGCGTGGTGCGGCCGGACGTGCCGCCCAGGATGAAGCCGCGCGCCTGCATGTCGCCGGCCGCCCAGGCCAGATCGCCGAAGCGCTGGAAGCCGAACATCGAGTAGTAGATGTAGAACGGCACCATGATGCGGTTGCTGGTGCTGTAGCTGGTCGCCGCCGCGATCCAGCTGGCCATGCCGCCGGCCTCGTTGATGCCCTCCTGCAGGATCTGGCCGTGCTGGTCCTCCTTGTAGTAGGAGACCTGGTCGCGGTCCTGCGGGGTGTACTTCTGGCCTTCGGGGTTGTAGATGCCGATCTGGCGGAACATGCCCTCCATGCCGAACGTGCGCGCCTCGTCGACCAGGATCGGCACGGCGCGCGGGCCCAGTTGCTTGTCGCGCAGCATCGTCGACAGGAAGCGCACGTATGCCTGGGTGGTGCTGATCTCGCGGCCTTCCGCGGTCGGATCGAGCACGGCCTTGAAGGCCTCCAGCGGCGGCACCTGCAACTGCTCGTCGGCGCGGGTGCGGCGCTGAGGCAGGTAGCCGCCCAGCGCCTTGCGGCGCTCGTGCAGGTACTTCATTTCCGGCGTGTGCTCCTCGGGCCGGTAGAACGGCACCTCGGCGAGCTTCTCGTCGGGAATCGGGATGTTGAAGCGGTCGCGGAAGGTCTTGATGTCCTCGTCGCTCATCTTCTTGGCCTGGTGGGCGATGTTCTTGCCCTCGCCCGCGCGGCCCATGCCGAAGCCCTTGACGGTCTTGACCAGCAGCACCGACGGCTGACCCTTGGTGTTGACGGCGCGGTGGTAGGCCGCATACACCTTCTGCGGATCGTGGCCGCCGCGCTGCAGGCGCCAGATGTCCTCGTCGCTCATGTTCGCGACCATCTCCAGCGCCTTCGGATGCTGGCCGAAGAAGTGCTTGCGCACGTAGGCGCCGTCGTTGGCCTTCATCGCCTGGTAGTCGCCGTCCAGCGTCTGCATCATGATCTGGCGCAGGATGCCGTCCTTGTCGCGCGCCAGCAGCGGGTCCCAGTAGCTGCCCCAGATCAGCTTGATCACGTTCCAGCCGGCGCCGCGGAAGGTGCCTTCCAGCTCCTGGATGATCTTGCCGTTGCCGCGCACCGGGCCGTCCAGGCGCTGCAGGTTGCAGTTCACCACGAAGATCAGGTTGTCCAGCTTCTCGCGGGCCGCCACGCCGATCGCGCCCAGGCTTTCCACCTCGTCCATCTCGCCGTCGCCGCAGAACACCCACACCTTGCGGTTCTCGGTGTTGGCGATGCCGCGCGCGTGCAGGTACTTGAGGAACCGCGCCTGGTAGATCGCCATCAGCGGTCCCAGGCCCATCGACACCGTCGGGAACTGCCAGAACTCGGGCATCAGCTTGGGGTGCGGATAGCTCGACAGGCCCTTGCCGCCCACTTCCTGCCGGAAGTTCAGCAGCTGTTCCTCGGTGAGGCGGCCCTCCATGAAGGCGCGGGCATAGATGCCCGGCGCGCTGTGACCCTGGATATAGAGGCAGTCGCCGCCGTGGTTTTCGCTTTCGGCGTGCCAGAAATGGTTGAAGCCGGCGCCGAACATGGTCGCCACCGACGCGAACGAGCTGATGTGGCCGCCGAGGTCGCCGCCGTCCTCGGGGTGCAGGCGGTTCGCCTTGACCACCATCGCCATCGCGTTCCAGCGCATGTAGGCGCGCAGCCGCTCCTCGATCTCCAGGTTGCCGGGGCAGCGCTCCTCGTCGTCGGCGTCGATCGTGTTGACGTACGCCGTGTTGGCCGAGAACGGCATGTCCACGCCGTGCTGGCGCGCCTGGTCCAGCAGTTGTTCCAGCAGGAAGTGGCCACGCTCGCGACCCTCGGTGGCGATCACCGCCGCGAGGGCATCGATCCATTCGCGGGTCTCCTGCGCGTCCGCGTCGTTGGCGGCCGGGCCGAAGAGGTTCTCGGGCTGTGCAGACATGGGGCTGGTCCTCCTGTGACTGGCTAATTTAGTACGGCAATGCCGAAAGCGCGGGAGTGTCTCACAGTTTGCGCCATTTTCAAATAGTGCTTTTCCGTTTCATATTATGGTTTCGAATCGGGGAAACTGTCCGCGCGGCGCGTCGTCCAACGGGCGGGAAGCCCCGCCCGGCTCGGCTCCCAGGCACTCCCCTACACTTGGAACTCCATGCAAGTCACCGGCACCGCCCACGAGCAGCAGCAGGAGCCCGTCGCCACGGCGGGCTGGTGGCGGCGCTGGTGGCGGCAGCAGTCGGCCACGCGGCAGGACCGCTTCGCGATGCTCGCCCCGGTGGCCGCCGTGCTGCTGTTCCTGGCCGCGATCGTCTCCGCCTTCTGGTACCTGCGGCTGGAGGAAATGGACCGCGAGCACGAGGCCGTGCGGCGCGACGTCGAATATGCGCAGCAGCGCGTCCGGTTGCGGCTGCTGGAACGCCAGGAGCAGCTGATGCGGGTGGCGCGCGACATCTCCAACCAGGAGATGGACCGCGAAGAGTTCGTCAGCCGCGCCGAGTCGATGGTGATCCAGTACCCGGAGCTGCAGGCCCTGGCCTGGATCGACGAGCGCCGCCGCATCCGCGCCAGCTACGCGGCGCCCAGCCTGTCCAGCAGCCAGATCCGGCCGGCGGGCGGGGTGCTGCGCTCGGGCGAGACCGCGGACATCTACACGCTGGCGCGCGACCTGCAGCAGCCGGTGTATTCGCAGCCGGTCGCCGGCACCGACAGCACGGGCCTGCTGCAGTTGCACATCCCGCTGGCGCAGCAGGGCAAGTTCTCCGGCGTGATCCTGGGCGAATATTCGATCGACGGCCTGCTGCGCTATGCCGTCCCGGCGGAGGTGTCGGCGAAGTACGCCGTGGCGCTGCTGGATGGCAAGAACCGGGTCCTGGCGGGCAGTTCGGTGCCGCCGCGCAACCGCGCCACGCAGCTGCTGCCCTGGGCCGCCCAGCCCAACGAATACGAAGTGCCGGTCAGTCCGGTCGGCAACGGACTGATCATCCGCGCGCAGGCCTATCGCACCTCGCTCGGCGTGATCGGCAGCGGCCTGTTCTGGCTGGTCGGCGCGTTGAGCGCGATGACCGCGTGGATGCTGATCGGCAACTGGCGGCACACGCGGCGCCGCCTGCAGGCGCAACGCGCGCTGGTGGCCGAGACCAACTTCCGGCGCGCGATGGAGAACTCCATGCTCACCGGCATGCGGGCGCTCGACATGCAGGGCCGCATCACCTACGTGAACGCGGCGTTCTGCCAGATGACCGGGTGGAGCGAGGCCGAACTGGTCGGGCGCACGCCGCCCTTTCCTTACTGGCCGGACGCCGACCGCGAGCAGCTGATGGCGCGGCTGGACGACGAACTGCATGGGCGCACGGTGGCCGGCGGCTTCCAGGTGCGGGTCAAGCGCAAGGACGGCAGCCTGTTCGATGCCCGCCTCTATCTGTCGCCGCTGATCGACGCCAAGGGCCAGCAGACCGGCTGGATGACGTCCATGACCGACATCACCGAGCCGAACCGCATCCGCGAGCAGCTGTCCGCGTCCTACGAGCGGTTCACCACCGTGCTGGAGGCGCTCGACGCCTCGGTCTCGGTCGCGCCGCTGGGCAGCGAGGAGCTGCTCTTCGCCAACAAGCTGTACCGGCTCTGGTTCGGCGTCCAGACCGCCGGCCACCTGCAGATGGTGGCCCAGGCCGGGGTGCCCGAGCATCCGCGCACCGACGAATCGCTCGACGAGGTCGACTCCTTCGTCGGGCTGCCCACCAACAGCCTCACTTCCGCGAAGTCGGAGAACGCCGAGATCTTCGTGCCGGAACTGGGCAAGTGGCTGGAAGTGCGCTCGCGCTACCTGAACTGGGTCGACGGGCGCCTGGCCCAGATGGTGATCGCCACCGACATCACGCCGCGCCGCCACGCCGAGGAACAGGCCGCCGCGCAGGCCGAGCGCGCGCAGACCTCCAGCCGCCTGATCACCATGGGCGAGATGGCCTCCTCGGTGGCGCACGAACTCAATCAGCCGCTGACGGCCATCAACAACTACTGCAACGGGCTGGTCTCGCGCATCCGCAAGCAGCAGATCAGCGAGGAAGACCTGCTCGCCGCCCTCGACAAGACCGCCCGCCAGGCCCAGCGCGCCGGCCAGATCATCCAGCGCATCCGCTCGTTCGTGAAGCGCAGCGAACCGAACCGCACGCTGTCCGACATCGCGCTGATCGTCTCCGAGGCCGTCGAACTGGCCGAGATCGAGCTGCGACGGCGCAACGTGCGGCTCTCGCACTATGTCGCCGCGCGGCTGCCCAAGCTGATGGTCGATCCGATCCTGATCGAACAGGTGCTGGTGAACCTGCTGCGCAACGCCGCCGAATCGATCGAGCACGCGCGCCGCCCGCCTTCCCGCCGCAGCGTCGAACTGCGCGTGATCCCGAAGGACGTCGACGGCCAGCCGGTGATCGAGTTCTCCGTGCTCGACTCCGGCCAGGGCCTTGCGCCCGAGGTGATGGGCCGGCTGTACGAGGCCTTCTTTTCGACCAAGGCCGAAGGCATGGGCATCGGCCTGAACCTGTGCCGCAGCATCGTCGAGTCGCACCAGGGCCGGATGCAGGCGGAGAACATCTACAATGGAACGGACGTCGCCGGCTGCCGCTTCTCGTTCTGGATTCCCCTGGCCGGCACGCCGGATTCCATCGAAAACAAGGATGCCCCGGTCGCGGCGTGAACGCCACGCCGACGCCTCGGGGCAAGGTGGGTAGCTCGGAGGTTGTCGAATGAGTTTGATCCCGAAGAAGGGCACCGTGTACGTCGTCGACGACGACGAGGCCGTGCGCGATTCCCTGCAATGGCTGCTCGAAGGCAAGGACTACCGGGTGCGGTGCTTCGACTCGGCGGAATCGTTCCTCGCCCGCTATGACCCGCGCGAGGTCGCCTGCCTGATCGTCGACATCCGCATGGGCGGCATGACGGGGCTCGAGCTGCAGGACCGGCTGCTCGAACGCAAGTCGCCGCTGCCGATCGTCTTCATCACCGGCCATGGCGACGTGCCGATGGCCGTGAACACGATGAAGAAGGGCGCGATGGACTTCATCCAGAAGCCCTTCAAGGAAGACGAACTGGTGAGCCTGGTCGAGCGCATGCTCGAACACGCCAAGGGCGCCTTCGCCGAATACCAGAGCGCCGCCAGCCGCGACGCGCTGCTGTCCAAGCTCACCTCGCGCGAGGCGCAGGTGCTCGAACGCATCGTCGCCGGCCGCCTGAACAAGCAGATCGCCGACGACCTGGGCATCAGCATCAAGACCGTGGAGGCGCACCGCGCCAACATCATGGAAAAACTCAACGCGAACACGGTGGCCGACCTGCTGAAGATCGCGCTGGGCCAGAACGCTCCCAAATCCTGACAACCAACAACAACCCAACAGCCGAACGCAGAGGACGCAAAGGAACGCAAAGGGCGCAGAAGAACATCTCAAGAAAGTTTTCTTCTGCGTCCTTTGCGTCTTCCGCGCCCTCTGCGTTCGGCTGCTGGGTTCGATGCTTTCCATGACTGCCCAACTCATCGACGGCAACGCACTTGCCAAATCCATCCGTGCCGAAGTCGCGCAGCGCGCGCAGGCGCTCAAGGCGCGGGGCGTGACGCCCGGCCTCGCGGTGATCCTGGTCGGCGAAGACCCGGCCAGCCAGGTCTACGTGAAGCACAAGGTGACGGACAGCCAGGAAGCCGGGCTGCGCTCGGTGCTGGAGCGCTATCCCGCCGACATGGCCGAGGCCGCGCTGCTCGATCGGATCCGGGCGCTCAACGCCGATCCCGCCATCCACGGCATCCTGGTGCAGCTGCCGCTGCCCAGGCACATGAACGCGGCCAGGGTGATCGAGACGATCTCGCCGGCCAAGGACGTCGACGGCTTCCACGTCGCCAGCGCCGGCGCGCTGATGATCGGGCAGCCCGGCTTCGTGCCATGCACCCCGTATGGGTGCATGAAGATGCTGGAATCGATCGGCTACGACCTGCGTGGCAAGAACGCGGTGGTGATCGGCCGCAGCAACATCGTCGGCAAGCCGATGGCGATGCTGCTGCTGCAGAAGAACGCCACCGTGACGGTTTGCCACAGCGCCACGAAAGACCTGGCCGCGCACACGCGGCAGGCCGACGTCGTCGTCGCCGCCGTCGGCAAGCGCAACGTGCTCACGGCCGACATGGTCAAGCCCGGCGCCGTCGTGATCGATGTCGGCATGAACCGCAACGACGAAGGCAAGCTCTGCGGCGACGTCGATTTCGCGGGCGTGCGCGAGGTGGCCGGCTGGATCACGCCGGTGCCGGGCGGCGTCGGCCCGATGACCCGCGCGATGCTGCTGGTCAATACGCTGGAAGCCGCGGAGCGGACGGCAAGCTGAAAATTCAACCCAACAGCCGAACGCAGAGGCCGCAGAGGGACGCAGAGGACGCAAAAGAAATCCAAGGTTGATTTTTGGTTTTTTTCTGCGTCCTCTCCGAGTTTTTGCGTCCTCTGCGTTCGGCTGTTGGGTTTTGAAAGCGCTGAGCCATTGAATCCGCGCGCGCTGACGCAAAATCAGTAGGATGACCAGCAGCAATCCCCTCCTCGATTTCACCGACCTCCCCCTGTTCGACCAGGTCCGGCCCGAGCACGTGGCGCCGGCGGTCGACGAACTCCTCGCCGCCGCCGACCAGGCGCTGGCGACGGTGACCCAACCCGATTTTCCGAGCCGCTGGGACGACATCGCGCGGGTGCTGGACGTCGCGACCGAGCGGCTGGGGCGGTCGTGGAGCGTGGTCAGCCACCTCAACGGCGTGGCCGACACCCCGGAACTGCGGGCAGCCTACAACGAGGCACTGCCCAAGGTCACCGACTTCTGGACGCGGCTGGGCTCGGATGAGCGGCTGTTCGCGAAGTACAAGGCGATCGACCCGGCCACCCTGAACGCCGAGCAGCGGCAGGCGCACAAGAACGCGATCCGCAATTTCGTGCTGGGCGGCGCCGAGCTGACGGGCGCGGCGAAGGAACGGTACGCCCAGATCCAGGAGCGGCAGGCGGAGCTGAGCCAGAAGTTCAGCGAGCACGCGCTCGATGCCACCGACGCGTTCGCCTACTACGCGCGCCTTGACGAACTCGATGGCCTGCCCGAAGACGTGGTCCAGGCAGCGCGGGCCGCCGCCGAGGCCGACGGCAAGGACGGCTACAAGCTCACCCTGAAGATGCCGAGCTACCTGCCGGTGATGCAGTTCGCGCACAGCCGCGGCCTGCGCGAGCGCCTGTACCGCGCCTACGTCACCCGCGCCAGCGACCAGGGCGATCCCACGTACGACAACACGGCGATCATGCGCGAGATCCTCGCGCTGCGGCAGGAGGAAGCGCGCCTGCTGGGCTACCGGAATTTCGGCGAAGTCTCCGTCGTCCCCAAGATGGCCGACTCGCCGCAACAGGTGATCGCCTTCCTGCGCGACCTGGCCCGCCGGGCCCGCCCCTACGCCGAACGCGACGTCGCCGACATGCGCGAATTCGCGGCGGCGCGGCTGGGCATCGCCGATCCCCAATCCTGGGACTGGTCGTACATCGGCGAGAAGCTGAAGGAGGAGCGCTACGCGTTCAGCGAGCAGGAGGTCAAGCAGTACTTCACGGCGCCCAAGGTGCTGGCCGGCCTGTTCAAGATCGTCGAGACCCTGTTCGAGGTGAGCATCCGCCGCGACAGCGCGCCGACCTGGAACCCCTCCGTCGAGTTCTACCGGATCGAGCGCGGCAACGAGCTGGTGGGCCGGTTCTATCTCGATCCGGCGGCGCGCAACGGCAAGCGCGGCGGCGCCTGGATGGACGACGTGCGCGCCCGCTGGCTGCGGCCGGACGACGGCCGGCTGCAGACGCCGGTTGCTCACCTCGTGTGCAACTTCGCCGAAGGCGTGGACGGCAAGCCGCCGCTGCTGATGCACGACGACGTGATCACGCTGTTCCACGAGAGCGGCCATGGCCTGCACCACATGCTCACGCGCGTGAACGAGCTGGACGTGTCGGGCATCAGCGGGGTCGAGTGGGACGCGGTGGAACTTCCCAGCCAGTTCATGGAGAACTTCTGCTGGGAGTGGAACGTGCTGCGCCACATGACGGCGCATGTCGACACCGGCGCGCCGCTGCCGCGCGAGCTGTTCGACAAGATGCTGGCGGCCAAGAATTTCCAGAGCGGCCTGGCCACCCTGCGCCAGATCGAGTTCGGCCTGTTCGACATGCTGCTGCACACCGAGCACGACCCGGCGCAGGACTTCATGCCGCTGCTCGAACAGGTGCGAGCCGAAGTCGCCGTGCTGCGGCCGCCGCCGTTCAGCCGCACGGCCCACACCTTCAGCCACATCTTCTCGGGCGGCTACGCCGCTGGCTACTACAGCTACAAGTGGGCCGAGGTGCTGAGCGCCGACGCCTATGCCGCCTTCGAGGAAACCGCGGGTCCGGACGGCTTGCCAAGCCGCGAAACGGGACGAAAATACCGGCAAGCCATCCTCGAGGCCGGCGGCAGCCGACCGGCCATCGAGTCCTTCAAGGCATTCCGCGGGCGCGAGCCCAGTCTCGACGCCTTGCTGCGCCACCAGGGCATGGCCTGAACCGGGAGTGTGATTTCGATGCTGTCGACGAGGCCTTTCTTTCTTGCGGGCCTGAGCGGTCTGGTGGTGCTGGCGGCCGGCGGCGCCATGCCTGATGCCGCCGCGCAACAGATTTACCGCTCGGTCGGTCCCGACGGGCGGATCACGTTTTCCGACCGCGCTCCCCCCGACGGCAGCGGGACGGCGAAGGCCGCGCCCGTGGTGACCATGCCGCGCGATGCGACCGATGTTGCCGTCCTGCCCTTCGAGCTGCGGCAGGCAGCCACCAGATACCCGGTGACGCTGTACGCCGGCCCCAGCTGCGATCCGTGCGCCGCCGCGCGCAGCCTGCTCGCGCGCCGCGGCATCCCCTATGCCGAAAAGACGGTATCGAGCAACGAGGACATCGAGGCGCTGCGCCGGTTGGCCGGCGTCGCCACCTTGCCGGTCCTCGCCATCGGCGGGGAGCGGGTGAAGGGCTATTCCGACGTCGAGTGGAACCAGTTGCTGGACGCCGCCGGCTACCCCAGGACCTCGCAGCTGCCGGCCGGCTACCAGCAGTCGCCGGCCCAGCCGCTGGTGGCGATCCAGGACGTGCCGCCGGTCAGGCCGGCGAGCCCGCCCGCGGCGCCGCCGGCGCCCGCCGCGCCGCCGAGTGCGCCGCCGCCCAGCCGCAGCGGCATCCAGTTCTGATCAGAACGCCAGCGTCCTGACGCCGCCGGCCGTGCCCAGCAGGCAGACGGCGGCTTTCTGGCGGGCGAACACGCCGACGGAAACCACGCCGGCCCACTGATTCACTTCGCTTTCGAAGCCCGGCGGATCGGTGATCCGCAGTCCGGCGACATCGAGGATGTGCTGGCCGTTGTCGGTGACGAGCGGCACGCCGTCGATGAGCCGCACCTTGGCGGTGCCGCCCAGCGCGGCGAACTGGCGCACCAGCCGTTGCGTGGCCATCGGGATCACTTCCACCGGCACCGGGTAGCGTCCGAGCGCGTCGACCAGCTTGCTCTCGTCGGCGATGCAGACGAAGCGCTTCGCCTGCGCGGCCACGATCTTCTCGCGCGTGAGCGCCGCGCCGCCGCCCTTGATCATGAAGCCGCGGCGGTCGATCTCGTCGGCGCCGTCGATGTAGACCGCGAGTTCGCCCACCTCGTTGGCGTCGAACACGCGGATGCCCAGCGCCTGCAGCCGCTCGGTCGACGCATTGGAACTCGACACCGCCCCCGGCAGGCGGTCCTTGATGGTGGCGAGCGCGTCGATGAAACGGTTCACCGTGGAGCCGGTGCCGACGCCGATGATTTCGCCGGGCACCACGTGCTGCAACGCGGCCTGCCCGACCAGCCCTTTGAGTTCGTCCTGGGTCACGCGACAATCCTTGGGTTCATTGATCCGCTGATTATCCATGTCGCTGCTGCCCTATCCGCTCGCCCGCGCCCTGCTCTTTCGCCTCGACCCGGAGCGCGCCCACGAGCTGACCATGCAGTGGCTGGCCGCCGTGCAGGGCACGCCGCTGGAGCGGGCCGTCGGCGGCGCGATGGTCGAAGACCCGGTCGAACTCGCCGGCCTGCGCTTTCCCAACCGGGTCGGGCTCGCCGCCGGCCTGGACAAGAATGCGCGCTGCATCGACGGGCTCGGCGCGCTGGGGTTCGGCTTCGTCGAAGTCGGCACCGTGACGCCCAAGCCGCAGCCCGGCAATCCGAAGCCGCGCCTGTTCCGGCTGCCCGAGGCGAACGCCCTGATCAACCGGCTCGGGTTCAACAACGACGGGCTGGAGGCGTTCATCGCCAACGTGAAGCGCTCGTCGTTCCGGGAACGGGGCCGGATCCTGGGCCTGAACATCGGCAAGAACGCGGCGACCCCGATCGAGAACGCGACCAGCGACTATCTCGTGTGCCTCGAGGGCGTGTACCCGCATGCCGACTACGTCACCGTCAACATCTCCAGCCCCAACACCAGCAACCTGCGGTCGCTGCAGAGCGACCAGGCGCTGGACGCCTTGCTGGGAGCCATCGCCGAACGGCGCGCGGCGCTGGTGCGCGAACACGGCCGGCGGGTGCCGGTGTTCGTCAAGATCGCACCCGATCTCGACGAGGCCCAGGTGGCGGTGATCGCGGCCGCGCTGCGCCGGCACGCCATGGACGGCGTGATCGCGACCAACACCACGATCAGCCGCGCGGCGGTGCAGGGGCTGCCGCACGCCCAGGAGGCAGGCGGCCTCAGCGGCGCGCCGGTGCTCGAGGCGAGCAACCGCGTGATCGCGCAGCTGCGCGCGGCGCTGGGCGCCGGTTTTCCGATCATCGGCGTGGGCGGCATCCTCAGTGCGGCCGACGCGCAGGCGAAAATGCGCGCCGGCGCCGACCTGGTGCAGATCTACACCGGGCTCATCTACCGCGGTCCGGCGCTGGTGGGCGAGGTGGCGCGGGCACTGAAGGAGCTGCGCGCGCCGCGTCCTCAGAACGCGTAACTGCCGGCCAGCTTGAGCACCCAGCCGCGGCCGGGCGCGGGCTCGAAGAACCGGCCGTTGCCTTCGTTGACGATCACCGAGCCGGCAGCGCGTCGGTCCAGCAGGTTGTCGATGCGCCCGGCCGCCGAGAGCGTCCAGCCCCTCCGTTCGAAGACATAGCCGGTGTGCACCGCCACCATGGTGAATGCGGGCGCGGCTTCGCTGTTGGCGTCGTTGACGTACACCGCGCCCGAGCGGCGCAGCTCGAGGCCGGCGCGCCAGCCGCGGGCCGGCTGCCAACCGAGCTCGGCCGCCGTGACGGCTCGCGCGGTGCCGGGAATGCGATTGCCGGCGGGCACCGCGAGCGGTGCGCACGGCGCGCCGCTGCAACTGGTGAACGCCTCCCGGTAGCGAGCGTCGAGCCAGGTCTGCGCGAGCTGCACCTGCCAGCCCGCATCGGTGGCAGCGCTCCAGGCCAGCTCCAATCCGCGGCGGCGCGTCGCGCCGGCGTTCTGGAACGAACTGCGACCGCCGCTGCTGGTGCGGGTGACGATCTCGTCCTGCGTGGCCACCTGGAACAGCGCGGCGCTCCACTGGCTGCGCCAAGGGCCGGCCAGCGGCGAGCGGCCCTTGACGCCCAGCTCGAGGTTGCGGCTGCGCGAGGGCCGCAAGCCGAAGTTGAGGCCCGCCGTGCCGTCCGGCCGATACGCCAGCTCGTTGAAGGTCGGGGTCTCGAAGCCGCGGCCCCAGGCGGCATGCAGGTGCACTTGCGGGGACCACGCGAACATCAGCCCGGCCACCGGCAGCGTCGCCCGGTAGCGCACGCCGCCGCTGTCGTCGCCATTCGGTCCCGCGCGATAGCGGTCGGCCGACGAAAAGCGCACGCTGCCGTGACGCACGCCGGCCGTCAGCGTCCAGCGCGGCTGGAATTGCCACACCCCCTGCAGGTAGGGATCGAGGTTCCAGACGCGGTTTTCCTCGTCGCGCCGCAGCGCGCCCGCGACCCCCAGCGTGCTGCCGACGAAGTTCTGCCAGCCCCGCCGCTGCTCGGTCAGGGTGTCGTAGGAGACGCCGGCCACCAGCTCGAAGGGCGCCCTGGCCACGGTGGAGCGCGCCGTCCAGCGCAGGTCGGTGCCGGCATAGCGCCGCTCGAGCCCGATCACGCCGCCCGGGTGCAGTGCATTGGCCTGGGGCCCGGCCGGGATCGCCTGGAACTGGGTGGTCGCGCGCTGGCCGGCGTAGACCATCAGCCGCAGGCGGTTGCCACCGGCGAGTTGCTGCTGGTGCACCACGCCCAGCTGGTCCTGGCGCACCGTCTTGCGCGTGTCGAACGCGACCGCGGACGCGTCGACGCTGCGCGGCGCGGACTCGAACCGGGCCCGGGTGAGGCCCAGCGGATCGTCGGCGCGCAGGTCCAGCGCGTTGGCCACGACCGTCCAGTCGCTGCCTTCGCGCGGCGTGACATCCAGCCGCGCATTGCCGAGGTTGCGCCGCGCCGCACTGTGCTCGCGCCAGCCGTCGGACGAGAACCGGTTGGCGCTCACCGCGTAGCGCAGTCCCTGCGCTGCGCCGCTGGCGCGGATGCCGGGGCGCACCAGGCCGTCGCTGCCCACCGCCAGGCTCGGCGTCACCGTGCCGGGGCCGGCGCCCGCTTCGGTGAACACCTGCAGCACGCCGCCGGAAGAATTGCCGTAGAGCACCGAGAACGGACCGCGCAGCAGCTCGATGCGCTCGGCCGACGCGAGATCGATGTGCGAAAGCTGGCCCTGGCCGTCCGGCATCGTCGCCGGAATGCCATCGACGTAGAGGCGCACGCCGCGCACCCCAAACGACGAGCGAGCCCCGAAGCCGCGGATCGACAGCTGCAGGTCCTGCGCGTAGTTCTGCCGGTCGCGCGCGATCACGCCCGGCACCAGGCCGACCGATTCGGAGAGATTGATTTCGGGGCGGCCGGCGGCGCGCAGCCGCTCGCCGTCGATGACGTCGACCGAGGCCGGCACGTCGAACGGCGAAGCCTCGGTGCGGGTGGCCGTGACCGTGACCTGCGGCAGGACCTGCCCCAGCGCGGCGCCCGCGGCGCCGGCCATGACGGCCGCCAGCAGCCGGCTCATCCCGTTGCCAGCTCCAGCAACGCCACAACATGTTCGGCGATGGCCAGCGAGCTGGTGAGCCCGGGTGACTCGATGCCGAACAGGTTCACCAGTCCCGGCACGCCGTGCAGCGCCGGGCCGTCGATGCGGAAATCCGGCGCCTTCTCGCCGGGGCCGTAGATCTTCGGCCGCACGCCGCTGTAGCTCGGCTGCAGCACGCCGTCGGGCAGGGCCGGCCAGTAGCGCCGCACTTCGGCGTAGAAGCCGTCGGCGCGTCGCGGATCGACCGTGTAATCGATGTCCTCGGGCCGCCTGGCGTCCAGCCACTCCAGGTCGGGGCCGAATTTCGCCTGCCCGCCGAGATCGAGCGTGAGGTGCACCCCCAGCCACGCGTCCGCGGGCGCCGGATAGATCAGGTGCGTGAACGGCGCCTTGCCCGCCAGCGAGTAGTAGTTGCCCTTGCAGAAGTGTTCCCGCGGAACGAACGCCGGATCCAGCCCTTGGAAGCGCCGCGCCAGCGCGCAGGCGTGCAGCGAGGCGGAGTTGACCACCTCGCGGGCGGCGACCTCGCTGCCGTCGGCCATGCGCACGACGTGCGGCGCGCCGCCGGCGCCGAGCAGCACGGAGTCCACCGGTGAGCCGAGCGCCACCATGCCGCCGGCGCGTTCCAGGTCGCCCTGCAGCGCCAGCATGAAGCCGTGGCTGTCGACGATGCCTGTGCTGGGCGACGACAGCGCGGCGACGCAGTGGAGGGCCGGCTCCAGCGCCTTCGCCTGGCGCTCGTCCAGCCATTCGACCGGCACGCCGTTGGCGGCGGCGCGGGTCTGCAGCACCCGCAGGGCGGCGGCCTCGCCTTCGGTGGTGGCGACCACCAGCTTGCCGCAGCGCCGGTGGTCCACGCCGTGGCTCGCGCACAGCGCGTACAGCAGTTCCTTGCCGCGCACGCACAGCCGCGCCTTGAGCGAGCCGGTGGCGTAGTACAGGCCGGCGTGGATCACTTCGCTGTTGCGCGAACTGACGCCCTGCCCGATCAGCGGCTGCGCCTCCACGACGATGGTCTCCCGGCCGGCGCCGGCCAGGGCGCGCCCGACGGCGAGGCCGACCGCGCCGGCGCCGATGACGATGGTGTCGACCCGGTCCATCAGCGCGCCGCCTCGGGGCTCGGCAGCGACCAGCCGTCAGGACCCGTCGGATGAGCGGCGCGGGCCGTGCCGGGCAAAGAGGTACTTCCGAAACTCATGCACCGATTGTCGCCGCAGATTCGGGCCGCGCCGCGGGCACGGGGCCGGAGCCGGCGGCGCAATCGCCGGGACGCGCCTGCACCAGGCGCGCCCGGCTGCTCACAGGAACGGCTTGGCTCGCTCCAGGAGTTCTGCGAGGCCCGGCTCGGCCGGATTGCGCGGCTGGCCGGGGTGGATCACGGCGACCTGGCAGTTCTCTGCGGCCTGCACCAGGTCCGCGTAGGTGCCGGCGTCGGGGTCCTTGATGTAGGCCTGCTGGTTCTCGTTGTACGCGAACATCTTGCCGTTGAGCTGGGTGCACTCGTTGCAGCTGGAACAGCGTTCGGTCTCGATGAATGCCTCGTCCGGATTGCGCGCGGGCGCCTCGGCGGCCACGGAGGGGGCCGCAGCCGGCGCGGTCGCCGCGGGCGCGACCGCCGCTGCCGCAGCGGGCGGGGGCACCGACGGCGCCTGCACCTGCTCGTGCAGCCGCTGCTCCCAGCTCTTCTGCTCGCGCGCCAGCAGCTTGCGGGCATGCGAGTTGTTCACGCCGCCCAGCTCCTGCAGGCTGTGCCACAGCCGGCGGCAGCGGTCGGCCTGGCGGATCAGGCTCTGGTCGACGATCACCTTTTGCAGGTGGTTCCCGCCGTCGACCATCAGCACGCTGGGGATCTTGTCCGGCAGGCCGCGCCCCTCCCGCGCCAGCGACTCGTCGACGCCGATCATGCTGCCGTTCCAGCGCTCGCGCGGCACCCGCGCGAGGTGCTTGCCATAGCGGCGGTCGCTGGCCAGGAAGTCCACCAGCGTGAACGGCAATTCTTCGGCGACGCGCTGGTGCTGCGCGTCCTCGTACGCGAAGGGCTGCAGCGGCCAGTCGTGATCGACCTGCGGGTTCGCCGCCAGGCAGAAGCGGTCGGCCCAGTCGCTCCCCGCTCCGGGGTCGTAGGAGAACGCGGGGAACGCCCGCGATTCCATCGCCGCTGCCGCCATGAGGTACGGCGGCAGCCCGGAGGCGCCGGCGCTGGCGCCGGAGTACACGCTGAACAAGGCGGGCCCGCGGTACGCCACCCCGCGCTGCAGGCGCTCGCGGAACTGGAACAGGTGGGAGCCGGCCGACTGCAGCACGTACACGTCGTTCAGGCCGATGGCCTGGGTCGCGATCTGTCCACCGCGCAATCCCGCCGCGAAGCCGGCCTCGGCCGGCCCCGCCTCGTCGTGCAGATCGTCGATCTGCAGCAGCACCTTGATCGGCCAGCCGGAGCCGAGCACTTCCATCAGCCGGCCGTGCTCCTGCGCGCTGAGCTTGCCGCCGGCCAGGCACACCAGGGAGTCGGGGAACGGATCGAGTTCCCGCGGGTCCAGGCCAGTGGCGCCGAAGCCCTCGAACAGCGCATCGTGCCGCTGCGGGCTGTACTCGCCGTCGATCTCGAGTTCGGCGATGACGATGGCCTTGGCCAGTTCGACCAGCCGCGGCTGCCGCTCGCGCCAGGCCTTCAGCGCTTCGCCGCAGCTGTCGAACTCGAACTCGTATGGCTTGCCGGCGCCCGCCGACGTCGCCACGAAGCGCTGCTTCTTCAGCACGTCCAGCAGCGCGCCGATGCGGTCGCGGCGGCTCTCGGCCATGCCCTGCCGGGGCTGTACCTTCTGCAGGAAGGACGCCATGCGCTCGAAGTCGAACATCGCCGCATGGGCGCCGCCGATCGAGGCCGCGAGCCGCTGCGGGCTGAGGCCCTGCGCCGAGCGCTCGAAATCGGCGCGCAGGATGTCCGAGAGCTTGAACACCAGCCGCTCCAGCTTGTCGCGCAGCTGGGCCGACTTGCGCGCCTGGGCCACCTGCCACACGTGCCGCAGCACGCGCGACGGCATGTGCGCGTCGCAGTCGGCCAGTTCGCCATCGACCTTGATTGCGGCGCGCAGCCGCTTGCAGCTGTCGACGAACGCCGGGTCCAGCTTCGGCGTCAGGCGCGACACGGCCAGATCCCACACCACGCTCAGCAAGCCGCCGGTGTTGCCGCCGGCCAGCAGCTTCCGGATCTCCTGCTCGACCCGCAAGCCGTGCCTGCGCAGGCGATCGGCGTCCGGCCCCTTGGCCACGGCCGCCAGCGCCCGGTCGATCAGCCCCGACAAGGACTCGACGCCGCTGGCATCGGCGGTGCCGGTGGCGAGCACGACCGGGAAGTCGTAGCGCAGCGCGGTGAGGTCGCGATACCCCGCGAACAGCGCGGGACGCAGCTCCAGTCCGTCGACCGCGTCGAGGAATTCGCCGGGGCGCCTGCCGGTCAGGAAGAACGCAACCTGCGCTTGGGTGTCGGCTTGCATGGTGTCAACTCGCTTGCTGTTGATTTACGCGGCTGCTTCGCTCGCCCGGTCGGGCCAGACGGTGTACTTGTCCAGTTCGGCGTTGAGCCCCTCGCGCACGAACGCCGGCGTGACGAGCTTGCCCGAACGGCGCAGCTCCTCGTAGCACGGCACCGACGGATTGCGGTACAGGATTCCCACCGGGATCACGTCCTGCTGGCTGGCGATCTCGCGGGCGCGATCGATGTTGATCGGATCGTGCTCGAGCTGGTTCTTGTACAGCCTGGAGGCGGCGGCGCTGGGCTGCACGCCGTCGGCGTGGTGCAGCACCTGCAGCCGGTCGGGGTCGTGCATCCAGGGGTCGAGCGCCTGCGGCAGCCACTCCGGGCAGCGCTGCACGATGCGCACGAAGGACAGGCCGCGGTGGTGGTAGGCCGCCTTCACGATGTCGTAGAGCATCTCGGGCACCCAGTCGACCGCCTGCGCCACGAACGAGACGTTCTGCACCCCGAGCGTCACCGTCAGCGGATTGAGCGCTTCGAGGTAGCTGCCACGCGGCGTGGTGTTGCTCTTGGTGCCGATCGGGGACGTCGGCGAAGCCTGCTTCTTGGTCAACCCGTAGATCTGGTTGTCGTGCAGGAACACCGTCAGGTTCATGTTGTAGCGGATCGCGTGGATCCAGTGCGCCGCGCCGATGCTGCAGCAGTCGCCGTCGCCGGTGTTGACGAACACCGTCAGATCCGGCCGCGACAGCTTCACGCCCTCGGCCACCGGCAGCGCCCGGCCGTGGATGCCGTGGAAGCCGTAGGTGTTCATGTAGTGCGGGAACCGGCTGGAGCAGCCGATGCCGGACACGAACACGGTCTTCTCGGGCCGCAGCGCCTCGTCGCGGCACAGCCGCTGCACGGCGGCCAGGATGGCGTTGTCGCCGCAGCCGGTGCACCAGCGCGGCACGCCGGCCCGGTAGTCTTCCAGCTCGAACTGCTCCTCGTAGAGCTGCAGCAGGCATTCGGTGGGGCTCATCAGGTCCATGGTCAGGCCGCCTTCTTGATTCGCTTGAGTTGCGCGAGCAGCACCTCGCGGATGGTGCCGGGCTTGATCGGCTGGCCCTTGACCTCGCTCCAGCAGTCGACGTCGACCAGGTAGCGGGCGCGCAGCAGCATCGCGAGCGCCGAATAGCGGCGGTTGGTCTCGTCGATGATCTGGTCCTCGGGCCGGTCGCTCCAGTTGCCCTCGACGGTCAGCACCCGGCGGAAGCCGCTCATGGCTTCCTTGATGCCCGGCGGCAGCGGCTGCAGGAACTCGATGTGCATCGAGGACACCTTCTGGCCCTTGGCGCGCAGCCCGGCCACGGCCTCCTCGATCGCTCCCTTGGTGCTGCCCCAGCCGATCACCAGCAGGTCGCCGCTCGCGTCGCCGAAGATCGGCGGCGCCTTCAGCGTCTTCTGGAAGGCCGCGAGCTTCAGGCTGCGCGCGCGGATCGATTGCTGGTTGATCTCGGCGTCGTACGCGACGTGGCTGTCGCGGTCGTGGGCCAGGCCCGTGAGCGTGTGCATGCCGCCCGGCTGGCCGGGGATGAAGCGGCGCGCCAGGCCGGTCGTCTCGTCCCAGTCGTACGGTTTGGCGCCGGGCGGCACCGGGCTCTGGTCGATCGGCGGTGCCAGCCAGGCCTCGTTGAACTGGGGCCGCGGGAACGGCTGCTGCGACGTCGCCAGGCCCGCGTCGGTCAGCACCACCACCACCATGTTGAAGGTCTCGGCGATCCGGCGCGCCGTGACGATGGCATAGAAGCACTCTTCGATCGTCGCCGGCGCCATCACCACCTTCGGCGCGTCGCCGTGGCTGCCGAACACCGCCGCCAGCATGTCGCCCTGCTCCACCTTGGTCGGCTGGCCGGTACTGGGCCCGCCACGCTGCACGTTGACCACCACCAGCGGGATCTCGCCCATCACCGCCAGGCCGATGCCTTCCTGCTTGAGCGAGTAGCCCGGACCGGACGTGATCGTCACCGCGCACTTGCCGGCGTACGACGCGCCGATCGCGAAGGCGCAGGCCGCGATCTCGTCTTCGGCCTGGTGCACGACGCCGCCGACCTTCTCGAACACGTCCGCCAGGTAATGCGAAGCCGAGGTCGCCGGCGTGATCGGGTACATCGCGCAGATTTCCATGCCCGAGGCCAGCACGCCCAGCGCCAGCGCCGTGTTGCCGTTCACGACCACCTGCGCCTCGGACGGCCTGGTGGCGGGGATCTGGTAGCAGAAGTCGAGATGCTCGCGCGCCCAGCGATGCCCGGCCTCCAGCAGCCGGATGTTGGTGTCGATGACGCTGCGGTCCTTCTTGCCGAAGGTCAGGAAGATCTGGTCGGTCGCCAGCTTCAGGTCGAGGCTGTAGATCTGGCACAGCATGCCCAGCGCGAACATGTTCTTGCCCCGCTTGGCGTCGGACACGATCGCCTTGCACTCCTGCTCCATCGGGATCTCGTACACCTTGTAGCCCGCCGCCACCAGCCGTTCGTGCGTTTCGGCATACGACTGCGCGATCGCCGCATCGCCGTTGCCGCGCCACATGCTCTCGAGCAGGATCGTGCAGCCGGGCTTGAGCTCGTCGGCGCGTACCCGCCCGAGCAGCACCTGCTCGTTGAAGGCGACGACCAGGTCGGTCTTGTCGCCGCCGTTGGTGACGCGGCCCGACCCGATCCGGATCCGGTTGCCGCTGGCGCCCGCCACGCTGCGCGCCGGCGGCCGGATTTCCGCGGGGATGATCTCGGTGGTCCAGATGCCGTTGCCCATCTGGGCGGCGATCGAACCGAGCGACTGGCCGCATTTCTGCGCGCCCTCGCCGGAGTCGCTGATGATCTCCACGATGTGCTCGTCCAGGCGCACGGGCGCCTTCGCGCCGGACGGCGCCCGAACCTTCTTGCCCGGCGTGGCGGCCGGCTGCTGCAGCGTCATTGAATCCATGGTGTTCCCGTCAGACCTGTGTTGCCCGTCGCGCGGCGCGCGTCCCTGCTCCGCGGCTCACGCCAGCCGCACCCGCGCGAAATTGCGTTCGCGCCTGTCGATTCCCAAGAACGTGCCGGCCCCCTCGTCCCGATACGCGAGGTCCGGATCGCGAATGCCCAGGTAGGCCTTCATGCTGCGCGCCGCCTTGCGGCCCGCGCCCATCGCCTGGATGACCGTGGCCGCGCCGGTCACGATGTCGCCGCCGGCGAACACCCCCGCGACCGAAGTCGCCAGGCTGTCGTCGGCCGCGATGTAACCCCATTTGTTCAACTTCAGCTGGGAGGTCTGGCCCATGATGGGATTGGCATTGGTGCCGATCGCGTACACGACCAGGTCGGTTTCGAAGTCGAATTCGCTGCCCGCCACCGGCACCGGACGGCGCCGGCCCGACTCGTCCGGCTCGCCCAGTTCCATGCGTACGCAGCGCAGGGCGCGCACGCCGCCCTTGCCGTCGTCGAGCACGGCCACGGGGTTGGTGAGCCAGTGGAATTCGACGCCTTCCTGCTCGGCGTGATGGACTTCCTCGACCCGTGCCGGCGCCTCCTTGCGCGAGCGACGGTAGATGCAATAGACCTTCTCGGCGCCCAGGCGCAGCGACACGCGCATCGCGTCCATCGCGGTGTTGCCGGCACCGACCACGGCCACCCGCTTGCCGACCGGCAGCGGCGTGTCGAAGTCCGGGAAGTCCCGGCCGCGCATCAGGTTGCAGCGCGTGAGCAGTTCGTTGGCCGAGAGCACCCCGTTGAGCGAGTCGCCGGGGATGCCGAGCATGGTGGGATAGCCGGCGCCGACCCCGACGAAGACGGCGTCGAAGCCCATCTCGTCGATCATCTGCTCGATCGTGAAGAGGCGGCCGACCAGCGTGTTGCACTCGAACTTGACCCCGAGCTGCCTCAGTTTCTCGATCTCGGCGTCGATGGTCGGGTTGGGCAGGCGGAAGTCCGGGATGCCGTACTTCAGCACCCCGCCGGGTTCGTGGAACGCTTCGTAGACCGTGACGTCGCAGCCGGCCTTGGCCATGTCCGCGGCGCACGCCATCCCGGCCGGCCCGGAACCGACGATGCCGACCCGGAACCGGTTCGGCTCGATGTACGGGACGTTGGTCCAGCCCTCCCGGATCGCCGCGTCGCCGACGAAGCGCTCGAGCCGGCCGATGGCCACCGGCTCCAGCGATTCGCCCACCGTGCACACGCCTTCGCACTGGTTCTCCTGCGGGCACACGCGCCCGCAGATCGAGGGCAGCAGGTTGGTCTGCGTGAGGATGTCGTACGCGCCGCGCAGGTTCTTGTCGCCGATCTGCCGGATGAAGCCGGGAATGTCGATCCCGACCGGGCAGCCCGAGATGCACGGCTCGTCCGGGCACAGCAGGCAGCGCTGCGACTCGCGCGAAGCCTCCTCCAGGTTGTAGCCGCATGCCACTTCCTCGAAGTTCTTCGCGCGCACCACGGGATCCTGCTCGCGCATCGGCGTGCGTTCCTGTGGAATGGTTCGTATGGTTCGCTTCTTCGCCATTCCGGGGACCTCTGTCTGTCTAGAGTGAGTGGGGAGTGCGCCGCGGGGCCGCTGGCCGCGGCGGCGCGGCGACTGCCGGGAAGCGCTCAGCCACCGAGCGCCTCCTCCGACGGGTCGGGGAGTTCCAGGCCTTCGTCCCTGGCGGCCGGCCCGGGCGCCGCCGTCTGCGTCAGGCGGCAGTTGTCGTGCCAGCGCTGCTCGGCCCGCTTTTCCTCGGCGGTGTAGCGGCGCAGCCGCGTCATGAGGTCGTCGAAGTCGACCAGGTGGCCGTCGAAGTCGGGGCCGTCGACGCACGCGAACTTGACTTCGCTGCCGACCTTGACGCGGCAGCCGCCGCACATGCCGGTGCCGTCGACCATGATCGGGTTGACGCTGACCATGGTCTTGATCTTGCGGGCGCGGGTCGCGTCGGCGCAGGCCTTCATCATGACCGGGGGACCGATCGCGACGACCTCGTCGACGTCGGGATGGCCCTGCAGGGCGACCGAGATGCCGTCGGTGATCAGGCCCTTCATGCCGGCCGAGCCGTCGTTGGTGCACAGGATCAGTTCGTCGCAGGCGCGGCGGAACTTGTCTTCCCAGAAGATCAGGTCCTTGCTGCGAAAGCCCAGCACGCCGATCACGTAGGCGCCGGCTTCCTTCAGGGCGCGGGCCTGCGGAAACACCGGCGCGACGCCGAGGCCGCCGCCCAC
>NZ_DATMHS010000056.1:0-52515 GCF_035554825.1 Ramlibacter sp. | reverse complement strand
GGTGGAGCGCGCCAGTTCGAGCTTGCCCGCCACGGCGTCGCCATGCGGGTTGCGGAAGGTGTTCACCCCGATGATCGGCAGCTCGCCCGTGTGTTTGAGCATCTCGTAGTGCAGGCTCTCGTCCTGGATCCGCCCGCGCTGATAACCGGTCTCCATGGCGCCCAGCACGCCGCCGCGCTCGGCGATCCGGTCGAACTCGGCCAGCACCGCTTCCTCGACCAGCTCGGTCAGCTCCTCGATGACGAAGCTGCCCTGGTTCGGGTTCTCGTTCTTCGCCAGCCCCCATTCGCGGTTGATGATCAGCTGGATCGCCATCGCCCGGCGCACGCTGTCCTCGGTCGGCGTGGTGATCGCCTCGTCGAAGGCGTTGGTGTGCAGCGAGTTGCAGTTGTCGTAGATCGCGATCAGCGCCTGCAGCGTGGTGCGGATGTCGTTGAACTGGATCTCCTGCGCGTGCAGGCTGCGGCCGGAGGTCTGGATGTGGTATTTCAGCTTCTGGCTGCGCTCGTTCGCGCCGTACTTTTCCTTCATCGCCACGGCCCAGATCCGCCGGGCGACGCGGCCCATCACGGTGTATTCGGGGTCCATGCCGTTGGAGAAGAAGAACGACAGGTTGGGCGCGAAGTCGTCGATGTGCATGCCGCGCGCCAGGTACGCCTCGACGAAGGTGAAGCCGTTGGACAGGGTGAACGCCAGCTGGCTGATCGGATTGGCGCCGGCTTCGGCGATGTGATAGCCGGAGATCGACACCGAATAGAAGTTGCGCACGTTGTGGTGGACGAAGTATTCCTGGATGTCGCCCATCACCTTGAGGCTGAACTCGGTCGAGAAGATGCAGGTGTTCTGGCCCTGGTCTTCCTTCAGGATGTCGGCCTGCACCGTGCCCCGGACATTCGCCAGCACCCATTCACGGATCTTTGCCGCTTCCGTGTCGGTGGGCTCGCGCCCGTTCTCGGCCTTGAATTTCTCCAGATTCTGGTCGACGGCGGTGTTCATGAACATCGCCAGGATGCTGGGCGCCGGCCCGTTGATCGTCATCGACACCGAGGTCGCCGGGCTGCACAGGTCGAAGCCCGAATACAGCACCTTCATGTCGTCGAGCGTCGCGATCGACACCCCCGAGTTGCCGACCTTGCCGTAGATGTCGGGCCGCAGGTCCGGCTCGTTGCCGTACAGCGTGACGGAGTCGAACGCCGTCGACAGCCGCTTGGCCGGCATGCCCTCGGACAGCAGCTTGAAGCGGCGGTTGGTGCGGAACGGATCGCCTTCGCCGGCGAACATGCGGGTCGGGTCCTCGTTCTCGCGCTTGAAGGCGAAGGTGCCGGCGGTGTAGGGATAGCTGCCCGGGACGTTGTCGAGCATCAGCCACTTGAGGATCTCGCCGTGGTCCTCGAACTGGGGCAGCACCACCTTGCGGATGGTGGTGCCCGACAGCGACCTGGTCGTGAGCGCCGTGCGGATCTCCCGGTCGCGGATCTTGACCACGTACTCGTCGCCGGCGTAGGCCTGCTGCATCTGCGGCCATTGCGCCAGCAGCTTGCGCGCCGCCGAGTCGAGCCGAGCATCGCGCTCGTCGGCCAGCTTCAGGACGGTGTTCTTGGCACCGTCGCGCGTCGCGTCGTTCTCGTGCAGCATGCGCGCCGTCTCGCGCAGCTGCTGCAATTCGCGCGCCAGCTTCGCCTGCTCGCGGGCCCGCTGCTTGTAGCCGCGGACGGTTTCGCTGATCTCCGCCAGGTAGCGGGTGCGGCTGGCCGGCACCACCGGGCTCTGGTTGGTGCTGTGTCGGACCTGCACCTGCGGCAGCGTGCCTTCCTGGAGCGCCAGCCCGAGCTGCACCAGCCGCGGCTTGAGGGCCTGGTACAGCGCGGTCACGCCATCGTCGTTGAAGCGCGCTGCCATGGTGCCGAACACCGGCATCTCCTCGGGTTTCCTGCCGAAGGCCTCCCGGTTGCGCTGCACCTGCTTGGCAACGTCGCGCAGTGCGTCCTGCGCGCCCTTGCGGTCGAACTTGTTGATCGCCACGAACTCGGCGAAGTCGAGCATGTCGATCTTCTCGAGCTGGCTGGCCGCACCGAACTCCGGCGTCATGACGTAGATCGGCACGTCGACCAGCGGCACGATGGCGGCGTCGCCCTGGCCGATGCCCGAGGTTTCGACGAGGATCAGGTCGAACCCGGCGGCCTTGCAGGCCGCCACGACGTCCGGCAGGGCGGCCGAGATCTCGCTGCCGAAGTCGCGCGTGGCGAGCGAACGCATGAAGACGCGCTGGCCGGCGTCGGCGGCGGCCGACGCGGCGCCGGCCGGCCGCGGCCACGGGCCGATCGCATTCATGCGGATGCGGTCGCCGAGCAGGGCGCCGCCGCTCTTGCGGCGCGACGGATCGATCGAGATCAGCGCGATGCGCCAGCGGTCGCCCTGGTCGAGCCGCAGCCGGCGGATCAGTTCGTCCGTCAGCGACGACTTGCCTGCGCCGCCGGTGCCGGTGATCCCGACGACCGGCGCCTGCCTGGTCGCGGCATTCGCCTGCACGGCGTCCATCAGCCTGGCGTCGGCGTTGCCGTTCTCCAGCGCGGTGATCAGCTGGGCCAGCGCGCGCCAGTTCATTTCGCCGTGGCCCTGGATCGCTTTCAGTTCGCGCGGCGCGTGGCACGACAGGTCACGATCGCAGCGCATCACCATCTCGCCGATCATCCCGGCCAGCCCCATGCGCTGCCCGTCCTCGGGGCTGTAGATGCGGCTGACGCCGTACGCCTGCAGCTCGCGGATCTCGGGCGCCACGATCACCCCGCCGCCGCCGCCGAATACCTGGATGTGCTCGCCGCCGCGCTGGCGCAGCAGGTCCACCATGTACTTGAAGTACTCGACATGGCCGCCCTGGTAGGAGCTGATCGCGATGCCCTGCACGTCCTCCTGCAGCGCCGCGGTGACGACTTCGTCGACGCTGCGGTTGTGGCCGAGGTGGATCACTTCGGCCCCCATGCCCTGCAGGATGCGCCGCATGATGTTGATGGCGGCGTCGTGCCCGTCGAACAGGCTGGCGGCGGTGACGAAGCGCACCTTGTGCGTCGGGCGATAGCTGGCGAGGGCCTGGTACTCGGCGGACAGGTCGGTCATGGAGTTCTCCGTCATCCGCCCGGCCGGCGGGCGTTGACTTGACGTTTACGTAAACGTCAATGGTACCGGGTTTCGGCCAAATGGAAAGGGCGCGCCGCGGCGCGCCCTTCGTGGCCGGCGCTCAGCTCATTTGTACAGCAAGCTCGGCAGCCAGAGGCCGATCGCCGGGAACGCATAGAGCAGCGCCAGCGCGATCAGCTGGATGCCCATGAACGGAATCATCCCGGCGAAGATCTGGTTCAGCGTGACGTGCGGCGGCGAGACCCCCTTGAGGTAGAAGGCGGCCATGGCCACCGGTGGCGACAGGAACGCCGTCTGCAGGTTCAGCGCCACCAGCAGGCCGAAGAACAGCGGGTCCACGCCGAACTTGGGCAGCAGCGGGATGAAGATCGGCATGAAGATCACGATGATCTCGGTCCACTCGAGCGGCCAGCCCAGGATGAAGATGATGAACTGGGACAGCAGCATGAACTGCACGGTGTTCAGGCCGAGCGACAGCACCCAGCGCTCGACGATCTCCTGGCCGCCGAGCAGGGCGAACGAGGCGGAGAAGATCGAGGAGCCGACGAACAGCCAGCACACCATGGCGCTGGTCTTCGCCGTGAGGAACGACGATTCCTTGATGATCCCCCCGAGGTCTTTCACCGTGGCGGCAACGGCATTGTCGGGATTGGCCTGGCGTGCCGAGATGAAGCGGTAGATGCCGGCGAGCACCAGCCCGCCGAGCGCCCCCACCGCGGCCGCTTCCGTCGGCGTGGCCAGCCCGAACACGATGGAACCGAGCACCGCGATGATCAGCACGGCGAGCGGGAAAAACGATGCCAGGAGCAGCTTGAAGACTTCCAGCCGCTGCCAGCTCATGAGCCAGCAGACCAGCACCAGGCTCGCCAGGCCGACGGCCAGGACGATCCAGTACCACAGCGGCACCGGCAGCCGTTCGGCCGCCGCCGCGGCGGTGGTGTCGGCCGCAGCGGGCGCGGCGACGGCCGCCGATGCATCTGCCGCGGCGGGCGCAGGCTGTGCCGCCTGCGGCGCCTGCGGCTCCTTGACTTCGGCGCCGTCCTTGGGCGGCTCCTGCAACGCCGACTCGTCCTGCGGCGGCTCAGCCAGCCCGGACGCGTCCGAGGGCGCGTCTTCCGCGCTGCTGATCGCTCCTCCGGATTGCACCAGGCCGGTCGTGTCGACGACGGCGGTGGGCGCCGTCGCCGCGCCATACAGGAGCACCAGCAGCGCGATGATCGAAAGGGCGGGCAGCACCGAGACGAAGAACTGCGTGGCGACCTGCGGTTTGGGCAGCGCCGGATCGCGCAGCGCGCCGAACAGTCCGGTCAGCGCATTGCGGCTGCGCGGCGCCAGCGCCTGCGACAGCGGCGGCAGCGGCACCACGCGCTCGGCCGCCGAGAGCGGCGGCGCCAGGTGCGGCTTCCACTTGGCGAGCACGATCACATAGCCGACGTACAAGCCCGCCAGCATGATCCCGGGGAAGAACGCGCCCGCGTACAGCTTGACGACCGAGACGCCGGCGGTGGCGCCGTACACGATCAACAGCACCGAAGGGGGAATCAGGATGCCCAGGCACCCGCCCGCGGTGATCGCTCCCGCGGCCACCTTGATGTTGTAGCCGGCGCGCAGCATCGCCGGCAGCGCGAGCAGGCCCATCAGCGTCACGACGGCGCCGACGATGCCGGTGGCGGTGGCGAAGATGGCGCAGGTGACGATGGTGGCCACGGCCAAGGCGCCGGGCACCCGCGCCAGGGACAGGTGCAGGCTCTTGAACAGCTTCTCGATCAGGTTCGCCCGCTCGACCAGATAGCCCATGAACACGAACAGCGGAATCGCGATCAGCACGTCGTTCGACATCACCGAATAGGCGCGCTGCACCATCAGGTCCAGGATCTGCTGGTTGGCCAGCGCCGGATTCACGCTGCGATAGGCCAGCCAGCCGAAGAAGACGCCCATGCCCATCAGCGTGAACGCGGTGGGAAATCCCAGCATGATCGCCACGACGATCAGCGCCAGCATCAGCAGGCCGAGCGCCCCGAGGTCGGCGTGATCGAGGTGTCCGTCGATGAAGCTGGTCCAAGGCGTGTACATCGCCACCGGGACCAGGATGATCACCATCAGCGCGAACCCGAACCACAGTTCCTTGCGGATTCTCATTTCGTGCTCCCGTGCGGGGCGACCAGGGTGTCGAGCCTGGCGATGTCTTCGTCCTTCACGTGCACCATCTGCTTGAGCTTGTCGACGTCGACTTCCTCGACGTCCTCGGCGCGCGACGGCCATTGACCCTGCCGGATGCAGATCACGCAGCGGATGATCTCGACGATGCCCTGGGCGAACAAGAACGCGCCGGCCAGCGGCAGCATGGTCTTGAACGGATACAGCGGCGGGCCCTCGGCGGTGATGGTGGACGACTCGCGGATGGCCCACGATTCGGCGGCGTAGAAATACCCTGCGTACGTCAGCGCGAACACGCCGGGAATGAAGAAGATCACATACAGGATCAGGTCGATCGTGGCCTGCGTGCGCGGCTGGAAGAAGCCGTAGAGCACGTCGCCACGGACGTGCCCCGCCTTCGCCAGCGTATAGGCGCCCGCCATCATGAACAGGGTGCCGTACATGATGATCATCACGTCGAAGGCCCAGGAGTGGGGACGGTCCAGGACATAGCGCGAGAACACTTCCCAGGAGATCAGCAGCGTCAGCGCCACGATCAGCCAGGAGAAGAACTGACCGACGAAGGTGCTGACCTTGTCGATCGTCAGGAGCAATTTCTGCATCTGTTCGCCTGCTCGAAAAAAAGCCATCCGGGCGGTGCCGGATGGCTGACTGCGTTCCGTCGGAGCCTCAGCCCTTCTTGGTCGGCGCGGCCGGCTTGCCGCCGAAGAAATGCGACACGGCCATCCGGCGGCTGACGTAGGTGTCCTGGTCCCACTTCACCGCGCGTTCCGCGAAGGCCTTCTGCGAGGCGACGATTTCCTTGAACAAGGCGTTTTCGGCCGACTTCTTGGCGAGGATGTCGTCCCACAGCCTGAGCTGGTCGGCCAGGATGGAATCGGGCGTCTTGTAGAACTTGACCTTGTCCTTGGTCTGCAGCTCGATGTAGTCCTTGGAATAGCGGTCGATCGCCTTCCACGACATGTCGGCCGAAGCGGCCTCGACGGCGCCGGCGATGATCGCCTTCATCTTCGGCGGCAAGGCCTCGTACTTCGGCTTGTTGAACATGATCTCGAAGGTCTCGGCGCTCTGGTGATAGCTTTGCAGCATGCAGACCTTGGAGACGTCCGGGAAGCCGAGCACGCGGTCGGAAGTCGCATTGTTGAACTCGGCGCCGTCCAGCAGCCCGCGGTCCATCGCCGGCACGATCTCGCCGCCGGGCAGCGCGTTGACCGCCGCGCCCATGGCGGTGAAGAGATCGATCGCCAGCCCGTTGGTGCGGAACTTCAGGCCCTTGAAGTCGGCCGTCTTGGTAATCGGCTTCTTGAACCAGCCGAGCGGCTGCGTGGCCATCGGCCCGTAGAGGAACGAGGTCACGTTGCCGCCGATGGAGGCATACAGCTTGTCCAGCAGTTCCTTGCCGCCGCCGTACTTGTGCCAGGCCAGCAGCATGTTGGCGTCCATGCCGAACGCCGGCCCCGAATTCCACAGCGCCAGTGCGTTCTGCTTGCCGTAGTGGTAGCCCAGCACCCCGTGGCCGCCGTCCAGGGTGCCCTTCGAGACGGCGTCGAGCAGCCCGAAGGCGGGCACCACGGCGCCGGCGGGCAGCACCTCGATCTTGAGGTCGCCGCCGGTCATGTCGTTGACCTTCTTGGCGAAGTCCAGCGCGTACTCGTGGAAGATGTCCTTGGACGGCCAGGTGCTCTGCCACCGCATCGAGATCGGCCCGGCCTGCGCCTTCGCGAGCATAGGCGCGGACATCGCGCCGGCGGCGACGGCGACGCCCTTGAGCAGGCCGCGCCGGCGAGGATTGCTGGATTCGCTCATGCTGTTGTCTCCTTGGTGAAGTAGTAAATCGTTCGCAGGCAATCTTTGGTCTCTGACGAGCAGAACCGGAACAGGGTTTTCACCGAGCGTTCAGGTTGGTGTCAGGGAGGCTTTCGAACGTAGATTCCTGTTGCCGCGCCGCGGCGTCACACCACGCACAACAGGAGACCAGCATGCAGAGGCGCAATTTCTTCCAGGGCACGGCCGTCGCGGCCGCCGCCGCCGTCACCGGCTGCGCGGCGAGCGGCCCGCAGCAGGCGCGCACGCCGTTCAGCGTGCCCGGCACCTACATTCCCGTCGCCGGCTCCGACCAGTTGTTCCCGGTCCGCCGGATCTACTGCATCGGCCGCAACTATGCGGCGCACGCGCGCGAGATGGGCTCCGATCCCTCGCGCGAGCCGCCGTTCTTCTTCCAGAAGCCGACCGACGCGATCCAGTTCGTGGCCGTCGGCACCATGCCGGACCACCCGTATCCGCCGCTCACCAAGAACTACCACTACGAGGCGGAACTGGTGGCGGCGATCGGCAAGGGCGGGCGCGACATCCCGGTGGCGCGCGCGCTCGAGCACGTGTGGGGCTACACGCTGGGGCTGGACATGACCCGGCGCGACCTGCAGCGGGCCATGGGCGACCAGAAGAAGCCGTGGGAGATCGGCAAGAGTTTCGACCGCTCGGCTCCGATCGGGCCGCTGCACCCGGTGGCGCAGACCGGCCACTTCACCAAGGGGGCGATCTGGCTCAAGGTGAACGGCCAGCTGAAGCAGAACGCCGATCTCAATCAGATGATCTGGTCGGTCGCCGAGCAGGTGAGCAAGCTGTCCGAGGCGTTCGAGCTGGTCCCGGGCGACATCATCTACTCCGGCACGCCGGAAAACGTGGGTCCGGTCGTGCGCGGCGACGTGATCGAGATGCACATCGACGGGCTGCCGAACCTGAGCGTCAAGGTCGTGTGACCTGCCGCCGGCGCGGCTTCGCGCGGCGTTCTACACTGCGCGCAACCGCAGCGAGCCCGCCATGCAGCCACCGATCCAGCTCTTCGACCAAGCCTCCAGCACCTACACCTATCTGCTCTTCGACGAGCAGTCGCGCGAGGCGCTGATCATCGACCCGGTCGACGATCAGCTCGAACGCGACCTGCGCGTGCTGCGCGAACACGGCCTCACGCTCGCGTGGTCGATCGAGACGCACGCCCACGCCGACCACATCACCAGCGCGGGCCTGCTGGCCGAGCACACCGGCGCCCGGACCGCCGCCCCCGCCGCGTGCGGCATCGGCACCGCGGCGGTGCAACTGAACCATGGCGACGTGCTGCGGTTCGGCGCCGAGCAGGTCACGGCGCTGCATACGCCGGGCCATACGGCCGGCAGCACGAGCTACCTGTGGCGCGACCATGTGTTCACCGGCGACACCCTGCTGATCGACGGCTGCGGCCGCACCGACTTCCAGTCCGGCAGCGCCGCGCAGCTGTATCGCAGCCTGACGCAGGTGCTGTTCGCGCTGCCGGACGAGACCACCGTGTGGCCCGGCCACGACTACCACGGCCGGACCCACTCGACCATCGGCCGGGAACGGCAGTCGAACTCGCGCGTGGCGGGCAAGAGCCAGGCCGAATTCGAGGCGGTCATGAACGCGCTGAACCTGCCCAAGCCCAGGCGCCTGGACGAGGCCGTACCGGCGAACCTGAGCTCGGGATTGCGCCACGACGCCGGCGAGGCGCAAGCGCGGCCGCGCGCCGACCAGGGCTATGCCGGCGACGTCCCGCCGCAGCTTGCCTACGAGTGGTGGACCCGCGGCGAGGCGGTCCTGGTGGACGTGCGCAGCGACGCGGAACGCGAATGGGTGGGCTTCGTGCCCGGGGCGGTGCCGCTGGCCTGGAAGCAGTGGCCGGGCATGGCGGTCAACCCCGGCTTCGACGCCGGACTGCGCGCGGCGGTGCCGCCGGGCAAGAAGGCGCTGCTGATGTGCCGCAGCGGCGTGCGCTCGGTCGCGGCCGCCAAGCGCGCCGCCGAGCTGGGCATCGAGGCCTACAACATCCTCGAGGGTTTCGAGGGCGATCCCGACGAGAACGGCCACCGCGGCCGGCGCGGCGGCTGGCGCCTGCGCGGCCTGCCGTGGCGCCAGGGCTGACCCGCGCCGGCCCGGATCCGCTCGGCCCTGGCCCGCGCCTCGCTGCGCGACAATAGCCACCCTGTCATCGAAGCACCCTCCAGGACCATGCCCGTCAATCTGTCTGCGCCGCGTGCCGGCGACCTCCATCCGGTGCCCGGCGTGCTGCTGGGCTGCACCGAAGCCGGCATCCGCAAGGCCAATCGCAAGGATCTCACGGTGATCGTGCTCGAGCCGGGCGCCACCGTGGCCGGCGTGTTCACCCAGAACCGCTTCTGCGCCGCGCCGGTGCAGGTCTGCCGCGAGCACCTGGCGCAAGGCGACATCCGGGCGCTGGTGATCAACACCGGCAACGCCAACGCCGGCACCGGCCAGGACGGGCTGCAGCGGGCCCGCGCGACCTGCGAAGCCGCGGCCCGCCGCCTGGGCGTCGCGCCGCGCCAGGTGCTGCCGTTCTCGACCGGCGTGATCATGGAGCAGCTGCCGGTCGAGCGCATCGAAGCCGGCCTCGACGCGGCGCTGGCGGATGGCCGGCCCGATCACTGGCTGCGGGCGGCCGAAGCCATCATGACCACCGATACCGTGCCGAAGGCGTTCAGCCGCCAAGTCGCGGTCGATGGCGTCACCGTCACCATCACCGGCATCAGCAAGGGCGCCGGCATGATCCGCCCCAACATGGCGACCATGCTGGGCTTCCTGGCGTGCGACGCGAAGGTGGAGGCGGGCGTGCTGCGCCAGCTGGCCCTGGAGCTGGCGGAGGGTTCGTTCAACCGCGTCACGGTCGACGGTGATACCTCCACCAACGATTCCTTCGTGGTGGTCGCCACCAACCGGGCGGCCCATGCGGCCGTGACTTCGCTCGACAGCCCCGCCGGCCGGGCGCTGCGTGCCGGCATGCTGGAGGTGGCGCGGCTGCTCGCGCAGTCGATCGTGCGCGACGGCGAGGGCGCCACCAAGTTCATCACCGTGCAGGTGGACGGCGGCGCGACCGGCGCCGAGTGCCGGCAGGCGGCCTACGCGATCGCCCACTCGCCGCTGGTGAAGACGGCGTTCTTCGCGAGCGACCCCAATCTGGGGCGCATCCTCGCCGCGGTGGGCTACGCCGGGATCACCGACCTCGACCAGACCCGCATCGAGCTGTACCTCGACGACGTCCACGTCGTCACCCGCGGCGGCCGCCATCCGTCGTATCGCGAGGAGGACGGCCAGCGCGTGATGAAGCAAAGCGAGATCACCGTGCGCGTCGATCTCGGCCGCGGTGCCGCAAGCGACACCGTCTGGACCTGCGACCTGAGCCACGACTACGTCAGCATCAACGCGGACTACCGTTCCTGACCAGCGGATACCGGACGCACAAGACGTGACCCACAAGATCGACGAACTCATCGCACGCGCCGACCGCCTGATCGCGCGCATCGAATCCGTGCTGCCGCAGCCGCTGTCGGCGCCCGAGTGGCAGGCGTCGCCGGCGTGGCGCTATCGCAAGCGCTCGTCCGGCCACGGCACGCTGGAGCCGGTGCGACATGTCGCCGCCATCCGGCTGGCCGACCTCAAGGAAATCGACCAGCAGAAGGAGAAGATCCAGCGCAACACGCTGCAGTTCGTCAACGGCCAGCCGGCCAACAACGTGCTGCTGACGGGCGCCCGCGGCACCGGCAAGTCGTCGCTGATCAAGGCCTGCCTGAACGAGTATTCGCCGCGCGGCCTGCGCCTGATCGAAGTCGACAAGGCCGACATGGTGGACCTGCCGGACATCATCGACGTGGTGGCCGAGCGCGCCGAGAAATTCATCGTCTATTGCGACGATCTGAGCTTCGACGAGGGCGAACCCGGCTACAAGGCGCTCAAGTCGATCCTGGACGGCTCGGTGGCGGCCGCGACGCCCAACGTGCTGATCTACGCGACCAGCAACCGCCGCCACCTCCTGCCCGAATACATGAAGGAGAACCTCAGCTACAAGCACACCGAGGACGGGGAAGTGCATCCGGGCGAGGTGGTGGAAGAGAAGATTTCGCTGTCCGAGCGGTTCGGACTGTGGGTGAGCTTCTACCCATTCAGCCAGGACGAGTATCTGGCCATCGCCGGCCAGTGGCTTTCGTGGTTCGGCGTGAGCCAGGCCGACATCGATGCCGCGCGGCCCGAGGCGCTGGTGTGGGCGCTGGAGCGCGGCTCGCGCAGCGGCCGCGTGGCCTACCAGTTCGCGCGCGACTTCGCCGGGCGCCGGGCGGCGTGAGCGGCGATCGCCAACCGCTGGTGGCGCACGGCGAGCGGCCGCGCGAAGGCGGCGCCGATCGCCGGGAGGTGGCCGTCGCCGTCGGCGTTCTCATCCGCAGCGACGGCGACTTCCTGTTGACGTCGCGGCCGCCCGGCAAGGTCTACGCCGGCTACTGGGAGTTTCCCGGCGGCAAGGTGGAGGCGGGCGAGAGCGTGGAGCAGGCCCTGCGCCGCGAGCTGCTCGAGGAGATCGGCGTCACGATCGGCGCGGTGCAGCCGTGGCGCACGCAGCTGGTGGACTATCCGCACGCCCTGGTGCGGCTGCATTTCTGCAAGGTCTGGGACTGGGCAGGCGAGCTGCACATGCGCGAGGGCCAGACCTTCGCCTGGCAGCGGTTGCCGGTGGAGGTGCAGCCCGTGCTGCCGGGCACGGTGCCGGTGCTGGCGTGGTTTGCCGAAGAACGTGGCTTCGCCGGCGCGACGCACTGACGTCCGTCCATCCGCCTCACTGCACCTTCGGATCACCGAAGTTCTGGTCGTCGGGCGGCGTTTCTTCGGGGACGCGGAAGCTCTCGCTGGCCCACGCGCCGAGGTCGAGGTTCTTGCAGCGTTCCGAGCAGAATGGGCGAAACGGATTGCTGGGGGCGTAGACGCTGTCGCCGCCGCAGGCCGGACAGCGCACCAGGCGCGGCTTCAGGGCCGGGTCCTTGGAAGCCATGTCAGGAACAGAGCGTCAGCTCGAACGGCGTGTTGTCGGTGCTCGGGTGCAGGCGGTCGATCGCTTCTTCCTGCTTCATCAGTCGCACCGAGACCATCAGCCGGTTGCCGCTGATCTCCGGCACCACGTTCAGCGCCGGGTCCAGCCGCAGCCGCAGCAGCTGGAAGGTGCGGCCCTGCGGCAGGCTTTGCTGCAGCTGGCCGTGGCTGGCGATCACCTTCTGCGGCGTGCCGGAATCGCGCAGGAGCTTGAGCAGCAGGTGGATCGACTCGGCGAACGGCGCCAGCGTCCCGGCCCAGCCTTCGAGGTCGCGCTGGCGCAGATGCGCATCGCGGTGCTGCCAGGCGTAATACGCCGGCAGGTCGAATTCGCAGGTGCCGCCCGGAATGCCGATCCGGCTGCGCACGCTCATCAGCCATTCGTTTTCGGTGAGCGCCTGCCCGGCCTTGCCCGGCAGGTTGTTCAGCGCCGTGAAGCCGCCATCGAGCTTGGCCACCACTTCGTCGAGCACCCGCTCGGCGATCGCCGGGTTGCCGCGGTAGCCATTGAGCGTCTGCTTCTGCCGCTCGAGGTCCTTCATCACGTCGGACTTGAGGTCGGCCCGCGCGGCCACGTCCATCACCTCGAAGATGGTGGCGAGCGCGTAGTGATGATCGATGGGATGCGAGCGGGGCACGAGTTCGCCGAGGCGGCGGAACAGGTGCTCGAGCCGCAGGTAGGTGCGGATGCGTTCGTTGAAGGGATATTCGTAAAGGATCACGCTTGGCGGGCTCTTGGTATGGCTTGGCCGGCCGGTGCGGGCCGGGTGCCGGAGGCCGGCCTCCGGGATTGCGCGCAATCATAGCCCGAAGCTTGCGGCCGCCTGTACCACCTTGTCACGCAGCTGCGCCAGCGACAGTCCGTCGTTGCAGATGACGATGTCGGCGGCGGCGAGGCGCTGCTCGCGGCTGGCTTGCGCCGCCATGATCGCCCGCACCGCCTGCGGCTGCAGCCCGCTGCGCGCGACGACGCGCTCCACCTGCGTCTGCGGCGCGCAGTCCACCACCAGCACCTTGTCGACCTGGGCCCGCCAGCGGCCCGATTCCACCAGCAGCGGAATGTCGAACACGATGCAGGGCACGCCCGCGTCGAGCGCCGCCTGCACCTGACGCGCGCTCTCCGCGCCCACCAGCGGGTGGATGATCTGCTCGAGGTCGCGGCGCGCCTGCGGGTCGGCATACGCGTGCTCGCGCATGCGCGTGCGGTCGAGCGCTCCGTCCGGGGTGATGAAGTCGGCGCCGAACCGCCGCGCGATCGCATCGATCGCCGCGCCGCCAGCCGCCGTGGCGGCCCGCGAAATCGCATCGGCGTCGATCACCGCCGCGCCGAGTTCCGACAGCATCTGGAGCACCGTGCTCTTGCCGCTGCCGATCCCGCCGGTCAGCCCGACGCGCCAGGCCATGGCGCTACAGCCCGATGGCCTGGAGGATGGCACCCGGGCCGAACAGCATCGCCGTCAACCCGGCGCCGGCCAGGAACGGGCCGAAGGGCACATAGCCGCCCTCGCGCAGTCCGGCGGAGATCTTCATCGCGATGCCGACGACGGCACCGATGACCGACGCCATCAGGATGATCGGGATCAGCGCCTGCCAGCCGAACCAGGCGCCCAGGGCGGCGAACAGCTTGAAGTCGCCGTAGCCCATGCCTTCCTTGCCGGTGAGCAGCTTGAAGGCCTGGTACACCGACCACAGCGAGAGATAGCCGGCCACGGCGCCCCACAGCGCCTGCGCCAGGCCGACCCCGGTCCAGCCGAGGGCGGCGCCGATCAGGCCGGCCCACAGCAGCGGCAGCGTGATGTCGTCCGGCAGCAGCGTGGTGTCCCAGTCGATCATCGCGAGCGCCACGATGGCTGCCGCGAAGCCGCACCAGGCAGCCCCGGCGGCGGTCGCGCCCCAATGCCACACCGCGAAGAAGAACAGCAAGGCGGTAGCGAGTTCCACCACCGGATAGCGCAGGCCGATCGCCGCGCCGCAACTGGAGCACTTGCCGCGCAAGGCCAGCCAGCTGATGACCGGCACGTTTTCGTACCAGCGCAGCGCATGGCCGCACTGGCGGCAGCGCGAGCGCGGGCGCATCAGGTTGAACGGCTCGGCCGCGGGGGCCACGCTGCCTTGCAGCTGCGCGCATTCGTCGGCCCACTGGCGCTCCAGCATCTTGGGCAGCCGATAGATCACCACGTTGAGGAAGCTGCCCACCAGCAGCCCCAGCACGCCGGCGGCGACGGCGTCGATGAGCGGCGAGCCCAGCATCAGACCACGCTGCCCAGCTTGAAGATCGGCAGGTACATCGAAACCACGATGCCGCCGATCAGCCCGCCGAGGAACACGATGATGATCGGCTCCATCAGGCTGGACAGGCCAGCCACCATGTCGTCGACCTCGGCTTCATAGAAATCGGCGGCCTTGCCGAGCATGTGGTCGAGCGAGCCAGACTCTTCGCCGATCGCGCACATCTGCAGCACCATGGTGGGGAAGACGTTGGCATTGGTCATGGCCGCCGTCAGGCTGGTGCCGGTGGAGACCTCGACCTGGATCTTCTCGGTCGCCATGCTGTAGACCGAGTTGCCGGAGGCGCCGCCGACGGAATCCAGCGCCTCCACCAGCGGAACGCCGGCGGCGAACATGGTGGAGAGGGTGCGCGTCCAGCGGGCGATCACCGACTTGTAGACCAGGTCGCCGAACACCGGCAGCTTCAGCATGAAGCGGTCCATGAACATCTGGACCTTCTCGCTGCGCTTCCACGCCTGGATGAAGAAATACAGGCCGCCCCCGATGCTGCCGAAGATCAGCCACCAGAACTTCACGAAGAACTCGCTCATCCCGATCACGAACAGGGTCGGGGCCGGCAGGTCGGCGCCGAACGACGTGAACACCTCCTTGAAGGCGGGGATCACGAAGATCATGATCACGGCCACCACCACGAACGCCACGACGACGACCGAAATCGGGTACATCAGCGCCGACTTGATCTTGGACTTGATGCCTTCGGTCTTCTCCATGTAGACCGCGAGCCGGTCCAGCAGCGACTCCAGGATGCCGGCCGCTTCACCCGCTTCGACCAGGTTGCAGTAGAGCGCGTTGAAGTACAGCGGGTACTTGCGGAACGCAGCCGAGAGCGAGGTGCCGGTCTCGACGTCGGTGCGCACGTCGTTCAGCAGCTTGGTGACGCTGGGATTGGCGTTGCCGCGGCCGACGATGTCGAACGACTGCAGCAGCGGCACGCCTGCCTTCATCATGGTGGCGAGCTGGCGCGTGAAGAGGGCGATGTCCTTGGGCTTGATCTTCTTGCCCGAGCGCATCCGCCGCTTCTTGACCTTGGTGGGCAGGACGCCCTGGCGCCGCAGCGACGAAAGCACCTGGTTCTCGCCGGAAGCGCGCGTCTCGCCGCGGACCTGCTTGCCGTTGCGGTCCCGCCCTTCCCACTCGAAGACGAATTCCGTGACTTTTCTAGCGGCCGTGGCCATTGGACAACTCCTCTGCTCCCAAGCCGCGGTTATACATTGGTGCAGCCCAGGACTTCTTCGAGCGAAGTGACCCCGAGCCTGACCTTGTGCAGTCCGGACTGGCGCAAGCTCCGGACTCCTTCCTTCTCGGCCTGTTTGGCGATGTCCACGGCGCTGCCGTCGGCCAGGATGATGCGCTGCATGTCCTCGGTGATCGGCATCACCTGGTAGATGCCGACGCGGCCCTTGTAGCCGTTGTTGCAGGCGGAGCAGCCGACCGGCCGGTACGGCGTCCAGGAGCCGTCGATGTCTTCTTCCTTGAAGCCTGCCTCGAGCAGCGTCTCGTGCGGAATGTCGGCCGGCGCCTTGCAGACGGCGCACAGGCGCCGCGCCAGGCGCTGCGCCGTGATCAGGATGACGCTCGAGGCGATGTTGAAGGGCGCGATGCCCATGTTGCGCATCCGCGTCAGCGTCGTCGGCGCGTCGTTCGTGTGCAGCGTCGAGAGCACCAGGTGGCCGGTCTGGGCGGCCTTGATGGCGATGTCGGCGGTCTCGAGGTCGCGGATTTCGCCGACCATGATCACGTCCGGGTCCTGCCGCAGGAACGACTTCAGCGCAGCCGCGAAGGTCAGGCCCGCCTTCTCGTTGACGTTCACCTGATTGATGCCCGGCATGTTGATTTCCGACGGGTCTTCGGCCGTCGAGATGTTCACGCCGGGCTTGTTCAGCAGGTTCAGGCAGGTGTAGAGGGACACCGTCTTGCCCGAGCCGGTCGGGCCGGTGACGAGCACCATGCCGTAGGGCCGCCCGACGGCGTCCAGCAGCCTGGCCTTTTCCTCGGGCTCGTAGCCCAGTGCCTCGATGCCCAGGCGGGCGCTGCTCGGGTCCAGGATCCGGATCACGATCTTTTCGCCGAACAGCGTGGGCAGGGTGCTGACGCGGAAGTCGATGACCCGGTCCGGGCCGACCTTCAGCTTCATCCGCCCGTCCTGCGGCACGCGCTTTTCGGAGATGTCCATGCGCGAGATCACCTTGATCCGCGAGGCCAGCTTTTCCTTGATGGCGACCGGCGGCGCGGCGATCTCGCGCAATTCGCCATCCACCCGGAAGCGCACGCGATAAGTGTGCTCGTAGGGCTCGAAGTGCAGGTCGGAGGCGCGCATGTTGAACGCGTCGAGCAGCATCTTGTGCAGGAACTTGACGACCGGCGCGTCCTCGACCTCGGACGTGCCCTTGTCCTCGTCCTCGTCGCCGGTGACCTCCTCGACGTTGAGGTCGTCGAACTCGAACTCCTCGCCGACGATGTTCTCCATCGTCTCGGTGGTGCTGGCCGTGCTGCTCTCGACCATGCGACTGAGCTTGTCGTACTCGGCGACGACCCAGTCCACGCCCATCTGGGTGGCGAACTTGATCTTCTCGGCGGCCTGCTGGTCGGACGGATCGGCGGTGGCGACGATCAGGCGGTTGTTGCGCTTGCTGAGCACGACCACCCGGAACGCCTGGCACATCTTGGCGTCGAGCAGCTTGGGCAGCTTGGTCGTGTCGATCGCGTCGAGATCGAGCAGCGGCGCGCCGAACGCGCTGGAGACGGTGTGGGCGAGGTCGGATGCGGAAACGGCGCCGGAACCGGTCAGTTCAGCGATGAAACTGCTGCGGTTGACATGCGCCTTGCGCGAGATGTCTTCGGCGGACTTCTGGCCGAGCTTCCCAGCTGCCACCAACGCCCGCGCCAACCCCGGCAGCGCCGTTGCAGAGGTTTCGGAAATGACGGAGTCGGCAGTGGCCATGCAATGCTGTCAACGGTGGAACGCGGCCCCCGACGACAGGGGGCCGGCCGATCATCCCTCATTGCTACTGTCGTGTAAATCGCTCCGGCCGCCGCGCCAACGGGGAAGTTGGCACAAAGTCACGGCCGCGCCCCGCGCGGGTCGTCATTCGGTGTGAAGGGCTGCCGGGATCCCGTCCGCCGTGACGGCATGGCGACGCGATTTCGCGGGCCGGAAGGACCGTCCGTCCGCTGCAGACGGCAGCGCGCCGCGGGGCGCGCTGAAGGTCGTTGCAATGGAAATCTGGTCGGGGTGAGAGGATTCGAACCTCCGGCCTCTACGTCCCGAACGTAGCGCTCTACCAGGCTAAGCTACACCCCGATTTTGCCGGCTTGGCGCCGGGCACTGATCGCTCAGTTCCGCCGCTGCAGCAATTGAGCCGCCAATTGTAGCAAACCTTGGCTGTACGGATTCGACGGCAGTTGTTTGGCCGCATCGATCGCGCGTTGCGCCTCGGCGGCGGCGGCCGCGCGCGTCACTTCCAGCGAGCCGGTCTCCTTCACGATGGCGACGATGTGTTCGAGTTCCTCGACGGCGCCGGTCTCGATCGCGTGGCGCACCACGTCGCGCTGCCCCGCCGTGCCGCGCTGCATCGCGGCGATCAGCGGCAGCGTGGCCTTGCCCTCGCGCAGGTCGTCGCCGATGTTCTTGCCCATCTCGCCGGTGTTGCCGTCGTAGTCGAGCACGTCGTCGATCACCTGGAACGCCGTGCCGAGCGCCTGCCCGTACAGCGCGCACGCCTCCTCGACCTGCGGGCCCGCCTTCGCCAGCACCGCACCGAGGCGCGCGCTGGCTTCGAACAGCTTGGCCGTCTTCGAGCGGATCACGCGCAGGTACGCCGCCTCGTCGAGCGACGCGTCGTGCATGTTCATCAGCTGCAGCACTTCGCCCTCGGCGATCACGTTGGTCGCATCGGCGAGGATCTCCATCACGCGCACGTCGTGCGCGTCCAGCATCATCTGGAACGCGCGCGAGTAGAGGAAATCGCCCACCAGCACGCTCGCCGGATTGCCGAAGCTCTCGTTGGCCGTGGCGCGGCCGCGCCTGAGCGTCGACTCGTCGACCACGTCGTCGTGCAGGAGCGTCGCGGTGTGGATGAACTCGACCACCGCGGCCAGGTTGAAGCGCTGCGCGCCCTCGAAGCCGAGCGCGCCGCAGACCAGCAGCAGCAGGGCGGGGCGCAGGCGCTTGCCGCCGGCGGAGATGATGTACTGGGAGACCTGGGCGACCAGCGGAACGCCCGAGGCGAGCCGGCGGGCAATGACTGCGTCGACCTCGCGCATGTCGTCGGTGATCAGGGACAGGACGGAGGCGGTGCTGGAGGCAGTCAAGGGGCGGGCCGGAGGTGTTGCCGCCCGATTATAGAAAGCCGGCCGGAGGGCCCGGCCGCGACGGCCGCGCCGCTTGTGAGTAACTACAAACTATGCTATAGTGTCCGGCTTTTCCGGAAATCCGTCCGGGATCGAGGCTGCGCCGTCGGGCGCGGTATCCAATTCACGAGGTCAACATGTACGCGGTCATAAAAACCGGTGGCAAGCAATATCGCGTTGCTTCCGGCGAGAAAATCAAAGTAGAACAGATTGCTGCGGACGTAGGCCAGGAAATCGTGATCGATCAGGTGCTGGCTGTCGGCAACGGCAGCGACCTGAAGATCGGCACGCCCCTGGTGTCCGGCGCGACTGTGAAAGCCACTGTGGTGGCGCACGGCAAGCACGACAAGGTTCGCATCTTCAAGATGCGCCGTCGCAAGCACTATCAGAAGCGTCAAGGGCATCGCCAGCAGTTCACCGAGCTGCAGATCGGCGCCATCGCCGCATAAGGAGCAGGACAAATGGCACAGAAAAAAGGCGGCGGCTCGACGCGAAACGGGCGGGATTCCCAGCCCAAGATGCTGGGCGTGAAGGCGTTCGGCGGCGAACTCATCAGCGCCGGCTCGATCATCGTGCGCCAGCGCGGCACCAAGTTCCACCCCGGCACCAACGTCGGCGTGGGCAAGGACCACACGCTGTTCGCCCTGGTGGACGGCCACGTGTCGTTCGCGACCAAGGGCGCGCTCAACAAGCAGACCGTGAACGTGGTTCCCGCGGCGGCCTGACGGCGGTCGTGGCGAGGCGCCCGCTTCGCCGTCGCACCCAGCGAAGCCCCGACTCGTCGGGGCTTTGTCTTTTCCGCCTGGCGCCGCTCGCGCCGGGCGACTTGCTATATTGAAGCTCCCATGAAATTCGTCGACGAAGCCTTCATCGATGTCGCCGCGGGCGACGGGGGGAACGGCTGCGTCTCGTTCCGCCACGAAAAATACAAGGAATTCGGCGGTCCGGACGGCGGCGACGGCGGGCGCGGCGGCCACGTGTTCGCGCTGGCCGATCCCAGCCTCAACACGCTGGTGGACTACCGCTTCTCGCGCCGCCACGAGGCCAAGCGCGGCGAGCATGGCATGGGCTCGGACATGTTCGGCGGCGCCGGCGACGACATCGTGCTGAAGATGCCGGTGGGCACCGTGATCAGCGACGCCGAGACCGGCGAGGTGCTGTACGAGCTGCTCAAGCCCGGTGAGATGATCACCATCGCCAAGGGCGGCGACGGCGGCTTCGGCAACCTGCGGTTCAAGAGCGCCATCAACCGCGCGCCGCGGCAGAAGACGCCGGGCTGGCCCGGCGAGCGCAAGAGCCTCAAGCTCGAGCTGAAGGTCCTGGCCGACGTGGGCTTGCTGGGGCTGCCCAATGCCGGCAAGTCGACGCTGATCACCGCGATTTCGAATGCGCGCCCCCGCATCGCCGACTATCCGTTCACGACGCTGCACCCGAACCTGGGAGTGGTGCGCGTGGGACCGGAACAGAGCTTCGTCGTCGCGGACCTGCCCGGGCTGATCGAGGGTGCGTCCGAAGGCGCGGGCCTCGGCCACCAGTTCCTGCGGCACCTGCAGCGGACGCGCCTGCTGTGGCACGTGGTCGATCTGGCGCCGTTCGACGACAGTGATCCGGTCGAGCAGGCCAAGGCGATCGTCGCCGAGCTGAAGATGTACGACCTGTCGCTGTACGAGAAGCCGCGCTGGCTGGTGCTGAACAAGATCGACATGATCCCGCCGGAGGAGCGCGCCGCCCGGGTCAAGGACTTCGTCAAGCGCTTCAAGCACAAGGGCCCCGTGTTCGAGATCTCGGCGCTGACGCGCGAGGGCGTGCAGCCCCTCACGCAGGCCGCCTACCAGCACATCAAGTCGCAGCAGGCGGCGGAGCAGCCGCCGGTGTACGTCGACCCGCGCTTCGCGGGCGAAGCGCCGGAATGAGCGCGCCCGCCGCTTCCTCGCTGCTGGCCGAGGCGCGCCGCATCGTCGTCAAGGTCGGCTCGACGCTGGTGACCAACGAGGGCCGCGGGCTGGACGAGGCGGCCATCGGCGAATGGTGCCGCCAGCTGGCGGCACTGGCCAACGACGGGCGCGAAGTGATCATGGTGTCGAGCGGGGCCGTCGCCGAAGGCATGAAGCGCCTGGGCTGGACCGCCCGTCCGCACGAGATCAACGAATTGCAGGCCGCCGCGGCGGTGGGGCAGATGGGCCTCGCGCAGATGTACGAGACCAAGCTGCGCCAGCACGGCATGGGTTCGGCGCAGGTGCTGCTCACCCATGCGGACCTGGCCGACCGCGAGCGGTATCTGAACGCGCGCTCGACGCTGCTCACGCTGCTGCAGCTGAATGTCGTTCCGGTGATCAACGAGAACGACACGGTGGTCAACGACGAAATCAAGTTCGGCGACAACGACACGCTGGGCGCGCTGGTGGCGAACCTGGTGGAAGCCGACGCGCTCGTGATTCTCACCGACCAGGCCGGCCTCTACGACGCCGATCCGCGCCGCACACCGGGCGCGAAGCTGGTGCGCGAAGCGCGGGCCGGCGACCCGGCGCTGGAGGCGATGGCGGGCGGCGCCGGCTCCAGCCTCGGCAAGGGCGGCATGATCACCAAGATCCTGGCGGCCAAGCGCGCGGCCGGCTCCGGCGCGTCCACCGTGATCGCCTGGGGCCGCGAGCCGGATTGCCTCGTGCGCCTGTCGCGCGGGGAAGCGATCGGCACGCTGCTCGCGGCGCCGACGCAGAAGCACCAGGCGCGCAAGCGCTGGATCTCCGACCATCTCCAGCTGCGCGGCTCGGTGACCGTCGACGAAGGCGCCGCCGCGAAAGTGCGACTCGAAGGCAAGAGCCTGCTGCCGATCGGCATGACGGCGGTCGATGGCGATTTCTCGCGCGGCGAAGTGATCGCGGTGCGCGACACGGCAGGGCGGGAGATCGCGCGCGGCCTGGCCAATTACGCCAGCGCCGAGGCGCGCTTGCTGTGCCGCAAGCCGTCCAGCCAGATCGAGCATCTGCTCGGGTACGTGGCGGAGCACGAGATGATCCACCGCGACAACCTGGTGCTGACCCGCTGAGGCGGCGCCGGCACCCCGCTCAGTTCAGTTCGAAGCGGTGATTGGCCGGTGCGCGCAGGTCGCGCACGATCGCGGTGGCCGAGCGGTTCGGGCCCCGACCGATGCAGGCGCCGGTGCGCGCGATCAACAGGCTGTGGCGCGAGTTCGGCTGATCCTGCAGCGCCTTCCAGTCGAGATTGGTGGAGCGCACCCAGCCCGCATCGGGGGTGTGGCGCGCGAACACCTTGAACTCGCCGGTATTGCAGCGGATGCCCTCGTACAGGCCGTTCACGGCGCCGGTGGCGCTGGTCGCCACCACGACGTAGCGCACGATGCCGTCGCTGCCCAGGGTGACCGACGCCGGATCGACCCCGAAACGCAGGGCCGAGCGTGGCACCTCCAGCGGGATGAGTCCGCTGGTGCGCAGCGCCGGCGGTGGCGGCGCCTCGGCCTCCCTCCAGTCGGGGTCGATGTCCGGAGCGAGCTGGGCCTGCGCCGCGCCGGCGACCAGCAGCAGCGCCGCCAGCGTGCGGTCAAGGCGCATATTTGGTCTGCGGCGGCAGCGCGGCGGCGCCCAGCTGCGGGTCCGGCTCGAAGGTGGCGCCTGGCGGCAGCTCGAAGTGCGGGCCAGGTGCGGGCTCGTGCTGGCCGTCGCCATGCTCGTGGTCGCGCCCGCGCATGCCGCTGCGCAGGTAGCGGTTGCGATGGTCATGCCGCGGCACGAAGCGGGCGAGCTCGGTCAACGCCATTTCGTAGACGCCGCGCTTGAATTCGACCACCACGTCCAGGGGCACCCAGTACTCGTTCCAGCGCCAGGCGTCGAATTCCGGATGGCTGGTCGCGCGCAGGTTCAGGTTCCAGTCCTGCCCCATCAGCTGGAGCAGGTACCAGATCTGCTTCTGTCCCTTGTAGTGACCGCGCGCATCGCGGCGGATGTACCGGTCAGGCACCTCGTAGCGCAACCAGTCACGGGTGCGGGCAATGATGCGCACATGCTCGGGATGCAACCCGACCTCCTCGTGCAGTTCCCGGAACATCGCCTGCTCGGGGGTCTCGCCCCGATCGATGCCGCCCTGCGGAAACTGCCAGCTGTGGGTGCGTATGCGCTTGCCCCAGAACACCTGGTTTTTCTGATTGAGCAGGATGATGCCGACGTTGGGCCGAAAGCCGTCCCGGTCAAGCATAATCAAACCCCAATTCTTTAACTGAGTTCATTATGCACGGCGCCGCGCGCGCCCGCAAAGACTCGGTGGCACTCGCCGCTCCATCCGATGAAAGCCTCCCAGTTCCTCATTTCCACGCTCAAGGAAGCGCCAGCCGACGCCGAAGTCGTCAGCCACCGGCTGATGACCCGCGCCGGCATGATCAAGAAGCTCGGCGCCGGTATTTACACCTATATGCCGATGGGACTGCGGGTGATTCGGAAGGTCGAAGCGATCGTGCGCGAAGAAATGAACCGCGCCGGCGCCGTGGAACTGCTGATGCCGGTGGTGCAGCCGGCCGAATATTGGCAGGAGACCGGCCGCTGGGAGAAGATGGGTCCCGAGCTGATGCGTGTGAAGGATCGCCACGAGCGCGACTTCATCATCCAGCCGACCAGCGAAGAGGTCGTCACCGACGTCGCCCGGCAGGAGCTGCGCAGCTACAAGCAGCTGCCCAGGAATTTCTATCACATCCAGACCAAGTTCCGTGACGAGCGGCGGCCGCGCTTCGGCGTGATGCGCAGCCGCGAGTTCATCATGAAGGACGCGTACAGCTTCGACCGCGACAGCGCGTCGGCCAAGGCCAGCTACCAGGTCATGGCGCAGGCCTACCGCCGCATCTTCGACCGGTTCGGGCTGACCTACCGGGCGGTGGCGGCGGACAGCGGCGCGATCGGGGGCGACCTGAGCGAGGAGTTCCAGGTGATCGCGGCCACCGGCGAAGACGCGATCGTCTATTGCCCGGGCAGCGATTACGCCGCCAACATGGAAAAGGCGGAGGCACTGGCGCCGCAGCAGGGCCGCGGCAGCGCGAGCGCCGCCCTGACCAAGACGCCCACGCCCGGCAAGAGCACCTGCGGGGAAGTGGCCGAACTGCTGCAGGTGCCGCTGAAGACCACCGTCAAGTCGCTGGTCCTGGCCACCGACGAGCTCGGCGCGGCCGGGGAGGTCGTGCGCACCCAGATCTGGTTGCTGCTGCTGCGCGGCGACCACGACATGAACGAGATCAAGGTCGGCAAGGTGCCCGGCCTGGACGCCGGTTTCCGCTTCGCCACCAGCGCCGAGATCGCCGAGCACTTCGGCACCAAGCCCGGCTACCTCGGCCCGATCGACCTCAGGAAACCGGTGCGCGTCGTTGCCGACCGCGAGGTCGCCGTGCTGTCCGACTGGATCTGCGGCGCCAACGAGGAGGACTTCCACTTCACCGGGGTCAACTGGGGCCGTGATCTGCCGGAGCCGGAGGCCGTCGCCGACCTGCGCAACGTCGTCGAAGGCGACCTGTCGCCGGACGGCCGGGGCACGCTGGCGATCGAGCGCGGCATCGAAGTCGGCCACGTGTTCTATCTCGGCACCAAGTACAGCCAGCCGATGCAGGCCACCTTCCTCGACGAAGCCGGCAAGCCGCAGCTGATGGAGATGGGCTGCTACGGCATCGGCATCACGCGCCTGCCGGCCGCGGCGATCGAGCAGAACCACGACGAGCGCGGCATCATCTGGCCCGACGCGATCGCGCCGTTCACCGTCGTGGTCTGTCCGATCGGCATGGACCGCAGCGCCGAGGTCCGCGCCGCCGCGGAGCAACTGCACCATGACCTGGCGGCCGCCGGCATCGACGTGATGCTGGACGACCGCGGCGAGCGTCCCGGCGCGATGTTCGCCGACTGGGAGCTGATCGGGGTGCCGCACCGGGTCGTGATCTCCGACCGTGGCCTGAAGGAAGGGCAGCTGGAATACCAGCACCGCCGCGACACGGCGGCGACCAAGGTGCCCGCCGGCGAGCTGCTGGCGTTCGTCAAAGGCAGGCTGCAGGCGTGATCGGCCGGCGCGCGTGCCTGCAGGCGCTCCCGGCGGGACTGGGGCTGATGGCCCTGTCCCCGCTGGCGTCCGCCGGTGCGCAGGTCGAGGAGCCGCTGGCCGACGCCGTGCGCACCGCGCTCAGCTCGGCGATCGCCAATTCCGCGCCGCCCATCCCCGAATTCGCCGACACCGACGCGCGGCTGGCCTACCTGCGCTGGCTCGGTGCGATGAGCGGGCGGCTGCGCAAGCACACCACCGAGTGGCTGGAGCGCAAGGAATTCCTGCAGACGATCTGGTACGAGAGCCGCCGCGCCGGCCTGGACACCGGGCTGGTCCTCGGACTGGCGCAGGTCGAGAGCAACTTCCGCAAGTTCGCGGTCAGTCCGGTCGGGGCCCGCGGGTACATGCAGGTGATGCCGTTCTGGGCCCGCCTGATCGGCGACGGCGACGCGGGCAAGCTGTTCCACATGCAGACCAACCTGCGGTTCGGCTGCGTGATCCTGCGCCACTACATCGACCGCGAGCGCGGCGACCTGTTCATGGCGCTGGGCCGGTACAACGGCAGCCGCGGCAAGCCGCAGTATCCGAACGCGGTGTTCGCCGCGGCCAAGCGGTGGGACTTCCACGACCTGCCCCCGCCCGAGGTGTCGCCGGTGCCCGGCAGGCGTTCGAGCGACCTGCCCGGCGGGCCGAGTTAGGTTCCTGGGCTCGCCGGCCGCGCTGCCGTTACTGCAGAAAACCGAGCTTGGTCTTGCCGCCCGCCTGCTTCGGCAGGTCGTCGAGCCCGATCTCGTCGCGCTGCTCCAGCCGGGCGTTGCCGAAGCCGGTCATCAGCGCCCGCCGCATGTCGCGCGGCGCCAGTTCGGCCAGCTGGTCCAGCAGGTCAGCCGAGGGCTCCGGTGCGAACCGCGCGCCCCAGCCGTGCTCGGCGCGGATCGACCGATAGAGGTTGCGCGCGATCTGGCGCGCCGCCTCGAGCGTCGGCGCGTCGATCTGGAACACGTTCATGCGGTTCAGGATCGGCTCCGGGATGGCGCGTTCGTCGTTGGCCGTCATGATCCAGATCACCTGGCTGGCGTCGATCGAGACTTCCGCGAATTCGTCCATGAAGGAGCCCGCGGTGTCGTGTTCCAGCAGGCTGTAGAGCGCGCCCAGCGGGTCGTACTGGGCTTCGCCCGCCGCCTTGTCGATCTCGTCGACCACGATCACCGGATTGGCGTACTGGCCGTCCACCAGCGCCTCGAACACCTTGCCGGGCCTGGCGCCCTTCCATTGCGAGGATGCCCCCGACAGCAGCCAGCCGGCCGTCATCGAACTCATGGGCACGAGGCACATGCCGGTGCCCAGCAGGTCGGCGAGCTTGCGCGCGAAGTGGGTCTTGCCGATTCCGGGCGGGCCGAGCAGCAGCATCGGCGTGACTTCCAGGCCGTCGCCGCTGTCCTGCGACAGCGCGACATGGCGCTTCAGGTCGTCCAGCGCGTCGGCGAAGTTGGGCAGCTGCTCGTAGAGCGCCGCCATCTCGGGCAGGCCGCTGGGCTTGACCTGGAAGCGCTCGGGCCCGCGCTCGAGCATCCGTTCGTAGGTGGTGCGCAGGGCTTCGTGGTCGCGGCCGGGCAGCTTCGCCAGCTTGCGCTCGACCTCGTGCGGCCGGAACACGCTGCGCACGTTGGCGACGGGCAGGGTGAATGTGGAAGATTGATGAGGAACCAGACTGCGTGCTTCCATCGACCTCTCCTTGCGGCTTGCTTGGTCATTCCAGCATAAGCCGTGCCAGAGCACAATCGAGTGCAGCCTCCTGCGCGAGCTGATGTCAGCAATTGCCGACATCCCGGCGGCCGCGCGAGTCGCGTGCTGCGGTCCCGCAAAGATCGTCGGCGGCCGGGCGCACGCCGCCAGGCGTGCCGCGGCCGTCAGGCGCTCTGGCCGGTGCCGAGCACCTGCTGCAGTTCGCCGCTCTGGTACATCTCCATCATGATGTCCGAGCCGCCGATGAACTCGCCCTTGACGTACAGCTGCGGAATCGTCGGCCAGTTGCTGAAGTCCTTGATGCCCTGGCGGATCTCGTCGTCCTCCAGCACGTTGACCGTGGTCACGTTCTTGGGGTCCAGCCCGCACGCCTTCAGGATCTGGATCGCCCGCCCCGAGAAGCCGCACATCGGGAAATTGGCGTCGCCCTTCATGAACAGCAGCACGTCATTTTGCTTGACCAGCTGTTCGATCCGTTGCTGAGCGTCACTCATACGAAAAACTCCTGTTGAAGCCCGCAGGCAGGGGAAAGATGAGGGTCGGATTATCCCAGTTCAAGGCGCCGGCCGCCCGAGCAGCGCTCGATGCCCGCGAGGTCGCGCCGGCTGGCAAGCTGTTCGAAGCCGGCCGCCGCCAGCAGGCCGCGCACGGCGGCGGCCTGGTCGTGGCCGTGCTCCAGCAAGAGCCAGCCGCCCGCGGCGAGGCAGGCCGGGGCCTGCGCCACGATGGCCCGCAGATCGTCCAGCCCGTCCGGGCCGGCGACCAGTGCGTCCAGGGGCTCGTGGACGAGGGCTGCCAGGTGCGGATCGCCCGCGGCGACGTAAGGGGGGTTGCTGACGACCAGGTCGAACCGGTCGGTGGTGCCGGCCAGCCAGGCGCCGCGGCGAAACTCGACGTCGAGGCCGAGCGAGCGGGCATTGGCCGCGGCGACTTCCAGCGCATGCGGGCTGTGGTCGGAGGCGACGACGTGGGCATCGGGGCGTCGGTGCTTGATCGCCAGTGCGATCGCGCCGCTACCGGTGCCCAGGTCGATCACCCGCGGCGAGGCGCGGGACGCCAGCACCTCCAGCGCCCATTCGACCAGGGTCTCGGTGTCCGGTCGCGGCACCAGCACCCGCGCGTCGACGGCCAGGTCGAGCCCGTAGAACTCGCGCCGGCCGGCAATGTAGGCCAACGGCTCGCCTGCCGCCCGGCGCGCGCACAGGATGGTGAACTGCCGTTGCTGCTGCGCGTCGAGCGGGCCGTCGTCGTGCGCCAGGAGCCAGGCCCGGTCGCCCGGCGCCCGTCCCAGCACTTGCAGCAGCAGCAGCTGCGCGTCCAGCCGTTCCAGCCCCAGGCGGGCGGCGGCGACGAGCGCCTGGCCGATCGTCACGAGCTGCCGCCCGGCAGGCTGTTTTCGAGCTCCTGCAGCTGCTCGGCCTTGCGCGCCAGCAGGAGGCCGTCGATCAGCTCGTCGAGGTCGCCTTCCATGACGAACTGCAGCTTGTACAGCGTCAGGTTGATGCGGTGGTCGGTCACCCGCCCCTGCGGGAAGTTGTAGGTGCGGATGCGGTCGCTGCGGTCGCCGCTGCCGATCAGTCCCTTGCGGGTGGCCGCTTCCTTGGCGGCGCGCTCCGAGCGCTCCTGCTCCTTGATCCGGGCCGCGAGCACCTGCAGCGCCTTGGCCTTGTTGCGGTGCTGCGAGCGGTCGTCCTGGCATTCCGCCACGATCCCGGTCGGCAGGTGCGTGATCCGCACCGCGGAGTCGGTCTTGTTGACGTGCTGGCCGCCGGCACCGCTGGCGCGGTAGGTGTCGATGCGCAGGTCCGCCGGGTTGATCTGGACCGCCTGGGCTTCGTCCGGCTCCGCCAGCGCCGCGACCGTGCAGGCGCTGGTGTGGATGCGGCCCTGGGTCTCGGTGGCGGGCACCCGCTGCACGCGGTGCCCGCCGGACTCGAACTTCAGCTTGCCGTAGGTGCCGTCGCCGACCACGCGGACGACCACTTCCTTGTAGCCGCCCACTTCGCCCGGGCTCTCGCTCACCAGCTCGGTGCGCCAGCCCTGCCGCTCGGCGTAGCGGGTGTACATGCGCAGCATGTCGCCGGCGAACAGCGCGGACTCGTCGCCACCGGTGCCGGCGCGGATTTCCAGGAAGGTGTTGCGGACGTCGTCGGGGTCCTTGGGCAGCAGCAGGCGCTGCAGCTGCTCCTCCAGCAGCGGCAACCCGGCTTCGAGCGCGGCGATCTCCTCGGCCGCCATGGCCGCCATCTCGGGGTCGTCCTGCATCTCACGTGCCTGCGCCAGGTCGCTTTCGCCCTGGCGGTACTGCAGATAGAGGGCCGCGACCTCGCTCACCTCCGCGTGCTCGCGGGTGAGGGCGCGAAAGCGCTCCATGTCCTGCACCACCTCGGGCTGCTGCAGGAAGAAGTCCAATTCGTTGAGACGGACCGGGTAGCGTTCGAGTTGTTGGCGGAGGAATTGCTTCACTGGCTGCGTGGTTGGTGGGGAGGGTCGTCTTGAACGCAGACGGTCCGCGGAGGACGCAGAGGAGAGAAATGCAATGGAATTCTCTGCGCCCTCTGCGCATCCTGTGCGTCCTCTGTGTTCAAGAAACAGAGGAGCGCCCGGACCGCGTCGCTAACGCTCTTTGCGCAGGAAGAAGTGCTGGATCGCCGCGCTGGCGCGCTCGCGCGCGGCGGCGTCGCCGGCATGCAGCTCGGCCATCGCGCCGTGCAGCATCTTCTGGGTCAGACCCTTGGCCATGACTTCGAGCACGGCGTCGACGTCCTCGCCCTTGGCGAGCATCTTGCGGGCCCGCGCCAGCTCCAGCGCCCGCCATTCGTCGGCCTGGGCGTTGAGCTGCTGGATCAGCGGCACCGTGCCGCGCTTGTCCATCCAGTGCAGGAAGCTCTGGACGCCGGCGTCGATGATGGCCTCGGCCTGGGCGACGGCCGCCTGCCGGTTGGCCTGGCCGGTCTGGACCACGCCGGCGAGATCGTCGACGGTGTACAGGTACACGTCCTCCAGATCCTTCACCTCCGGCTCGATGTCGCGCGGGACCGCGAGGTCCACCATGAACATCGGCCGGTGCTTGCGGGCCTTGAGCGCCCGCTCCACCGCGCCCAGGCCGATGATCGGCAGCGTGCTGGCGGTGCAGCTGATCACGGCGTCGAATTCGTGCAGGCGCGCCGGCAGGTCGGCGAGCCGCATCACCTCGCCGCCGAAGCGGGTGGCGAGCCGTTCGCCGCGCTCCAGCGTCCGGTTGGCGATGGCGATGCCCTTCGGATTGCGGGCGGCGAAGTGGGTGGCAGCCAGCTCGACCATTTCGCCGGCGCCGACGAAGAGCACCTTGATCCGGCCCAGGTCCTCGAACAGCTGCCCGGCCAGCCGCACGGCCGCGGCGGCCATGCTGATCGAGTGGGCGCCGATTTCGGTCGAAGTGCGCACTTCCTTGGCCACGGCAAAGGAGCGCTGGAACAACTGGTTGAGCGTGGTCCCGAGTGCGCCGGCCTGCTCGGCGGCGCGCACGGCGTTCTTCATCTGGCCCAGGATCTGGGCTTCGCCCAGCACCATGGAATCCAGGCCGCTGGCCACCCGGAAGGCATGGCGCGCGGCCAGGCCATCCTGCAAGGTGTACGAATGGGAGCGCAGCAGGGCCGGCGAGACGCCGCCCGAGTGGGCCAGCCAGTCGAGCGTGTTGTCGATGTCGCCGCGCTCGCCGGCGCAGTAGATCTCGGTGCGGTTGCAGGTCGACAGGATCGCGGCCTCCGGCCTGCGGGCGAGGGCGCCGCGCAAGGCCTTCAGGGTCGGCTCGACCTGGTCGATGGCATAGGCGAACCGTCCCCGCAAATCGAGCGGGGCGGTCGTGTGGTTGATACCCAGAGCCCAGACTGCCATGGCACGGATTATAAAATTTGGCCGATTTTCAAGTAGTTGCGATTTCTCAAGCCCCTCGACATGGGTCCCCTCGACGCCCTGATCCACCTGCTGAGCTTTGCCGCGCCGGCCCTGGTCCTCGCGCCGGCGCTGGCCGCCGCCGGCCGCCTCCTGCTGCCGCGCCAGCGGGCGCTGGTCCCATGGTGGGGCCAGGTCGCCCTCAATTCAATCGTGGGCCTGGCCGTCCTCGCCCTGGGGCTGTGGCGCTTCGGGGTCGACGGCAAGATGGCCACGTATGCAGCGCTGGTCGCGGCGGTGGCAGCGGCCCAGTGGGTCGGCAGCGCCGGCTGGCGCCGCTGAAAGCCGGTCCGATGTTGTTCCTGCTCTCCCCGGCCAAGACCCTCGACTACGAATCGCCGCTGCCCGAGCTGCCGCACACCCGGCCGCGGTTCGTCGAGCAGTCCGCCGAGCTCATCTCGGTGCTGCGGCGGCTGACGCCGCCGCAGGTGGCGCAGCTGATGGACCTGAGCGACCCGCTGGCCGCGCTCAACGTCGCCCGCTACCAGGCCTGGTCGCCGCGGTTCACGGCCAGGAACTCGCGCCAGGCGGTCCTCGCCTTCAACGGGGATGTCTATGCGGGCCTGGCCGCCAGGACGCTCGGGCCGGATGACCTGTCCTGGGCCCAGGACCATGTGCGGATGCTCAGTGGCCTGTATGGCATGCTGCGGCCCCTGGACTGGATGCAGCCCTACCGGCTGGAGATGGGCACGGCGCTGTCCGTCGGCGCCGCGCGCAACCTGTACCAGTTCTGGGGGACGCGGCTGGCCGAGGCGCTCAACCGCGAGGCGGCGGCGCAGAAGGCGCCGGTGGTGGTGAACCTGGCCTCGCAGGAATATGCCAAGGTCGTCGACCGCCGGGCCCTGAAGGCGCGCATGATCGACTGCGTCTTCGAGGAGTGGCGGGGCGGCGGCTACAAGATCGTCAGCTTTTCGGCCAAGCGGGCCCGCGGCCTGATGGCGCGCTACGCCATCACGCACCGGCTGGAGGCGCCGGCGGCCTTGCGGGGCTTCGATCTGGAAGGATATTCGTTCGACGCCGGTGCATCCGACGCCGACCGCCTGGTGTTCAGGCGCAGGGGAGAACAATGAGTACGACGTCGACACAGCAGGTGACGCCGCAGCTGCGGCAGTGGATCGTGGAGCAGGCGCAGGCCGGCCACAGCGCGGAGGCGGTGCTCAAGGCTATGCTGGACGCCGGCTGGCAGGAGGACGTCGCCGTCGAGGCGATGGAGACGACCCTGCGCGGCCACCTGGAGCACCAGGCGGTGCAGCAAGGACTGCCGCCGGCCGTCAACGTGCCCGAGCCCGAGCTGGACGAATCGCCCCTGTACCTCGACGCCGGCGACCGCCGGGTGTACGTGGTGCAGACCATGGCCAGCCCGCGCGTGGTCGTGTTCGGCAGCCTGTTGTCCGACGAGGAATGCGAGGCGCTGATCGCGCTGGCGCGGCCGCGCCTGGCCCGGTCGCTCACGGTGCAGACCCAGACCGGCGGCGAGGAAGTCAACCAGGACCGCACCAGCCACGGCATGTTCTTCCAGCGCGGCGAGAACGAACTGGTGCGGCGCATCGAGGCCCGCATCGCACGGCTCGTCAACTGGCCGGTGGACCACGGGGAGGGGCTGCAGGTCCTGCACTACGAGCCGGGCACCGAGTACAAGCCGCACTACGACTATTTCGATCCCGAGCAACCCGGCACGCCGACCATCCTCAAGCGCGGCGGGCAACGCGTCGGCACCCTGGTGATCTATCTCGCCGAGCCGGAAAAGGGCGGCGGCACCGTGTTTCCCGACGTGCACCTCGAGGTGGCGCCCAAACGCGGCAATGCGGTGTTCTTCAGCTACGACCGGGCGCACCCGAGCACCAAGACCCTGCATGGCGGCGCACCCGTGCTCGCCGGCGACAAATGGATCGCCACCAAGTGGCTGCGCGAGCGGCCGTTCGTCTGAAGGGCCGCCGGTGCCGCACCTGAAGGGAGCTTGCGCCCCATGACCAACACCCCCGAACAGTCGCAGCTCGGCAAGCCCGCGGCGTGCGTCGACCACTACGATCCGAGCCTGCTGTTCCCGATCGGGCGCGCGCCCAAGCGGGCCGAACTGGGCCTGACCGGCTCGCTGCCGTTCTTCGGGGCCGACCTGTGGACCGCCTACGAGCTGAGCTGGCTCACCCCGCGCGGCAAGCCCCAGGTCGCGATCGCGCATGTCACGGTGCCCTGCGAGACGCCCAACCTGGTCGAGAGCAAGTCGTTCAAGCTGTACCTCACCAGCTTCAGCAACACGCCGTTCGCGACACCCGAGGAGGTTCGGCAGCGAATCCGGACCGACATCAGCGAGGCCGTCTGGCGCGGCGCCCAGGCTCCGTCGTCGGTCGGCGTGCGCCTGATCCTGCCCGAGGAGTTCGACCGCGAGCAGGTGCACGAGCTCGACGGCGTCAATCTCGACCGCCTCGACATCGAATGCACGCAGTACACCCCGGCGCCGGAGTTGCTCACGGCCGCGTTCGACGAGCAGCCGGTGCAGGAGGTGCTGGTGAGCAACCTGCTGAAAAGCAACTGCCTGGTCACGGGACAGCCGGACTGGGGCAGCGTGCAGATCCGCTACAGCGGACCGCAGATCGACCAGGGCGGCCTGCTGCGCTACCTGGTGAGCTTTCGCAACCACAACGAATTCCACGAGCAGTGCGTCGAGCGGATCTTCACCGACATCCGGGCCCGCTGCCGCCCGGTCAAACTGTCGGTGTACGCGCGCTACACGCGGCGCGGCGGGCTGGACATCAATCCGTTCCGCACCAGCCATCCGACGGCGGTCCCGGCGAGCGTGCGGACCGCGCGCCAGTAAAGGCGATCAGGCGCCGTCGCGGAAGGACCGCAGGGGCGGCAGGCCCGGAAACGTGGCGGCGCGCTTCTGCTTCATCGCCTGCACCGCCTCGCGCACGTGCCGGGTGCTCCAGATGGCGCCCTGCAGCCAGCCCATCTGCCGCAGCGAATCCTCCACCGAGTGGTCGCGCGCGTAGTGGATCGCCTGCTTGCTGCCCCAGATCGCCACCGGCGGCTTGGCGGCGATCTCCTTCGCGCACCGCATGGCGGCGTCGAGCATGGCCGGCTGCGATTCGAACACCTCGTTGACCAGGCCGCAGGCGAGCGCACGCTGCGCCGGCAGGCGGCGGCCGGTGTAGGCGAGCTCCTTGACGATGCCCAGCGGCACCAGCTTTGGCAGGCGCTGCAGGGTGCCGACGTCGGCGACCATGCCGATGTTGATTTCCTGGATGCAGAAGAACGCATCTGCCGTGGCGTACCGGATGCAGCAGGCGGTCACCATGTCGACGGCGCCTCCGATGCAGCCGCCGTGGATCGCGGCGATGACCGGCATGCGCAGCGCCTCCAGCCTGGTGAACGTCGCCTGCATGTCGGTGAGCAGGTCGAACACCGCGCTGCGGCCTTCCGGCGTCGCGTCGTCGAGCGTGATCGCGCCGCCGAAGGTTTCCAGCGCCATGCCGGCGCTGAAATGCTTGCCGGTCGACGAGATGACCAGGGCCCGGGCGTCGCCAGCGCCGTGCAGCCGCACGAGCACCTCGTCGAGCTCGCGCCAGAAAGCCGGCCCCATCGTGTTCATGGCGTCGGGACGATCGAGAACCAGGTGCGCGACGTGGTCCTGCTCGGTCAGCGTGAAGCAGTGCATGCGGGGTCTCCATGTGCGACAGCCGCCCATGGCGGGCGGCTGTCGCACTGTAGCGGCCAGACCGGGCGGCGCCTGCCAACTTCGGGACAGGCGCCGCGAGCGGAGGCCCCGTCAGCCCTGGCGCTGGAACAGCGTGATGCGTGCCTCGTTGGTCACGTCGGCCTTGTGCGCGACCATCTGGACGTCGTAGCGCGTGCCGGGCACCGGGAACGGCGAGGTGAAGCTGAACTCGAAGTCCCCGTTGCGGTCGGCCTGGATGGTGCGCGACAGCAGCTGCTGTGCCACGCCGAACTGGCCGACGACAGGCGGGACCGCATCCACCCGCACGTCGACCGTCGCGTTCGGCGCCGTGCGGCCGCGGACGCGGGCGACGTTGCCGTCCACCTGCCCGTTGTTGGTGTGGCTCAGGATCTGGATCGGCACGTTGGCCGGCGCCGCCGCGGCGACCTCGAAGCTCCAGCTGCGGCGCAGGGTATTGCCGGCGCGGTCGCGCGCCGTCACGTCGACGGTGTGGCGGCCGGGTGGCAGCGGGGCGCGGTACGTGAACGACCGCGGATTGATCTCGGCGTCCTGCGTCACGTTGCGGCCCGAGACCATGATGCGCACGCTGTTCGGGTCGACGCCGCTGCCGCCGCGGTCGCCGAACTGCCCCGACACCACGGTGTTGGGCCCGCCGGGCACCACGTCGCCTTCGCGCGGCGTCAGGTCGCGCAGCACCGGCGCGCGGTTGTCGGCTTCCTGGCGCCGGTTGTCGGCGACCACCAGCGGGTGGTTCAGGTTCGCGGTGACGGCGCGGTTGCCGGCCCGCAGTGTCGCGACCACCGGGCCGTTGGGGTCGAGCCGGTCGGCGCGGCGGATGGTGTAGCTGCCCTCGTAGTGTCCGGGCCGCACTTCGCGCAGCTGCACGTTGTTGGCGATCCCCGGCAGGTCGACGACGGCCACGGCGCCGGGGGCGCCTTCCAGCATGAAGTCGATGTCGGCGCCGGGCTCCACGCGCTCGAGCGTCGAGACCTGGAAGCGCTCGATGCGCAGCGGCGGCGGGGCGACGGCGACCGTGCGCAGCCCCGGCGGCACGTCGTAGCTGGCGGTGACGGTGCGGTTGCCGTGGCGCAGGATCGCGCGAATCTTGTCGCCGGTATCGATGTCGTCAGCGCGGCCGACGATGTACTGGCCGCGGTAGACGCCACGTGCGGTCTCGCGCAGCGGAATCGGATCGCGCACCCCGCGGATGCGCACCGACGCGCGGGCGCCCGGTGTGCCCTGCAGCGTGAATTGCAGGCGCGAGCCGGGATTGACGCCATTGTCGCTGGCGACCTCCAGCGAACTGACTTCGGGCGTCGCCGGCCGGGCGGCGGCGGTGGTCGGCAGGGCCGTCAAGGTGAACGCGGCCGGCGCCAGCAGGCACATGGCCGCGAGGTGGGCCCGGAGTTGTCGTTTCATGATTGAACCCCATGAAGTGGTACTGGGCTGCAAGGTACGACCGCTACGGCCGGGCTGATGTAGGCCAACGGGGCCGAAGGCGGTAGGACGCCTTCAAATGAGCGGGCGGCCCCGCGCGAGGCTCAGCCGGCCTGCTCGAACAGGTCGGGCGTGTCCGGCGCCGGCGGCTCGGCCGCGCGTGGCGCGAGCTCGCTCGCCGCTGCCCCGGCGGCATCGGCCTTGAGCAGCTTGCCGACCCGCACGCCGAGCAGCCGCAGCCGCTGGCTCAGGTCCACCCGCTTCAGGCACAGCCCGGCGATGCGACGGATTTCCCTGGCATCGGCCGTCGCGGACGCGATGGTGTGGTCGCGCGTGGCCGTGCGGAAGTCGTCATAGCGCAGCTTGATCCCGATGGTCTTGCCGACATAGCCCTTGCGTTGCAGGTCCTGGGCGACCTGCTGGCACAGGCGCGTGAACACCGCGCCGAGTTCGGCGCGGTCGCGCACCGCGTGCAGGTCGCGTTCGAAGGTGGTCTCGCGGCTCATCGAGACGGGTTCGCTTTCGGTCGTCACCGGGCGGTCGTCGCGGCCCCACGCCGCATCGTGCAGCCAGGCGCCGGTGGCCTGCCCGAAGTTGTCGATCAGCCACTCGCGCCGCTGGCCCGCGATGTCGCCGATGGTGCGCAGGTGCAGCTTGGCCAGGCGTTCGTCGGTCTTGGGGCCGATCCCGTTGATCTTGCGCGCCGGCAGCGGCCAGATCCTCGCCTGGACATCCGCCTCGTGCACGACCGAGATGCCGTTGGGCTTGTTGAACTCGCTCGCCATCTTGGCGATGAGCTTGTTGGGCGCCACGCCGATCGAGCAGGTCAGGCCGGTTCGCTCGAAGATCGCGCGCTGGATCAGCCGCGCCAGCACCCGGCCGCCCTCGCGCTGCCCGCCGGGAACCTCGGTGAAATCGACGTAGACCTCGTCGATGCCGCGATCCTCGATCTGCGGCGCGATCTCGGCGATCGTGCTCTTGAACAGGCGCGAGTACCGGCGCACCTCGTCGAAGTCCACCGGCAGCACGATCGCCTGCGGGCACAGCCTGGCGGCCTTCATCATTCCCATCGCCGAGCCCACGCCGAACTGGCGCGCCGGGTAGGTGGCCGTCGTGATCACGCCGCGGCCGACGTAGTCGCGCAGCAGCGGGAACGCCGCCGGCGGGATCTCGCTCAGGGGCAGGCCGGCGTGCGCCCGCAGCACGGCGTCGTCGACCGACCGCCGGCCGCCGCCGATCACCACCGGCAACCCGCGCAACTGCGGATAGCGCAGCAGCTCGACGGACGCGAAGAAGGCGTCCATGTCGAGATGGGCGATGCGGCGGAGTTTGGTCACAATCGCGATTTTCCTCAAGAACGAGGCGGGGCCGCGGGCCTGCGTTCAAGCAGACCCGAACAAGGCAGCCACACGCGCCGGCCGCGCGGGACCGGGAACGGAGGCAGACATGACACGATCGATCTGGTGGGCAGCGGGTGGCGCCGCGCTGTCCGCATGCACGCTCGCGATGGCGCAGGCCGGGGGCGGCGCGACGGGCAATGACGAACTGCGCCAGGAGGTGATGGCGGTGGAGCGGGCCTTCGCCAGGACCATGGCGGACCGCGACCACCGGGCCTTCGCCGAGTTCATCGCCGACGAGGCCGTGTTCTTCTCCGGGCCGGCGCCGCTGCGCGGCAAGGAGCAGGTGGTCGCCTGGTGGGGCCGCTTCTACCAGGGACCGCGGGCGCCGTTCTCGTGGGCGCCGGAGGAGGTCGAAGTGCTGGCGTCCGGCGCCCTCGCTCTCAGTTCGGGCCCGGTGCACGATGCCGACGGCAGGCCGATCGGCCGCTTCACCAGCGTCTGGCGGCTGGAGGCCCCCGGCCGTTGGCGGATCGTGTTCGACAAGGGCTCCCCCGCCTGCGACTGCCCCGGGCGCTGACCGTCAGAAGGTCCCGGGCAGCAGGATGCTGCGGTCCACCGTGTTGATGTCGGTGCGGCCGCAGAACGCCATCGTGAGGTCCAGTTCCTTGTGGATGATCTGCAGGGCCGCCTCGACGCCGGCCTGTCCCATCGCGCCGAGGCCGTACACCATCGCGCGGCCGATGTAGGTGCCCTTGGCGCCGAGCGCCATCGCCTTGAGCACGTGCTGGCCGGAGCGGATGCCGCCGTCCATGTGCACCTCGATCCGGTGGCCGACGGCCTCGACGATCGCCGGCAGCGCGGAGATCGAGGAGGGCGCGCCGTCGAGCTGCCGCCCGCCGTGGTTGGACACCACGATCGCGTCGGCCCCGGTGTCCACGGCCAGGCGCGCGTCCTCGACGTCCTGGATGCCCTTGAGGATCAGCGTGCCGCCCCAGCGCTTCTTGATCCACTCGACGTCGTCCCAGGACAGCGCCGGGTCGAACTGCTTGGACGTCCACTCCGACAGCGATCCCATGTTCTCCACGCCCTTGACGTGGCCGACGATGTTGCGGAACTCGCGCCGCGGGGTGCCGAGCATCGCCATGCACCAGCGCGGCTTGGTCATCATGTTCAGGATGTTCGGCAGCGTCAGCCGGGGCGGCGCCGACAGGCCGTTCTTCAGGTCCTTGTGGCGCTGGCCGATGATCTGCAGGTCCAGCGTGAGGACCAGCGCCGAGCAGTTGGCCGCCTTGGCGCGGTCGATCAGCCGCTCGATGAAGCCGCGGTCGCGCATCACGTACAGCTGGAACCAGAACGGGTGGTTGCCGGTCGCCTGCGCCACGTCCTCGATCGAGCAGATGCTCATGGTCGAGAGCGTGAACGGGATGCCGAACCGCTTGGCCGCCCTGGCCACCAGGATCTCGCCGTCGGCGTGCTGCATGCCGGTGAGCCCGACCGGCGCGATCGCCACCGGCATGGCGACGGGCTGGCCGACCATCGTGGTGCGCGTGGTGCGGTTCTCGAGGTTCACCGCGACGCGCTGGCGCAGCAGGATCTTGTCGAAGTCGGCTTCGTTGGCGCGGTAGGTGCTTTCGGTCCACGAGCCGGTGTCGGCGTAGTCGTAGAACATCCGCGGCACCCGCCGCTGCGCCAGGACCCGCAGGTCCTCGATGTTGGTGATGACGGTCACGGCTGGTCTCCTCTTGTTCTCCGTGGGTTGTCAGCGAATGGGCTGCTGCCGGCGCGGCGGGGACGCGGCGCGCCGGCCCGCGACCGTCAGGCCAGCCGCGCGCGGTGGCGCGCGATCTGCGCGCGGACCTGCGCCGGCGCGGTGCCGCCGAGGATATCGCGGGCGTTGAGCGAGCCGCGCGGGGACAGCACCTCGTACACGTCTTCGCCGATCGCTGGGTTGAACTGCTGCAGTTCGGCCAGCGGCAGCTGCGCCAGGTCGAGCTGCTGCGCCATGGCGGTCTTCACGGCGTGGGCCACGGTCTCGTGGGCGTCGCGGAACGGCACGCCCTTTTTCACCAGGTAGTCGGCCAGGTCGGTCGCCGTCGCGTAACCCTTGAGCGCGGCGCGCTCCATCGCTTCGGGCTGCGCGGTGATGCCGGCCACCATGTCCGCGAAGATGCGCAGCGTGTCCTTCAAGGTGTCCACCGTGTCGAACAGCGGTTCCTTGTCCTCCTGGTTGTCCTTGTTGTAAGCCAGGGGCTGGCCCTTCATCAGCGTGATCAGCCCCATCAGGTGGCCGACCACGCGCCCGGTCTTGCCGCGCGCGAGTTCCGGCACGTCCGGGTTCTTCTTCTGCGGCATGATCGACGAGCCGGTGGTGAAGCCGTCGGGAATCCGGATGAAGCCGAAGTTCTGGCTCATCCACAGCACCAGTTCCTCGGAGAAGCGACTGATGTGGACCATCGCCAGCGAGGCGGCGGCGGTGAATTCGATCGCGAAGTCGCGGTCGCTCACGGCGTCGATCGAGTTCTGGCACACGCCGTCCATGCCCAGTTCGCGGGCGACCCGCTCGCGGTCCAGCGGATAGCTGGTGCCGGCCAGCGCGGCGGCGCCCAGCGGCAGCCGGTTCACCCGCGCCCGCACCTGCGTGAGGCGCTCGGCGTCGCGGCTGAACATCTCGACATACGCGAGCAGGTGGTGGCCGAAGCTCACCGGCTGCGCCACCTGCAGATGGGTGAAGCCCGGCAGGATCACGTCGGCGTTGCGCTCGGCCACGTCCAGCAACGCCTGCTGCAGGGCCGCCAGCAGGCCGAGGATCAGGTCGATCTCGCCGCGCAGCCACAGCCGCACGTCGGTGGCGACCTGGTCGTTGCGGCTGCGGCCGGTGTGCAGCCGCTTGCCGGCGTCCCCGGCGATCTGGGTGAGCCGGGCCTCGATGTTCAGGTGCACGTCCTCCAGATCGAGCTTCCATTCGAACTGGCCGGCTTCGATCTCGCGCGTGATCTGCGCCATGCCGGCCTCGATGGCCTGCACGTCGGCCTGCGCCAGGATGCCCTGGCCGGCCAGCATGCGGGCGTGGGCGAGCGAGCCCTCGATGTCGGCGCGCCACAGCCGCCGGTCGAAGAAGACACTGGCGGTGTAGCGTTTGACCAGCTCGTTCATCGGCTCGGCGAAAAGGGCCGACCAGCTGCTGGATTTCTGTTCGAGTTGACTCATGGTTCGGGAGGAGGGGCCCGTTTCCCGGGCCCGTGGCGCAGGAGAGGCGAGGATCACCAATAATCGGGTACGAGGGGACGACCCGGATGAAGGACTCGCAAATTCTATCGGCCTTCCAGGACCTGCCCGGCGCGGGGCGGGCGCCGCCGCGGGCGGCGCCGGTGCTGGTCTTCGACGCCTGTCAGGTCGGCGTGGTGCTGCGGGCCGTGCTGTTCGTCGAAACGGTGATGGCAGCCGGCGCCATGTTCGGGGCCGCCAATCCGCTGGACTGGCTCTGGCGCGTGGCTTTCCTGAGCGGCGCCACCCTGCCCGGCACGCTGGTCTGGCTGATCGTCGCGTGCAGCCTCAAGACCGTGCTGGCCGGCCTGTCGCCGGCCGCGCAGCATGGGTTCGGCATGGCGCTGGGCGCGCTGGCCGGCCTGTTCGGCTGCGCGCTGCTGGTGCTCACGGGTTTCCCCGACCCGACGCCATGGCTGGCGTCCGCCACCACCGGCGCCTTGCTGGCGGCGGCCCTGGTCACGGCGCTGCTGCTGCGCGCCCGCAGCCGGATGCCGGCCGACACGGCGGCGCGGCTGGCGGAGCTGCAGGCCAGGATCCGCCCGCACTTCCTCTTCAATACCCTGAACAGCGCGGTGGCGCTGGTGCGCGACGACCCGGCGCGGGCCGAGGCGATCCTGGAGGATTTGAGCGATCTGTTCCGCCATGCGCTGGCGGAGCCCGGCGACTCGGTCACGCTGGCCGAGGAAGTCGCGCTGGCCCGCCGCTACCTGGACATCGAACAGGTGCGTTTCGGCGAGCGCCTGCGCGTCGAATGGGCGATCGACGAGCGGGCCGGCAGCGCCCGGGTGCCGCCGCTGCTGCTGCAGCCGCTGGTGGAGAATGCGGTCAAGCACGGGGTGGAACCGAGCGCCGAGGGGGCGCAGGTGAAGATCAGCACGCAGCGGCGCGGCGGCATGGTGGTCGTCAAGGTGACCAACACGGTGCCGGCCGGCCAGGGCCGCGGCGGCAACGGGGTCGCGCAGGCCAACGTGCGCGACCGGCTGCGCCTGCTGCACGACGTGCAGGCGCAGTTCCAGACCGTGCTGCAGGACGGCGTGTACCAGGTACGAATGGAGGTGCCGGCGGGAGCCGGTGAAACGTGATGACGCTTCGCGTGCTGCTGGTGGATGACGAAACGCTCGCCCGTTCGCGGCTGCGGTCGCTGCTCGCGGAATGCACGGCGCCGCCGGCCGTGCCCGCCGGCGAGGCCGCCAACGCGGCGCAGGCGATGGACCTGCTGCTGCGGCAGCCGTTCGACGCGGTGCTGCTTGACATCCACATGCCGGGGGCCGACGGCCTGGCCCTGGCCCAGGCGCTGCGTTCGCTGCCGCAGCCGCCGATCGTCGTCTTCGTCACCGCCTACTCGGAGCATGCGGTGTCGGCCTTCGAGCTGGAGGCGGCCGACTACCTGACCAAGCCGGTGCGGCTGGAGCGCCTGCAGTCGGCCCTGCAGAAGGTCGAGCGGCTGGTACAGGGCCGCGGCGCGCCGGCGCCGGCGAATGCGGCGGAGACGCTCCTGATCCACGACCGCGGCCGGACCGAGCGGGTGCCGCTCGGCGAGGTGCTGTACTTCAAGGCCGAGCTCAAGTACATCACCGTGCGCACCCTCAACAGAAGCTATATCCTCGATGCTTCCCTGAGCGAGCTTGAAGAGCGGCACGCGGCGCATTTCCTGCGCGTGCATCGAAACGCGCTGGTGTCGCGCCGCGCGCTGCGGGCGCTGGAGCGGCAGGACGACGCCGAGGAAGGCGAGGGCTGGGCGGTCCGCCTCAACGGCGTCGACGAGCTGCTCGCCGTCTCGCGGCGCCAGCTCGGCGCGGTGCGCGAAGCGCTGGCGATGTAGGCGGCACGTTTCCGCCCGGCAACACAAAGGACCCATGGAAGAAGCAGGCAAGCAGATCGAACCGGTTGCGGCGCCAGTGCCGGCCGACCCGCAGGACCCGTCGCACGCGTTGCTGCACGTGCCGGTCAACGTGCGCAGCATGTCGCTGGTGGTGCTGGCGGTGCTGGCTTCGCTGGCGACGCTGCGCTGGGCCAGCGGCTTCTTCATCCCGCTGATGATCGGCTTCCTGCTCAGTTACGCGCTGTCGCCGGTGGTCGACTGGCTGGAGCGGGTGCGGATTCCACGCGCGCTGAGTGCCGCGGTGCTGATCCTGGGCATCATCGCCGGCTCCGGCGGCGCGGTCTATTCGTTCAGCGACGACGTCAACCAGCTGGTCAGCTCGCTGCCGGCAGCCGCGCGCAAGCTGCGCGACGCCATGCACCTGCAGGGCCGGCGCGGCGACAGCACGCTGGGCACCGTGCAGGAGGCGGCCGCCCAGCTGGAACAGGCGGCCAAGGAAGCCGGCAGCACACCGGCCCCGGCGCGCGGGGTGCAGCGGGTGGTGATCGAAAAGCCGACGTTCGACGTGCGCGCGCATCTGTGGAGCGGAACGGTGGGGCTGGCCAGCCTGATCGGCCAGGTCACGGTCGTCACCTTTCTCACCTACTTCCTGCTGCTGTCGGGCGACACGTTCCGCCGCAAGCTGGTGAAGATCAGCGGGGACACCTTGAGCGACAAGAAGATCACCGTGCAGGCGCTGGACGAGATCAACTCGCAGATCCAGCGCTATCTGCTGGTGCAGGTGGGCGCCAGCGTGTTCGTCGGCGCGGTCACCGGCCTCGCGTTCTGGGCGCTCGGCCTGAAGCACGCCGCCGTCTGGGGCTTCGGCGCCGGCGTGCTGAACATGGTGCCGTACATCGGCTCGGCGATCATCACCGGGGCGGCCGCGCTGGTGGCCTTCCTGCAGTTCGGCGCCGTCGACCAGGCGCTGGCGGTCGCCGCGGCGTCGCTGGCGATCCACGCGGTCGTCGGCAACCTGCTGGTGCCCTGGCTCACCAGCCGCACGGCGAGCATGAACCCGGTGGTGGTCTTCATCGGCGTGCTGGCCTGGGGCTGGCTGTGGGGCGTGTGGGGCCTGCTGCTCGGCATCCCGATCCTGATGGTGGTGAAGGCGGTCTGCGACCGCGTCGACCACCTCAAGCCGATCGGCGAGCTGCTCGGAAGCTGAACCCCGCGCGGAGGCCGCCGCTAGCCGGTGTTGCGCAAGGCCGCCGAAATGCCGTTGATCGACAGGTGGATGCCGTGCCGGGCCCGCTCGTCGGCGCTGCCCTCGCGGTAGCGCCGCACCAGTTCCACCTGCAGGTGGTGCAGCGGGTCGATGTACGGGAAGCGGTGGCGCAGCGAGCGCTGCAAGGCGGGGTTGGAGGCGAGCCGCTGGCGCTCGCCGGTCACCAGCGCCAGCGCGTCGACGGTGCGCTGCCACTCCGCCGCGATGGTCGGGAAGATGCGCTTGCGCAGGCGCGTGTCGGCGACCAGTTCGGCATAGCGGGCGGCGAGCGCGAGATCGCTCTTGGCCAGCACCATGTCCATGTTCGACAGCAGGGCGCGGAAGAACGGCCATTGCCGGTACATCTTCTGCAGCAGCGCCAGCCGCTGGGCCCGGATCGGCGCCCCATCGCCCGCGAGGAACTGTTCCACCGCCGTGCCGAAGCCGTACCAGCCGGGCAGGGTCAAGCGGCACTGGCCCCAGCTGAAGCTCCAGGGAATCGCGCGCAGGTCCTCGATCCGGCGCGACGGGCGCCGCGCGGCCGGCCGCGAGCCGATGTTCAGCTCGGCGATCTCGCGGATCGGCGTCGCGCCGAAGAAATAGTCGGCAAAACCCGGCGTGTCGTACACCAGGGAGCGGTAGGCCGCCATGCTCGCGCGCGACAGCGCTTCGGCGGCGGCGAGGAAGGCTTTGGCCGGCGCCTTGGCCGGCTGCAGCAAAGTCGCTTCCAGCGTGGCGGCGACCAGGGTCTCGAGATTGCGCCGTCCGATCTCGGGGTTCGCGTACTTGGAGCCGATCACCTCGCCCTGTTCGGTGAGCCGGATCTGGCCGCGCACCGTGCCGGGCGGCTGCGCCAGGATCGCCTGGTAGCTCGGGCCGCCGCCGCGGCCGACGGTGCCGCCGCGGCCGTGGAACATGCGCAGCCGGATCGGGACCGGTCCGATGCCCGGCGCGCCGTTCGAGCCTCCGGGGCCGCGGCTGGCCATCTCGTCGAACAGCTCCACCAGCGCGATGCCGGCGCGATACAGCTCCCAGTTGCTGGTGAAGATGCCGCCGTCCTTGTTGCTGTCGCTGTAGCCCAGCATGATCTCCTGCTCGGCGCCCGAGCGCTGCACCAGCCGGGCGACCCCCGGCAGCGCATAGAAGTCGCGCATGATCAGCGGGGCGTTGCGCAAGTCCTCGATGGTCTCGAACAGCGGCACCACGATCAGGTTGGCGACGCCCTGCCGGTCGATCGTGCCGGTCAGCAGTCCCACCTCCTTTTGCAGCAGCAGCACCTCCAGCAGGTCGCTGGCGGTCTCGGTGTGGCTGATGATGTAGTGGCGGATCGCGTCACGGCCGAACCGCTCGCGCAGGTGGCTGGCCATCTCGAACACGGCGAGCTCGCCTTGCGTGTGCCCGGAATACTGCCCGCCGATCACGCGCAGCGGCCGGGCGTCGGCCAGCAGCCGCAACAGCAGCTGGCGCCGCGCATCCTCCGGCAGGCCGGCGTACTCCGGCTCGATGCCCGCCACCGACAGGAGCTCGGCGACCACGCGCTCGTGCTGGTCGGAGCTTTGCCGCAGGTCCACCGTCGCCAGGTGAAAGCCGAACACCTCGACGGCGCGCATCAGCGGATGCAGCCGCTGCGCGAGCAGCGCCGCGCCGTGGTGTTCCCGCAGCGAGGCTTCGATCGTGCGCAGGTCGGCGAGGAACTCCTCGGCGCGGCGGTACGGGTTCTGCGGCGCCACCGCGTGCCGGGCGGCCTCGCCGCCGGTGAATTCCCGCAGCGTGGCCGCCAGCCGCGAGTACGTGCCGGCCAGCGCGCGGCGGTAGGGCTCGTCCCGTCGGTGCTCGCTGGTGTCGGGCGAGCTGTCCGCCAGCGCCTGCATCTGCGGCGTCACGCCCACCAGCAGGGTCGACAGCGACAACTCCCCGCCGAGGTAGTGGACCTCCGTCAGGTAGTGCCGCAGCGCCACTTCGCACTGGCGGCGCAGCGCGTACTCCAGCGTGTGGGCGCCGACGTTGGGGTTGCCGTCGCGGTCGCCGCCGATCCACTGGCCCATGCGCAGGAAGCTGGCCACCGGGTGTTGCCCGAGCTCGCGTTCGAGGCCGGCGTAGAGCCGCGGGATCTCGCGCAGGAAGGTCGCCTCGTAGTAGCTGAGCGCGTTCTCGACTTCGTCCTCCACCGTCAGCTTGGTGAAGCGCAGCAGCCGCGTCTGCCACAGCTGCAGCACCCTGGCCCGCAGCTGCGCCTCGTTGGCCGCCAGCTCCCGCGGCGCCAGGGCGTCCTTGGGCAGGGCGCGCGACCGGATCTCGTCGCGCTGCGCCAGCAGCCGGGCGATGGCGCGCTCGGCATCGAGGATGCTCTTGCGCTGGACCTCGGTCGGATGCGCCGTGAGCACCGGCGAGATGTGGCTCTGGGCCAGCGTGTGCGACACCATGCGCGGCGAAATGCCGGCCCAGCGCAGGCGCGCCAGCGCGACCTCGACGCTGCCGTCCTGGGTGTCCCCGGCGCGTTCGTGCACCTGCCGCCGGCGGATGTGATGCCGGTCCTCGGCCAGGTTGGCGAGATGGCTGAAATAGGTGAAGGCGCGGATCACGCTCACTGCCTGGGCCCCGCTGAGCGACTTGAGCAGCGTCTTGAGGGCGCGATCGGCCTCCTGGTCGGCATCGCGCCGGAACGCCACGGACAGCTTGCGCACGCGCTCGACCAGCTCGAAGGCCTGGGCGCCTTCCTGCTCACGCACCGTGTCGCCGAGGATGCGTCCCAGCAGCCGGATGTCCTCGCGCAGGGGCCGTTCGTTGTCCTTGGCGCGACGCGCCGCTTCCGGGGTTTCTGGCATCAGGCGGGTTCTCTTCGGGGCGCGCTCGGGGGCTGCTTAAATTTTCGGCAGGCCGCATGCTAGCATCGACATTCCCCGGAAGACTCGACGAACAGGTGAGGACAGTGAGCAAACTCGTGATCGCCACCCGCGAAAGCCGCCTCGCGCTGTGGCAGGCGGAGCATGTCAAGGCCTTGCTCGAGCAGCGCGGCCACGAGGTCTCGCTGCTGGGCATGACGACCAAGGGCGACCAGATCCTGGATCGCAGCCTCAGCAAGGTCGGCGGCAAGGGCCTGTTCGTCAAGGAGCTCGAAGTCGCCCTGGAGCAGGGGCAGGCCGACCTGGCCGTGCACTCGCTCAAGGATGTGCCGATGGACCTGCCCGAAGGCTTCGCCCTGGCCTGCGTCATGGAGCGCGAGGATCCGCGCGACGCCTTCGTCTCCACCCGCCACGCATCGTTCGACGCGCTGCCGCCCGGCGCCGTCGTGGGCACCTCCAGCCTGCGCCGCGTGGTGCTGCTGCGCTCGCTGCGGCCCGACCTGAAGATCGAGCCGCTCCGCGGCAACCTCGACACCCGCCTGCGCAAGCTGGACGAAGGCAATTACGACGCGATCGTGCTCGCCGCCGCCGGGCTCAAGCGCCTGGGCCTGGGCCAGCGCATCCGCCAGGTGTTCGAGCCCGAGCAGATGCTGCCGGCCGCCGGGCAGGGCGCGCTGGGCATCGAAGTGCGCGCCGATCGCCGCGACCTGATCGACATCCTGGCGCCGCTCGCCCACCAGACCACCTGGCTGGCGGTGGCCGCCGAGCGCGCGGTCAGCCGCGCGATGGGCGGCAGCTGCTCGATGCCGCTGGCCGCCTACGCCACAGTGTCGGGCGAATACCTGCAGCTGCGCGCCGCATGGGGCGACCCCGATGGCGCCGTGCCGCTGGCGCGCGCGCAGTCGGCCGCCCCGATCGCCGACCTGACCCGCGCCGCCGAGCTGGGCACGGGCGTGGCGGGCCAGTTGCGCGCGGCGGGTGCCCACTAGCCCGCCGGACGCCGTGCGCGTCTTCGTCACCCGACCGGAACACGAAGCCCGGCGCTGGGTCGACGAGCTGTGCCAGCGCGGCTTCGACGCCCAGGCGTTTCCCCTGATCGCCATTCTTCCGGTGGCCGACGCCGCCCCGGTGCAGGACGCGTGGCGGCGGCTCGCCGCCTGCCGCGCGGCGATGTTCGTGAGCGGCAATGCGGTGCGTCATTTCTTCGGCAGCCGGCCGGCCGGCATGGCCTGGCCGCCGGCAGCCCGGGCGTGGGCGACCGGCGCCGGCACGCACGCGGCGCTGATCGCCGCGGGCGTGCCGGGCGCCAGCATCGACGCGCCGCCGGCCAGCGCCGTCCAGTTCGACTCGGAGACGCTGTGGTCGCAGGTGGCCCCGCAGGTGCGGACCGGCGACCGGGTGCTGATCGTGCGTGGCGGGGATGCGCAGGGCGCCGCCGCCGGGCGCGACTGGCTCGCCGAGCGGCTCGGTTCGGTCGGGGCCGTCGTGGACACGGTCGTGTCCTATCGGCGCGGGGCTCCCCAGCTGACGGCGGCGCAACTCGCGCTCGCGCGCGCCGGCGGCGTCTGGCTCTTCAGCAGCTCCGAAGCGATCGCCCACCTCACCGAGCTGCTGCCGCAGCAGGACTGGCGCGGCTCGCGCGCGGTCGCCACGCATCCGCGCATCGCGCATGCCGCGCGTCGCGCCGGCTTCGGTGTTGTTTGCGAGTCACGACCGGCCGTGGACGCGGTGGTGGCGGTCCTAGAATCGTTTCGATGAGTTCACCGCCTCCCAGCCAGTCCATCGTCGACAGCCAGGTGCCCGTGGTGGAAGTCTCCGACGCCGCCGCCGCGCCGGGCCAGGCCGGCATGGTCGTCGCCCGCGGGGTGCTGTATTTCCTGCTGGCGCTGGCCGCCGCCGCGCTCGTCTCCAGCGTGCTGCTGTGGCAGAAGCTGTCCAACATCCAGGAACAGCTGGCCCGCCAGAGCGCCGACGCCGGCAGCACCTCGATCGAGGCGCGGGCCGCCGCCAAGCAGGCCCAGGAACTCGCCCGCGAAACGGCGGCGCGGCTCGCGCTGACCGAAACGCGGGTGGGCGAGGTGGCGCTGCAGCGCTCCCAGCTCGAGGAGCTGATCCAGAGCCTCTCGCGGTCACGCGACGAGAACCTGGTGGTCGACATCGAATCGGCGCTGCGGCTCGCGCAGCAGCAGGCCCAGCTCACCGGCAGCGCGGAGCCGCTGCTGGCCGCGCTGCGCGGCGCCGACCAGCGCCTGGAGCGCTCGGGCCAGACCCGGCTGTCCCGGGCCCGGGCCGCGATCGCGCGCGACATCGACCGGATTCGGGTCGCCAGCGTCTCCGACGTGCCCGGGCTGCTCGTCAAGCTCGACGAGCTGGCCCGGCTGGTCGACGAGCTGCCGCTGGCCAATGCCGTCGGGGCGCCGGCGCCGGCGCCGGCGCCGGCCGCGCGCAAGAAGCCGGCCACCCCGGCGCAGTGGTGGGAGCGTGCCTGGCTGGACATCCGGGAGGAGGCGCGGGGCCTGGTGCGGGTCAGCCGCATCGACGAGCCCGAGGCCATGCTGCTCGCGCCCGACCAGGGCTTTTTCGTGCGCGAGAACCTCAAGCTGAAGCTGCTCAATGCGCGCCTCGGGCTGTTGTCCCGGCAGACCGACGCCGCCCGGGCGGATGTCGCGGCCGCGGCGCAGGCGCTGCGCAAGTATTTCGATGCCTCGTCGCGCCGCACCCAGGCCGCCGCCGGCCTGCTGCAGCAGGTCCAGGGGCAGTTGCGCACGGTGGAACTGCCGCGCATCGACGAAACCCTCGCGGTGCTGGCCACCACTGCCGCGGGACGATAGCGATGGCACCGCTGCTGCGAATCCGTCTGATGGCGCACCGGGGAGGCCTCTGAGATGCGGGCTGCGTTGTGGCTGCTCGCCCTCTTTGCGGTCGCCGTGGCGATCGCGCTGTTCGCCGGCAACAACCAGGGTACGGTGACGCTGTTCTGGCCGCCGTACCGGGTCGATCTTTCGCTCAACCTGGTGCTGCTGCTGGCGTTCCTCGCCTTCGCCTTCCTGCACGCGGCGCTGGGCGCGCTGGCGGCCCTGTTCGACCTGCCGCGCCAGGCGCTGCGCTGGCGGGCGCAGCAAAAGGAGCGCGCGGTCCATGCGTCGCTGCTCGACTCGATCTCGCACCTGCTGGCCGGCCGCTTCATCCGGGCGCGCAAGGCGGCGGAGCTGTCGCTGGCCCAGGAAAAGTCCTTGCGCACCGGCGAGCAGAAGCTCGCGAACTCGGCGCAGGTCCGGGCATTGGCGCACCTGCTCGCGGCCGAGAGCGCGCAGGCGTTGCAAGACCGCGCGGCGCGCGAGGAGCACCTGCAGCAGGCGCTGGCCCAGGCCCCGGCGCGCGATACGCAGGAGACGCGCGAAGGCGCGTTGATGCGCGCCGCCCGCTGGGCGCTGCAGGACCGCGATCCGGAAGCCGCCATGGGATGGCTCCAGGGGCTGCCGCAAGGCGCGGCGCGGCGCACGCTGGCGCTTCGGATCAAGCTCAAGGCGGCGCGCCTGTCGCGCCACACCGGCGAGGCGCTGGAGACGGCGCGGCTGCTGGCCAAGCACCGCGCCTTTTCGCCCGATGCGGCGCACAGCATCGTCCGCGGACTGGCGGCCGACCTCCTGAACGATGCGCACGACATCGCCCAGTTGCAGCGGGCCTGGGAGTCGCTGGAGCCCGCCGAGCGGGCCATGCCGGAGCTGGCGATCCACGCGGCGCAGCGGCTCACGACGCTGGGCGGCGACGCCGGCCTCGCGCGCGACTGGCTGCTGCCGGTGTGGGAACAGCACGACCGTCTCGACGACAACCTGAAGGTGCGGCTGGTGGTCGCCCTGGAGGACGGGCTGGACAGCATCGACCCCACCTGGCTGGCCCGCATCGAGGCGGCGCACCGCGACAATCCCCGTGACGCGACGCTCCAGTACCTCGCGGCCGTGGCATGCGTGAAGCGGCAGCTGTGGGGCAAGGCCCAGCAGTTGATGGGCCAAGCGGCGGTCGGACTGCGCGATCCGGGGCTGCATCGCAACGCCTGGCGCGCGCTCGCCCTGCTGGCGGAAGAGCGCGGCGACCCGCTCGCGGCCGAGCAGGCGTGGAAGCGGGCGGCGAACGATTAGCCGCGCGCCAAAGCAAGGCAGCCGGACGCACGGTCCGGCTGTCCGCGAGCGGGGGCGCGCCAGCGCCCACCCTTGAGGCTTACAGCAGGCTGGCCTGCTCGAACGGCAGGCGCATCTCGCCCAGGTCGCGCTTGGTCTCCACCAGCACCAGCGGACCCTCGTCCACGACGACCAGCGGCGGCCGCTCGCGCGGCACGTGGACCGGCCGCGGCTCCGCCGCGATCGCCGCCTGGGCGGCCGCGATCTTGTCGGCGTCCGAGTTCACCCACTGCAGCCCCGACCCTTCGGCGATCTGCGCCAGCTCGCCCACGGGCAGCTGGAACGGCTGCACTTTCGGCATCGGGGCGTGTGCCGGCTGTGCCGTGGCAGGCGCGGGTGCCGTTGCCGGCGCCGACACCGGCGCGGGCGCGGGCGCGGGCGCGGGCGCGGGCGCGGCGGCGGCCACGGCGCGTTGCGCCGGCGCCGCTTCCTCGGCCCCTTCCTCGGTCGCGAACGCGCTCGGATAGCGCATGCGCGATGGCGCGCTGTCCTCCATCGGCTCGGCGGCTTCGGTCATCGCCGCCGGTGCGGCCGCCGCCTCCTCGCGCGGCTGGCGGTCGCCACGCTCGCGGCGGTCGCGGCCGTAGCGGTCGCGCGAACGGCGGTCGCGGCGCTCTTCGCCCTCGTCGCGCGAGCGGTTGCCATCCTGATGGGTGTGCGACTCCAGCACCGCGTCCGCGGCGGGCGGTGTCTGCCCGTCGCGCATCTCGACGACCTCGCCCACGGAGGTGGCGGCGCCGGCCAGGGCTTGCACTTCGGCCGTTTCGGCCGGGGTCGCTTCGCGCTGGCCGCGTTGGCCGCGCTCGCCGCGCTCACGCCGGCCTTCGCCGCGCTCGCGCCGGCCTTCGCCCCGCTCGCCGCGCGGCGGCCGCTCCTGCCTGGCTTCGCCGCTGCCGCCCTCGACCGCCTGCAGATCGGCGGGCTGGCCTTCGGCGCTCACACGCTCGTCGCGCCGCTCGCCGCGGGGCTGGCGCTCGCCACGCGCCGGGCGGGGTTCGCGCTGCTGCTCGTCGGCGCGGCCTTCGCCGCGCTCCTGGCGTTCGCCGCGCTGGCGATCACCGCGGCGCTGCTGGTCGTCGCGCCGCTGCTCGTCGCGGCGGCCGCCTTCGGGGGCCCGCGCCGGCTGGCCCTCGGCCCCTTCGGCGGCGACCCGCTCGCGCCGGCCCTCGTCGCGGCCACGGCCTTCGCCGCGGCGCCCGCCGTGGCGGTCGCCATCGCGGCCGCCGCGGCCGCCGCGCCGTCCGTCGCCGCGGCCTTCACGCCGTTCTTCCTTGGCCGCTGGTGCGGCCGCCGGTGCGGCGGCCGCAGCCGGCGCCGGCTGCGCCGGCACGCCGAACAGCGACTTGATCCAGCCGATGAAGCCGGACTCCGCCGGTTGCACCGCCGGCGCCGGGGCGGCTGCGGCGGGCGCCGGGGCGGCGGCCTTGACGGGCTCGGGCTTCGGTTCGGCGATCGGGGCCGGCACGTCGGGCAGCACGCCCTTGATCACCGGTTCCTGCTTGTTGGTGCGCTCGTGGGTGCGGCGCGTGACGGTGGTTTCGGCCTCGAAGTCCTCGGCCATGTGGTAGCTGGCCTGCAGGTTGTCCAGGCGCGGATCGTCGTGCTTCAGGCGCTCCAGCCGGTAGTGGGGCGTCTCCAGCGTCTTGTTCGGCACCATGATCACGCTCAGGCGCTGCTTCAACTCGATCTTGGCGATCTCCGTGCGCTTCTCGTTCAGCAGGAAGGAGGCGACCTCGACCGGCACCTGCACGTGCACGGCGGCGGTCCCGTCCTTCATGGACTCTTCCTGGATGATGCGCAGGATCTGCAGCGCCGAGCTCTCGGTGTCGCGGATGTGGCCGTGGCCGCCGCAGCGCGGGCAGGGGATCGAAGCGCCTTCGGACAGCGCCGGGCGCAGGCGCTGGCGGCTCATCTCCATCAGGCCGAACTTGCTGATGGTGCCGAACTGCACGCGGGCGCGGTCCTGCCGCAGCGCGTCGCGCAGGCGGTTCTCCACCTCGCGGCGGTTCTTCGACTCCTCCATGTCGATGAAGTCGATGACGATCAGGCCGCCGAGGTCGCGCAGCCGCATCTGGCGCGCGACTTCGTCGGCCGCTTCCAGGTTGGTGCGGGTGGCGGTTTCCTCGATGTCGCCGCCCTTGATGGCGCGGGCCGAGTTGACGTCGATCGAGACCAGCGCTTCGGTGTGGT